>NZ_CP021455.1:3634285-4240000 GCF_002158865.1 Comamonas serinivorans | reverse complement strand
ACGTTGAAATACCACCCTGGTGCGTTTGAGGTTCTAACCTTGGTCCATGATCTGGATTGGGGACAGTGCATGGTAGGCAGTTTGACTGGGGCGGTCTCCTCCCAAAGCGTAACGGAGGAGTTCGAAGGTACGCTAGTTACGGTCGGACATCGTGACGATAGTGCAATGGCATAAGCGTGCTTAACTGCGAGACTGACAAGTCGAGCAGATGCGAAAGCAGGACATAGTGATCCGGTGGTTCTGTATGGAAGGGCCATCGCTCAACGGATAAAAGGTACTCTGGGGATAACAGGCTGATACCGCCCAAGAGTTCATATCGACGGCGGTGTTTGGCACCTCGATGTCGGCTCATCTCATCCTGGGGCTGTAGCCGGTCCCAAGGGTATGGCTGTTCGCCATTTAAAGAGGTACGTGAGCTGGGTTTAAAACGTCGTGAGACAGTTTGGTCCCTATCTTCCGTGGGCGCTGCAGATTTGAGGAAGCCTGCTCCTAGTACGAGAGGACCGGAGTGGACACACCTCTGGTGTACCGGTTGTCACGCCAGTGGCATTGCCGGGTAGCTAAGTGTGGAAGAGATAACCGCTGAAAGCATCTAAGCGGGAAACTCGTTTCAAGATGAGATCTGCCTGGGGGCTTGACCCCCCTGAAGAGTCGTTCAAGACCAGGACGTTGATAGGCTGGGTGTGGAAGTGCAGCAATGCATTAAGCTAACCAGTACTAATTGCTCGTGAGGCTT
The DNA here is from genome assembly GCF_002158865.1 of Comamonas serinivorans. Lineage (NCBI taxonomy): Bacteria > Pseudomonadati > Pseudomonadota > Betaproteobacteria > Burkholderiales > Comamonadaceae > Comamonas > Comamonas serinivorans. The sequence continues at coordinate 4,239,264 of NZ_CP021455.1, read as the reverse complement.
GACCCTATAACTTTGATGATTGTCAAAGTTGACCAGTTATGCCAAAGCCCTGACAAGGGTGGCGAACGTGATCAAAGCAGCTGATTTGCTCTATGAATTCGTTTGGCAGAGTCCCCGCGTGGGAGGCTGCCGGACAACAAGTTATGCCTGATGACCATAGCAAGGTGGCACCACTCCTTCCCATCCCGAACAGGACAGTGAAACGCCTTAGCGCCGATGATAGTGCGGATTCCCGTGTGAAAGTAGGACATCGTCAGGCTCCTATGCCGATAACCCCCAGCCACTTGGTTGGGGGTTATTTTTTTGTCCATCTTCGGTCGGTATGTATATCCTGCCAATTTGGTGTTGGCAGGTTTGATCCGTCCGTTCAGCTTCAATCTGGGAAATTGCCCAGAAACAGCAGGTCGTTGTAGCGCCGCTCCGGCTCAGCTTCGTGAAAGCGCGCTTCGACATGGCAGAAGAAGGCATTCACCTCAGTGAGCCCTTTGGCGCGCGCTGCCTTTAGGACCAAGGCTTGGGTTTCCGGTTGGCAATCCAGCTCTTGGACGAAGCTGGCGACAGGCTGCGGCTGGGCATGGAAATCCCAGTAAAACCAATCCGGGTCGATGAAATTGGTGCCCAAGTCGCGTTGAATCGCACCAAAAGCAGCGAGCTCGTCCATGCCGTCAAAATATTGGCGGAAGGATGCGGGGCTTTGCGTGGTCAGCCCCATCCAGATGGCGAGCGAGTGCGGTACGCGATCATCAAGCATGCGCTCTCCGTGAGGTGCATCGAGGGCGGGGGAGTGGCTCATAGCGAAGCTGGGATGTTCTTGTTCGTGACGGAGTCCAATGAGCATGGCCCAGCCGGCTACAGACGCTTCAATGGGGTGTGGCGCGTGAGCGAACCAAGGCAGGCGTCTGCAAGGCGTTCGCTGGCCGTCGTGTGATCGGTGTCGCGCCCCCAGGCGTTGACCGTGGATTGGTGGTGGCTGCATGTCGGCGGAATCGCTTGCTGTTCACTTTGGCCACTTCCGGCAGGGCGTACGCCAGCGCGCTGGCCTGGTCGATGATGCCGCCGCCCAGGCAGGTGTTGTCGTCGTACAGCACGGCACTTTGCCCTGGTGTGACCGCCCATTGCGGTTCATCAAAGCTCAGGCACATGCGGCCGTCATCGTCGTAGTGCAGCGTGCAGGCCGCGTCCTGTTGGCGGTAACGCGTTTTGGCGGTGTACCGGCCAGGCGCGGGCGCCCGGCCCGCGCACCAACTCAGGTCCATCGCCCGCAGCTCGTTGGACCGCAGCCAAGGGTGTTCGTGACCCTGCACGGCCCACAGCCGGTTGTGGGCCATGTCTTTGCGCGCCACGAACCAGGGGGCATGCTCGCCGCCGCCCTCGCCGGCGTGTTTGACACCGCCGATGCCCAGGCCCTGACGCTGGCCCAGGGTGTAGAAGCTCAACCCCATGTGCTGGCCCACCACCCGTCCGTGGTCGTCCACGATGTCACCGGGCTTGGACTGGATGTAGCGGTTCAGAAACTCGCGGAATGGTCGCTCACCGATGAAGCAGATGCCGGTGGAGTCTTTCTTCTTGGCATTGGGCAGACCGATTTCTGCAGCGATCTCGCGCACCTGAGTCTTGCGCAGCTCACCCACGGGAAACAGGGCCTTGGCCAGCTGAGCAGGGGTGAGGCGATGCAGGAAATAGCTCTGGTCCTTGGTGTCGTCCACACCTTTCAACAGGGTCGACAAGCCAGTGGTTGCATCTGTTTGCACCCGCGCGTAATGGCCGGTGGCGATTTTGTCCGCCCCCAGGCGCATGGCGTGATCCAGGAAGGCTTTGAACTTGATCTCGGCGTTGCACAGCACGTCGGGATTGGGTGTTCGGCCAGCCTGGTATTCGCGCAGAAACTCGGCAAACACTCGGTCCTTGTAATCCGCGGCGAAATTCACATGCTCGATCTCGATGCCCAGGACATCGGCGACGCTGGCGGCGTCCAGAAAGTCCTGCCGCGTCGAGCAGTACTCGCTGTCGTCGTCATCTTCCCAGTTCTTCATGAAGATGCCGACCACCTCGTGGCCTTGTTGTTTCAGCAGGTGGGCGGTGACGGCGGAGTCGACGCCGCCCGACAGCCCCACCACGATGCGATGTGTGGACATGGCGCAATTATCGAATGGGTGGCCGGCGTTTGCAGGGTGCAGGTCAATGCCGCGCGCGGGCTTACCCCCAGCGTTAAGCGCTCCGATCGCTCAGGCAGACGACCGTCGTGGCAGGGCGGACACCACGGTCGCCAGCACGATGAGGGCTGCGCCAAGCAGCATGCGGAACGAGGGTTGTTCCGCGAACAGCCACCACGCGACCGCAATCGCGTACACGGGCTCAAGCGCGATGATCAAACCCACGACCCGCGCATTCAACGCCCCCAAACTGTAGACGAAGAGGTATTGCGACAAACCCGTGCAGATGACACCGAGAAGGGCCAGATACCCCCAGTCTGATGGCGACAGCTGCAAGCCATGCAGCCAGACCATGGGCGCCACCGCCAACGCCACCACGATGTTCTGTCCCAGGGCAACCTGTACAGCCGACAGGGCGCTGCGGCTGCGACGGTTGATCACGGCCAGCAGGCCAAATGACACGCCTGAGCCCAGTCCCCACAGCAGGCCCGCCGTACCCTGGTGGCCCCAGTTGAACGACGGCGTGACCAGCACCAGCCCGAGGCTGACCAGGGCGATCAGCCCCGCTTCGCGTTGCCCGATGTGCTCGCGAAACCAGGTGGCGTCCACCAGCGCGATGAAGGCGGGAAAGCTGGCAAAGCCGAGCGTGGCCACGGCGATGCCACCCACTTTCACCGCCACGAAAAACGTCACCCAGTGGGCGGCGAGCAGCAGGCCGGTGACCAGCAGCATCCCCAGCGCATGCGGTGTCAGTCCCCGTCGCAGCGGTTGCTTCACGAGGTGTGCAAACACCGCGATGGCCACCACGGCAAAGCTTGCTCGGCCGAAGGTGATGACCCAGGCGCTGGCCTGAATCAAGGCGCCCAAGACTCCCGTCATCCCGAACAACACGGCGGCCACATGGGCCGCCCACAGGGCTTGGCGTGCAGAAGACATCCGCGAATTGTCGTCCGTTCAGTGGTTCGCCCAACCGGGTGGTCATGTCGGCTGCTCAGACCTGCCGTCGCGCAACTGCGCCAGGCGCTTTTCGACGCTGGCATCCGGATGACAGTCAAGTGCTCAAGGCCCCACGGCACGCGATCGCCGAGTCCGCCGCGCGTCGCGTGGACGCCGTGTCGCAGGCGGCCTTGATGAGCGCGGCGCCTATGGGGCCACGAGCCCGGCGAATGGGGGAGCGTGCGAAAATATCGGGTTACGTCAGACAACCAGGACACAGACATGGACGCAGAACACATCAACCAGATTGGCAGCCAGATCGAGGACCTCAGCGCCCGCACCGAGGCGCTACGGGGGTATCTTTGACTACCCTGCCAAGGCAGATCGGCTGAGAACCGTCAACGCAGCGCTGGAAGACCCGACGGTCTGGAACGACCCCAAGAAGGCGCAGGAACTCGGCAAGGAAAAAAAACAGCTCGACGGCGTGGTCCTCGGGCTCGATGAGCTCACGCGCGAGCTGACGGACAGCGGCGAGCTGTTCGAGATGAGCCGCGACGAAGGCGACGACGAGGCGCTGCTGGCCATCCAGGCCGATGCCGAGCGCCTGGCCAAGCAGGTCGAAGAGCTGGAATTCCGCCGCATGTTCAGCAACCCCGCCGACCCGCTGAACTGCTTCATCGACATCCAGGCCGGTGCGGGTGGCACCGAGGCTTGTGACTGGGCCAGCATGCTGATGCGCCAGTACCTGAAGTACGCCGAGCGCAAGGGCTTCACGACCACGGTGGAAGACGAGTCACCGGGCGATACCGCCGGCATCAAGGGCGCCACCATCAAGGTGGAGGGCGAATACGCCTTTGGCCTGCTGCGCACCGAAACCGGCGTGCACCGCCTGGTGCGCAAGTCGCCGTTCGACTCGTCGGGCGGACGTCACACCAGCTTCGCCAGCATCTTTGTCTACCCCGAGATCGACGACTCGATCGAGATCGAGATCAACCCGGCCGATGTGCGCACCGACACCTACCGCGCGTCGGGTGCCGGCGGCCAGCACATCAACAAAACCGACTCGGCTGTGCGCCTGACGCACATCCCGACTGGCATCGTCGTGCAATGCCAGGACGGCCGCAGCCAGCACAGCAACCGCGACGTGGCCTGGCGCCGCCTGCGCAGCCGCCTGTACGACCATGAGATGCGCAAGCGCCAGGAAGAGCAGCAAAAGCTCGAGGACAGCAAGACCGACGTGGGCTGGGGTCACCAGATCCGTTCGTACGTGCTGGACAACAGCCGCATCAAGGACTTGCGCACCAACGTCGAAATCAGCGCCACGCAAAAGGTGCTGGACGGCGACCTCGATGCCTTCATCGAGGCCTCGCTGAAGCAAGGGGTGTGATGTCGAGCAGTATGCGTGGGTAGCCGTTGATGTTTCATCGGTAAACCATGCATACTCCTGATGGCTGAAGGCTTGCTGCATGCGACAACATGCCCCCTGTGGCGGCGATGGAGGGGTGGCCTGAACGGTTGGCAGCCAAGCGCCTGGATGGCGTCGCCGTCGCGGTGCGCGATGACGTCTGATTCGCCAGCCTGGCCGCGTCGCTGGTCGTCGCCACCTCATCCCTCAGCGCGCGATGGCCCTGGTGGTTTGCGAGGCGGGCCAGCCGGGCTGCGGCGGATGCGTGGTGGCAGGCGGTCATGCCCGAACGAATCACGGCACCCTGGCCTGACGCCTGCGAGGCCAGGCCGTGAACGATCATGATCTGCGTCCGCTGAAGGGTGCCTTGCAGGCTGCTACCCGGCCGATGCAGGCCGTGTCTCCTCCATGTGACCTGCGCGACTGACGCCCACGCCGGGCTTTGCCATGCTGTGGGCATGAACACCACCACCCAAACCAACACCGAGGGCAGCGTTGACGCCCATGTCGATGGCCACGTTCTGCGCATCGCCATCAACCGCCCCAGCAAGATGAACGGCTTCACGCCGGTCATGTACGAAGGCATGGCGCGCGCCTACGCCCAGCTGGAAGACGACCCCAACCTGCGGGTCGGCGTGTTGTATGCCGAGGGGGATCACTTCACGGCCGGCCTGGACCTGCCCAAGTTCGCCGAGTACATGCGCCAGGGCAAAAAGGCCGCGCCCTGGGGCCTGGTCGACGCGACCGACCTGGGTGTGCAGGGCTGGCGCCGTCGCACCAAGCCCATGGTGGTGGCCGTCAAAGGGGTGACCTACACCATCGGCATTGAGCTCATGCTGGCGGCCGACATCGTCATCGCCGCCGACAACTGCAAGTTTTCGCAGCTCGAGGTCAAGCGCGGCATCATGGCCACGGGCGGGGCCACGCTGCGTTTTGCCGAGCGCGCCGGCCTGGGCAACGCCATGCTGCACCTGCTCACCGGCGACGTGTTCGATGCGCAGGAGGCGCTGCGCCTGAACTTCGTGCAAAAGGTGGTGCCGGCTGGCCAGGAGCTCGACGAAGCGCTGCGCATCGCGCGCCAGATCGCCGCCAACGCGCCGCTGGCCGTCGTGGCCACGCGCCAGAGCGTGCTCAAGACCATTGAGCAAGGGCCTTTGGCCGCTTCGTCCGAATTCATGGCCGTGCAAGCGCGCCTGGCCAACACCGACGACGCGAAAGAGGGCGTGCAGTCCTTCATTGAGCGGCGCGACGCCAACTTCCAGGGCCGGTGACGGCCTGTCCGACGGCAGCGCCCGAGCGGGTGTTGCCGTCACGCGATATGCGGCGGCCTTGGGGCCGCCGTTGTGCTGTGCGCGCTTTGGGCCACTCAGGGCGGGGTGTTCGTTGGCTGACGCGGCATCCCGTTGCCTTGCCGCGGCAGCGGGCTCTTGCAATGGCGCAGCAGGTCATCGAAGTGGCCGCCAGTCGCGATCAGGTGCTGGCGGTTGGCGTCAGGCTCCCGGTGCAGTGCGATGGGGGCGGCAGGGGCGCCTCTTGGGTGCGGCCGGATTCGGGTTGCGGTTCAGCGGCGCGACATTGACGGCTTCACGCCCCTCAGGTTGGGCATCTCGACACGGGACACGGATCCTGCGGCGCAGCCCACCGAGTCTCTGGCGTGGTCGCGTGACCAGGGGCGCCGTGGCGTGTAACCCCGGGCGGGAGGGCGCAAGCCCCATGGTCGGTTTGAGCGCGTGCGGGGTGGGGGATGGCGCTTAGGCCGCATGATTGAGCCAGTATGCGGCATTGCGCGATGAGTCTGTATCGACTTTCGCGGCATGCCGCCCAACTGTGTCAGCGGGGCAGGACGCTCGACACCGGGCCTTGGGGGATGGTGGCCGCAGCACTGCGCACGGCGACCGGAGCCTGCGTGGCGGCGTCACCCATCTCGGCTGCTGGTGGTGGCAGGGTGCGCGGTTGCGCCACGCGGGGCGAGGTGGGCCGGTTTGGCGCCACGCGGTCGCCTTGGGCCAGTCGCGAGGCCGACGGCACGGCGCGCGCAGCGGCAGCCTGAGCCGCCGGTTGCAGCGGCGGTGTTTTCACGGCCGAGGCGGGGGCGCCGTTGGAGACGGTGTAGGGCGAGGTGAGGGCCTGCATGGTCAGTTGAACCGAGGCGCCGTCGCGCGTGCGGAGCGTGGCACTGCGCTCGCCCAGCTCGCTCAGGGTCACGCCGCCATCGGCGTCGCCCACGGGGCGGCCGACGACGATGTGGCGGGCTGGACGCCCATCGACGCTGATGATGGCGGCGCCGGACGGGCCGTTGCGCACCACACCCAACAGGTCGTAGCGGCTGGCGGGCGCGGTGGCCGTCGTCACGGGGCCGTCGGTCTGGCCCAGCAGGCGGCCGACGGCCTTGCTGTCGACCTGGGCGGCAAAGCCGCTGGCGGCCACCGACGCGGGCAACTGGCTGGGGTTGCTCAGTTGCAGGCCCCAATACACCGCGCAGCCGAAGGCCAGGCCCCAGACGGCCAGGCTGGCCACGCGTGGCAACACGCGAGGCCCAATCCGCAAACGAGTCAATGTCACCATCGGCCCATTATCATGGATGCTGATTTGCCAACCCAAGACACACCCATGTTCCGTTCGTTGCAACGACGTCTGCACGCCACGATTCGCCCTGGTTTCCCCGCTTCGACACGCCAGGCGCGTGGCTTCACGCTGATCGAGCTCATGGTGGTGCTGGTCATCATTGGGGTGCTGGCCGCGCTCATCGTGCCCAACATCATGGGCCGCACCGACGACGCGCGTGCGACGGCCGCCCGCACCGACGTGAACAACATCGTGCAGGCGCTGAAGATGTACAAGCTGGACAACCTGCGGTTCCCGACCGCCGAGCAGGGCCTGCAGGCGCTGATCCAGAAGCCGGGCACCAACCCCGTGCCACCCAACTGGAAGGGCTACCTGGAAAAGCTGCCCAACGACCCCTGGGGCAACCCCTACCAATACCTGAACCCCGGCGTGCGTGGCGAGGTGGACGTGATGTCCTTCGGTGCCGACGGCAAGCAGGGCGGCGAGGGCAAAGACGCCGACATCGGCAGCTGGCAATGATTGCTTGGCGGGGTATGGTGCTGTTTTCGTTGATTTGTGATCGGCAATGGCCTGATACTCCTCCTAATTTAATGATGATGTGACTGTGACGCAGCGTGGTTTCACCCTGGTCGAGGTGCTGGTGGTCGTGGCCTTGATCGCCCTGGGCACGGCCAGCGTCAGCTTCGCCATGCGCGACGGGGATGCCACGCGGCTGGAGCGCGATGGCCAGCGCCTGGCGGCGCTGCTCGAGGCGGCGCGGGCGCAATCGCGCGCCTCGGGCGTGGCGGTGCGCTGGCGTCCGCAAGGCAACAGCTTTGTGTTCGAGGGCCTGCCCGGTGCGCCGCTGCCCACGGGCTGGCTGAACACCGACACGCTCAGCCTCGGCACCCAGACCGTCACGCTGGGGCCGGACCCCATCGTGGCGCCGGCCCGCATCACGCTGGGCCAGGGCGGGCAGGCCCAGACCACCGGCGCGCGCGTCGATGTGGTGAGCGATGGCTTGCGGCCGTTCCACGTCGAAACCCGCATGGAGTCGCGATGAGCCGGACCGTGTGGTGCCAAGCGCCCCGGCGCGCAAGCCGTCAGGCCCGGTGTGGGCCGGAATCCGGCCGTACCGGGCTGGGGAGGCCGGTGCAGGCCGGGTTCACGCTGGTCGAGGTCATGGTGGCGCTGGCGGTCTGCGCCATTGCGCTGACCGCGGGCACCAAGGCCATGCAGGCCGTGACCCGCAATGCCGAGCGCCAGGCCAACGCCGTGCTGGGCAACCTGTGCGCCGACAACGCCTTGAGCAACCTGCGCATCACGGGGCAGTACCCCAACGTGGGCGACAGCACCCAAGCCTGCCCGCAGGCCGGGCGCGACCTGCAGGTGCGCTTGACGGTGCGGCCCACGGCCAACCCCAGTTTCCGGCGTGTGGATGCCGAGGTCTTCCTGGCCGGCGAACCCGTGGTGCAGGAAGTGACCATCGTGGGGCGGTACTGATGGCGTTGCACCAGCAGGCACAGTATGGTGTGATTGCCGATGAGGGATCAACGGCATGGGGTGAATACTGCCTCAATCAAGGGTGGCGACAATTGCCATGCCAATCCATGGGCGCGGCGGCGGCCTTCGATGAGCGCGCCATCCCGCCACCGGGGCTGGGGCGGGGCCGGCGCCACGTTGGCATACACGGCCAAGCGGTGAACAGGAGCGGTCTCCTGCGGGTCTGGCCGGCTCAGGCCGTGCAGCCGGCTCCCGAGCGGGCCAGGCGCGGCGGCTGGGCCGCGCCCCCTTACGCCTCCATGCCAGTCTTGCACGGGCAGCTGAAAGCCACCCCGGCGCCGAGGCGAGCCCAGCGCGGCTTCACCCTGGTCGAGGTGCTGGTGGCCATCGTGGTGTTGGCCCTCATGGCCGTGATGAGCTGGCGGGCCATCGACGGCATGGCCCGGGCGCAGGGCCAGTCGCGCGGCTACACGGACGACGTGCTGGCCATGAACGCCGCCATCGCGCAGTGGAAAACCGACCTCGACCAGCAGCTGGTGCCCCTCGATGCCCTGCGCAGCACCGCGGCGCGCGAGCCCACGCCCATGCAGTGGGACGGGCAGAGCATGCGCATCACCCGTCGCGTGGGGGCCGAGGGCGATGCCGCGCTGCAGGTGGTGGCCTGGGCGCGGCGCCTGGACGGGCAGGGCACGTGGATGCGCTGGCAATCGGGGCCGTTGACCCGGGTGAGCGACTGGCGCGCGGCGTGGGACGCGGCGGGCCGCTGGGCCCAGGGCGGCCTGATCGGCGACCAGGCCCGCGAAACCCGGCTGTTGCCGCTGACCGACTGGCAACTGAGCTACTACCGCGGCAACACCTGGACCAACGCCTTGTCCTCGTCGGCCACCCAGGTGCAAACGGGCAGCGACGAGCAGGGCCAGCGCATCCGCACGCAAAGCCAGGGCATGGTCGATGGCGTGCGGCTGGTGCTGCAGTTGCCCCAGGGCCAGGCCTTTTCGGGCACGGTGACGGTGGACTGGGTGCGGCCCACGCGCGGAGGCGGTCGATGAACACCAACGTGGCACCCCATGACACGGCGGCCGGCCGCCGCGTGCCGCTGGCGCCCATCGCCTCGTGCCAGAGCGGGGTCAACCCAAGCGCCACCCGTGGTGCCGAACCGGCTCGACGCTCGGACAATGCACGGCCAGGGTGCGCTGCCCAGCGCGGCGCGGCCTTGCTCATGGCCATGCTCATCGTGGCGCTGGTGGCCACGCTGGCGTCGGCCGCCATGTGGCAGCAGTGGCGCGGCGTGGCGGTTGAAACGGCCGAGCGCACCCGGGTCCAGTCGGTCTGGCTGCTGACGGGGGCCCTGGACTGGTCGCGCCTGATCCTGCGTCAGGACGCCATCTCGGCCCAGACGGTGGACCACCTGGCCGAACCCTGGGCCATGCCGCTGGCCGAGTCGCGCCTGTCCACCTTCCTGGCGGGCACGCCGGGGGCCGGCACCGGCGACGACATCCGCGACGCCTTCTTGTCAGGGGCCATCGTGGACCTGCAAGCACGCATGAACATCGGCAACCTGGTGACTGGCGGCACCCTGTCCCAGCCTTGGCAACGCCGTTTTGCGCGCCTGTTCGAGGTGTTGAACCTGCCCAACAGCGAGCTGGACCTGCTCGTGCAGGGCATGCTGGCGGCCTACCCGAAAGCGGGCACCACCGCGGCCGCCGATGCACCCCTGCCGCCAACGCAGATGGACCAGCTGACGTGGCTGGGCCTGTCGCCCCGCACCATCGAGGCGCTGAAACCCCATGCGGCGCTGGTGTCGGTCTTCCAGGCCGTGCCCGTCAACCTGAACACGGCCTCTGCCGAGGTCATCCACGCCGTGGCCGTGCAGGATCCGGGCGCGGGGGCGTCCGCCGCCACGGGCCTGGACCTGGCCGGCGCCCGCGCCCTGGTCGAGCAGCGCGACACCACGTACTTCCGCAACACGGCCATGGCGCGCCTGGCCCTGACCCAGATGGGCAAGGACGAAGGCTTGATCGGTGACAGCTACTTCGGCGTGCGCTCGGACTTGTTCGAGGTGCGTGGCCGCCTGCGGCTGGACGACCTGGCGCTGGAAGAAGTGTCCAGCGTGCAGCGCAACGGCAACGCCGTGAGCGTGCTGGAGCGGCGGCGCACCACGGTCACGGCGCCCGCGCCGGGCGGGCTGGATTACGGCAGCATGCAGTCGCGGTTGGGCCCGTGAGGCTGTTTGATCGCGGCAACAGGCTGGTCTTTTGTTTGGAGTCCGCAACGCGGTTCGGCCGAGCTTGGCGGGCTGCACGAAGGGCTTGGTCAAAGTGCGGTGATGAAGCGTCTCTAAAATGCATCGTTTGCCCGCGGATTGTTGCGATCACCGCAAATGTAACCAGCGGTTATGGTGCCCAGGGGCTGGCCTGGATTAGCATGGGCAAGACTTCAGGCCGCTGTACAGCTTTTTTCTTCATGTCCTTGTTCCACCTCGTTTTTTGCTGTGACGCGTCTGGCCTCGGCGGTCGGCACGCCGCGCGCACGCCCGGAGCAGCGGCATGAGCAGCCTGGTCATCTGGTTGGGCCTCGATGTGGGGCCGCAGGTTCGCTACCCCTACGTCACGTCCAAGGACGGCATCCACACCCACAAATACGGCCAGGCCCAGGCTGCGCTGCTGCCCGAGCAAGCGCGCGGCGGCGAGGTCGTGGCCATCGTGCCGGCCAGCAGCCTGTCCTGGCACGAGGTGCGCCTGCCCAAGGGCGTGGGGCTGGGCTCGCCGCGCCTGCGCCAGGTGCTGGAGGGATTGCTGGAAGACAAGTTGCTGACCGAGGTGGCCGACACCCACCTGGCGCTGGCGCCCGGCGGCGAGTCGCTGCTGGGGGCCAAGGTCTGGGTGGCGGCGTGCGACCGCAGTTGGTTGCGCAACCACCTGCAGACGCTCGAAGCCGCCCACCGCCCCGTGACCCGCATCGTGCCCGAGCTGGCGCCGCGGGCGGCCGGGCTGGTCGTGCAGGTCACGGGCGAGGCCCAGCTTCCGTGGCTGCTGGCCACGGGGGCGGCCGTGCATGGCGTGCTGTGCATGCCGCTGTCGCCGGGCGTGCTGCAGCTGCTGCCGCCCCTGGCCGCCCAGGAAGCCGAACAGACCGACATCACCGCCGAGCCCTCGGTCGTGGAGTCGGCCGAGACCGTGCTGCAGGTGCCCTTGCGCCTGCAGGCCCGTGCCGACCGGTTCATGGCCGCGGTCCAAAGCGACTGGGACCTGGCCCAGATGGAATTTGCCAGCACCGGCTGGGCGCGGGCGAGCAAGCGCGCCACTTCCGTCTGGCGCAATGTCCTGCATGGCGCCAGCTGGCGCCCGGTGCGCTGGGGGCTGGGGCTGGTGCTGCTGGCCAACCTGATCGGGTTGAATGCCCTGGCCTGGAAGGCGCAGCAGGCCCATGACCAGCGCAAACAGGCGATGAACGAGGTGTTGACGCGGACCTTTCCGCAGGTGCGTGTGGTGGTCGATGCACCGATCCAGATGGCCCGCGAGGTGGGCCTGCTGCGCCAGGCCACGGGGGCGCTGAATGGCGGCGACATGGATGCCATGATGAGCGCGGTGGCGCCGCACCTGGGTGGGGCCACGCCCACCGAAGTGGGCTACAACGCGCCGAATGAGCTGGTGCTCAAGGGCGTGCCCCTGCCGGCCGATCAACTCGAGGCGCTGAACCAGGCCGTGGCCGCGCAACGCCTGACGGCCACGCTCAACGGAGCGGACCTGACCGTGCAATGGATGGGGGACGGGCGATGAACTGGCGCAAACCCCTGCGCACGCCCCGCGAGGGCCAGGCGCGCAAGCTGCCCGCTTGGTTGCAAAAGGGCGTCGACTGGCACGCGGCCCTGGCCCCGCGCGAACGCACCCTGGTGTGGGCCGCGGCCCTCGTCGTGGCCTTGGCCGTCTGCTGGTGGGGGCTGTTGTCGCCCGCGTTGTCGACGCTTCAACGCGTGGCGGCCGAGCGCCAGAACCTCGATGCGCAATGGCAGCAGATGATGAGCCTGCAGCACGAGGCGCAGGCGCTGCAGGCGCAGCCCAAGCTGAGCCCGCAGGCCGCGCGTCAGGCGCTGGAAGCCAGCGTGACGGCCGGCTTTGGCGATGCCGCCAAGCTGCAATGGACCGGCGACCGCGCCAACATCACCGTGACCCAGGTGAGCGGTGGTGCCGTGGCCCAGTGGGTGGCGCGCGCCCGCGTCGATGCCAAGGCAGTACCTGTGCAGGTGCGATTGACCCGTGCGCCGGGTGCGGCGGTACTGTGGAATGGCCTGATTTCCGTCGGGATGCCCCAACCATGACATGCGAGGCCCAGCTTGGTTGAGTCGCGCTTTCCAGCAGACATGTACGGCGGCACCTGGCGCCGTGCCCAGGTGCCGCCCAAGGCCTACGTGCCCTGGCGCTGGGCGGTGGGCGGTGCACTGCTTGGCACGCTGGCGACGCTGGTGGTGTTTGCCCCCGCACGCTGGCTGGCGGCGGGCCTGGCCCAGGCCACGCAGCAACAGGTCATCCTCAGCGACCCCACGGGCAGCATTTGGCGTGGATCGGCGCAACTGGTGCTGTCGGGCGGTGCCGGCAGCCACGATCGCGCCGGCCTGCCGGGACGCGTGAGCTGGCGCCTGTCGCCCGGCTGGCAGGGCCTGCAGGCGCAGGTCGAGGCCAGCTGCTGCACCCGCCAGCCGATGGCCCTTGGCGTCACCCCGCTGTGGGGCGGCGTGCAGCTCAAGCTGGCGCAGCTGCAGGCCGATTTGCCGGCCCAGCTGCTGGAAGGCCTGGGCGCCCCCTTCAACACCTTGCAGCCCCAGGGCCGCTTGAGCCTGGCCAGCCAGGGCCTGACCGTGCGCTGGCAGAGCGGCCGCGCTTCGCTACAGGGCGAGGCCAGTTTCACCGCCAGCGACGTGTCCTCGCGGGTCTCGCCGCTCAAGCCCCTGGGCAGCTACCGCGTGGTCATATCGGGGGGCGACAGCCCCTCGCTGGCCTTGTCCACCTTGGGAGATGCCCCGCTGCGCCTGACCGGTTCAGGGCGGTGGGTGAGCTCACGCCTGCGTTTCTCGGGCGAGGCCGTCGCCGCCCCCGAGCACGAAGTGCAATTGTCCAATTTGCTGACCTTGATTGGCCGCCGCTCGGGTGGCAAGGCCATCATCTCCGTGGGTTAGGAAGTCGATCCACCATGACCAAACACCTCCATCGCCCGCGTGGCGCCTCAACCGGCCTTCGAATGGGCTCGCCTTCTCCGCTGGCCCGTGCGCTGGCGCTGGTGATGCTCAGCGCGCCGCTCAGCCTGGGCATGGCACCGGCGGCCCTGGCCGCAGGCGACCAGCCGGAGCTGCGCCGCGGGGCCAGCGTGACGCTCAACTTCATGAACGCCGAGATCGATGCCGTGGCGCGCGCCGTCGCCACGCTCACCGGTCGCAACGTGGTCGTCGATCCGCGGGTCAAAGGCACCATCAACTTGGTGAGCACCAACCCGGTGACGCCGGGCGAGGCGGTGCAGATGTTCGTGCAGCAGCTGCGCACCCAGGGCTTTGCCATGGTGTTCGCGAACGGTTTGTACACCGTCGTGCCCGAGGCCGAGGCCAAACTGCAGACGGGCTCGGTGTCGGCCGGCAAGGTGCCGGCGGCGGGGGGGCAGATCATCACGCAGATCTTCCGGCTCAACCACGAGAGCGCTGCCAACCTGGTGCCCGTGCTGCGGCCCCTGATCAGCCCCAACAACACCATCAACGTCAGTCCCAGCACCAACGCGTTGATCATCACCGATTACGCGGACAACCTGCAGCGCATCGCCCGCATCGTGGGCACGCTGGACGTGAACAACGCCACCAGTGTCGAGGTCATCAAGCTCCGGCACGCCGTGGCGTCCGACCTGGCGCCGGTGATCATGCGCCTGGTGGAGTCGGGCGGCAACGGCAACCTGCCCACCGCGTCGCCGGCCGCGGGCAGCGCACCCGGGGCACAGGTCAACATCGCGGCGGCGGCGCCCGCATCGGGGGCCGACACCGCCTACCGCACCACGCTGATGCCCGAGCCGCGCAGCAATTCGCTCATCCTGCGGGCGGCGAATGCGGCCAAGGCGGCGCAGGTGCGCGACCTGATCGCCAAACTCGATCAGCCTGCCGAGTCCAACTCGGGCTACATGGGCGGCAACATCCACGTGGTGCACCTGAAGAACGCCGATGCGGCCAAGCTGGCCGTCACCCTGCGTGCGGCACTGGCCTCGCTGCCGGGGGCCAATGCCTCGGGTACCGGCACGGCCGGAGCGCAGCAGGGCGTGGCGAACACCGGTGCCAACGTGGGCGCGGGCGTGGTGCCGGCCAACGCCTCGGCCGGCATGACGGGCAACACCGGTGCCAGCGGCAGCATCAGCACCGGCCCCACCATCAACGCGGCGAGCAACAACCAGCCCTCCACCGGTGGCCAGATCCAGGCCGATCCGTCCACCAACTCCATCATCATCAGCGCGCCCGAGCCGGTCTACCGCCAGCTGCGGGCCGTCATCGATCGCCTGGACGAGCGGCGCGCGCAGGTCTACATCGAGGCCTTGATCGCCGAGGTGAACGACAGCCTGGACGCCGACTTCGGGGTGCAGTTGCAGGCCGTGCTCGGCAACGCCGTGGCCATTGGCACCAACTTCAACAACGGCACCTCGACCAACCTGCTCCAGCTGGCGGCTGCAGCAGCGGCTTACGGCAACAACGGCTCATCGACCAACCTGAATAACCTGGGCAGCGTCCTGCCCGGCCCGGGCACCAACATGATCGGTGGCGTCGATTTCGGGTCCGGCAACAAGCTGGGTGTGCTGGCCAACTTCCTGCAGACCTCGGGCGCTGGCAACGTGCTGTCGCGCCCCACGCTGCTGACGCTGGACAACGAGGAAGCGCGCATCGTCGTGGGCCAGAACGTGCCCTTCGTGACCGGCAGCTACACCACCACCAGCAACAGCAGCACCAACCCCTTCCAGACCTACGAGCGCCAGGACGTGGGCCTCACGCTGCGCGTGCGCCCGCAGATCAGTGAAGACGGCACGGTCAAGCTGGTGATTTACCAGGAGGCCTCCAGCCTGCAGTCGGGCACCACCGCCTCGGGCTACATCACCAACAAGCGCTCCATCGAGTCCAGCGTGGTGGTGGACGACGGCTCCATCGTGGTGCTGGGCGGCCTCATGCAGGACACCTACAGCGAAAGCGAGGACAAGGTGCCCGTGCTGGGTGATGTGCCCATCGTGGGCAACCTGTTCAAAAGCCGCAGCCGCACCGGCTCCAAATCCAACCTGATGGTGTTCCTGCGCCCGGTGGTGCTGCGCGACGGCTACCAGGCCGACGAGTTCTCGCAAGGCCGCTACCAGGAGATGCAGACCCACCAGCGCGCTTCGCAGCCCCGGCCCAGCGTGTCGACGCCGGTCAACCGCAGCGCCGTGCTGCCAGACCTGCCGCCGCGCCCCATTCCCGAGTCCACCAGCAAGCTGGTCGTGGACCCCGCCAATTCGGTCACTCCGGCGCCGTCGCGTCAGCCCCTGAAGCCGACGCCGCCTGCGGCGCTGCCCACAGCGCCGTATGGGGCCGACTATTCGCCGTCGTCGCGCACCTCGGGCACAGGCCCGTCCGAGCGCTACGACCCCAGCCTTTACGTCAACTGACCTTCGCGAACGCGACACCGGCCATGCGCTACCCCTTGCCCTATGCCTTCGCCCGCGAAGCCGGCTTGCTGCTTGAAGACGATGGCACCGCTGCGGTGCTGTGGCTGAGCACGCACAGCGACAAGGGCGCCCTGGGCGAGGTCATGCGGCGCTTCGAGGCGCAGCGCCTCCAGCCCGAGGCGTCCGGCGAGCGGCTCATCGTCCAGACCATGACGCCCGACGCGCTGACCCAGCGCATCAGCGTGGCCTACGCGCAGGGCGAGTCCAGCGCGGCGGCCGTGGTGAGCGAGGTCGAGTCCGACGCCGACCTGCAGCGCATGATGCAAGAGCTGCCTGCGGTGGAAGACCTGCTGGAGACGGCCGACGACGCGCCCATCATCCGCATGCTGAACGCGCTGCTCACGCAGGCCGCGCGCGATGGCGCGAGCGACATCCACATCGAGCCCTACGAGCGCAGCTCCAGCGTGCGCTTTCGCGTCGACGGCACGCTGCGTGAGGTGGTGCGGCCCAACCGCGCCCTGCACGCCGCCCTGATCTCGCGCCTGAAGATCATGGCCGAGCTGGACATCGCCGAAAAGCGCCTGCCGCAAGATGGGCGCATCAGCCTGCGCATCGGCACGCGGGCGGTGGACGTGCGCGTGTCCACCTTGCCCAGCGCTCACGGCGAGCGCGCCGTGCTGCGCCTGCTCGACAAGAGCGAAAGCAAGCTCTCGCTCGAATCGGTGGGCATGCAAGGCCATGTCTTGCGCCAGTTCGACGACCTGATCCACCGGCCGCACGGCATCGTGCTGGTCACCGGCCCCACGGGCTCGGGCAAGACCACCACGCTGTACGCGGGGCTGCAGCGCCTCGATGCCGCGGCCAACAACATCATGACGGTCGAGGACCCAATCGAGTACGAGCTGCCCGGCGTGGGGCAGACGCAGGTCAACGCCAAGATCGACATGACCTTCGCCAAGGCCCTGCGCGCGCTGCTGCGGCAAGACCCGGACGTCATCATGATCGGTGAAATCCGCGATTTCGAGACCGCGCAGATCGCCATCCAGGCCTCGCTCACCGGTCACCTGGTGCTGGCCACGCTGCACACCAACGACTCGGCCAGCGCCATCACGCGCCTGATCGACATGGGCGTGGAGCCTTTTCTGTTGTCATCGTCGCTGCTGGGGGTGCTGGCGCAGCGCCTGGTGCGCAAGACCTGCACCGACTGCGGCGGCGCCGGCTGCGAGCGCTGCGGCAAGACCGGCTACGCCGGTCGCACCGGTGTGTTCGAAATGCTGGTGGTGGACGACGCCATGCGCGCCCTCATCCACCAGCAGGCGGCCGAGGCCAAGGTGCGCGACCTGGCCCTGAGCCACGGCATGACGCTGATGCGCGACGACGGCGAGCGCCTGGTGCGCGCAGGCATCACCACGCCCGAAGAAGTGCTGCGCGTGACCGGAGCCGACTGAACCCGGTCGGCACGCGGTGGGGCAGGGGGCGCAGAGTCGCTGAGGTTCTCGCTGGAGACGGTTTCGCTCAGGATGAGGAAAACGTCCTCGGGCATCGTGCCGGTCAAGAACCTGGTGCGGCGCGATGCACGCCAGGTCGCCAAGAGGGATCGCTCAGGCTCGAGCCGTCATCGAGTGCCTTCCCGGCGTGACCAGCGTGGAGGGGCCATGTGATGCCATGGCGGCGGTCACGTCGTGGGCCCGCAACGGGCACCGCTCAGGCGCAGCGCCATCCGCAAACGACAACGGCAAGCCAGCGCTTGCCGTTGGGGGCTGTCACGGGGGATGGCTGACGCGGTGCACCAACCCGTGATCGGTGTCGGAGTGTGGAGTATCGGGCTACTGCCGTTTTATCATAAACGGCGATAGGTCGATACTCCGTGAAGTGCTGGATCCGCCCCTCAATCGCGGAAGTTGTTGTACGACAGCGGCAGATCGGCCATGTCCTTCTTCAGCAGGGCCATCACGGCTTGCAAGTCATCGCGCTTGGCGCCGGTCACGCGCACGGCGTCGCCTTGAATCGCGGCTTGCACCTTGAGCTTGCTCTCCTTAACCAGCTTCTGGATCTTCTTGCCGTCTTCGCTGCTGATGCCGCTCTTGACGGTGATGACCTGCTTGACCTTGTCGCCGCCGATCTTCTGCACCGTGCCCTTGTCCAGAAAGCGCACGTCGACGTTGCGCTTGGTGAGCTTGTTGCGCAGGATGTCCTCGATCTGCACCAGCTGGAAGTCGGCGTCGCCGATCAGCGTGATCTCCTTGTCCTTGAGCTCGATGGCGGCCGAGGTGCCTTTGAAATCGAAGCGCGTGCCGATTTCCTTGGCCGAGTTGTCGACGGCGTTTTTCACTTCCACCAGATCGGGTTCACACACGGTGTCAAACGAGGGCATGGGGGATCCTTTCTTCAAGAGGTCTGCGGCTGGCGCCTGAGGCCAGCCTGCGGGATGGGGCGCCAACGCAGTCTGCGCCGGCCAGGCGTGAGTGCTTGGCCAGGCTGCAGCGGGGCGGGCAAAGATTGTCCCATGAGCGTGCCGGCGCGAAGTTGCCGGCGAACGTGCCGCTAGGGACGGGCGATGGTCCGGCGCAGGCGGCGGGCCGTCCACGCCAGCCGTGCCCGGACAGGGCTACGCGGCAGGCGCGCAATCGCCATGAAAAAAACCTGACGCCACGCAGGACGCCAGGTTTTCTTGCGCCTGCCGCACGGGGCGCAGGCATTGATTCAGGGGTGAGTCGGGTCAGCGGTAGCCGCCGCCACCATAGCCACCACCGCCGTAGCCGCCGCCACCGCCGTAGCCGCCACCGCCGTAGCCGCCACGGCCACCGTTGCCGCCGCCGAAGTTGCCACGGGGGCGCTCTTCACGGGGGCGGGCGATGTTGACGGCCAGGTTGCGGCCGCCCACGGATTGCTCGTTCAGGCCCTCGATGGCGGCCTGAGCTTCTTCAGCGGTGTCCATTTCGACAAAGCCGAAGCCCTTGGAGCGACCCGAGTCGCGGTCCATCATGACTTTGGCGGACTGAACCTGGCCATAGGCCGCGAACAGGTCTTGCAGATCCTCGTCGCGGATCGAGTAGGCGAGGTTGCCGACGTAGAGTTTGTTGTTCATGAAACGTGTGGTGAGTGAAAGTGAATGCAGCGGCGTCAGCGTTTGCGGTATTGCGGCCTGGGTGCACCGCCAGCGCGGGGCTCCAGATGCCGGAAGGTGACACGGCCCTTGCTGAGGTCGTAGGGCGAGACTTCGACGGACACCTTGTCGCCTGCGAGCACGCGGATGCGGAATTTGCGCATCTTGCCGCCCGTGTAGGCGATGAGCTGGTGGCCGTTTTCCAGCGTGACGCGAAAACGGGAATCCGGCAGGACTTCGTCGACCTGGCCGCGCATTTCAATGAGTTCTTCTTTGGACATTCGTCTCCTTGGAGGACCGGCGAAGCAACGTCATGCGCAACGGGCATGGTTCAGCGGCGGCCAGTGACGTGAAACAGGGGGGCTTGAAGCAAGGCCGGCGATCACCGGTCGCATGGCCGTGGGTGCTTGGCATCGACAACGAGGCGTCGTCGTCCCCGATGGGGGTGGGCTGAGAGCCCGGCGACAGCACGAACCTGTCGCTGGTGGAAGTGGATGGACTCAAACGGGAACCGCTGCACAGCGGTCAAAAGGCAAGTCCGGTGAACCTGCCGGTGTGCCTGATCAGGCACGTGGAGCACGTCAAGAACAAAGCCCATCCATCAGGATCGGCCCAAAAAGCGTGTGACATGCGATCACGCGAAGCTGAGAGTCTACCACAAACGGTGGTGGGCTGCCCAGTTGTCGCCATTCGGCGTTGGGTCACGCACACAAAACGCCGATGCCCTGAGGCCGCACGGGCCGAAGCGCAGCCGGTTCCCGCGTGTCATACCGGCTTGGCCGGGCGCTCACATCGGCGTCGCACCGGGACAGCCGCCGAGCGCCTGACATTCCTGGAGCAGCGTGTTGTGGTCGTTGACCAGTTCACGGTCTTTCGTGTCGCAGCGCGCGGCAGAGGCGGCCTGCTCACTGGCTTTCTGAGACGCGTAGACCTGCCCTCGCAGGGTGTTGTACGCGCTGCGTTTCTCGGCCTCCAGGCGAGCTTGCTCGGCCCGGCAGGCATCACGGTGCGCAAAGACAGCCGCATCGGCATCGGGAACGCCTCGTCGCTCCAACGAGAGCTTGCGTCGCTCTTTCTGGCTGGCCGCCACCGAGGCATTGAGCCGATCCGCTTCAGTTTGCGCGGGGGCCGATGAGGAGGCGGTTGTGGCGGGCGCCATGGCCAAGGGGGCGCGCCCACTGGCGGGCTTCACCTGGATGGGGCCACCCCGACCTTGGACGCAGGGGGTGTCTTGGAACACCAGCTTGCCATTGGCGCCGATGCACTGGTTGATGGCCCAGCTGGGTGAGGCCGTGAGCAGCACGGCGGTCAGTGCGATGAGGTGCTTCAGCATGCGGGCTGGTCGAGTGACAAATACTTACATCGTAGCGCAGAGCGGGTGGCGACCCATCGCCACCGGGGGACCGGGCAGGTTCAGCCGCCGAGGCTCTGGCGCGGACGATGCCGATGGGGCACGTCGATGTCCGGGGGGCGCGCCGGTTCAACCCAGTTTTGCGAAACACGACAGCCAGCACGCGCGCTCAACCACTCAGCGCCGGGCCCTGCTGCCTCGGCTTGGCGGCAGGGCGTACTGTTCTGGTGTTCAAAGGCGTGGGCAACCCTTTGAACAGCCTCCGCGAGGATCGTTGGCTTGCGCATGCCCAGCCCGCGCCGCGCAAGGTGCTGACGAGGGCGTTCACTGAGGGTGTTGCCAAAACTTGCGCACAACGTGGTCAAGCCCGCGTCCCGCAATGGGGTGTCATCGGGTTTCCCCCAGGCACGGAAGGCTTGGCAAGGGCAAGGCTTCATTTCAAAATAGCACGATCGTTCGTTTTATTCTGTACCTGTGACCGACACCGTTTCACCCGCGACCCGTTCCGCCGCCCGCCGCTTGGCAGGGCGAGGCCCTGCGCCCGCGCCCGTGGCGGCCAGCAAAGGCGAGCAGACGCGCATGGCCATCCTCGACATGGCGCTGGCGCAGGCGGCGCACCAGGGGCTGGAAGGCCTGTCGATCGGTGTGCTGGCCAACGCGCTCAACATGAGCAAATCGGGCGTGTTTGCCCACTTCGGCTCGCGTGAAGAGCTGCAGCTGGCCGTGATCGGCGAGTACCACCAGCGGTTTTCGCGCGATGTGTTCGAGCCGGCCCTGACCGTGCCGCGCGGCTTGCCGCGCCTGCAGGCCCTGTTCGACAACTGGATGCGCCTGACGGCCGTGGAGCTGCACAAGGGCTGCCTGTACATCAGCGGGGCGGCCGAATTCGACGACCGGCCCGGCCCCGTGCGCGATGCCTTGCACGGCATGGTGAGCGACTGGCTGGCGGCGATGAAGCGCGCGCTGCGCATCACGCGCGACGAAGGCCACCTGCATGCCGAGGCCGACCTGGAACAGATGCTGTTCGAGATCCATGCGCTGATCCTGGCGCTGCACCACGAGGCGCGCTTCATGCGCAGCCCCGGCTCCATCGAGCGCGCCCGCACGGGTTTTCGTCGGGTATTGCTTCAAAACGGTGCCGTTGACATCGACAACCTGGCCATACCCGCTGCTGCGGTTATGCCAGCCTGATCAGGGGCCTGGCCCGCCCCTTGCCCCGCGTTCTTGTCCCTTTTTCTTCCGGAGACCCCCATGCCCAGCTACACGCCCCCCCTGCGCGACATGCAGTTCCTGCTGCACGAAGTCTTTGATTCGGTCGAGCGCCTCAAGGCCATCCCGCGGTATGCCGAGCTGGATGCCGACACCGTGAACGCCGTGCTGGAGGGCGCCGGCCAGTTCGCGGCCGAGGTCACGCAGCCGCTGAACCTGTCGGGCGACAGCGAGGGCTGCACGCTGGACCGCGACACGCACACCGTCACCACGCCCAAGGGCTTCAAGGAGGCGTATGCGCAGTTCGTTGCCGGCGGCTGGCCGGCCTTGTCGTGCGAGCCCGAGTACGGCGGCCAGGGCCTGCCCTTCGTGGCCAACCAGTGCCTGTACGAGATGCTGAACAGCGCCAATCAGGCCTGGACCATGTACCCGGGTCTCTCGCACGGCGCCTACGAGGCCCTGCATGCCTATGGCTCGGACGCGCAGAAGCAGACTTACCTGGGCAAGCTCACCAGCGGTGAGTGGACCGGCACCATGTGCCTGACCGAGCCGCAGTGCGGCACCGACCTGGGGCTGTTGACGACCAAGGCCGAGCCCCAGCCCGATGGCAGCTACCGCCTCACCGGCAGCAAGATCTTCATCAGTGCCGGCGAGCACGACATGGCCGAGAACATCGTGCACCTGGTGCTGGCGCGCCTGCCCGATGCGCCCAAGGGCAGCAAAGGCATCAGCCTGTTCGTGGTGCCCAAGTTCCTGGTGAACGACGACGGCAGCCTGGGCGCGCGCAACCCCATCTACTGCACGGGGCTGGAACACAAGATGGGCATCCACGGCAACGCCACGGCGCAGATCAGCCTCGAAGGCGCGGCGGGCACGCTGGTGGGTGAGCCGAACAAGGGCCTGCAGGCCATGTTCATCATGATGAACGCCGCACGCCTGGGCGTGGGCAACCAGTCGCTGGGCCTGACCGAGGTGGCGTTCCAGAATGCGCTGGCCTACGCCAAGGAGCGCATCCAGATGCGCAGCCTGTCGGGCCCCAAGGCCAAGGACAAGCCGGCCGATCCCATCCTCGTGCACCCCGACGTGCGCCGCTCGCTGCTGACGGCCAAGGCCTATGCCGAGGCCGGCCGTGCGCTGCTGGTGTACTGCGCGCTGCTGGTCGACGAGCACCTCTACCACCCCGACGAGAAGCGCCGCAAGCAGGCGAACCAGCTCGTCGCGCTGCTCACGCCCATCGCCAAGGCCTTCGTCACCGACAACGGCTTCATCGCCACCAACGAGTGCATGCAGGTGTTCGGCGGCCACGGCTACATCCACGAAAACGGCATGGAGCAGTTCGTGCGCGACGCCCGCATCAACCTGATCTACGAGGGCACGAACACCGTGCAGTCGCTGGACCTGCTGGGCCGCAAGGTGCTGGGCGATCAGGGCGCGGCGCTCAAGCTGTTCGGCAAAGAGGTGGCGGCCTTCATCGAAGCCGAGGGCGTGAACGAGGCCATGGCCGAGTTCATCAACCCGCTGGCCTTCCTGGCCGACAAGCTGACCAAGTTCACCACCGAGCTGGGCTTCAAGGCCTTCACCAGCCCCGACGAGGCGGGCGGCGCCAGCGTGGACTACCTGCGCGTGGCGGGGCACCTGGTCTACGCCTACCTGTTTGCGCGCATGGCCAAGGTGGCGCAAACGGCCCTGGCCGCCGGCAGCACCGACCCCTTCTACACCGCCAAGCTGCAGACGGCGCGCTTTTACGTGGCACGCCTCTTCCCCGAGGTGGCCAGTCGCATGCAGACCGCGCGCTCGGGCGTGGCCAACCTGCTCGACACCGACGCCGCACTGGCTTGATGGCCTGCAGTATCAGCCTTTTACCGTTTGATGTGAATCGAAAGAAGGCAGATACTGCTTCTGAATGATGGTGGCAAAACCCAGAGCCCAACCGACGGAGACATGCATGACACCGACTGAATCCACCCTGCTGGCGCGCCTGGCCCTGGGCCTGCTGTGGGCCGGCACGGCGGCTGCCGCCAGCGCCCAGATGACCCCGGTGGGGACCTGGCGCAGCGTCGACGAGAACGGCCAGCCCAAGGCGCAGGTGCGCATCGAGGCGCAGGGCGAGGGCGCCAGCCAGGTGCTGACGGGCCGCATCGAGAAGGTGCTGCGCGCCGGGGCCGACCCCAAGGCGGTGTGCGACAAGTGCACCGATGCCCGCAAGGACCAGCCCATCGTGGGCCTGGAGATCATCCGGGGCGCCAAAAAGGGCGAGGGCGACGTGTGGGAAGGCGGCCGCATCCTCGACCCGGAAAAGGGCAGCGACTACGGCCTGCGCCTCACGCCCATCGAGGGCGGCGCCAAGCTGCAGGTGCGCGGCTCCCTGGGGCCCTTCTTCCGCACGCAAACCTGGCAGCGCGTCAACTGATGCAGTATGGGCTCATTGCCGTTTCAAAGTAAACGCACATGGTGCCATACCCCATTTCACTGAATGTCCGAGGCGGCGGCTTGACCGCCTGCCGAGAGAAAGCCCTTTCATGAGCAACCGTTTTCCCATTCGCAAAGTGGCCGTGCTGGGCGCGGGCGTGATGGGCGCGCAGATCGCCGCCCATCTCGTCAACGTCCAGGTGCCCGTCATCCTGTTCGACCTGAAAAGCGTCGAGGGGCGGCCCAGCGGGGCCGATGCCCCCACGCGCCCGACTGCGTCTGGTTCGCTGCCCGCGGGGGCTCACCCTGGCTCGGGGCGGCCCAGCGCCATCGCCGAGCGCGCCGTGGCCAACCTGGCCAAGCTCAAGCCGGCGCCGCTGGGCCTGGCGAGCGATGCCGAGCTGATCGAGACCGCCAACTACGACGACGACCTGAAAAAGCTCAAGGGCTGCGACCTCATCATCGAGGCGATCGCCGAGCGCATGGACTTCAAGCGCGACCTGTACGCCAAGATTGCGCCGCAGGTGGCCAAGCACGCCATCCTGGCCACCAACACCTCGGGCCTGTCCATCCATGCGCTGGGCGAGGTGCTGCCCGAGGCGCTCAAGCACCGCTTCTGCGGCGTGCACTTCTTCAACCCGCCGCGCTACATGCGCCTGCTGGAGCTGATCGGCACGCCAGACACCGACGCGGCCGTGCTCGACACGCTGGAGGACTTCGCCATCCGCACGCTGGGCAAGGGCGTGGTGCGCGCCCAGGACACGCCCAACTTCATCGCCAACCGCGTTGGCACGGCCGGCATGCTGGCCACCGTGATCGAGGCAGAGAAGGCCGGCCTGACCCTCGACGTGGTCGACGACCTGACCGGCAAGCGCCTGGGCCGCGCGCCCAGCGGCACCTTCCGCACCATCGACGTGGTGGGGCTGGACACGGTGGGCCACGTCATCCGCACGCTGCAGGACAACCTGAACGCGGACACCGATTCCTTCTACGCCAGCTATGGCACGCCGGCCGTGCTGGCCAAGCTCATCGAGCTGGGGAACCTGGGCCAGAAGACCGGTGCGGGCTTCTACAAAAAGGCAGGCCGCGACATCCTGCGCTTCGATGCCCGGCGGGGCGACTACGTGCCCAGCGGCGCCAAGGCCAACGAGGTCTATGGCCGCATGCTGAAGCGGCCGGCCGCCGAGCGCCTGAAGCTGCTGCAGGCCAGCACCGGCGCCGAAGGCCGCTTCCTCTGGGCCGTGTTGCGCAACGCCTTCCACTACGTGGCCGTGCACCTGAAAGACATCGCCGAGTCGGCGCGCGACATCGACCAGGCGATGCGCTGGGGCTTTGCCATGCAGCAGGGCCCGTTCGAGCTGTGGCAGGAGGCGGGCTGGTTGGAAGTCGCCCGCCTGGTGCAGGCCGACATCGACGCCGGCCGGGCGCTGTCGAGCGAGCCGCTGCCCGACTGGGTGTTCAGCGGCCCCGTGGCCGAAGCCGGCGGCGTGCACACGGCGCAGGGCTCGTGGAGTGCGGCCAAGCAGCGCTTTGTGCCGCGCCGCGAACTGCCGGTGTACCAGCGCCAGCTGGTGCCCGAGCTGCTGCTGGGCGAGGCCCCGAGCACAGCCGGGGAGCGTGGGGGCCACACCCTCTTCGAAGACGCCACGCTGCGCGCCTGGACGCCCGATGGCGAGGTGCTGGTCGCCACGCTCAAGACCAAGATGCGCGTGATCAGCCCGCAGGCCGGCGAGGCGCTGTCGCGCGCGCTGGACCTGGCCGAAGCCGAGTTCAATGGCCTGGTCATCTGGCCCGGCAGCGATCCGTTCTCGGTCGGGGCCGACCTGGAGGCCATGCTGCCCGGCTACGTGGCGGGCGGCGCGGACCTGGTGGACGCCATGCAGCAGGAGCTGCAGCAGCTGTTCCTGCGCCTGCGCTACGCCCAGGTGCCCACGGTGGCCGCTGTGCGCGGCATGGCGCTGGGCGGCGGCTGCGAGATGCTGGTGCATTGCGCCAAGCGCGTGGCGGCCCTTGAGAGCTACATCGGCCTCGTCGAGGTGGGCGTGGGCCTGGTGCCCGGCGGTGGCGGGCTGACCTACATCGCGCGCCGGGCGTTTGAGAACGCGCAGACCAGCACCGACAAGGACCTGCTGCACTTCCTGAGCGAGGGCTTCACGGCCGCCGCCATGGCCAAGGTGGGCACCTCGGCGCTGGAAAGCCGCGCGCTGGGCTACCTGCTGCCCAGCGACACCATCGTCGCCAATGTGGACGAGCTGCTCTACGTGGCAATTGCCGAAGCCAAGGCCATGCACGCCGCCGGCTGGCGCGCGCCCCACAAACGCCTGTTCGCCGTGGGCGGCCGCGACGCCCAGGCCACCATCACCGGCCAGCTGGTCAACCTGCGTGACGGCGGCTTCATCAGCCAGCACGACTTCGACGTGGCGCGCCTGATCGCCGGCGTGGTCACCGGCGGCGACGTGGACCCCGGCACGCGCGTGAGCGAGGAGTACCTGATGACGCTGGAGCGCCGTGCGTTTGGCCAACTGCTGGGCCACCCCAAGACGCACGCCCGCATCATGGGCATGCTGGCCACCGGCAAGCCGGTGCGCAATTGATGGCGGACCGCCATGCAGCGCGAGGCCCGCAGTGCACGCAGCTTGCTGGGGCTGCTGCTGGCGTTCGCCCTGCCGATCGTGGGGGCCAGCGTCCTGGACCTGCCGATCGATGCCTGGCCGATGGCGGATGCCGCCGTGCTGACGGGCCTGGGCGTGCTGGGCGGACTGTGCGCCGTGGCGGGGGCGCCTGGGCTGGCTCAACCACGCGGGTCTCAGCGCTGGCCGCAGGTGGCCAACCGAACCGGCCCCACTCCACGACGCCCCATGAACCCCATCGCCCCCCGCCGAACCCCGCATCGGCATGCCGCAGATGGCCTGAACCCGGCCATCCGGCAGTGCCCGCGCTGCCCCTCACAGACTGAGCAAGCACCATGAAACAGATTCAAGACGCCTACATCGTTGCGGCCACGCGCACGCCCATCGGCCGTTCGCACAAGGGCTTTTTCAAGCACACGCGGCCCGATGACCTGCTGGCCCACACGCTGCGCGCTGCGCTCGCGCAGGCACCGGGGCTGGACCCGGCCGCCATCGAGGACATCGTCTGTGGCTGTGCGATTCCCGAAGCGCAGCAGGGCCTGAACGTGGCGCGTGTGGCCGGGGTGCTGGCCGGCCTGCCCAAGAGCGTGGGCGGCATCACGGTGAACCGCTTTTGCGCGTCTGGCCTGTCGGCCGTGCAGATGGCGGCCGACCGCATCCGCGTGGGCGAGGCCGAGGTGATGATCGCCGCCGGCGTGGAAAGCATGAGCCTGGTGCCCATGATGGGCAACACCCCCAGCCTGTCGCCCCAGTTGTTCGCCAACACGGCCAACGTCGACGACTACGGCATCGCCTACGGCATGGGGCTGACGGCCGAGAAGGTGGCGCAGCAGTGGCAGATCAGCCGCGCCGACCAGGATGCGTTTGCGCTGCAGTCGCACCAGCGCGCCATCCGCGCCATGGAGGCGGGCGAGTTCAGCGACGAGATCTGCCCCGTCACCGTGACCGAGCGTGCGCTCGACCTCCAGCGCGCCGAGGTGCAGACGCGCGAGCGCGAGGTGGTGCTGGACGAGGGCGCGCGGCCCGACACCAGCCTGGCGGGCCTGGCCCGGCTCAAGCCGGTGTTCGCCGCGCGCGGCTCGGTGACTGCGGGCAACAGCTCGCAGACCAGCGACGGGGCCGGCGCCTTGATCCTGGCCAGCGAAGCCGCCGTGAAACGCTTTGGCCTGACGCCGCTGGCGCGCTTCGTCAGCTTTGCGGCCAAGGGCGTGCCGCCGCACATCATGGGCATTGGCCCCATCGAGGCCATTCCGGCCGCGCTGCGCAACGCCGGGCTCACGCGCGATCAGATCGACTGGATCGAGCTGAACGAAGCGTTTGCCGCGCAGTCGCTGGCCGTGATGCGCACGCTGGCGCTGGACCCCGCCAAGGTGAACCCGCTGGGCGGCGCGATTGCGCTGGGCCACCCGCTGGGGGCCACGGGCGCGATCCGCACGGCCACCGTGGTGCACGCGCTCAAGCGCCATGGCTTGAAGTACGGCATGGTCACCATGTGCGTCGGCATGGGCCAGGGCGCAGCGGGCATCTTTGAGCGAGTTTGAGGCAGTATGGCTGGGTTTCCGTTTCATTTAAAACGGAAGCGTGGCCATACTAGGTGATGAAAATTCCTCGATAGTTGACCAGGAGGCCAGGAGGCCAGGAGGCCAGGAGGCCAGGAAGCCAGGAAGCCCGGCCTTCAGCGCCGCGTCAGCACCAGGATGTCGGCGTCGCGCCGCATCTGAAAGCGGTTCAGGAAGCTGTTGCCCAGCAGCACGTAGGGCATGCGCTGGCTGGTGACCACCGCGTCCACGTCAAAGACCTCGACATCGCCGATGCGCACCGAATGCAGCTTGAGTGCATACGCCGGGGCCACGCCATTGGCCGTGCTGACCTGGACCGCCCGGCCCTTCTGGTAGTCCACCCCGAGCTTGACGGCGTCGGCCAAGCTCATGGCCACGCTGGTGGCGCCGGTGTCCACCATGAAGCGCGTCGGCTTGCCGTTGACCAGGCCTTCGGCCAGGAAATGCCCGCTGGCGTCGCTCGCCATGCTGATCTGGCTGCCCCCGACGGGCGGTGCCCCGCCGGCCACGCTGGCTTGCGTTTCGCCCAGGTGCAGGTCGCTTTGCGCGCCATCGACGCGGATGGTGACCACTTCGCCCTTCACGGCCACCAACTGCACCGAGCCCAGCGATTCGCCCGGGCTCAGCGCCTTGGCCGTGCGGCCGTTCACCACCAACAGGGCCTTGTTGCCCATGATGCCCTGCAGGGTGACGCGCGTGCCCTGGGCCGCGCCGGCCGAGGCGGGTGGGGCCGCGCCCGGTGCCCCCGGCGTCTGGGCACCGGCTGGCGCGCCGATCGCGCCGCACAGCGCGAGCAGACCCGCCAGGGCCCAGCGCGGGGCCAGGGAGGAGAAGCGGGCGAGGTGGGGCATGGGGTGTGACGGCAAGGCAAAGATGGCGTGCAGCTTAACGGTAAATTGCAACAAATTTTGACTGAGCCGACCGGCGTGCACGGGCCTGGCGCCGCGGGGCGGCGTGGCTATAATCGCGGCCTTGTTCCGAGGAGCGTTGCAGCGCCCCAGGCCGACCGGGTTCACCGGCTGGCGCACACGGGCGTGAGGCTCGGAACCCTTCTTCTTGCAACGACGCTCATCCACTTCTCGTGCGGTGAGTTGTTTCCTGATCTCCCCAGCGGGCGGTGGCTTTGTCTGAACTTCGTTTAGGAGCCCCCTCATGAATGCACCTGCTGCATCGCTTGCCCCGGCCGAAAGCCGCATTGCCGACATCTCGCTGGCCGCCTGGGGCCGCAAAGAGATCAAGATCGCCGAAACCGAAATGCCGGGCCTGATGGCCGTGCGCGAGGAATTCGCCGCCGCTCAGCCGCTCAAGGGCGCGCGCATCACGGGCTCGCTGCACATGACCATCCAGACCGCCGTGCTGATCGAGACGCTGACGGCCCTGGGCGCGCAGGTGCGCTGGGCCTCGTGCAACATCTTCTCGACCCAGGACCATGCGGCCGCCGCCATCGCCGAGACCGGCGTGCCCGTGTTCGCCATCAAGGGCGAGTCGCTCCAGGACTACTGGGACTACACACACGCGATCTTCGAATTCGGCGCCAAGGGCACCGACGGCGAAGGTCCGAACATGATCCTGGACGACGGCGGCGACGCCACCATGCTCATGCACCTGGGCATGCGCGCCGAGCAGGACCTGTCGGTGCTGGCCAACCCCGGCAGCGAGGAAGAGAAGATCGTCTTCGCCGCCATCAAGGCCAAGCTGGCCCAGGACGCCACCTGGTACAGCCGCAAGAGCGCCCAGATCATCGGCGTGACCGAGGAGACCACGACCGGCGTGCATCGCCTGAACGAAATGTCCGCCAAGGGCACGCTCAAGTTCCGCGCCATCAACGTCAACGACTCGGTGACCAAGAGCAAGTTCGACAACCTGTACGGCTGCCGCGAATCGCTGGTGGACGGCATCAAGCGCGCCACCGACGTGATGATCGCCGGCAAGGTGGCCGTGGTCGCGGGCTATGGCGACGTGGGCAAGGGCTGCGCCCAGGCGCTGACGGCGCTGCGCGCCCAGGTCTGGGTGACCGAGATCGACCCCATCAACGCGCTGCAGGCCGCCATGGAAGGCTACAAGGTCGTGACCATGGAGTACGCCGCCGACAAGTGCGACATCTTCGTGACCACCACCGGCAACCGCGACATCATCCGCCACGAGCACATGGTGGCCATGAAGAACGAGGCCATCGTCTGCAACATCGGCCACTTCGACAACGAGATCGACGTAGCGTCGATCGAGCAGTACGAGTGGGAAGAGATCAAGCCCCAGGTCGACCACATCACCTTCCCCGACGGCAAGAAGATCATCCTGCTGGCCAAGGGCCGCCTGGTGAACCTGGGTTGCGCCACCGGCCACCCCAGCTTCGTGATGAGCAACTCCTTCGCCAACCAGACGCTGGCCCAGATCGAGCTGTTCACGCGCCCCGACGCCTATGACGTGGGTAAGGTCTACGTGCTGCCCAAGGTCCTGGACGAGAAGGTCGCGCGCCTGCACCTGAAGAAGGTCGGCGCCCAGCTGACCGAGCTGACCCAGGCCCAGGCCGACTACATCGGCGTGAAGCCCGAAGGCCCCTACAAGCCGGAGACCTACCGCTACTGAGCGCGGCCGTGCCGGGTGCCCTGGATGGCATGCGGTCGCATGCGCTTGGGGGCCTGGCCGGTGAGCGCGTGGCGCGCCTGCGGCGGTCGTGAACGCTGCGAGCCGCCCGCGGTAGGTGGCCGGCTGTGCTGCGGCGCGCGGGCGCCAGTGCCGGCGATGGTTCACCGATGCGGACCCGGACCAGATGGCTCGCGTGTGGCCGCGAGGCGCCTGTCGGGCGATCTTTCGCAAGGCGCGTGCTGACGCACCGTTTGCCCGTCCGCCATGGGGAGCCCCGTTCAGCCCCCGGTCAGCTGCTTTGCTGGCAGCCTTGTTTTCAACATTTGGGATGGGGTATGTAGCCACTGTCGTTTCAAATGAAACGGCTAAATGGTCATACCCCATTTTCCTTCATTGCAATCCTCAGACAAATCCCATGCGTGCTGATGTGTATCTCGTGGAGGCCGGTCTCGCGGCCACGCGCTCGCAGGCGCAGCGCCTGATCGCCGCCGGCGTGCGTTGGCGCGCGTTTGCCCATGCGCCCTGGGTTGGCGTGGCCAAGAACGGCGACGACATCCCCAAAGGCGCCGAGGTCGAGCTGCTCGATGCCGATGAGGCCAAGTACATCTCGCGCGGCGGCCTCAAGCTCGACGGTGCGCTGCGCAGCCTTGGGCTGCAGGTGGCCGGCATGCGCTGCCTGGATGTGGGGCAGAGCACGGGCGGCTTCACCGACTGCCTGCTGCAGGCCGGCGCGGCCCAGGTCGTGGGGGTGGATGTGGGCCACGGGCAGTTGCACGAGCGCCTGCGCCACGACCCTCGCGTGATCGGCGTGGAAGGCCTGAATGCGCGCGGCATGACCGCCGAGTCCCTGCGCGAGGCCGCCGAACAGGCGGTGTCCGAGTTCGTCGAGGACGAAGAAGACAACGACACCCAGCCGGTGGCGCCCTATGCCTGGATGCGCAACGGGGGCGTGGTGGACGAGGACTACGACGACACCGAGGACGCCAAGGAGCACGAGATCGAGGACTTCAAATCCGAACGCGCTGCCAAGGCGCGGGCCCGGGCCGATGGCACGGCCCCGCGCCAGCAACGCCGCCGCGCGGGCTTTGAGGACGTGGACCTGACGCCGAGCTTCGACCTCGTCACGGGCGACCTGTCCTTCATCTCGCAGACCCTGGTGCTGCCGGCGCTGGTGCCGCTGCTGGCGCCGCAGGGGCACCTGCTCATGCTGGTCAAGCCGCAGTTCGAGCTGCAGCCCGGGCAGGTGGGCAAGGGTGGCATCGTGCGCGACGCCAGCCTGTACGCCGACGTGGAGCAGCGCATCCGCGGCTGCCTGCAGGCGCTGGGCCTGCCGGTGCGGCAATGGCTGGACTCGCCCATCGAGGGCGGCGACGGCAACCGTGAATTCTTTGTGTACGCCCAGAAAGCCTGAGGAGGAACCGGCATGACGAAACTGCCCATCAGCTTTGAGTTTTTTCCGCCCAAGACGCCCGAAGGGCTGGAGAAGCTGCGCACCGTGCGCCAGCAGCTCTACGTGCGCCAGCCTGAGTTCTGCTCGGTGACCTACGGCGCCGGCGGCTCCACACAGGCCGGCACGTTCGGGGTGGTGCGGCAGATCCAGGACGAGGGCGTGGCCGCGGCCTCGCACTTCTCGTGCATCGGCGCCACGCGCGAGTCCGTGCGCGAAGAGCTGGCGCAGCTGCAGGCCGCCGGCATCCGGCGCCTGGTCGCGCTGCGCGGCGACCTGCCGAGCGGCTATGGCATGGGGGGCGAGTTCCAGTACGCGAGCGACCTGGTGGCCTTCGTCCGCGAGGCATTTGGTGACTGGTTTCACATCGAGGTGGCGGCCTACCCCGAGATGCACCCCCAGGCGCGCAGCCCCGAGGCCGACGTGCAGGCCTTCGTCACCAAGGTCAAGGCCGGTGCCGATTCCGCCATCACCCAGTACTTCTTCAACGCCGATGGCTACTTCCGGTTTGTAGACGAGGTGCGCAAGGCCGGCGTCGATGTCCCCATCGTTCCTGGGGTCATGCCCATCATCAATTCGTCACAACTGATGCGTTTTTCGGACGCCACCGGCGCCGAAATCCCTCGGTGGATTCGTGGGAGATTGCAGGGTTTTGGCGACGATTTGACACAAATACGCGCATTTGGCCTGGATGTGATCACGCAATTGTGCGAGCGTTTGCGCGCTGGCGGCGCACCCGCACTACACTTCTACACCATGAACCAAAGCCAAGCGACACTTGAGATCACCCGTCGCCTCGGGTGGGCATGACGGCGCAGCCGCGCCGCAGTTTCCAGCGATTTCTCCGTTCAACCCTCCCAGCCGTACTGGCGGGAACCCTGACGATTGGTGGCGCCGCAGCCCTTGCGGCCCCCGCCAAGTCAAAGAAAGTCCAGCCTGTCAGCGCTGGCAAATCGATTGGAACAACCTCAGCCGCTGCCAAGAAGCAGCGCGTCAGCAAAGGCCGCACCACCGCCAAGGGCGGTGCCGTGCTGCAGACCGGCAGTGCCTCGTGGTACGGCCCGGGCTTCCATGGTCGCAAGACGGCCAGTGGCGAAGCCTTCGACATGTACGAACTCACCGCCGCGCACAAGACCTTGCCGCTGGGCACCCGCGTCATGGTGCGCAACCCGGCCAATGGCAAGGAAGTGGTGGTTCGCATCAACGACCGCGGCCCTTATGCACATGGCCGCATCCTGGACTTGAGCAAGGCCGCTGCCAGTCAGCTGGGCTTGATTTCGCGCGGGCACGGCGATGTCGTGCTGCAGGCCCTGGGTGACGACGACGGATCCGGCGCGTCCGGCCTGACCTCGCGCCTCGCGTCGGCCGATGTCGACGATGCCCAGGCCTCGCCGTCGCGCAGCCAGCGCGCCCAGGTGTTGGCGCAAACCCGGTTTGGCGATTCGACCCAGGCCCTGGGCAGCCCACTGCCCAGCGACGAGCCGCTGCCCAGTTGGCCCACGCAGGATGCCCGGACGGGCTTGCCCATCATGACGCCGCCCTTGGGCCTGGCGGCAGCCGGTGGCCCGCGCACGGGCTTGAACAACCCATCTTGGCTCAACGCGTCCGAAGCCGCGCCCCAGTTGGCGTGGGTGCCTGAGGCGGATGCCGTGCAGACGCTGGCGTCCGGCGAGGCCAGCGCCATGCCGCTGCCCGGGGTGTTGCCCCAGGTCTCGGCACAGGCCGACGCCGTGGCGGCGGCCGATGCGCGACCCGCCCTGCCACGCGGCCGGGCCGTTCCGGAATCGCTGATGGTGCGCGTGCGCCATGTGCCCTCGGCCATTGCCGCGGGCGATGTGGCGTTGAGCGGCGACCCGTCGCTGCGCCTGACTGCGCCGTTGACGCCGGCTGGCGGGACCGCAGGCGATGCCGCGAACGCCTCGGCCGGCGCATTGTCCGGGCCCGGCGTCAGCCCGCCCGCGAGCCTGCTGCCCGCCAACGCTGCGGCCACAGCCACGATGGCGGGGGTGCCTGCGCCCTGAGGGGCGTGGGCCGATCCGTTGGCTGTGGATGCCGGCGCTCAGCGCCGGCGCGCATGCACGTGAGCGCGTTTGAACACCCCTGCCGCAGGGAGGCCGCGCAGCTTGCCGGCTGCGGCCGTGTGTCGTGCATCTCGAGGTCAGGGCTACCGGCTTTCCCATAGCGCCTTCCTCGTACCCCATCACGGCCAGCAGGAAGTCGGTGTGCGCTTCGGGCGGCCAATGCAGCTTCTCGATGCTGCCACCCAGGGCCCAGGTCTGGGCGGCCGACTTCGCCAAAACGCCGCCTGCACGCCCATCAACATCGGCGGTGCCGACCGAGACTGACCCAGAGCCCCTCGCGTCTTCACAGGGCCGCCGCGCCGCCAAGGCCGCTGGCGGGCTTTCAGCTGGGCATGGCGGGGCGCTTGTTGTACCTGGGCGCGCATCCGCCGCCGCCGTGTTGGGTGGGCTGTGCCGCGGGCGCGGTGCGCTTCCCAGGCAAGGCGTGACATCGGTCGGCCGCTGCGCCGCCTGCCGCCATGTCGCCCAATCCGGCAGGCGGCACGGGCCCGGCGAACGTCAGGCGGCTGTGTTCCGCATCTGCATCGAAAAATACAGGAGTATGGCCTGATGGTCGATGGTCAAGTATCGGTAACCTCAGGATACTCTGTTTGATGCATGGGGCCGAGGCGGGGCATTCGGCGGCGGCGAGCTTGTCCCGGCAGCTCGCCATCGATGGGGTGTGCCGGCTTTCGGGCGGCGCAGCCGCTGAGCTTCGCCGGCGCAGCGCGGCGTGAGCGGTCCGTGGCTCAGGCGCTGGTTTCGACCTGCAGCGCCTGGCCTTTGCCTTGGCCCAGGGCCTGCATCAGCCAAGGCGTGGCCTCGCGCAATTGCTCGGCGAGCACGTGCGGGGGGTTGATGATGAACATGCCGCTGGCGGTGAGGCCGCGCATGCCGGGCTCGTCGCCCGGGGCCTGACCAATGGACAGGGTGGCGTGCAGCCAGGCGCGTCCCGCCTGGTTGGCCAGGGTTTTGAGCCGACGGGGCAGCTGGTGGGCTTCGGGTCGGGCAATCAGGGGGTACCAGACCAGATAGCAGCCATTGGCAAAGCGCTTGAGGGCATCCTGCATGCTTTGGCTGACGCGCGCGTAGTCGGTCTTCAGCTCGTAGCTGGGGTCCATGAGCACGAGGGCACGCTTGGATCCCCCGGGTCCGGCGGGTGGCGGCAGCAGGGCTTTCAGGCCCTCAAAGCCGTCTTTGACGGTGACGGCGATCTGGCTGGCGGGCAGCTCCGTGGCCGCCATGGTCTTGCGCAGCAGGCGGCTGTCGGTGGGGTGCAGCTCGAACAGGCGCAGGCGATCGCCGGCGTCGGCTCGCATCAGGCTTTGCAGGATGCGGGGCGAGCCCGGGTAGTGGTGCCAGCGCGTGGGGTTGAACTGGCTCAGCACGTCGATGTAGCGCGCCACGGCCGCGGGCGGCGGGCTGTCCTGGGCTGCGGCCAGCAGGCGCATGACGCCGTGGTCGGACTCGGCGCTGGTGCGGGCCTGGGCACCGTCCAGCGGGTAGCCGCCCGCGCCGGCATGGGTGTCGACCAGGGTCAACGGCGTGGGTTTGAGCATCAGGTGGTCCAGACAGGCAATCAGGCACAGGTGCTTGAGCACGTCGGCGTGGTTGCCTGCATGGAAGGCGTGGCGGTAGCTGAACATGGGTGACGAAGGGGGTTGGCCTGTGGCATCCAGCGATGCTGGCAGTATGGCGCAATTGTCGTTCAATTTGGAACGGGGCTTGCGCCATACTGTGTCGGGCAATTGGCTCGTGACACCGGCAGACCTGGGGCTGGCGGTCTTGGCGCCTGGCGACGGCGACGGCCAGTCCGCCCCCAGGGCCACAACGGCGCGCCACACCTCGGCAGACCGGCGTGTGTCAGGCGTGCCGGGGCCGTGCGGGTAGCCTGGTGTGGGCAGCTTGGTGCGGGTGAGTCCTGTCGGGGGTGCTCTGACCATGGCGCGTGATCCCGGGCGCCGCGTTGACCCGATGAGCGTGGTGGCCATGCCAGCGTCCGGCCCCGGCCAATCCTGGCCCGGCCGAGCCACATCGCGTGCCAATGTGCAGTCCGCAGCCCGAACCGCTTTGCGCGTGGCGGGTCAGTTCCCTGCTGCGGGGGCGCTGTCGTCCGCGTCCAGGTAGGCCGAGGCCAGGTGGTGCAGGTGGGCGCGTTGGTCGGGGGCCAAGTAGGGCAGCAGCGTGCTCAGGGCGTGGTGGGCGCCGCGCATCAGGGCGGCCTGGCTGTGCGCCTCGTCCGTGGCCTGGCGGGGGTTGCGCGCGTATTCGTAACTGAGCCAGTAGCTGCTCACGACCACCATGTTGGTGGCCGCGGTTTCGATGGCGCCGTCGTCGAGCTGGGCGTGCAGGTGGGCGCCGACGCCGTGCAGCAGGGCCTGCATGGCGCGGCGCTTGCGCTGCAGCATGAGCTGCACGTGGGTTTCCAGGAAGCGGTTCTTCGAGAGCAGGTCGTTCAGGTCGCGGTACAGAAAGCGGTGCGCCCACATCGCCTCGAACAGCGAGTGCATGAAAAACCACGCGTCTTCGACGTTGGCGATGTCGTTGGCCGCCGCCAGGATGGGGTTGACCTGCGCCTCATAGGCCTCGTAGAGGCGGTTGATGAGCTGGTCTTTGGCCGGAAAGTGGTAGTACAGGTTGCCCGGGCTGATCTCGAGCTCGGCCGAAATCAGCGTGGTGGACACGTTCGGTTCGCCGAACCGGTTGAACAGGTCCAGCGTGGTGTCGAGGATGCGTTGGGCCGTGCGGCGCGGCGCCTTGCTTGCCATGGGTCGTTGCGATTTATGCTGCGGTGCACAAACGATATACGGACGGGCCGCGTTTGCCAATGCCCGCTGGCCCGGAGGGTGTGGGCCCCCTGAACGCGCGGCAGGCCATCAGCCGCCGCCGCCCTCGGGAAAAGCGGGGCGGGGTGTGCCGCCCGCAGCCGGCGGACTGGCGGGGGGCGGGCTGCCGCGGCCGTCGGGCAGCGCGTCGGCGGGCGGGGGCAGGCTGGACAGCACGCGTTGCTCGACGGCGCTGCGCAGCAGGTGGTCGCTCACGTCGCCATTGGCCAGTTCGATGCGCCACCGCACCGGCAGGAAGTCCAGCGTGGGGCCCAGCCAAACGACCATGCGGCGCAGCGCGTCGGGGCCTGCCGTGACGGGTGGTTGCGTGGCCAGGCGCGGGCCGGCCTGCACCAGCGGGGCGCTTGCTGCGCCCGCGGGCGCGCTCGCCGGGTTGGCCAAGGATGGCGCGGCCGTGGGGCTGCCTGCCGCATCCAGCACCAGGCGCACCGTGGGCACGGGCTGGTTGTTGAGCGCGGTCAGCGATTCTTCGGCTTCGAGCGTGAACGTCCAGGTTTCCAGGTGATCTTTGACGAGCACCGGCACCTCGATGCGGGTGCCCGTGGGGAAGCGCTCGGGTTGGCCGGCCAGCAAGGCGCCCAGGTGCAACACGGCGCTGATGCGGTCCTGCGTGCCGGTCTGCACCGGCAGCCGGGTGGTGCCGCCTGCGGCCGACGTGATGACGGCCTGCTGCGCGTCGTAGTTGAACGCAATGGTGTCGCGCGCGGTGGTGTCCCAGGTGCCCGTGACGGGGGCCAGGCCCTGGGGCGCGACGGCGCCGGTCGACAGGTAGGAGTTGTTGCCCAGCTTGACGTTGGTCTCCACCCATTTGGCCTGGTAATAGCGCTTGTCGTGGCGCCAGGCCAGCGTGGTGCGGCCGGGGATGGCCTCGCCGCCGCGCGTGTAGGTGGTGACGTAGCTCAGGTCGGACGGCCGGGCCAGCCTGGCCTGGCCCTCGATGCCGTCGGACATCTGCGCCAGCACGGTTTTGGTCTGGTTGCCCGTGAGCATGGCGCGCACGGGTTGGGCCCCCGAGCCGCCACCAAAGGTGACTTTGGGAATGCCTTCGATCAGCGAGGGCTGCTCGCTCAGGCTGCGCAGCGAGGCGCGGGGTGGCTCGCTGCTGGTTGCGGATTGATCGGCAGGCCGGTCGGCGGGCCGGTTTTCCTCGACCGGGTCGGCTTCGGGTTCCGGGTCGTCCTGCGCTGCGTCCTCGGCTGGCGCGGCAGCGGGCGCAGGGCTGGGTGTGGGGGCGGGCCGCGGCGCCGGTTTCGGCGGCTGCGGTGGTGGCGTCAAGGCCTGAAAGTCGGTCTGGGCTTCGTCCGCCTGGGGGGCATCGATGATGCGCGTCTCCATGGCTTCGGAGCGCAGCCCCGTGATCGGGCTCTGGAACTGGGGCAGGCCCCAAATCAGCACGGCATGGCCCAAGGCCGCGACCACGGCCGCGATGGCCAGGGGCTTGTAGGGCGGACGGGGCAGCGGGGGCGAAGAAAGCGCGGCGCGCGCGGAGACGGTCATGAACGGGTCAATCACTCAGACAAGCCGGCCATTGTCCATCGGATGGCCGGCGTTCGACGCCGCGGCGTGTTTCAAGGCGTGGTGCGTGTGGAGATTTGGCCGCGTTCACGGGGGGGAATGCGCTGGAGAACGGCTGGGCCGGCGTCTGATGGCAGGTCCATGGGCGTGCCGCTGCGTGGTGGCAGTCCCAGCAGCGCGTTCACGCGGCCTTGCGGCGGCGCGTGGCGGCGCTGGCAACCGCCTTGCGGGGGGCCGTTGACGGGGTGGTCTTGCGCGGTGTGCGCGAGGCCGGCGCCCCGGGCGCGGGGGCGCCTGCCGTGGGCTGCAGGGCTTGCAAATGCGCTTCGATGCGGTCCAGCCGAGCCTGCAGTGCCTGCCAGTCGGTGGCGTCGGGCAGGCCCATGCGGCTCAGCGACTGGGCCACGCGGTTCTCGAACAGGCCGCCCAGCTTGCCCCAGCGGGCGTCGTTGGCGCGTGCCGTCATCTCGGCCAGTTTCTCGGTGGCCTGGGCCAGCCCCTGGTGGGTCTGGCGTTGCAGGCTCAAGCCGTCGCGCACCAGGGCCTCGAACACCTTGTTGCCCTCGGCCTGGGCCTGGGCCCAGGCGCCCAGGCCGGCCAGCCAGATGCTGTGGGCCATGTCCGGCGCCGATTCGGCGGCCGGGGGCGGGGCGGGCGGTTTGCTGGCTTTCGACATGGCACTCCTCATCAAACAGCAGGTCTGCACGCAAAGTCTATGCGCTTGCGGGGGCGGCTGACCGCCTGAAGCATCCGGAAATACACCAAGCGGAGCCCATGAAATAATCGTGGGTTTGCCAGCATGGCTTGGCACGACCCTTGCCCAGGCCGACGAGGCGTGGTCGGCAGGCAGGCGGCCCATGTCTCCATTCAGAGGTGCAGCATGACAATTTTGGTGACCGGCGGTGCCGGCTTCATTGGTTCGAACTTCGTGCTCGACTGGCTGGCCGCGCACGACGAGCCCGTGGTCAACCTCGACGCGCTGACCTACGCGGGCAACCTGGCCAACCTGGCGAGCCTGGAGGGCGATGCGCGCCACCACTTCGTGCAGGCCGACATCGGCGACCGCGAGCGCGTGGCCGCGCTGCTGGCCGAGTTCCGGCCGCGCGCGGTGCTCAACTTTGCCGCCGAAAGCCATGTGGACCGCTCCATCCATGGCGCCGGCGAGTTCATCCAGACCAA
The DNA here is from genome assembly GCF_002158865.1 of Comamonas serinivorans. NCBI lineage: Bacteria > Pseudomonadati > Pseudomonadota > Betaproteobacteria > Burkholderiales > Comamonadaceae > Comamonas > Comamonas serinivorans. The sequence continues at coordinate 4,199,173 of NZ_CP021455.1, read as the reverse complement.
CATCGTCGGCACCTTCCAGCTGCTCGAAGCCGTGCGCGCCCACTGGGCCGCGCTGCCCGCGGCCGAACAGGCCGATTTCCGTTTCCTGCACGTTTCAACGGATGAGGTGTATGGCTCGCTCTCCGTTGATCAAGAGCCGTTCACCGAGCAATACCCCTACGAGCCCAACAGCCCGTATTCGGCCAGCAAGGCGGCCAGCGACCACCTGGTGCGGGCCTGGCACCACACCTACGGCCTGCCGGTGCTGACGACCAATTGCTCGAACAATTACGGGCCGTTTCATTTCCCCGAAAAGCTCATCCCGCTGATGATCGTCAACGCCCTGGCCGGCAAGGCGCTGCCCATCTACGGCGATGGCCTGCAGATCCGCGACTGGCTGTACGTCAAGGACCACTGCAGCGCGATCCGCCGCGTGCTGAGCGCCGGCCGCGTGGGCGAGACCTACAACGTCGGCGGCTGGAACGAGAAGCCCAACGTCGAGATCGTGCACACCATCTGTGACCTGCTGGACCAGCTGCGCCCGCGCGAGGCCGGGGGCAGCTACCGCGAGCAGATCACCCACGTGACCGATCGGCCGGGCCACGACCGCCGCTACGCCATCGACGCACGCAAGATCGAGCGCGAGCTGGGCTGGAAACCGGCCGAAACCTTTGAAACCGGCATCCGCAAGACCGTGCAGTGGTACCTGGACCACCCCGAGTGGGTGGCCCAGGTGCAAAGCGGCGCCTACCGCGACTGGCTGGCCACGCACTACGCATGAACATGACGCCCCCACGCTCGCGCGCTGTGCGTCGTCCGCTGACCCTGCGCCGGGCGCCCCCGGAGGGGCTGGCCTTGCTTGGGTGCGGCCCTGCGCTGCGGCCGACACGCTGTCCCCGGCTCCCCGGCCTTTCACTGCGGCCGTTGCGCCAGGTTCTCGCGTTTCGCGTCGTCCGCTGGGCGGCGCTGACCTTGTCGGAGTGTTGACATGACCATCCTCTTGTTGGGCAAGAACGGCCAGGTCGGCTGGGAGTTGCAGCGCGCGCTGGCGCCGCTGGGCGCGCTGGCCGCGCTCGATCGCCAGGGCCGGGCGGCGCAAGCTGGCCTGCCCGCGCTGTGCGGCGACCTGAACGACCCGGCGGCGCTGGCGCAGACCGTGCGCGCGCTGAAGCCGCGCGTGGTCGTCAACGCCGCCGCGCACACGGCCGTCGACAAGGCCGAGGCCGAGCCCGAACTGGCGCAGCGCCTGAATGCCGACGCACCCGCCGCGCTGGCCGCCGCCTGCGCCGAGGTGGGCGCCGCGCTGGTGCACTACAGCACCGACTACGTGTTCGACGGCAGCGGCGAGCTGCCCTGGTCCGAAGGCGACGCCACCGGCCCGCTGAGCGTGTACGGCCGCACCAAGCTCGCCGGCGAAGACGCGATCCGCGCCAGCGGCTGTGCCCACCTCATTGTCCGCACCAGCTGGGTGTACGCGGCGCGCGGCGGCAACTTTGCCAAGACCATGTTGCGGCTGGCCGGCGAGCGCGAGCACCTGACCATCGTGGCCGACCAGATCGGCGCCCCCACCGGGGCCGAGCTGATCGCCGACGTGACCGCCCAGGCGCTGCCCCAGCTGCTGGCCGATGCCGGCAAGTCGGGCACCTACCACCTGGCCGCCAGCGGGGCGACGAGCTGGTTCGACTACGCGCAGTTCGTCTTCGCCACGGCGCAGCAGGTTCAGCCCGGGCTGGCGCTGGCCGTGAAGGCGGTGGAGGCCGTGCCCAGCAGCGCGTTTGCGACGGCGGCCACGCGGCCACACAATTCGCGCCTGAACTGCGCCCGGCTGCGGACCACCTTCGGCCTGCGCCTGCCACCCTGGCAGGACGGCGTGACGCGCATGCTGACGGAACACCTGATGCGTTGAGTAGAGTGGGGTATGCGCTTGTTCCCGTTCATTGAATGACGGCCGTGGCGCCATACCCGTTGGATTGGCTTTGAACAGAAACAACCCATGACCCAGGCCCGCAAAGGCATCATCCTCGCCGGAGGCTCCGGCACCCGGCTGCACCCGGCCACGCTGGCCATGAGCAAGCAGCTGCTGCCCGTCTACGACAAGCCGATGATTTATTACCCGCTGTCCTGCCTCATGCTGGCTGGCATCCGGGACATCCTCATCATCAGCACGCCGCAGGACACGCCGCGGTTTCAGCAGCTGCTGGGCGACGGCAGCCAGTGGGGCATTTCGCTGCAGTACGCGGTGCAGCCCAGCCCGGACGGGCTGGCGCAGGCCTTTTTGATCGGCGAGTCGTTCTTGAACGGGGCGCCCAGCGCGCTGGTGCTGGGCGACAACATCTTCTACGGTCACGACCTGGAGGTGCTGCTGCACAACGCCGACGCGCAGACCACCGGCGCCACCGTTTTCGCCTACCACGTGACCGACCCCGAGCGCTACGGCGTGGTGGCCTTCGACCCGCAGGGCAAGGCCGAGTCGATCGAGGAAAAACCGGTCAAGCCCAAGAGCAACTTCGCCGTCACCGGCCTGTACTTCTACGACGAGCAGGTGGTGGACATCGCCAAGGCCGTGAAGCCCAGCGCCCGTGGCGAGCTGGAGATCACCAGCGTCAACGAGGCTTACCTGCAGCAAGGCCAGCTGCAGGTGCAGATCATGAAGCGCGGCTACGCCTGGCTGGACACGGGCACGCACGACAGCCTGCTGGACGCCGGCCAGTTCATCGCCACGCTGGAAAAGCGCCAGGGCCTGAAGATCGCCTGCCCCGAAGAGGTGGCCTTCCGCAAGCGCTTCATCGGCGTCGAGGACCTGGAGGCGCTGGCGGCACCGCTGCTGAAAAACGGCTACGGCCAGTACCTGATGCGCCTGGTGACCGACACGCGTCAGCTCGGCAAGCCGGTGCGGTGAACCGCACACTGGTGCGCTGCCCTCGCGTTGCCTGCCACCCGACCACCGACCATGCCGCCCCGCGCACCGTCCCACCTGCCGCCGTCTGCCACCGCGGCTGCCGCGCGGAATGGGGCCGGCCCGGTGCCGACGCGGTTGCAGGCGTGGCTGGCCCGGTTGCCGCGCAGCGTGCGCTTCGTGCTGACCGGGGGGCTCAACACCGGGCTGACCTACGGCCTGTACCTGGTGCTGCTGGCGCCCCTGGGGTACCGCTGGGCCTATGGGCTCGCGTTCGTGGCCGGCATTGCCCTGTCGTATGCCATGCTGCGCTGGCTGGTGTTCCGGGCGCCTGGCCGGCGCCACGCCTGGGCCCTGGTGGCCGCCACGCAACTGGGGCAGTTCGTGGTTGGGCTGGCGGTGGTCGAGCTGTGGGTGGCGGTGCTGGGCTGGCCGTCCAGCTTGGCGGCGCTGGCCTCGGTGGCGGTGTGCGTGCCGTTGACCTACGCGGTGCACCGGTGGGTGTTTCGCGCGGGGGTGGCATGAGCGCCGTCCGGTTATGTGGCGTGCCCGGCGCCAGGTGCGCGGGTCTTGCCGGGGACCGGCGGCTGGCTGCGGTGCGCCTTGGTGCGACGGCCCGGGTTGGCGCGATGCCCATTGGCAAAGGGGGCAGGCCATGAGCAACGCTGCCCTGCGCTGGCCCTGGCGCGGCCTTCAGCTGCTGCCCTGGTTGATGCTGGCTGCCAGCGCCCTGTGCTGGCTGCGCTTTGGCAGCGACCTGCCGTTCGTGGACGACTGGCGCGCCTACGCCGATGGCACGGCGGGCCGGTGGCTGCCGCGCGTGTGGTTCACGGCCGCCAACAACACCATGGCGCCGCTGGGGCTGGCGCTCGATGCGCTGGCCCAGCGTGTGCTTGGCGGCAACGTGGTCGCCTACCAATTCATCACGCTGCTGCTGGTGCAGGGCGGGCTGCTGTGGGGCCAATGGCGCTTGTTGTGCTGGGCCTTGCCCGACCGCCGCCAGGCGGTGCTGGCCTTCGTCGCCACCGTGTTCATGCTGCAGACCGGCAGCTACTGGGGCGACCAGAACATGGCCTACCACCAGGCGCTGCCGCTGCTGTGGTTGCTCATGGCCTTGTGCCTGGGCCTGACCAGCCGCGTGGCAGCGGGCTGGGCGCTGGTGGCCGGGGGGCTGCTGGGCCTGCTCGCCGGCCTGTCGTACATCTCGGGCGCCGTGGGCACGGTGGCGCTGGCGCTGGCGCTGGCGGCCGTGCTGTGGGGCCTGCGGCCGCTGCACGGCGTGGCGGCGCGGCGCGCCCAGGCGGTGACGCTGGGGCTGCTGGTGGCGGGCGTGACCACCACGCTGGCCCAGGCCTGGGCCGTGGCGCGGCTGCCGGCCGATGCCCTGGGCCAGGCCATCCCGCGCACCACGCCGCTGCAGGCCGATTTCTGGCTCTACGCCCTGGGCAAGCTGGGCCGCGCCCTGGGACAGCCGTTGTCGTCCTGGACGGGGGACGCGCTGCTGGTCGTGCTGGTGTGGCTGGGTTGCGCGCTGGTCTGGCTGGCCCTGGCCTGGCAGGCCTGGCGCCAGCGCGGCGATGCGCTCGCGCTCGCACCCGCAGCGCCGGGCCAGCAGGGCACCGCGGCCGGTCGCGTGGCGCTGGTGGCGCTGCCGTTGGTGGCGCTGGTCATGGCCTACCTCATGATGGTGGCGTATGGCCGTGCCGGCTTTCGCGACGCCAGTGTGCAAACGGGTTTGCAGGTCTACGCCTTCGGCTACCAACGGTTTCACTTCTTCTGGCTGACCCTGGCCTTGCCCTGGGCCGTGGCGGCGGCTGCCGTGCTGTGGCGGTCGGGTCAATCTGATGGGGTATCAGGCAGTCGCCGTTCGAATTTGATCGGGGTTGTGGCCATACTCGCCCTGTTGATGGCGCTTGGCCTGCTGCGGTCGGTGTTCGACGTGGCGACGATCTACCGCAGCGGCAGCGTGTTCCGCGCCGAGCAGTGGGCCTGCCTGCAGCAGCAGTGGGGCTCGGGAGAGCCCATCCGCTGTCCCATTTTCGACCTGCCCGATGCCACCGGGGCCATCCTGCATGCGCAGCAGATCGGGGCCTCGTTCACGCGCCAACTGCCGCTGGGGGCCACGACGCCCGGACGCCCTTTGCTGCACTGGTCGGCCGATGGCGCAGCGGCCGGCACCGCGACAGCCGGTGCTGCGGCGGTCGACACCGCGGCGGTCGGTGCCGCGGGTGCGGGCGCCATGCCGGGGCGCCTGCTGGACGCGCAGCCCCAGGCCATCGGCCCGTGGCTGCGCACCGGCCGCGATGCCCAATGGTTGCTGGACCTGAGCGCCGATGCCGCCTTGACCCAGGCCCTGGCCCGGTGTCAGGTGCTGGACGTGGCCGTGTCCCTGCAGGCCAGCCGGCCCGGGGCGCTGCAGGTGTTCTTTGCGCCCCTGGCCGCGCCGGCCACAGGCCATGGCCCGGCGCCCGCATTCACCGAAGCCGCGTCCCGCACGGCAGCCCTGCAGCCGCCAGGCGCCGCAGAGCCCTGGCCGCCGCTGAGCGAGCAGACCCTGAACCAGCCGCCTGCGCCACCCGCGCCCCCGGCGCCCGGCCTGCCGCAGGACCTGCACCTGGCCTGGCAAAGCGCCCATGGCTTTGCGCCGCAGCTGCGCATCGACCTGGCCGACCAGCCCATGTGGGTGCGTGTGGCGGGGCTGCGCCTGAGCTGCCGCCTGCCCACGCTGGCGGGCTGGCGCGCCGGGGCGTTGCATGGAGAAACACCGTGAGGGCCAGGCGCGGAGACAATTCGCCGCGCCGGGTGCTGGACGGGCTGACCGCACCGGTCTCACCCGGGGGGCGAAGCGGTCGTGGCGGCTTACCCGAGCGGGGCGCGGCCTGTGCCGAGGGGCGGTCACGGCTTGCTATCCTGCGGTCATGCCGGGCCGGCGCCACACCGGGGCTTTGCCCGGTCCTGAGTCGGTGACCACGCGCCAGCCGCCCGGCACCCGCGCGGCCTGTTTCTTTTTTGTTCTGTTGCCTGCCTTTGTTGAACGCCGTTTCTGCTCCTCGTCTGCTCAAAGCCGCTCAGGTGCGCGGCCGCCACGTGCTGCTGCGCAATGCCGAGGCCGGTGATGCCGCCTTCATCTGGCAGCTGCGCCACCACCCCGCTCGCAACCGCTACATGTCGCCCACGTCCAGCGAGCTGGATGACCAGCGCGCCTGGCTGGCCGCCTACGCCCGCGACGAGACGCAGGCTTACTTCGTCATCACCCAGGCCGACAGCGGCGAGGCGCTGGGCACGGTGCGCCTGTACGACGCCCGGGGCGACAGTTTTTGCTGGGGGTCGTGGATGCTGTTGCCCGGCGTGCCGGCCACCACGGCCATGGAATCGGCCCTCATCGTCTACCGCTATGCGTGGACGCTCGGCTTTCGCCGTGCCCACTTCGAGGTGCACCGCGACAACGCGCCCGTGCGCCGCTTTCACGAGCGGTTTGGCGCGCAGGTGGTGGGCGAGCGCGAAGATCAGGTGCAGTATGGCCTGGCTGCCGATGCTTTGAGAACGGCTTTGGATCGATACACCCGGTGGTTGCCAGAGGGCATCCACATCGTGCCCCACCCGTTCGCCGGGCCGGCGCCGGCGGATGCCGGCCCGCCCTCGGGCTGAAGGGCCGCGCGTCCCGATCCGTTGAATCCGCTGCGGCGTTGCCGTGGCTTTGTGTCCCCCATTCCTGGAGTGCTGCCCATGCAGGCCTTGTCCACCGCCATCGATGGCGTTTTCATCCTTGAGCCCAAGCTGTTTGGCGATGCGCGGGGCTTCTTCACCGAAAGCTACAACCGCCGTGTGTTCGAAGAGCTGACCGGCGCGCAGGTCGACTTCGTGCAGGACAACCACAGCCGCTCGGCCAAGGGCGTGCTGCGTGGCCTGCACTATCAGTTGCACCAGCCTCAAGGCAAGCTGGTGCGGGTGGTGCGCGGCGCCGTCTTCGACGTGGCCGTCGACATCCGCCGCAGCTCGCCCACCTTCGGCCAGTGGGTGGGGGTGGAGCTGACCGAGGACAACCACCGCCAGCTCTGGGTGCCGGCCGGCATGGCGCATGGCTTCGTGGTGCTGAGCGACAGCGCCGACTTCCTGTACAAGGCCACCGACTTCTACGCGCCCCAGCATGAGCGCGGCATCGCCTGGAACGACCCGGCCATCGCCATCGACTGGCCGCTGGCGGCCCACGGCATCGCCCAGCCCCTGCTGTCGGACAAGGACAAGGCCGCGCCACTGCTGGACCAGGCCGAGGTGTACGCGTGATCAACCCGCACGCGCGCCTGCCGTGGTCGCCGCTGGCGATGGGACGTTCGCTCTGGCACCACCGCGAACTCATCGCCCGCATGGCCCGGCGTGACGTGGCGGCGCGCTACCGCGGCACCGTGGGCGGGCTGCTGTGGGCGGTGATCACGCCCATCGTCATGCTGGCCGTGTACACCTTTGTGTTTTCGGTGGTGTTCCAGGCGAAGTGGGGCACGCTCGAGCAAAGCCGGACCCAGTTCGCGCTGATCCTGTATGCCGGCCTGCTCATGCACGGCCTGCTGGCCGAGGTGCTGAACGGCGCGCCCGGCTTGATTCCGGCCCATGGCAACTACGTCAAGAAGGTGGTGTTCCCGCTCGAGGTGCTGCCCGTGGTCAGCCTGTGCACGGCCTTGTTCCAGTGGTGCATCGGCCTGGTGGTGCTGCTGGTGGCCTGCGCCTTGCTCAATGGCGGCATACCTGCCACCGCACCGTTGATCGTGCTGGTCGTCGTGCCGTTGCTGCTGATGGTGCTGGCCCTGGGCTGGCTGGCCAGTGCGCTGGGGGTGTACCTGCGTGACCTGGGCCAGGTGATGGTGGTGATCACCACCATCTTGCTGTTCATGTCGCCGGTGTTTTTTCCGCTGACCGCCATCCCGCAGGAGTACCGCCTGTTCATGCAGGCCAACCCGCTGACCTTCATCATCGAGCAGGGGCGCGCCGTGCTGATCTGGGGGCAGGCGCCCGATTGGGCCGGCCTGCTGGCCTACACCGGCGTCGCCCTGGTGCTGGCCTGGCTGGGGTTCGCGGGGTTTCAGGCCACGCGCAAGGGGTTTGCCGATGTGCTCTGACACCGTGCAACCGGCCCTGCGCATGCTGGCCGCAGCGGACGTGACCCCGGCCGAGGCGCCCTCGGGCGCCGCGTCGGCCATCCGCGTGACGGGGCTGTCCAAGTGCTACCAGATCTACGCGGCGCCTGCGCAGCGCCTGCTGCAGTTCGTGGTGCCGCGCTTGCGGCGCTGGCTGGGGTTGTCGCCCCGCAACCATTACCGCGAGTTCTGGGCGCTGCACGGGGTGGACCTCGAGGTCATGCGCGGCCAGACGGTCGGCATCATCGGCCGCAACGGCTCGGGCAAATCCACGCTGCTGCAGATCATCTGCGGCACGCTTTATCCCACCAACGGCGAGGTGCAGGTGCAAGGCCGCGTGGCGGCCTTGCTGGAGCTGGGCTCCGGTTTCAACCCGGAGTTCACCGGGCGCGAGAACGTGTTCTTCAACGCCGGCGTGCTGGGGCAGGCCGAGCACGTCACGCGTGAGCGCTTTGCGGCCATCGAGGCCTTTGCCGACATCGGCGCGTTCATCGACCAGCCGGTCAAGACCTATTCCAGCGGCATGCTGGTGCGGCTGGCGTTCGCCGTCATCGCCCACGTGGACGCGGACATCCTGGTCATCGACGAGGCGCTGGCGGTGGGCGACGCCTTCTTCACGCAGAAGTGCATGCGGTTCCTGCGCGAGTTCATGCAGACCGGCACGGTGCTGTTCGTCAGCCACGACACGAACGCGGTGAAGAACCTGTGCAACCACGCCATCTGGCTGGACCAGGGGCGGGTGCGCATGCAGGGCACGCCCAAGGCCGTCAGCGAAGCCTACCTGCGCGAGTTCTATGCCCAGCAGGGGCAGGGCGCAGACCCGGTCGAAGTGGTCGAGGCGCCGGAGACCGAGGTGCTGGGCGATCAGCGCCTGCCCTTCCTCAATGCGAGCAACCTGCGCAACGACCTGCAGGTGTTCCCGCACGATCCGCAGGCCGCATCGTTCGGCACGGGCCAGGCCCGCATCACGGCGGTGCAGCTGTGCGACGCGGCCGGCCAAGCCCTGGCCTGGGCCGTGGGGGGCGAGGCCGTGCGCCTGCGCATCGTGGTGCGCGCGCACCAGGCGCTGACGCAGCCCATCGTGGGGTTCGTGGTCAAGGACCGACTGGGCCAGGTGTTGTTTGGCGAGAACACCTACCTGAACTACCAGCTGAACCCGGTGCGGTGTGAAGCCGGAGAAGAGCTGGTGGCGGAATTCGCGTTCTGGATGCCGCGCATGCCGGTGGGCGATTACACGGTGACCGCCTCGATTGCCGAAGGCACGCAGCAGGACCACGTGCAACACCATTGGGTGTTCGACGCCTTGGCGTTCCGCTCCGAGTCCAGCAGTGCATCGGCCGGCCTGGTGGGCTTGCCCATGCAGGACGTGCGGCTGGCGGTGCGACACATGACAGGGGAGGAACCATGACGCGAGAAGAACACGAACCCGGCGGCTTTGCGCTGCCCATGATGCAGGCGGCCTGGCAGGAGCCGGTGTGGCTGGGCTCACCAGCGCCGTGGGCCGGGCACCTGCCGTTTGCCGCCTGGCTGATGGCCGTGATGCGGCCTCGCACCCTGGTTGAGCTGGGGGTGTACTCCGGCATTTCCTACCTGGGCTTTTGCGAGGCGGCGGTGCAGCACGACGTGCCGCTGCAGGCCTGGGGGGTGGACACCTGGGCCGGTGACCCCCATGCGGGCCATTACGGCGACCAGGTGCTGCAGACCTTGAAGGGGCAGCACGACGCGCGCTATGGCGGCTTTTCCACGCTGCTGCAAAAGACCTTTGACGAGGCGCTGGCCGACGTGGCCGATGGCAGCGTGGACCTGTTGCACATCGACGGCCTGCACACCTACGACGCCGTGCGGCACGATTTCGAGACGTGGCAGCCCAAGCTCAGCGAGCGCGGCGTGGTGCTGTTCCACGACGTGGCGGTGCGGCGCGATGACTTTGGCGTCTGGCGGTTTTGGGGCGAGCTGGCGGCCCGGTTCCCCTCCTTTGCCTTCGCGCACAGCCATGGCCTGGGGGTGTTGCTGGTGGGGGCGCAAGCCCCCACGCCCCTGCGCGCGCTGTGCGACGAGCCCGCGCAGCTCGCTGCGGCCCAGCGCTACTTCGGGGCCCTGGGCGAACGCTTCGAGCGACGGGCTGAGGCCCTGCATCAGGCGACGCAGCTGAACGACCTGCGGGCCCAGGCCGAGCGGGATGCCGCAGCCGTGCGGGCGCAAGGGGACTGGATCGCGCAACAGGATGAACAGCTGCGCGAGGCGGGGCGGCTGCAGGCCCGCCAGCAGGCCATGCTGGACGAGGCGCAGCACGCCATGGCCGCCCGTGACGCGGCCGTGCAGCAGCTGCAGGCCCGGCTCGACGAGCACGTGGTGCAGACCGAGGCCCTGCGGCGCACCCAGGCGGAACGCGAAAGCCAGTGGGCGCACAGCCTGCGTGAGCAGGGTGCGCGCCTGAGCAGCGAGATGCAGGCCTGGCAGCAGCGGCTGGCGCAGGTCACGCGCCAGGCCCGGCGCGATGCGCAGGACCTCCAAGCCGCCCGCACCGCGGCGCGCCTGTTGGGGCAGCAGGTCGATGAGTTGCTCGCCTCGCGCAGCTGGCGTGCCACGGCGGGCCTGCGCAAGCTGGGCACGCTGGCGCGCCAGGTGCGTCATTCGCCCGCTGGCACCAGCACCGCCGTGAGCCTGCGCCGCGTGCGCAACGCCATGCGCTACGCGGCGGCGGGCAACTGGCGCGAGCTGCTGCAACGTGTGCAGCACGTCAAGCAGCAAGCCGCCGAGGCGCAGCGCCTGGAGCAATTCGAGGGCAAGGCCATCGCCTGCGGCATCCTGTGCACGCCGCACACGCTGTACGTGGCCCATGCGCTGCAGGTGGCGCTGGCGCGCGCGGGCATCCCGGCCACGTTGGTGGACGAGGCGGACGACTACCCGCTGGACCTCTACGTCGTTGTCTGCCCGCAGATGTTCAAGTCGCTGCCCCCGGGCGAAAAGCGCGTGGCCTTCCAGATGGAGCAGACCGTCAGCTCGCGCTGGTTCACCCCCGACTACCTGGCGGTGCTGGAGAACTCGCTGGCCGCCATCGACTACGCCCAGACCAACCTGGCCAACCTGGCGGAGTTCGGCATCGTCTACCCGCATGTCTACCTGGTGCCCATCGGCGGGGTGCAGGGCTACCGGACCTGGCTGAACGCGGCAACGCCCGACGTCGAGCCCGCGCCCGACGAGGTCTGTGATGTGCTGTTCTATGGCGACGCCAACGCGCCGCGCCGCAAGCGCCTGCTGGCCGAAATCGGCAAGCACCACGCCGTGCGGGTGGTGGGCAACGCCTTCGGGGCCGACATGCACCGGGCGCTGGCGGGGGCCAAGGTGGTGGTCAACCTGCACTACTACGAGGGCGCGCTGCTCGAAACCACGCGCCTCTACGAATGCCTGTCGCTGGGCAAGTCCGTGGTGTCCGAGACGGCGGCCGACCAGGCCGAGCACCAGGCCCTGGAGGCCGCCGTGCGCTTTGTGGACGTGGACGACGCCCAGGGCCTGATTGCGGCCATTGGCGAGGCCCTGGCCGAGCAGGCCGACGCGGCGCAGCGCGCGCGCCACGCCCAGCGCTGCGAGGCGGTGGTGGCGGCCTCGCAGGCGCGGTTCGAGTTCATGCTGTATCGCCTGCTGGTGTCGCGCCGCGTGCTGAGCTATGCGCAGTTCACGCAACTGACGGCCACGACCACGGTGGCGCCGCGCCTGGCCTTGAGCCTGCCCGAAACCACCGTGCGCCGGCAGGCGTTCGAGGCCATACGGCCGGCCGACGTGCAGGTGTTCGACGGCCTGCGCTACGCGCCGGGCTGGATCGGCTGCGCGATGAGCTACAAGTACCTGGCCCAGGCTGCCTTGCGGCAGGGCTTGGCCACGCTCGAGGTGATGGAAGACGATGTGGAGTTCCCACCGGATTACGACCTGCGACGATCGGCGGTGAAGGCATACCTCGAACAACGGGCGGGCGAATGGGATGTGTTCGTGGGCCTGATGGCCGAGGTGCACCCCGACACCCGCGTGCTCAAGGTCGAGCGCGTGGGGAACGACACCTTCGTCACCCTGGACCGCATGATCAGTGCCGTGAGCAACATCTACGGCCCGCGCGCCCTGAGTCTGATGGCGCAATGGGACGAAACCGTCGTCGATGCCGACACCAACACCATCGACCGCTTCATCCAGCGGCAGACGGCGTTGCGCGTGGTGGTGGCGTTGCCGTTCCTGGTGGGCCACCACGAAGCCCTGGACTCGTCGCTGTGGGGCATCTCCAACGTGCGCTACAGCCAGTTGATCGCCGATGCCGAGGCCAAGCTCTGGGCCTTGGCCGAGCAGGCACAGGCGGGCAGCGATGCGGTCTGAGGTGAACGGCCTCGTCGTGTCCATCGTCAGCCATGGCCATGGCGAGCAGGTGCGCGCGCTGCTGCACCAGCTGGCCGCGCTGTCGTCGGTGGACCGGGTGGTGTTGACGCTCAACCAGGCCGAGCCGGAACTGGCCGACGCACTGGAGGCCGATGGCCAGGCCAGGCCCTGGCCCTTCGAGCTGGTGGTGCACCAGAACCTCTCCAGCCAGGGTTTCGGCGCGAACCACAACCAGGCGTGGCGCCTGTACGCGCGGCTGCATGCGCAAGACCATGGGCTGGCGCCCGAGGCGGGCTGTTTCGCCGTGGTCAACCCCGACATCGCCTTGCGCGAGGACCCGTTTGCGCCGCTGCGCGCGCGGCTGGCCCGCGACCCCGCCCTGGGCTGCGTGTGTCCGGTGCAGGTCGACGAAACCGGTGCGCGGCAGGACTTTGCCCGCCGACTGCCGACACCGGGGTCGATTGCCCGGCGTGTGGGCTGGTCGGTGAGTCGGCGCCTGGGCTGGACCCACGCGCCGCAGGCGCCGGGACAGGTGGCGCCCGGCGAGGCGCCCGACTGGGTGAATGCCGCGTTCTGGCTGGTGCGGGCCCAGGCCTGGCAGGCCACGGGCGGCTTCGACCCGAACTACTTCATGTACGGCGAGGACGTGGACTGGTGCCTGCGCCTGCAACTGGCGGGCTGGGGCCTGGCCGTCGAGCCCTCGGCCCAGGTGGTGCACGTGGCGCAGCGCAACAGCCGGCGCAACGCCCGCCACCTGCGCTGGCACCTGAGCAGCCTGTGGCAGCTGTGGCAGTCCCCGGCCTACCGGGATTTCAAGGCGCAGCGGGCCGGACGCTGAGCGTCGGGCCGGGTTCGAAGCCGGGTTCGTTGGGGTTGCTTGTTTGAATTGAGGAGTATGCGGTCGATCCCGTTCAGGAGTGATCGAGGTTGGTTGGATACTCCTGCTGAATGTTCTGGCGGTGCGATTCCGTTGAGCGCCAGGGGTTCCGTCGCGCGCGCGGCGCATGGCCCGGGTGGGCGATGGTGCCGCCCACCTGGCCGGCGGCCTGCACAGGGACGCACCCGGCAGGGGCCGTCAGGGCCCGTGGCGCCCCGGTCCCGCCTGCGATGCCACGGGGGAACCAATGCTAGCATCGGGCCTCTATGCGTCAGTCAGTCCATTTTGCTGACAGCTCGCAACCTCCCAAGCATTCCCCCATGACCGTGCAATCGTCCGCAGCCGCGCCTGTGGAACCTGGCTGGACGCCGGAACCGCCGCGCAATCCCCCTGCATTTGAACCGCCTGTGGCGCCTGGCAGCACCTGGGATCGCTATGGTCGTCTGCTGGTCGAAGCCGGCAAGCTCAGCGAGCGCGACCTGGATCGCGCGCTGGCGGCCCAGCGCGAAATGGGGGGCTCGCTCGACCGCGTGCTGGTCAGCCTGGGCCTGGTGTCCGAGGCCGATGCCGCGCGCGCGCTGGCCTCGCACCTGGGCCTGCCGTTCGTGGCCAGCGAGGCCATGCCCGAGAACCCGGCCGAGATCGAGGGCCTGCTGCCCGAGTTCCTGCGTGCCCACAACGTGCTGCCGCTGGGGGCTGCCGAGGGGCAGCTGCAGGTCATCATGGCCGCGCCGCAGGATCCCTTCGTCATCAAGGCCTTGCGCCTGACCACGGGGCTGGAGGTGCAGCCGCGCGTGGGCCAGCCCTCCGACATCGAGAAGGCCTTGTCGCGCCTGAGCGAGGCCGCGCAGGGGCAGGGGGCAGATGGCGAGGTCGAATCCGATGGCGTGACCGGCGATTTCGTCGAACACCTGCGCGATCTGGCCAGCGAGGCCCCCGTCATCCGCCATGTGAACAGCATCATCGGCAAGGTGATCGAGCTGCGCGCGTCCGACATCCACCTGGAGCCCTTTGACGATGGCCTGCACGTGCGCTACCGCGTGGACGGCGTGCTGCTGCCGGGCGAGGTGGTGCCTGCGCGCCAGGGCGCGGCCATCAGCTCGCGCGTCAAGCTGCTGGCGCACCTCGACATCGCCGAGCGCCGCCTGCCGCAGGACGGCCGCATCAACATCCGCGTGAAGGGCCGCGAGCTGGACCTGCGCGTCTCCACCGTGCCCACGGTGTACGGCGAAAGCGTGGTCATGCGGGTGCTGGACCGCGCCAGCGTGCGTTTCTCGCTGGAGGACATGGGCTTTGCCCGCGACACGCTCGACAAGTTCAACAGCCTGCTGGCCCGGCCGCACGGCATCCTGCTGGTCACCGGCCCCACGGGCTCGGGCAAGACGACGACGCTGTACGCGGGCCTGGCCAAGCTCGATTCGCAGACGCAGAAGATCATCACCGTGGAAGACCCGGTGGAGTACCAGCTCGACGGCATCAACCAGATCCAGGTGCACACCCAGATCGGGCTGACCTTCGCGCATGCGCTGCGCTCCATCCTGCGGCAGGACCCGGACATCATCATGATCGGTGAAATGCGCGACGGCGAAACGGCGCAGATCGCCGTGCAATCCTCGCTCACCGGTCACCTGGTGCTCTCGACGCTGCACACCAACACCGCCGCCAGTGCCGTGGTGCGGATGCAGGACATGGGGGTCGAGCGCTACCTCATCACCTCGACCGTGAACGGCGTGCTGGCCCAGCGCCTGGTGCGCCGCCTGTGCGATGCCTGCAAGCAGCCCACCCAACCCACGGCCGAGCTGTTGCAGAGCTCGGGCCTGGGGCGCTTTCTGCCGGCGGGCCAGCCCATGTACGAGGCCTGCGGCTGCCCGCAATGCCGCGGCACCGGTTACCAGGGCCGCTCGGGCATCCACGAGCTGTTCGTGGTGGACGAGACCATGCGCTCGGCCATCCTGCGGGGCGACGACGCCAGCACGCTGCAGCAGCTGGCCGTCAAGCAGGGCATGTACACGCTGTACGACGATGGCCTGCGCAAGGTGGCGGCCGGCCTCACCAGCCTCGACGAGGTCTTGCGCGTGACCCAGGACCAGAGCGATGCCTGAGTTCGCCTGGCGTGCCGCCCATGCCGATGGCCGCCTGGCCGAGGGGCGGCTGCAGGCGGCCGATGCTGCAGGGGCCCTGCGGCAGCTGCGCGACCGCGGCCTGACGCCGATCCGCGTCGACGACGCCACCGCGGCCAACGAGGCCGAGGCGCTGCGCCTGTCCAGCAAGGCCAAGGCGGGGCGCGGCCCCGTCAACGCCCAGGATGTGCTCAACCTCACGACCGAGCTGTCCATCATGCTGCGCGCCGGCCTGGCGTTGGACAGCGGCCTGCGCGTGCTCATCGAGATGAGCCACAAGCCCAGCGTCAAGGCCATGCTGGGGCAGATGCTGGACGACGTGAAGGGCGGGGCGGCCTTCAGCAAGGCGCTGGCCGCGCACCAGCCGGTGTTCAACGACTTCTACATCAACATGGTGCGCTCGGGCGAGGCCAGCGGCCAGCTGTCCATGGTGCTGGAGCGCCTGGTCGAGCACATGGAGCGCCTGCGTGCGCTGCGCGAGAACGTGATCTCGGCCATGCTGTACCCGGCCATCTTGCTGTTCGTGGCCGTGGCGTCGCTGATCGGCATGCTGGCCTTCGTCGTGCCGCAGTTCGAAAAACTGTTCAAGAACATGGGCGATGCGCTGCCCATGCCCACCCGCATCGTCATGGCCATGGGCCACGGCTTCCAGTCCTATGGCCTCATCCTGGGCGTGGCGGCGGTGCTGCTGGGCTGGCTGTTTTCGCGCTGGATCAAGTCGCCTGCGGGCAAGCGCTGGTGGCAGAACCTGGCCTTGCGCCTGCCCATCCTGGGCGGCCTGCTGCGCAAGTACGAGCTGACGCTGTATGCGCGCTCGCTGGGCACGCTGCTGGGCAATGGCGTGCCCTTGCTGGGTGCGCTGCAGATCGCCACCGAAACCGTGGGCAACGGCGGCCTGCGCGCCGGCCTGGCCAAGATGATCGCGCCCGTGAAAGAGGGTGGTCGCGTGGCCCAGGCCATGAGCGGCACACGCATCTTTGAACCTTTGGCCATCAACCTGGTCAGAGTGGGCGAGGAAACCGGCCGCATCGGCCCCATGATGCTGGAGCTCGCCACCATCCTGAACCGCGAGGTGGAAGTGGGCATCAAGCGCGCGCTGACGCTGCTGGAGCCCATCCTGATCCTGCTGCTGGGCGTGCTGATCGCCTGCATCATCGTTTCCATCCTGCTGGGCATCATGTCCATCAACAACCTGGCGAACTGAGCCAGCGTGTTGCCCGGCCGGCCGACCTTGACGACTTTGAGAAAGACTTTGTGATGACCCGCTTCCTCACCCGTACCCTGTCCAACCGTGGCGCCCGGGCCCGCAGCCGGGTGCAACGCGGATTCACGCTGCTTGAGCTGATGGTGGTGCTGGCCATCCTGGCGCTGCTGGGCGCGCTGGTGGGGCCGGCCGTGATGGAGCAGCTGGGCGGTGCCAAGGTGAAGACCACCAACGTGCAGATCAAGGACATCGAGCGCGCGCTCGACATGTACAAGCTGGGCGTGGGCCGCTACCCGACCACCGCCGAGGGCCTCCAGGCGCTGGTCAACAAGCCCGGCAACGCCGTCGGCTGGACCGGCCCCTACCTGAAGGAAATGCCCAAGGATGGCTGGGGCAACGACTTCAGCTACACCTTCCCTGCAGCCAATGGCAACTTCGAGGTCAAGAGCCTGGGCGCCGACAACGCCCCGGGCGGCGAGGGCGAAAACGCTGACCTGTCCAACATCAAGTCCTGAGCGCGGCCTCGTTCCTGAACGCGTCATCGATGCCTGTCTCATGCAGTATGCGTGAATTGGCGTTCAAATTTGAACGGTGATTGGCTGATACTGCCCCATTGATGATGTTTCGCCCCCTGCAATCCCTGCGTCGCGCACGCGGCTTCACGTTGGTGGAGCTGGTGGTGGTGCTGGCCATCCTGGGCCTGATGGCGGCCTTGGTGCCCATGGCCTACGGGCCCATGCGCGAGGCGGCCGAGTACCGCGACACCGTGCGCGCGGCGCTCGAAGGCCTGCGGGCCGCACGGCTCAAGGCCCAGCTCGAGGGGCGCGAAACCACCTTCACCGTCAACCTGGCGGCGCGCAGCTTTGGCGCCGAGGGCGAAACCGTCTACACCGTGCCCGAGGATCTGGGCCTGCGCGCCGTGGTGGCCGACAAGGAGGTCGGCGCCGATGGCAGCCTGGCCATCCGCTTTTTGCCGCGTGGCGGTGCCACCGGGGGCAGCGTCGACGTGCTGCGCTCGTCGGGCGATGGCGTGCGCCTGCGCGTGGACTGGTTTTCAGGCCGCGTCGAACAAGAGCCGGTGGCGCCATGATGGGTTGGGTTCGATGTGAGCAGTATGGGGTGATTGTCGTTGGTGATGAAACGACTGTGCCTGCATACTCTGTCAATTCAAGCCATGGTGCCACAACCGCTGCCGCCTGCTCGGTCGTCCGCATGGGCCTGCAGGCCGGCGGCACACCACCTGCTGCATGGCGCGGGGGGGCAGAAGGGCGTGCGGCCCAGGCCGTCCCCGCCTGCCGTGCATGGCGAGCGGGCCGCAACCCTGCCGCTGGCGCGCGCCGCCGTCAGGCCGGCTTCTCGCTGCTCGAGGTCCTCATCGCCTTCGCCATCATGGCGCTGGCGCTGGGCATGCTCTACCAGGTGACGGGCTCCAACGCGCGCACCACGGGCGAGCTGATGGGGCAGGAGCAGGCCATGAGCCTGGCCGAGTCGGTGCTGGCCGCCAACCCCGTGATCGCGCCTGAGGGCGTGAACGCGCAGGGTGTGTCGCAAGGGTTTGCCTGGCAGGTGCGCACGGCGCGCTTCACGACCGTGGCCGACAGCAAGACGCAGGCGCCGCGGCTGCACGAGATCGAGGTGGTGGTGCGCTGGAGCGATGGCTCACGCGAGCACGAGTTCGCGCTGCGCAGCCTGCGGCCCGAGCGCCTGGAAACCCTGCCGGTCGACGCGGAGGCGCCATGATCAGTCCTTGCACGACGCGACGGGGCGCCCGCGGGCGCGCTGCGGCACGCCGCCAGCACGGCTTCACGCTGATCGAGGTGGTGATCGCGCTGGTGCTGATCTCGCTGCTCATGCTGCTGCTGACGGCCGCGATGCGCAGCATGGGGCAGACCGAAACCGCGATCGAGGAACGCGTGGCGCAGACCGAGGATTACCGCACCACGGTGCTGTTCCTGCGCGATGTGCTGAGCGAGGCCTCGGCACGGCCGCTGGCCG
Source organism: Comamonas serinivorans (assembly GCF_002158865.1). Classification (NCBI taxonomy): domain Bacteria; kingdom Pseudomonadati; phylum Pseudomonadota; class Betaproteobacteria; order Burkholderiales; family Comamonadaceae; genus Comamonas; species Comamonas serinivorans. The sequence goes on along the minus strand of NZ_CP021455.1, from coordinate 4,180,611 downwards.
CGTCCACCCAGGCGAACGCGCCCCGCGTGTTCTTTGCCGGCGGGCCGCAGGAGCTGTCCTGGATCGGCGTGCTGCCCGCGCGCTACGGCATGGGGGGGCGCCATTACATGCACCTGGGCCTGGAGAACGGCGCGCTGGTGCTGCGCTTCGCGCCCTGGAACGGCGCCGCCACCTACGACAACTGGTCGGCGGCCGAGCGCCGCGTGCTGGCGCCCGATGTGAGCGTGTTGAAACTCTCGTACCAGGATGCGCGCAACGGCCAGTGGGTGGACAGCTGGCCCCCCGTCAACGTGCCGCGTGCGTTCGCCGTGCCGGCCGTGGTGCAGATCGAGATGGACAACAGCGCATTCGCCTGGCCCGCGCTGGCGGTGCCGGTGAGCGGCATGCTGGCCGCCGACCCCAGCAATGAACCGATCAAGTTCGGCGGTGGAGACGTCCAGCGATGAACCCGTCGAAAACCCCCTTCACCCGCGGTCAGCGCGGCATGGCCCTCATCGCGGTGCTGTGGCTGGTGGCCGCCATGAGCATCCTCGTGCTGGGCGCGACCCACACCGTGCAGCAGCACATCCGCGCCACAGGGCTGGTGCGGGATCAGGTGTCGGCCCAGGCCATGGCCGAGGCCGCGTTCGCGCTGGCGCTGCAGGCCATGCTGGCCGAAGGCAAGCGCGAACCGGGCATCCTCGCCAGCGAGTTCGAGGTGCAGGGCACGGTGGTGCAGGTGCAGGCCGCGCCCTTGAATGGCTGGATCAACCTCAATGGCGCGTCGGCCGAGCTGCTGGCCGATGTGTTCACCGTGGGGGCGGGTCTGCCCAGTGGCCAGGCCCGGGCATTGGCCGAGGAGGCCGTGGCCTGGCGCGACGAGCGCCCGCAAGAGTCGCCGACCGGCCGCCGCAGCTCGGGGATGAACAAGCGCCTGTTTGAACACGTGGACGACCTGATGCTGGTGCCCGGCATGGACTACGACATCCTGGCCCGCGTGCGCCCCTTGCTGGTGACCGACCTGCCGAGCAACACGCGGGTGAATCCGCTGGCGGCGCCTCCCGAGGTGCTGGCTGTGCTGTCGGGCGGGAACCAAGGCGTGGTCGACCAGATCACACAGGGCCGTGAACAAGGCGCCGCCGAGGCGGACACCAGCAGCCTCGAGCGCCGTTACGTGCAAGCCAGCCCCACCGACCATTACCGAATGCAAGCCGACATCCCGCTCGAAGCAGGCAGAATGCTGCGCGTGACCCAGGACGTCGCGCTGGGCCAGACTTACTCGAAGGTGGCGCCCTGGCGTGTGCTTCGTGAATCGCGGCACGTCCAGGCCATCGGGTCCTGAGTGACCCTGCAACACCCCATCCCCATGGCCCTTTCCCTTTCAGACAATTCCCGTTTCTTCGGCATGGACCTGAGCCAGTGGCCGAGCCAATGGCGCGGTGCGGCCGAGCTGCTGCTGGACCTGCCCGGCCTGCGGGCGCTGACCGCCCCCGTTCCGGTGCGCTTGCTGCAGGCCGATGGCCGCATCACCGGCTGGTGGTGGCGCCATGGCGCCATGGTGCCGGCGGCGGTCGACCAGCTGCCGGCCAATGCCGCACTGGCGCTGGAGCTGCCGGCCGAGGCGGTGCTCGAGCGCAACCTCACGCTGCCGCTGCTCAACACCGGCGACGTGGCCGCGGCCGTGGCGCTCGAGGCCGCCTCCATCAGCCCGTTTGGTGCTGCGCAAACCGTCTCCGGCTTTGCCGTGGTGCCGCCCGCCAAGGGCGCCGCCACGCAGACCGTGCACATGGCGCTGACCTCGCGCAAGCAGATCGAGCAGAGTCTGGTTCAGGCCCAGGCCGCGCTGGCGGCGCAAGGGCTGGCCCCGGTCGAGGTGCCTGAGACATCGATCGAGGTCTGGGTATTGCCCGATTCCCGTTTGACTGCCAACGGCGATGGCGCCATACCTGCCTCCAATGGCGTGGCGGCCCAACCCATTCGCCCCATTGCGTTCAGCACCGGCGGCGAAGCCCATCGTCAGGCCCTGGTGGCCAAAGGCCGTGCCGGGCGCGTTGCCCTGGTGGGGCTGGCGGCCGTGTTGCTGGCCGCCCTCGTGGCCACGCCGGTATTGCAGGCCCGCTCGCGGGCCGTCCAGGCGCAGGCCGCGCTGGACCGCGTCAGCCAGGAGGTGGCGCCCCAGATGGCCCAGCGCGAAGCCCTGGTCAAGCAGGCCGAGGCGTTGCGCGGCGTGGGCGATGTGCTCAAGTCGCAATTGGCGCCCTTGCCGGTGCTCGATCTGGTGACCCGGGCCTTGCCCGATTCGGCCTGGTTGAACACCCTGCGCATCGAGGGCGACAAGGTCACCGTGACCGGCAACGCCGACGACGCCGCAGCGCTGGTGCAGGTGTTGCTCAAGCAAGACGGCGTGAAGGATGTGCGCCTGCCATCGCCCGCCACGCGGCCGGCGGGTGCCAGCAAGGAAAATTTCACCATCGAGATTCGGTTGGATCCGGGTCGCTATGGCCTGTCCAAGACCCGGGAGGCCGCATGAGCAAGCGTCTGGCCGCTTCGAAGCGTGCGAGCACCGCAATGTGCAGCACGGAGGTGTGTTCATGAACCCGCGCAAACCCCGCCCCGAATGGCTGTGGCTGCTGTTGTTTGCCGCCGTGCTGGCGGCCATCGTGCTGGGTGGCGCCGGCTGGTTGTTGCAAAAGCACGCCTGGGCGCAAGACCGCCTGAAGGATGTGAACCCGCGCTACGCCATGATGACCGGCCTGATTCAGGACAAGGACAAGCTGGCCGCCCTTCAGCAGGATTTGGCGGGCAACTACGCACGCTACGTTCACCCCGCGACCGCCGAAGCCGGTCAGGCCGGCAACGAGGCTTTGCAGCGCGTGCGTGAGCTGGCCAGTGACAACAAGCTGGGTGTGGTCAGCAGCCAGGTGATGCCGGCGCGCGACGACAACGGCCTGGAACGCATTGGCCTGAACCTGCGTGTCGAGGGGGACTACGACGCCATGACCCGCTTCCTGCAGGCCCTGGGCCGCGTCGAGCCCGTCATTTACAGCGACACCCTGCAGCTCACGGCGCAGGGCCAGCGCGCCGCGCCGCGGCGTGTCGCGCGGGGCCAGCCGCCACCGCCCGAAGAGCCCGAGGTGTTGAAAGCCACGGCCCAACTGACCCTGTTCGTGTTGAGGGCCAAGCCATGAGTGTGCGCATGACCGGACGCTTCGTGCCCGCTCTGGTGGGCGTCAATGCCGTGCTGGCGGTGGCTTTGGCTGCCGTGTGGCTGGGGCCGCAGGGCGTGCTGCGCCATACGATCTGGCAAGCCCCGGCGCCCCAAGGCGTCAACCTGGATGATGCCGCCAATGGCGTGCTGGCGGCCAATCCCGCCGTGACCCGCGCCTATCCCGAGGTGCTGGACCGGCCGCTGTTCGCTGCTGCGCGTCGCCCTGTGGCCGCCCCCGAGCCCGAAGACGACAAGCCCGCCGCCCCGCCGCCCATTGCGCTCGACAAGGTGGTGCTCACGGGCATCGTGGCAGGCCCGCGCCTGACCGGCGCGCTCGCGCAGGTCGATGGCGAGTCGCGCTTCCTGAAGGTGGGCGACCAGGTGGGCGATTGGCAGGTGGATGGCGTCACGGGCCGCGATGTCCGTTTCCACAAAGGTGACGAGAAACGCACCCTGACCCTGCCCTACGCCCATGCGTCCGCGCCCGATGCAGGGGACGCCGGCAAGGCCTCGCCCAAGCCGGTGGCGCCCCGGGCTGACGCTGTACGCCCACCGCCCCAGGCTGCACCGCAGCCGCCTCGCCGTCCCCCCAGCCCGCCAGTGCTGGGGACGGGCCAGCCGAATGGCAGGCCCGAGGCCAAGCCCGGCGCCATCCAGATTCCTTTCGGTGGCAGCGTTCCTTCGCGACGCCGGCCCGCCAGCGCAACCCGGTGACGCGACCACCCAACGCCAGACTGACCATGTTCTTTGCTCGTTCTTTCTCTTCCTCGCTGATCCTGCTGACGGTGGGCGCGCTGACGGCCTGTGCCAATTCGCCAGGCCGGCCGCTGGGTGCGGGGCCTGTGGGTCCGGCGCTGACGCAGCCCCTGCCGCAGGCAGCCCCTGCCGCGTCCGAGTCCTCTGCCGCTCAACCGCAGCCCGTGGCCGATCTGGCGCGAGATCGCGCAGACGTGGAGGACCGCGACCCCGTCATCATCCGGGGCGATGACCGCACCTTCCGGGCCAAGCCCAGCCCGGGTGCCATCAAGGGCCCGGTCAGCGCCTTCAAATTCGAGAACGCGCCCTCGGGCGAGGTTGTGCACGTCATGCTGCGCGACCTGCTCAAGGTCGACTACGTGGTGCATCCGCCGCTGAACGGCAACATCACGTTGACCACGCGCGGCGAGGTGAGCGCCGACAAGGCCTTGCTGCTGCTCGAAACCGCCCTGCAGGTCAACGGCATCGTGATGGCGCAGGATTCGCGTGGCATCTACCACGTGGGCACGCCCGAGTCCCTCAGGGGCATCGTGTCGGCACCGCGACTGGCCGACAGCCGGGGCATGGCGCCGGGGTATGGCGCCATCATCATCGCGCCCCAATACTTGGGCGTGGGCGAAATGGCCAACATCCTGCGCCCCATGGTGCCGGCCGAAGCCATCGTGCGCGTCGACGCCACGCGCAACATCCTCGTCATGCGCGGCACCCGGGCCGAAGCCGAGGGCTGGATGGACATCGTGCGCACCTTTGACGTGAATTTGCTGCGCGGTATGTCGGTCGGGGTGTTCCCGCTCAAGCACAGCTCGGTCGAAGACGTGCAGGCGGCGCTGCAGCTTCTGGCCGGTGGCGCCAGTGGCGGTGCTGCCACTGCGGGCGCGCCAGCAGCCGGTCGCCCTGCGACGCCCACACCGGCCCGACCGGGTGCCCAAGGGGGCAGATGGCCGCAGCGGCTGCAGCTGCGGCGGGTGCTGCCGGCCTGGGCGAAAACAGCCCGCTGTTCGGTGCGGTCCGCATCCTGCCCATCGAGCGCATCAACGCCATCATGGTCGTCACGCCGCGCGCGGCCTACATCGACGAAATCCGCTACTGGATCGAGCAGTTCGACCGCCCCAACCTCAACAGCGCCGAGCCCCAGCTCTTTGTCTACAAGGTGCGCAATGGCTCGGCCGACCACCTCGCCGAACTGCTCAACGGCATCTATGGCGGCACCAACGCCTTTGGTGCGTCCACGGGGGCCACCGGCGTGGCGCCCGGTCTGGGCGGCGCAGCCGGCGCCACCACGCGCAACGGCATCACCAGCAACAACAACCTGAGCCGTTACTCTGGCAACCAGAACAACACACGCAGCAGCCTCAGCAACAACTCGCGCTTCGGCTCGGGTTCGTCGGGCTTTGGCTCGTTGAACTCGCGCGTCGGTGCCGGGGGCGCGGGCATGGGCGCACAAGGCGGCGCCAACGGTGCGGGCGGGAACGTCGCCACCGTTGCCCTGAGCGATACCGTGCGCGTGATGGCCGATTACATCAACAACACGCTGCTCATCCACGCCAAGCCGGCCGAGTACGCGCGCATCGAGACCACGCTCAAGCGCCTGGACATTCCGCGCGCGCAGGTGCTGATCGACGCCAGCATCGTGGAGGTGTCGCTCAGCGATGGCATGAGTTTTGGTGCCAAATGGAATTTCAGTGGTGCAGGCATTGGGCGTTATGGCGGCTCAGGAGGTGTGGGTAATGAAGCAGTGACCATGCCGGGGGCCACGTCGAATCTGGGGGCAGCGGGTTTTACCTACATGCTGCGAAACTCCAGCAATCCGGTTGCCTTGCTGGAGGCCTACAGCAGCAACAGCAATGTGAGATACCTCTCCAATCCCTCGTTGATGGTGATGGACAACCACACCGCAGCCATTTCGGTGGGCGATCAGATTCCCGTCCAGTCGTCCAACTATTACACCGGGACCACGACGACCAACTTGGTCACCAATTACGAGTTCAAGGACACCGGGGTCATCTTGAACATCACGCCTCAGGTCAATGCCGGCAATCTGGTGACTTTAGAGATCGACCAAGAGGTCACCGATGTGGGTGAGGATCGGCCAGTCGGCAACACTGAAGCGCCAACCTTCAAGCAGCGCACCATGAGCTCGAAAGTGGCTGTCCGGTCAGGCGAGACCATGGTGTTGGGGGGGTTGATTAAACAAAAAGATACAACCAGGAAGGGGGGGCTGCCCTTCCTTTCTTCGATACCTTTGGTTGGTGCTTTATTTGGCGAGCACGCCAATTCAGGGGAGCGCACCGAGCTGCTCCTGGTCATCACCCCGCGCGTCATCCGCAGCGACGCCGAAGCCCGTGAAGTCAGCCAGGAGCTGCGCGATCGCATGAAAGGCATCTCGAGTGCGGGCTGGGAAACCCTGGGCACCCCAGGAAGATCCGTCGCCCCCACCATCCCCAAGCCCCAAATTTCCATTCCTGAGGAAGGACAATCCCAATGACCTCATTGACCCACATCCCTTTCGCCCGCTGGACCCGCGTCGCTGCCGTGACAGCTTCTGTCCTGGCACTGAGCGCCTGTGCTGCACTGCAACCCCAGACGTCTGAAGAGCAAGTCATGGCTCGCGCACAAGCACGTTGGGATGCGCTCGTGGCCCGGGATTTCAAGAAGGCCTACACCTATGCGCCCCCCAGTTATCGCGCCCTGGTGTCGGAAGAGGATTTCCGCAACCAGTTTGGCACCAGTGGCCGCTGGACCAAGGCCGATGTGCACAGTGCCAAGTGCGAAGCTGAGCGCTGCCAGGTCAAGGTGCGCATTGCGGCCACCGTCAGGGCGCCACTTCCCGGTGTTCCTCGCAACCAGACACACAACGTGTCGTCGTATTTCGACGAACCGTGGGTGCGCGAAGATGGCCAATGGTGGTTCTATCAAGCGCCTTGAGGCCAGTCGGGTGGCCTGAGGTAAAGGCGCAAGCAGCAGCTGCGCCCGTTTCAAGCAGTGAATTCAGGCTCGTGCCTCATATGGTGCGGGCCTTTTTCATGAGGCTTGTGGCGCGTCAACCCCGATGATTCCTGAGTTTGTTGCTATGGTTTGCGCCAAAACAACAACAGGTTCAAAAGCGAAAACGCAGGTTGTTGGAGCAAAAGCACGCGTGGTAGGATGGAGGTTGCATTTCCAAGAACTCGCTTGGGTCTTGCAATCTCATTTTTTCAATGGAGTTCATAGCTATGAAAAAGAGCATCTTGGCACTGAGCGCTGCAGTCGCTGTCAGTGGCTTGGGTTTTGCTGGTGCCGCCAACGCGCTGGCCGTGTTCGACGTCGGCAGTTCGACCGCCTCGGAAGTTCAGCTGGCACCCAGCGCCGTCGGCCACTACCTGTTCACGCCTTACTTCACGACGCAAAGCCAGAACAACACGCTGCTGAGCGTGGTGAACACGGACACCGTGAACGGCAAGGCCGTGAAGGTGCGTTTCCGTGGCGCGGCCAACTCGGACGACATCCTGGACTTCACCTTGTTCCTGTCGCCTGGCGACGTGTGGACGGCTTCGCTGAAGCAAGGCGTCAACGGTCTGACGGAAATCACCTCGCCCGACAACAGCTGCACGCTGCCCCAGGACATCACCAACGTGCCGTTCCGCACGGGTCGTCTGGACCAAAGCCTGAGCGACGCTGCCCTGGCTTCTCACACGCGTGAAGGTTATGTCGAATTCCTGAACATGGCCGACGTTCCTCCGGGCTCGGCTCTGTACAAGAACATCAAGCACGTCAAGGGCGTTGCACCTTGCGATCTCGCTGCCTTTGCCGATGTGCTGAACACGTCGGTGGTGACGGCTGACGAAGCTCGTGAAGCTGGCCTGGACAACCCCACCGACGGTCTGACCGGCGGCTGGACCATCCTGCGCCTGGACAACATCTCGACCTTCTCGGGCACCCACACCGCTGTGGTGGCCACCGATGGCTCGCTTAGCTCCATCAATGGTCAGCCGGTGAGCGTGGCAGGTAACTTTGCTTTCTCGCCGCAAAGCGATGAGCCGATTGGTGCTGCTGCGAATGTGGATAACCTGTCGGCTGACCCGCTGCTGAAGGGTGGCGCTGGCGCCATCATCGAGCCGCTGTGGATGGACCTGCCTGACATGTCTACTCCTCTGGTGAATGGCTACGTCGCTGATCAACAAGCTACCGATCTGTCCTTCGTCCTGGCCAAGGCCAAGGTGATGAACGAGTTCGTGTCGACGCTGGATGGTGCCGTGGTGCCGGGTGATACCGACTGGGTGGTGTCGCAACCGACCCGTCGCTACAACGTGGCGCTGGACTACAACGCTGCTAGCACCGCTGTTGCGCGCGTGTTCAATCCCGCCATCACGGCTTACTACACCCCGGGCAACACCCGTGTGGTGGACAAGGGTGAACTGGGTGACCTGATCTGCCTGCGCGGCAAGTTCTCGGGCTCTGACCGCGAAGAAGGCGGCCAGGACACTTCGGTGAGCTTCTCGCCAGCTGAAGCCGCTTCGGCTTACTGCGGTGAAGTGTTCACGCTGACCTTCAACCGCGCCAGCTCGCAAGTGCTGAGCGCCGCGCTGACCAACGTGCCGGTCGCACTGAAGATCAACAACGCTGCACCGGAAGCAGGTTGGGCCACGTTCGCCCCGTCGTCGGCTCCGGCTGGCCTGCCGATGACCGGCTTCTCGGCCATCTCGTTGAAGGACGTTGCCAACCACGGCAACTACGGCTACACCTACGGTCACCGTTGGTAAGCACATCGCGTAGCCGGGGCAACCCGGTTGCCGATGCAAGCCGAATGAAAAGGGCAGGGTAACCTGCCCTTTTTTCATGGGCGTCTGTTTTGGGTGAACTTGATGGGACTCATGTCTCTCATACCCCGTTGATGGCACGGAAGGAAGCGAGTTGGCATGGTGCGTTGTGCAGTTGAATCATTTCGAGTGGGCTTGATCGGTTTGGCTCTGGTGAGCCTGGGGGCGCAGGCTCAAGCGCCCGCGCTACCTGTTTCGGCACAGGCTGCTGCGGCGGTACCCTTGCAGGTCTCTGCGGGTGTGCTGCAGTTGGACCCTCAACTGGCTTTGGCAACGGGCCCAGCCGGCACGGTGACGCTGGGCGAGGTGCTCACCTCATTGCGCGAAACCGTGCCCGCCGAGGCGCAAGCCTCTGTGACGCAATCGGATGAGCGCCTGGGCCAGGTGGCCACCAGCGTGTATCGCAACAAGTGGCTGGCTGAGCGTGCACGCTCAGCCAAGTTGGAGGTGAAAGAGCCAGAAGGCGCGGCCCCGAGCGAGGTGACGCGCACCCGCTTCTGGGCTGAGCAATACATGCAGCACCAAGTGCGGCAAGCCATGCCGGACGACGCCACGCTGACCAAGCTGGCCCGCACGTCCATGAAAGCCAATCCCGCGAACTTCCGCTGGCCGGCGGACAAACGGGTGCGCCACATCCTGTTGAATGCGCGCCAAGGGCCAGACGCTGAGGTGGAGGCGCGCGCCCAGACCCTGTTGAAACAGCTGGAAGACGGTGCAGACTTCGCTGCCTTGGCCAAGACACAGTCGCAGGATGCCCCGTCGGCAGTGCTGGGTGGGGAGCTGGGCTGGTTGGAGGGCAAAAGCTACGTGCCTGAATTCCTGGCAGCCGTTGCCAGCCTGCAACAGCCTGGGCAACGCAGCCCGGTGTTTCGCACCGAGTTTGGCTACCACATCGTCGAGCTTGAAGAGGTGCGCGTTGAGCGTGCAGCCACCGAGGCCGAAGCCACGGAGGTGATGCGGCACCAGGTATTCGAGCGCCGCAATCAAGAGGTGCGTGCCCGCCTCTGGCAGCAGGCTGGCGAGTCGGTGCGCCTGAACGACGATAATCTTCAGCGGGTGGCTGCTGCGGCACGCTCCTGACCCGACCCCCTTGGCGCGTTGCGGCAAGGGGGTGTCTCGTTGTTTGGCGTGTCCTCATGTCTGAGGGCACCGCAAGTGCTCGTCACATGAAGTTTTCGGTGTTCGATGACCTGCGCACGCTGTGGCGTCTGCGCGGTCTGTTGACGGTGCTCACGCGCCGTGAAATCGCAGCGCGCTTCGCCGGCTCTGCCGGCGGCATGCTGTGGGCCTGGGTGCAACCGCTGCTCAGCATCGCGGCCTACTACCTGGTGTTCGACGTGGTGTTTGCCATGCGCATGGGCGAAAACGCGCCGACGGATCGCGTGGGCACCTTCCTCATCGTGGGCATGCTGGCCTGGATGGCGTTTTCCGAGGCGGTTCAGCGGGGCATGGGCTCGCTGGTCGAGGCGGGCGGCATCCTGCAGAAAAACCCCTTGCCACCCGCGCTGTTTCCGACGCGCGCGGTGCTGGCCAGCGCGCTGGTCTACGCGCCCTTGATGCTGGCGCTGGTGCTGGCCTACTGGCCCAAGCACCAGGGGGCGTGGGCGGTGCTGGCCATGCTGCCGCTGGTGCTGCTGCAGGTGGTGCTGGCCTGGTTGCTGGGTTACCTGCTGGCCATTTTGATGGCGGCCCTGCGCGATGTGCAGCAGATCGTGGCGTTTGTGTTCTCGATCGGTGTGTTTGCCGCCCCCATCCTGTTTCCGCTGACCCTGTTTCCCGAGCGCTGGCGCTGGCTGCTGTGGCTCAACCCCATGACGGCCTGGGTGCTGGGCTACCAAGCGGTGCTGCTGCAGGGGCAATGGCCATCGCCGTCGGTCTGGTTGGCCATGGCGGTGTGGCTGGTGGTGGCCGCGGTGCTGCTGAACCTGGCGCTGCGCCGCAGCCGCGATCAACTGGTGGATTGGTTATGAGCGAGGCGGGCAAGACCGGGGCGCCCGATGCCGCCGACGCAGGCGCGGCCGACCGCGTGGTGCTGCGTGCACGGGGCCTGGGCAAGGAATACAAGCTGTACGACTCGCCGCGCCAGCGCCTGAAGGGGCTGCTGACCGGCCGGGCCACGCACCGCAGCCACTGGGCCCTGCGCGACGTGAGCTTCGAGCTGCGGCGTGGGCAGTGCATTGGCGTGATCGGCGACAACGGCGCGGGCAAGAGCACGCTGCTCAAGTTGCTGGCCGGCACGTTGCAGCCGAATGCGGGCGAGCTGGAGCGCGTGGGCCGGGTGACGGCCATCCTCGAGCTGGGTGCGGGGTTCCACCCCGACTTCACGGGGCGCGACAACCTCTACTTCGCCGGCAGCATGATCGGGATCGACCACGAGGCCATGAGCCGGCTCGAGGCCTCCATCGTCGAATTCGCGGGCCTGGGCCAAGCCATGAACCGGCCGGTGAAAACCTACTCGTCGGGCATGGTGGTGCGCCTGGCCTTTGCGCTGGTGACGGCGGTGGAGCCGGACCTGCTCATCATCGACGAGGCGCTGGCCGTGGGGGACCAGCATTTTCAGAAGAAGTGCATCGAGCGCATCAGCGCCTTCCGCGAGAACGGCTGCACCATCTTGTTCTGCTCGCACAGCCCCTACCACGTGCGCAGCCTGTGCGACGTGACCTTGTGGTTGCAGGGCGGCCAGGTGCGCGAGTTCGGCCCCACGGAAGCGGTGATGGGGGCGTACGAGAAGCACTCGCGCCTGCTGGGCCAGGCGGAAGCCGAATCGGAAGCGGGCGTGCGCGATGGGGCGAGCGGCGACGAGCCCGCGGCACCGACGCCGGCGCTGCCCTACGAGCGGGGGCCGACCTCGGCCATGATCCTGTCGTGCGAGATCGCCAACCTGGTGCCGGGCAAGCCGGCGTTGCTGGACAGCCCGGACCTGGTGGCCACCATCACGGTGCGGGGCAAGGATGGCGAGCGACCCAACATCGGTTTCATGATCGAGCAAGAAAAAGGCGTGGGCATCACCTCGCTGGCCACGCACGAGGAGGGCGCCGCGCCGGTCTCGCTGGGCGACAACCTGTGGCGCTCGGTGCTGAGCTTTCCGCAACTGCCCCTGCACAGCGGCGACTACGAGCTCAGCGTGTTTTTGTTTGACGAGAGCGGCCTGGCGACCGACGACCTGTGGTTCAAGTACACGGTCATCCGCGTGGTGTCGCCGGGGCTGATGCCGGGGCTGGTGCGGCTGCCCCATCACTGGAGCTGAATGTGGGAATCAAGGAATTGCTGGATGTGACGGCCGCGGGCCCGTTGCCGGACGAGGCGGCGCGGACGGCGCTGGCGCGCGGCCAGGCCCTGCTGGCCGCTGGTGATGCCGATGGTGCCGCCACGGCGCTGCGGCAGGCGGCGCTGTCGCCGGCCACCCAGCTGGCGGCGTACAACCTGATCGAGACGCACGGTTTGCTGGGCGCGTTTGCGCCCTGGATGGGGTTGGATGCCCACATCGACCCGCAGGACGACGTGTTCGGGTTCTTCAACGGCCATGGCACCTGGTCCAGCCCCATGCGCGACTACCTGGCCGATGGCTGGCGCACGCTGAGCGAGCTGCTGCTGCTGCTGGAGCGCAGCGGCCGGCCCTTGACCGGCCTGGCCCAGGTGCTGGAGTTCGCCAGCGGCCATGGGCGTTTCACGCGCCATCTGGTCAAGGCGCTGGGGGCCGAGCGCATCACCGTGTCCGATGTCGTGCCCGGCGCCGTGGCCTTTGCCACGCAGCAGTTCGGGGTGCAGGGCCTGATGTCCACCGCCGACCCGGCGCAGTTGCAGTGGCCGCGGCGTTACGACCTGGTGTTCGTGCTCTCGCTGTTCAGCCACCTGCCGCGTGCCACCTGGCAACCGTGGCTGGCCAAAATCTGGGACGCGGTGGCGCCCGGTGGCGTGCTGGTGGTCACCACGCATGGCGAGTTCGCGGCCGCACGGGCCGGCGTGCAGACCGATGCCGAGGGCTTCCACTTCCATGCCGAGAGCGAGTCGCACGCCATCGACGCGCAGGAGTACGGCACCACCTACACCACGCGCGAGTTCGTCCTGGCCCGCGTGGCCGAGCTCAGCCCTCAGCCGCTGCGGGTGGACCTGGAGCCGGCGTGGTTCTGGTCGCACCAGGATGCGCTGGTGCTGCACCGGCCCTGAATCGCCGGTGCGCGTGCCCAAGACGTGTGCCAGCCGCGTGCCGCAAGGCCGGCATCGCCTGCGTGCCGCGTTCGTCTCCATCAAGCCTATCCATGCATAGGGTATGGGCGGGTTTCCGTTGATTTGAAGGCGGCCATCGGCTGATACCCCATTTCCTCACCATGAGCACCATCGATTCCACACCCCTTGCGCAGGCTGAGCAGCTGCTGACCCTGGGGCAACAAGCCCTGGCCGGCGGCCATGCCGAGGCGGCCAATGCCCTGCTGCGCGCCGCGCGCGACGTGCCGGCCACGCGGCTGCGGGCCCACAACCTCATCGAAGCGCACGGCCTGCCCGAAGCCTTCGGGGCGATGATGGGGCTGAACTGCGCCATCTCGCCCGCCGACGACATCTTCCATTTCTTCGCGGGTCATCCGACCTCCATCAACCCGATTCGCGACTACCTGGCCGATGGCTGGCGCACGCTGAGCGAGCTGATGGTGCTGCTGGAGCAGGTGGATCAGCCCCTGTTGCGCAGCCCCTCGGTGCTGGAGTTCGCCAGCGGCCACGGGCGTTTCACGCGCCACCTGGTCAAGGTCCTGGGGGCCGAGCGTGTCACGGTGTCCGACGTGGTAGGTGATGCCGTGAGCTTTGCCCAGCAGGCGTTCGGCGTGCAGGGCCTGGCGTCGCACGCGGTGCCCGAAGACGTGGAGTGGCCGCGCTCCTACGCGCTGGTGTTCGTGCTGTCGCTGTTTTCGCACCTGCCACGCTCGAGCTGGACGCGCTGGCTGGTGCGCCTGTGGGACGCCGTGGCGCCCGGCGGCCTGCTGGTGTTCACCACCCATGGCCAGGAAGCGGTTCAGCGCGCGAACGTGTCGCTGGACGCCTCGGGCTTTTTCTTTGCCGCATCCAGCGAGTCCAACGCGATCGACGCGCAGGAGTACGGTACGGCGTTCACCTCCGAAGCCTTTGTGCGTGGCGAGGTGGCGGCCGCTTTCGGCGAGGCGGTGTTCACGCACTTTGCCCCGCAGTGGTTCTGGCACCACCAGGACGCCTGGGTGCTGCGCAAGCCCGCTGAGTGAAGCCCGATGAGGCCGTTGCGGGTGATGCGAGTGGCCTGACGCGTCCAGGTGGCCCGGCGAGCATCACCTCCCGTGCACCCTCAAGCCGGTGCCGTAGATGGCCGGCGGCGTCGGCAGGGCGGGTTCTACACACTGCCATGCGGATGTGGCGCCCGTCCGCGCAGGTCTGCCGCAGCGCCGTGGCCGCCATGGGATGACCGAATGCCCGTGTCCGTCCAGGCGGCGGCACGGGCGCCTTCCCAGTTCGGGGCATGGCCCGATCCGTCCCGACGCCCTGGGTGGCCCACGAGGTTGGTGGAAATAGCACCTTGTGAGTAAGCGTAACCATCTGTATAGTGCGCCAGCCGCCGGCGCTGCACTGCGTGAGGCCGACGCGGCGCCCCGCATCTGACCCCGTCGCCTGACGCGTCGGGTCAGGTTGCCTTCAACCGGCGAGAAGGAGCGCATGCGCATGAACGACGTCTGGGTAGCCCGTGCTTGGGCCCACATCCTTCTCAGCGCCCGGGCATTCCGGTCAGCTGTGCTCATCGGGCTGCTGGCGAGCAGTGGCTGGGCGCACGCGGCGGTCGGTGCCATCGCGGTCCAGCAGACCACGCCGGCGACCCAGGAGTCCGGTCGACCGTTCACCTATTCCATCAATTTCACCTGCAGCCAGGGCGGCAGCAGCGATTTGAGTTGCAATGGCTTGGTCATCACCATCCCGGTGTCGGCCACGGTGGCGAATTGGCCCCGAACCTTCTCCGGGTTGCCGTCAGGCAGTTCCACTGCCTATGTGGGCGGCAATCTGGTGGTGACACTCCCGCCGTCGGTGAACACCACCGGGTCGTCGATCGCTTTTTTGCTCACCCTGACGCCGCCCAACAACACCACGCCGAACAACACCAGCTGGTCCATCCAGGCCAGCATGACGGGCGCCAACATCAGCCCCGTGGTGTCGGAAACGAGAACCTCCACGGCCACAGCCTCGCTGCTGTTTCAGCTGGTCAAGACCACCAACGGCAATGTGACGGGCACGGTGGCCCGCATTGGCGACACCGTCACGTTTCGGATCGCCGCTTACTGCGACATCCGGGGCACCACGTTCGGGGACCTGTACCTCGATGAGTTCCGGCTGGTGGATGTGTTGCCCCCCACCGTCACCTACGTGTCCTCCAATCCCCCCGGGCAGTACGACCCGGTTGCCCGTACCGTGACCTGGAATGCATCGGTGCCGCCTGCCGCCACGCATCCGCTCAATTCGCCCTTCCCGGCCCAGTGCCAAGCCCCTGATCCGGGGGCCGGCATCACGGTCAATGCAACGAATTTCTACACCATCACCGCGCGCATCAACGATGGCACCGAGTTGCCTGCCGTGCCGGTGGTGCCGTCGCCTTCCGGCCTCATCAGCAACACCGTCGGGGCCACGTACAGCGCGATCGACAGTGCCGCCAGCGACACGAAAAATGCAACATCCAGCCTGACGGCCTATGTCGACCCGCCACCGGTGGGCAACATCATCAGCAAAACGGCCACGGCGCCGTATCCCGGGTTGCCCAACTACACCTACCCCGGAAACTGGAACGCCTCCCCGCCCAGCAGCGGCAACAACAGCTCAGAGGCCAACTACGTCATCACCACCAGCATGGCGAATCTGCCGCTCGGTTATCAGCCTGAGGTGTATGACCCCATGCCCTGCCTCAGCAACTACGACAGCACGATCGGGCGTTTTTCGTCGCTGCCGATGGCCAACTTGGCCGCCAGTCCTTACGGCAACCTGTGCACCAGCCCCGCCTTCCATCCCGAAGCGTTCACCGTCCGGCCACGCGCCATCGCGGGGTATCCGGCATACGGCTACGCCGCGGCGTATGCCAATGGCTGGCGTCCCATCGCCGTGCTGACGGATGGCTCACAAGTGCCGGTCGACAGCAGCAATCCGGCAGGAGCAGGGGTGGACATGGATTTCCCGATTCCCGCCAGCCTGGTGGGCCGGGTGGCCATGATCGTCTACCCCCGGCACCCGGCGATTGCGCCGTTTCCCGAGCTGTCCACCTTGGGCGTTCAATACCAGTCGTGGATTTTTGGCTATGCGGATGCCCAGGTGGAAAGCCGGCTGCTGCCCAATGCGGGGGGCTTCAACCGGCTGACGGTGTTGAACCGGGCGTACTTGCGGTCGTTCTGGCGGGATGAGACGACGGCGCGTTACCAAGCGGTTCACGAAACGGCGAATTTCGCCGTGCAACGACCGGTCAAACAGATTGGCATCCTCAAGAGCTTCACCGGGGGATCGGCGACGGTCAGCCCTATTGGGCTGCATGACCCGACGGGTGCCAATGGCGGCCCTTACACGGGACTGAGCCTGAACGCGTCCGTGCTGTCCGTGGAGCCGATTGACAGCGAGATCGTCATCACCGATTTGTTGCCGCAGGGCATGACGGTGCCGGATTTCTACCGCACGAATCCGGCGGATCCGGCGAGTGCCTTCCAGCCGACGATCCGCGTCCGGATCAACCGCGGCACAGGCTCGGTCCTGGTGCACAGCCTGGAGGTGCCCTGGACCGTGATCGACAACCACCTCGGCACCGGGCGGCAGCTGATCCGCATCGTCATCCCGCCCAACCGCCCGGGCTCGCCGTCGCCCGGCCCCACGTTTCCATTGGGGATTGGCGAGTTTTCGGTGTTGACCGACCTGGCCACCCGCCCGCCCGGCACGCCGGGCCCGACATCTGGCGGCGTGACGCCGCTCTACCTGCACACGCAGGTGCAGGCCGGCAGCTATGAGAACACGGGCCGGATTTTTGCGCCCGAGCTCGACAACCTGTCCACCACCTGCCGCCACCTGACCAACACGGTCAACGTCTACAGCCCGACCGACCCGCTGAACGAAAGCGGCTACGGGCCCGCGACGGCGCATTGCCAGCACACCATCAGCGTGGCACGACCCGGCACCGGCGCCGGGGCTTTCGACATCGACAAGCAGGTGCGCGGCAACCTGGATGCCGTCTACCGCAACTTCGGCGATCCCGGCAACGTCTCGCTCACCGGGGGCAGTGCCCGGTATCGCGTGCGCTGGACCAACACGGGTGGCACGCCATTGCAAAACGTCGTGTTCTATGACGTCCTGCCTGGCCTGGGGGACTTGCGCACGGCCAGCAACGTGCCACGCAACAGCGCATTCCCGGTGGTGTTCGCCGGCATGGTCACGCCGCTGCCCTCGGGGGTGACGGTCGAATACTCGGGTTCGGCCAACGCCTGCCGCGCCGACGTCTACCCCGCACAGCCTGCGGGGTGCGTGAACGACTGGGTCAGCAACCCCGCGGCGGTCGCGGGTGGCCCGGCCGGCGTCAAGGCGCTCAAGGTCACGTCCTCGCAGGTCTACAACGCGGGCAGCGCCTTTGCGGTAGAGTTCAACGTCACGATCGCGGGGGTGAGCCGCGGCCAGATGGCCTACAACAACGCCGCCGCCGTGGCGGCCTACTCCAGCGGTGACCGCATGCTGCCCGTGGATGGCCGACCGGTCGGCCTGCGCGGCACGGACGACAGCCAGCTCACGATCGGCAAAGTCGTCGATCGCGCCCGGGCGGCCCGGGGCGACACCTTGACCTACACCGTCACCGTTCACAACGCCGGGCCCTTGCCGGCCATTGGGGTGGCCGTGTCCGATGCGCTGCCGGCCGACTTGGTGTTCGCGTCGGCCAGCGATGGCGGCGTGCACGACGGTGCAGCGGCCGGTGGCCAGATCGGCTGGGTGATCGATGTGGCGGCGAACAGCAGCAGAACCCTGACGGTGACCGGGACCGCGGCCGACACGGCGGCGCTCAACACGGCGCTGATCAACTCGGTGGGCCTGACCAATCCGCCAGCCGGCTTCCAGCCGCCCCTCGTCGAGAACGCGTGCGCGGCGGACGCCACCCGGGCCTGTGCCGCGACCGTGATCGAGCAACTGGTCGAGGTGTCCGGCCGCGTCTATGTCGAGTCCGCCACGTCGCCCAACACCCAGGATGACGGCGCGGCCATCGACCCGGGCGTCGCCGTGCACACGGTGACCTTGACCTGTACCGCACCGGAGATCGGCCCCCTCACCACCCTCACGGACAGCAGCGGCCACTTCAGCTTCGCGGCCGTGCCCGCCCAGGCGTCCTGCAGCCTGGTGGCCGTGCCGCCCGCCGGCCACCAGGCCCGGTACACGCAGACGGGCCAGACCGGTGATCCTGCAAGCCAGGGGCCGCTCGACACCGGCGTGGCCGGCAGCGTGGACGCCTTGACCATCGCCCTCACCGTGCCGACCACCGGCTCGACCGGCAACCTGTTTGCCCTGGCCATGCAGACGGACATGACCAGCGCGACCACGTGTTTGCCGGCGTCGCCCACCTACGGGGGAGTGGTGCAGTGCACCGTCACCTGCACCAACGTCGGCAGCGCCGTGGCCGACCAGGCCTTCTGCAGCGTGCCCAATGCCGGCAGCCTGCCGGGCAGCCCTGTCCCGATCTGCGGTGCACCAACCCAGCTCGCGCCCGGTGGCAGCCTGACCTGCACTGTCAGCTTCACGGTGCCCGTGGGCAGCGAGGGCATCCCGGTGACTGGCGGCACAGGCGCCGCCAACGACCGCGACGGGGGCGTCGATCCATCGGCGGGCAACAACCCGTCGGGCGCCACCGTCAACGCCGGGCCGTCGGCCGTGATGCCGGTGCCTGGCCTGGACCTCAAGGGCCTGCTGATCCTGCTGGGGGTCTTGGTCTGGGCCGTGTCGTGGCAGCGCAAACCGCTGCAACGCCGGATCGGGTCCTGAGCCTGGGCCGAATCGCTGTGTGATGGTTCGGGTGTGTTTGACCCCGTATGCAGTCATGGCCGATGAAAAAATCATCGGCGCAGCTTGATACGCCATGTCAAAGGTTCAAGGCTGCATCGACGCCCCAACCCCGACCTCGGGCCAGGCAGCAATCGGCTGAGCCTGCCCATGTGCAGGCTTCAGCGTTCACCGCGTGCGCCCGGCCGGGATGCATTCATGCCAGTATCGGGCGTTTCCGATGAGTTGTTCATCGGAAACGCCCGATACTCCCAGTTGCTCTGCATGTCCGATGGCGCGACCGGCTCATCGCCGCCTGTGCTTCGGGCCAGGGCCAGACCTGCGTCACCGCCGATCTGGCGCGCTGCGGGTGCGTGTGCGCCCTCAAGTGGGTGGGCCCACCGAGGAGCAGCCAACCCGGGGCGGTGACGGAAGCGGTTGGCGGCGGGCGCTGCTGCGCGTCTACCCTGGGTGCATCAGCGCACCAGCCAGCTCTTGACGCGGGTCTGCATGCTTTGCGGGATGGCACGGGCGACGCTGGACAGCACGGGCAGCGAGCGCAGCCAGACCAGGGCCGACAGGGCGCCGCTGCGGGTTTCCGTCCCCAGGTCGTGCGTGTAACGGCTGGGCAGGTGCGCGGCCAG
Organism: Comamonas serinivorans; assembly: GCF_002158865.1. Lineage (NCBI taxonomy): Bacteria > Pseudomonadati > Pseudomonadota > Betaproteobacteria > Burkholderiales > Comamonadaceae > Comamonas > Comamonas serinivorans. Next base: position 4,161,238 of record NZ_CP021455.1, on the reverse strand, counting down.
CATGGCGCGATCGGGTCCGGCGTGGCTGGCCACGGGCAGGTGCTGCAGGTAGGCGTCGCTGTACCAGGTGGCCGGTTGGGCCGGCACGTGCTGCAGCGCGGCCACGGTCGCCGGGTCTTCGTGGTGCGTGGGCAAGGCGGGCGGGGTGCCGGTGGCAAAGTGCTCGCCCCGCACGCGGTCGAAGAACGCCAGCCACTCGCCCACGTCGGTGTTCCAGGGTTGGATCCAGCTCCAGGCCCGTCCCGCCACGCGCTCGCCGAAAGCGCCGATGTCGGGCACGACCACGGGCCAGCCGCCCTGCAGGCAGGCGCTGAGGGTGTAGGAATAGGTTTCAGGCCACAGCGCGGGAAACCAGACCAGGTCGGGCGCGATGGACGTCAGCAGCTCGGGCAGCTCCTCTTCCTCGTACGCGCCGTGCACGGTGAGGTTGGCCTTGGGCAGGGTGCGCAGCTTGCGGTAGCCATAGCCGATCAGGTGGAACTCCAGCGGCCGCTGCTGCTTGCGCGCGGCCGTCGCCACGTCCTCGAGCAGGTCGGCGCCCTTGATGGCGCTGAGGGCGCCGATGACGACGATGCGCAAGGGGCGGTCGGCACCCCGCGCGGCCGGCTGGGGTGCGGGCAGCGTCAGGCCGGCCAGGTCGGTGTGCGGCACATGGCGGAAGGGGGCGGCCGGTGCCAGCTTGCTCAGGCGCGAGAGCACGTCGCGGCTGGGGGCCAGCACGTAGCGCGCCGCCATGAAGAAGTCGACGTGGCGTTTGCGCCAGGCGTGGATGGAGTCGCCCGCGGGCAGCAGCGGCTCGTCCCGGGCCAACGTGGCGTTGCCGGAGCCGTCCTCGCCGGTGTAGCGGCTGGTGGCATCGGTCAGCGTGATCTGAGGCGTGAGCACGTGGTAGTCGTGCGCGGTGAAGTCGTACGACGCCCCGAGCCGGCGCGGCAGGCCCATCACCTCGGGGCCATGGCCCAGCAGGTGGTGGAAGTGGATGTGGCTGACGCCAAAGGCCCGCAGCACGCCCACCAGCGCGTCGCACTCGTCGGGCAGTTGGAACAGCAGCTCGAAGGCCTCGTCCGAGCCCGCCAGGCGCAGGCTCAGGCGCTGGCCCTTGGCGGGGCGCAACACCAGGAACAGCGCCTGCGAGGCCAGGCGGGCCGCGAGCTCATCGACGTGACGCTCGGTGCCGCCGGCCCGGTCGTGCAGCACCGCCAGGATGACGGGGCGGGGCTCGCGCAGCACGCGGCGCACGTCGGCCGCGAGGCGGGCCAGTTGGGCCGGGTCGCGCTTCAGGAACCGGATCACGTCGCCTTCGTACTGGGGGTGCAGGCGCCGCAGGGTCTCCATGGCGGCGCGCTCGCGCGGGCTTTTGGCGTCGCCGAAGCTCACGCCGCCCGAGTGGTGCACAAAGGTGTCCAGCAGGTGCAGGTTGCGCCAGCCGGCGTTCTGGGCGCGGATGCAGAAGTCGTTCTCTTCGCCATAGCCTTTGCCGAAGTGCTCGACGTCGAACAGGCCGAGCGCGTTCAGCGCATCGCGGCGGATGTACATGCAAAAGCCGACACCCGTGGGCACGTCCACGGCCTGGCCGGGGTTGGTGGCGGCCATCAGCTGGTCGAGCTCGGCGGTGGTCCAGCCGGAGGCCAGGTCGTTGTCCTGGCAGAAACGCGGGTAGCTGCAAATGGTGGCGTTGTTGGAGAACGGCGTCACTGAGGCCACCTGGCGGTCGCTGTAGGCGCTGGCGCGGATGCGGTCCAGCCAGTCGCCGGCGACTTCCGCGTCCGAGTTCAGCAGCAGCACGTCGTGCTCGCCCGACGCGGCCATGCCCCGGTTGACGGTGCCCACAAAGCCCAGGTTGTCGCCGTTTTCCAGCAGCGTGATGCGGGCGTCGGTCTGGGCCACCTCGCGCAGCCACGCGGTGACCTCGGGCTCCGGGCTCGCATCGTTGATGATGAGCAGGCGCCAGGGGGTCTGGCAGGTGCTGTGCAGCACCGAGTTCACACACAGCTGGGTGTCGGCCAGGCCTTTGTAGACGGGCACGATGACGTCCACCGGGAAGCTGGGTGGGGTCACGGGGTGGGATTCGGGGGCGGACATGGTGGTTTCGGGGTCTTTCCCGGCCGGGCTGCGCCCCAGCAGCCGGTCCAGGCGCATCTTGGCGTGCACGATGGGACGCGTGGCGCGGAACACGGTGGAATTTTCAATGGTGTGCACGTGGGCGACCGCTTGGTCACGTTCGCGGCTCAGCACGTTGCACTGGCTCAGCAGGTCCTGCTTCTGCTGCCGCAAGGCGTCGTTCTGCTCGGCCTGCAGGGCCAGGTGGTTGCGTTCGACCTGCAGGGCGCGCAGCTGTGCACTCAGGGCATGAATGCGTGCGTCCCGCGTCTGCTCGCCGTCGGCCTTGGCCTCATGCAGCCGGTCGATGGCGAGTTGCAGGTCCTGCGCGACCCCGGCCAGGGCCTGGTAGTCGGCCGACATGGGCCAGCCCACGTCGATGTCGAGCGAGCCGCCCTGCGCGGCGAGCAGGGCCTGGGGCGGAATGGGCAGCCGAACCCAGGGGTCATCGCCGTGCAGCAGGCCGACCAGTGCCGGGGCCATGTCCCAGGCCGGCGGGAAGACGATGCCGGCGCTGGGCGCCTGCGTCAGCCAGCGGGGGGCTTCGCTGGCTTGCCACTGCCACAGCAGCGTGCCGTGCGCGTCGACGAGGCGGGCGGCAAAGAAACGAAAGAAGCCCGGGCGGTCGGCGGGGTCGAACTTGACGCTGTCGAAGGGCTGGTCCGGCAGCGCGAAGTGCAGGGTTTGCGGGCTTTGCCCGATCACGCCGCGGGCACGCAGCTTGCCCTCTTGCTGAAAGTTGCCATTCAGCGCCGTGAACAGCTCTGCCGAGAACAGCGGCTGCGCGGGAAAGTGCGTGTCCTCGGTCAGCGCGGTGGACTGCGCACCGCCCATGGGCTCGGCCGCGGTGCGGGCCGCGTCCGGGTGGGTGCTGACGATGAATTGGTAGGTCTGCGCATCGGGCAGGGCCAGCAGGTATCGGGCCACAGCCGGCGGCATGGCATCGAAGGCGACCTGGAACTCCGACTCGGGCAGGGCGCGTTCGATGACCTCGAACCGGTCCACGGCCCAGCCCCCGGCCTGCAGGAAGCGCAGCAGGGTCTGCCGCGTGAAGAAGCGCACGTGCGTTTCGTCGAGCAGGCCTTCGGCGCGGTAGCGGAATTCGCCCGCCATCAGCTCGGCGATCAGGCCGGCATAGCCGGCGTTGGGGATGGAGAGCAGGGCCTTGCCGCCCGGCGCCAGCAGCTGGCGGCATTGGGCCAGCACGCGTTCGCTGCCGCGCACGTGCTCCAGCACATCGGCGCAGACGATGACGTCGTACTGACCCTGACCGAACAGCGCGACCAAGTCGCAGTCGTCGAGGTTGGCGACCTCCACGCGGCGGTAGACGGCGCGGGCGAGCCGGGCTTCGTCGTCGCTGATGGTCAGGCCGTCGATGGTGACCGCAGCGCCCTGGCGCGAGAGGTACTGTCCGATGGCGCCGCTGCCGCAGCCCAGGTCGAGGATGCGGGCGTGGGGCGGGATCTGGCTGGCGATGACGGACAGCGAGGTGCGTTCGCTCAGATCAATCGTCCGCTCATAGACATGCAGGGACGGGTGACGGGTGGTCATGGGGCATCCATCGAATCCAGGGCAACCAGAAAAAGGGGTGCCGGTTGCGGGCCATGCGGGTGGTCGCTGGCGGGCGGTGTTCAGGGCGGTGAGCGTGCCGGGCCTGCCAGGGCAACCCATGGACAAAAGCCCGAAATGCTACCATGCGCGGTTTTTTCGGCGAGCCCGATTGGCTTGCCCATGGGCTGCCGCCCGGCCCTGTGCCGGGCGAAGTGCCGGCGGCGGCGTGGGCGGTTGAGCCAGAGGATGGCCGGTCGCTGCGCCTGGGCGCCGTGGTGTCGTTGGCCTCGCCAGGGCCAGCATCAGATCTGGAGAGTGAACGCCGATGATTGCGCTGGCCTGGGTGGCCTTCATGGTGTCCCTGATGGGCACGTTGTGGGTGAGGCGTGCGTTCCGCAAGCTCTCCAGACCGTATTCGCTGGAGGCTCCGCAGCGCTTCCACGCCGGCCAGGTCTCGCGCCTGGGCGGTCTGGGGGTGCTCATCGGCTGGGCCGTCGGGCTGGCGGCCATCCCCGTGCTGCAGCGTCTGCATCAGGCCGGCAACATCGCTTTCGACCAACTGCGGCTGCCCGTCTGGCTGTTGGTGCTGGCGCCCGCGTTCATGGGCGGCCTGCTGGACGACATCACCCAGCGCGTCGGGCCGCGGTGGCGGCTGCTGCTCAGCCTGGGCACCGGGTGCCTGGCCGTGGCCTTGCTGCAGCTGTCGGTCACGCGGCTGGGCTTTGCCGCGCTGGACGACTGCTGGCGCGCCTGGCCCTGGCTGGGCATGGGGCTGGCGGTGCTGGCCGTGGCCGGCTTGCCGCACGCCTTCAACATCATCGACGGTTACAACGGCCTCGCGGGGGTGATGGCGGTGGTGGTGTGCCTGGCACTGGCGCACGTGGCCCTGCAGGTCGGTGACCGGCAACTGGCGGCCATCGCCATCGCGCTGGCGGCGGCCACGGCGGGCTTCCTGGTCTGGAACTACCCGCGGGGGCTGATCTTCGCGGGCGATTCGGGCGCCTACCTCTGGGGCTCGGTCGTGGCCATCCTCAGCATCACGCTGGTGCAGCGCCACCCCATCGTTTCGCCATGGTTCCCCATGCTGCTGCTCATCTACCCGGTGTGGGAGACGCTGTTTTCGATCTACCGCAAGATGGCGCGGGGCGATTCGCCGGGCATGGCCGATGCCCTGCACCTGCACCAGCTGGTCTACCGGCGCATCGTGCGTTCGGTGCTCGATGGCGACGAGGCGCAACGCCTGTTGTCGCGCAACAACCGCACGGCGCCCTATTTGTGGGGGTTCATCGGCTTGACCGTGGTGCCGGCCATCCTGTTCTGGCGCTACAGCATCGTGCTGGCCGCGTTCTGTGCGCTGTTCGCCGTGTCGTATGTGGCGGCTTATGTGGCGCTGGTGCGCTTCAAGGCCCAGCGCTTCGTGCGCCTGCCGCTGGGCTGGCGCGAGCGCGATGGCGAATGACGGGCTGCGGCCGGATGCACCGGGCGCGGACACTAAAATTGCGGCCTGCCTGACGGGCACCTTCCCACTCACACGATCACCATGACCGATACCACCGACGTTGATGTCAGCCGCATTGCGCCGCGCGACAAAGCCGAGATCCTCGCTCAGGCCTTGCCCTACATCCGCAAGTTCCATGGCAAGACCCTGGTCATCAAATACGGAGGCAATGCCATGACCGACCCGGCCCTGCAGGCCGATTTCGCCGAAGACGTGGTGCTGCTCAAGCTGGTGGGCATGAACCCCGTGGTGGTGCACGGCGGCGGGCCGCAGATCGAAGCCGCCCTGGGCCGCCTGGGCAAGAAGGGCGAATTCATCCAGGGCATGCGCGTGACCGACGCCGAGACCATGGAGGTGGTCGAATGGGTGCTGGCTGGCGAGGTGCAGCAGGACATCGTGGGCCTGATCAACCAGGCTGGCGGCAAGGCCGTGGGCCTGACGGGACGCGACGGCGGCCTGATCCGCGCGCGTAAGCTCAAGATGGTCGACCACAAGGACCCGAGCAAGGAATACGACGTCGGCCAGGTGGGCGAGATCGAGGCCATCGACCCCGGCGTTGTCAAGGCCCTGCAGGACGATGCCTTCATCCCCGTGGTCAGCCCGATCGGCTTTGGCACCGACAACGAGAGCTACAACATCAACGCCGACGTCGTGGCCAGCAAGCTGGCCATGGTGCTCAAGGCCGAAAAGCTGGTCATGCTGACCAACATCCCGGGCGTGCTCGACAAGCAGGGCCAGCTCATCACCGAGCTGACCGCGCGCCAGATCGACGAGCTGATCGAGGACGGCACGATCTCGGGCGGCATGCTGCCCAAGCTGGCCGGCGCCATCGACGCCGCCAAGAGTGGGGTCAACGCCGTGCACATCGTGGACGGCCGCGTGCCGCATTCCATGCTGCTCGAGATCCTGACCGATCAGGCCTACGGCACCATGATCCGTTCGCACTGAGCCGTCACCACATTTTTTAATTTCAGGAGTATTGGCGATTTCCCGTTGTCTGCTGAACGGGAAATTGGCCATACTCCTTTTGTTTTTGACGCTGGGCGCAAACCGGCGTCGCCTTACTCATTTGGAATGCTGCAGCCATGAAGCTCGTGCGATTTGGCCCCATGGGACAGGAAAAGCCCGGCGTGCTCGACGAAGACGGCCGCTTGCGTGACCTCTCGGGCGTGGTGGCCGACATCGATGCCGAGACCCTGTCGAGCGAGGGCCTGGCCAAGCTCGCCAAACGTGCGCTCAAGCGCCTGCCGCTGGTCGGCGGCAACCCGCGCCTGGGCTGCCCCGTGGCCAGTGTGGGCAAGCTGATCGGCATCGGCCTGAACTACGCCGACCACGCGGCCGAAACCGGCCTGCCCGAGCCCAAGGAGCCCGTGGTCTTCCTCAAGGCCACCAGCTGCATCCAGGGGCCGAACGACCCCATCGTCCTGCCCAAAGGCTCGACGCACACCGATTGGGAGGTCGAGCTGGCCGTGGTCATCGGCACGCTGGCACGCCACGTCAGCAAGCGCGAGGCGCTGTCGCACGTGGCCGGCTACACCATCGTCAACGACGTGAGCGAGCGCCAGTTCCAGATGGCGCGCGGCGGCACCTGGGACAAGGGCAAGGGTTGCGACACCTTCGGCCCCATTGGCCCCTGGCTGGTCACGCGCGATGAGGTGCCCCAGCCCCAGAAGCTGGACCTGTGGCTGGCGGTGAACGGCGTGCGCATGCAGGCCAGCAACACGCGCCACATGATCTTCTCGGTCGCCGAGTTGGTCAGCCACGTCAGCCAGTTCATGAGCCTGCACCCGGGCGATGTCATCGCCACCGGCACGCCTGCCGGGGTCGGCATGGGCCGGCACGAGGACGGCAAACCCAGCCCGCGCTTCCTGCGCAAGGGCGATGTGCTGACGCTGGGCGTCGCCGGCCTGGGCGAGCAGCGCGCCGAGGTCATGGCCTACCCGCGCTGAGCGGGCCTTGGGCGTCGCGGCGCCTGAGTGGCCAGCGCGAGTGCGGCGTTCTGGCCAGGCGCATCCCCTGGCCGAGCTGGATCAAACCGGGCGGTATCCGGCCCTCACCTTTGAAGCCCACGAACACCATCGTGGGCCTGGGGGCGTTCGGGCAGTCGCCGTTCGTGGGCACGCGCGCGCCTCCGTACATCATCAGGCGAGCGCTGCCACATGCTCGGTCCCTAAGCTGGCGCCAGAGCGCGCAGCGGGGAATCGAGGACGCTGCCGAGCGGAACGGCACGGACAGCGTCACGGGCTTGGGTGAGGCGCTGGGGCAAGGGGTCGCCGGCGGTCGCGTGCACCGCGGCGTCAGGTTCTAGGGTGGCAGTATCAAGCAAAGGTCGTTGGTTAGATGACGGTCGTGATTGGATACGGGTGATGGTTGTCCAGTGAGTTCCGATTGGGCCCGGCGTGCCAGCGCTGGCCCACCCCGCTTGCCCGCTCAATCTCTGCTGCACGGCTGCGGGCCTGCGCATGGCGAGGTGCGGTTGCTGCCACCAAGGGTCGATGCCTTCGCGGCGGTATCCGCTGCGCGGCCAGCAGGCAGCGCATGCGGCGTATGCTGGCGGTTTGTCCTGACTTTGCTGTGTGCCTGCCATGCCTGTCGACCTCTCGCCCCCTCTCACCCCGGCCGATGCGGTGCTGCCCCGGCTCCACTCGGCCGGCTATGCGGTGCTGGATGCCGTTTCCGTGGCGCAACTGGCGGGGGTGACGCCAGCCGACTTGCAGGCGCTGGTCGCCGACTGGGACCACCTGCCGCCCGACCCCCACTTGAAGGACGGCGGCCGCTACCGGCGCCGGCGCCATGCGTCGTTCGTGGTGGACGACCGCCAGGCGGTGCATGACGTGCCGCACCGCGCCCACTGGCAGCCCGTGGCCTACAACGCGTTGCACGGCGGCATGGCGCGGTGGTTCGACCCCATTGCCGAGCGCACGCGCCGCGACCCGGCCTGGCGGGCCCTGTTGGTCTGGCTCAGCCGGCTGGCCGACGGCGTGCGTGCGGCCCACCCGGTGCAGCGGCCGGAGGGCGTGCTGCACTGGTTTGGCGAGGCGCACCAGTTCCGCATCGACACCGCCAGCGGCATTGGCCGGCCCACGCCCGAGGGCGCGCACCGAGACGGCGTCGACCTGGTCGCGGTGTTCCTGATCGACCGCCAGGGCATCAAGGGCGGCGAAACCCGCGTGTTCGAGGCCCAGGGCCCGCACGGGGTGCGCTTCACGCTGAGCGAGCCCTGGTCGGTGCTGCTGCTCGACGATGCGCGGGTCATCCATGAGAGTACGCCCATTCAGCCGATGGACACGCGCCCTGGTCATCGCGATACACTGGTTGTGACCTTGCGGCAGCGCGGTTTTCCCGACGACCAGGTCTGACCGTTGCCTGCGCCGTGCTGCCCCAGCCGCGATGGGCCCTGAGGCCTGCTGCACCCTTCGGTTCGGAGGGCCGCCGATTCGCCGGTGTGCCCATTGACCCGTCCATCTGCCACACCGAAAGGAGTTCATGCCATGTTCAAACACATCCTGGTGCCCATTGACGGCCGACCGGCCATGAAAGAGGTGCTGGACAAGGCCGTGGTGCTGGCGCGCACCTTCGGCTCGCGCCTGACCGCGGTGTACGTGCTGGACCCCCAGCCCTTTGTTGGCGTGAGTTCGGAATTCGCCTATGGCCAGAGCGATGCCGTGGGCGAAGCGCGTGCCGCCGGCGAGCAGGCCTTGCAGGCCGCCAGCCTGGCGCTGCGGGCCGCCGGCCAACCCGTTGAAACCGCCGTGGTGGAAGAAGCCACCGCCTGGCGTGGCATCTTGCACGCCGCCGCCCAGGCGCAGGCCGAGCTCATCGTCATGGGATCCAGCCGCCGCAAGGGCCTCGAGAAGCTGGTGCTGGGCAGCGTGGCCGAAAGCGTGCTGCAGAACACGACGATTCCCGTGTTCGTGGTGCCCAGCACCGAACACGGCGATGCCGTGTGAGGTTCAGCGGGCGCTCAATCCTGGCACCGTCTTGAACGCATGCGGCGGTGATGACATGGCTGGGGAGGTGAGCCCGCGTAGACCCGGGTGCGCAGGTTCGGGCCGCGGACCGCTTGCGTGGCCTCTGGATCTGGTCATGACCGCCCACAGCCTCCAGCACTTCAGGGCGTCTGGATCACGCCGGCCTCAGCCGGTTCCCAGGTGTCCGGATGGCTCCAGAGCGCCCACGGTTGCCGGGTGTGCGGGCGGGCGCTCAGGCCGCCCGCTCGCAGCGTAGCCGCGGCCGCTGACGCGGCATTCGGCACATCCACGGATCGCCAACGATCGCATCGATGGCAAAGCCATCGCCATGCGGAGCCGTGGTGGTGTTGACAACCTTCAGCCGCGCATCGACCCGTTCGGGCGTTGCGAGGAGGTCCAAGCACCGGTTCGCCTCTGAGCGCGGGGCGATGAGGCGGCCAACCCGATGTTCCGCTGGCGAGCGGATCGCGCGCTGGAGCCGCTCTGGGTCGTGCGGTTTAGGAAGAAAAGAGGGTATGCCTTTGCTGCCGTTTGATGTCAAACGGCAGTGGCGGGATACTGGCTCACAGACGCAGGCGCTCGCGCAGGCGGCCAATGGTGGCGCTGAAGCCGGACTTGCCCACGGGCTCGTCGGCAATCGCCGTTTCGGCGCCGAAGTCCTCTTCGTCCATGGGCAAGGTGGCCGGGCCGGATTCGCGGTCCACGCTGACCAGGTCCAGCAACCCCACCAGTTGCAGCTTGCGCACAAAGGCCTGGCATTCGGCCAGGGGGGCGCCCGTGATTTGGGCCAGCTCGGTCACCTCGAAGGCATCGACCGACAGCAGCTGTGCCATTTGCTGCCGGTGCGCGTCGTTGTGCATCATGATCGCAGGCGGCCAGCTGCGCAGCTTGAACCGCAAGGCCTTGGGCTCGGACGACGAAGCTTTGCGCCTGGACGGCTCGCGGGGCGCCAGGGTGCTCGCAGGGCGGGAAAAATGGGTCAAGGCCGACTCCGCATCAAGCAGCCAATTGCGAAACGCCGAGGCCTGAAGAGGACGCGTGAGGACGTGATCGTCGTTCGGCACGGCAACGTCGCTCAAGCGTAACACCGTGCGGGCGGTGCGCTTGATGCGGGTGTCCTCGATTTTCTTGGCATCGATCACCAAAACATCGAATTCAGAACCTTCGCTGTATTGCCAACGGAAGGTGGGGTCGTGGCTGAACATGCGCATCAGGTTGCGGATCAGCCGTTCATCATCTGCCAGCAACGCATGCGTTCCCAATCGAAAGACTTTCATGCTCAGTCCTTTCCTCGCCTTGTTGCACTTTGCAATGTAATTCGGAATGATTAAACCATTGTGATGTGAATCTGACAACGAGGAAGCGGCAAAGAGAGCCGGCAGATCAACACCCGGTGTGATGGCACGGTGCCGCGCGGGACAGCGGTGCCCTGGCGGAATGATCGACTGACTGGGTGGGCCGCCCTTGGTTACACGCGTTGACCGGGCCTTTGCACACGCTTCACCGAGTTGCGGTGCAATGGCTTCCCAGGACGAGCGCCCGCGGCACATGGGTTGCAGCGCTGCGTTCACACCGAAAGGATGGACCACGATGAACCTCTTCACCAAAGCCAGCGTGACGCTGTGCGCCCTGCTCGTGGGCGCCGGTGTGCAGGCGCAGACTTACATCGGCGCTTCCGTGTCGGGCGTGCTCGCCCCGGGGGTGTTCGGCCGCATCGACATTGGCAACCTGGGCGGTGTGCCGCCCCTGGTCTCGGCGCAGCCGGTGTATGTGCAGCCGGCGCGCGGGCTTGCGCCCGTCTACATCTATGCCGCGCCGTATGAACGGGCCAATTGGCGCCGGTACTGTGGCCGCTATGACGCCTGCCGCGCACCGGTCTATTTCGTGGATGTGGGGCCGAATGGCCACTGGTCGCGGCCGTTCGTGCGCGGGCACCGGCCGCCGCCACCGCGCCATGCGGCACCGCCCCCGCGGCATGTGTCGGCACCGCCGCATCGCGTCCACGATCGGCATGATCGACATGACCGCGACGATCGCCGCTGGGACCGCCACGACGATCGCCGCGGTCCCCCGGGGCGCGGCCCCAACGGTCGGGGCCCGGACGGTTACGGGCCACCTGGGCATCGTCACTGAGCGGTGGTCCGCGCGCGGCATGACACGCGAGGCGCGGTGCCTGCGTGTCATGCGACGTTGGGCGAGGCGGGATGGCCGGTTCGCAACACCAGGATGTCGCCACGCCGCCGCAGGTCGTGAGCCCCCGATCCAGCTCAGAGGGTTTGATGAGATCGAAGGGTATGGCTGGCATCCCGTTTCGATACCATCGAAATGTTGGCCATACTCTCTGCCTCTCTGCCTCTCTGCCTCTCTGCCTCTCTGCCTCTCTGCCTCTCTGCCTCTCTGCCTCTCTGCCGGTAGGGGCGTTTGGACACCGAGCCCGCCCACACGGTTGGGCGTTGCCGCCACCGCGGCGGTCCATCGCATCACACCTCACGCGCTGTGAAAGCCGTCGGTCGGGCCGCCGGCCGAGAACGGCACGGACACCGGCGCCGTCGTAGCCGGAACGGTGTGTGCGGCATCGACCCTGGCGAACTTGGGTCGGGGCACCTCTCGGCCAACACGAATCGACGCTTTGGCGTCTGTCGGGCCAGCCATCGCGGGGCAGCGCGCCAGCGGGCGGCCTGCAAACGCGTGACTGCCACACGGCGCTTTTGTCGGCACCATGGCCGGCATTGGCGGCATGGGCCGCCGCTCACCTGGTTGGCTTCACATGAAAACCCGCATCACCGAACTGCTTGGCACCCGTTACCCCATCGTCGAGGGGGGCATGCAATGGGTGGGCCGCGCCGAGCTGGCTGCCGCTGTCTCCAATGCGGGCGCCCTGGGCATGGTCACCGCCCGCACCCAGCCCACGCCCGCAGCGCTGCGCATCGAAATCGCGCGCGCCCAGGCCTTGACCGATCAACCCCTGGGCGTGAACCTGACGCTGACCATGCTGGGCGCAGCCGTGTCGTACGACGAGTGGATCGACGCGATCGTGGACAGCGGCATCCGCATCGTGGAGACCGCCGGCAACAACCCCGGCCCCGTGGTCGAGCGCTTCAAGCGCGCGGGCGTCACCATCATCCACAAATGCACCTCGGTGCGGCACGCCCTGGCGGCCGAGCGACTGGGGGTGGATGTGATCTCCATCGACGGGTTTGAAGCCGCGGGTCACCCCGGGGAAGACGACACGGCGGCCCTGCTGATCGTGCCGGCCACCAAGGCCGCGGTGAAGGTGCCCGTGATCGCGTCGGGCGGCATTGCCGATGGGCGGGGCATGGCTGCCGCGCTGACGCTGGGCGCCGACGGCGTGAACGTGGGCACGCGCTTCATGGTGACGCAGGAGTCGCCGATTCACGACGACATCAAGCGTGCGCTGGCCAGCTCGACCATCCTGGACACGCAGCTGATCAAACGGTCGATCAAGCGCACGGGCCGTTTCTGGCGCAACGCCGTCAGCGAGGAGATCGTGGCGATCGAGAAGCGGCTGGGCGATGCGTCGAACTACGACGCCATCAAGCACCTCATCAGCGGCCCGACGGGGCGCGAAGCGCTGGAAAACGGGGACTCGCAGCACGGCCTGATCTGCGCCGGCCAGGTTGTGGGCCTGTTCGACGATGTGCCGACCTGCGAAGAGGTCGTCAGCAGGATGGTGCAGGGTGCCGAGGCCCAGCTGCGCGGTGCCCTGGCCCTGTTTGAGCGTGAGGCCGTGCCAGCCTGAGGTTGCTCTGGGTCAACGCTGGTCTTGTGGCACTTTTGAGGAGTATGCGGCGATCACCGTTCATGAGTAAACGGTAATTCGGTCATACTCCTGTGGCCTTCGCGGAGCATGGTGAATGCCGGCGAGGCAGATCTCCGTGTCGTGAGGGCACGTTGGCTTGCAGGGTGAATCCGTGTCGGCCGTGCCTGCAACGCCCGGTGCCACCGTTTCATCGGAGCGGATCCTGGCATCGCCTGTGCCGCAGGATGGGAACGCCCGCTTGCCGCCCGCACGAATCCCGCCGCGCTCATCACCGCAGCGATGGCCGCGGCTGAAATGCCACCCATGCACCATGGTCACCGGAAGGGCGCTGGTCCAGTTCGCTGACGCCCCAGCGGTCGACGGTCAACCCCAGCTTGGATGGGACTCATGGTCCCAGGCCGGTCCGCGCGCGCGGGCGCTCAGGCCGGAAGTTCTGTGGCTGGCCCAGTGCGTCCGCGGAAGGCCGGCGCGCCTGGGGTTCAGGCGGCCACCACCTCGAAGCTGGTGGTGATCTCGGCCGTCTTGGCCAGCATGATGCTGGCCGAGCAGTACTTCTCGTGACTCATGGCCACCGCACGCGCCACGGCCGAATCGGGCACATCCTTGCCCGTCACCGTGAAATGCATGTGGATCTTGGTGAAGACCTTGGGGTCGGTGTCCGCGCGCTCGCTGGTCAGCTTGACCGAGCAGCCCCGCACGTCGTGGCGGCCGCGCTTGAGGATGAGCACCACGTCGTAGGCGGTACAGCCGCCGGTGCCCGCCAGCACGGTTTCCATGGGGCGGGGTGCCAGGTTCTGGCCGCCGTTCTCGGGCCGTGCCGCATCGGGCGCGCCATCCATCACCAGCGTGTGGCCACTGCCGGTTTCAGCCACGAAGCCCATGGCCGAGCGGCCACCCGCAGCGCCGGTCCAACTCACCGTGCATTCCATCTGTGCATCCTTTTTGGTCGGAAAAAAGCTCACCGTTGCAAAATAGCAACGATGAGCGCGGAGTGTAGGCCAGCCCAGGGCGACTCGCCCATGCGGGCTCAGAAATTTTTCACATTTCGAGGTCTAGAGGCATCGCTCTAAGCATTTTGTGGTGCAGTGCAGCAATGGTCGGTTTACAATCGACCCATCGCAGCAACAAACGTTGTTGCACCGTTTGTCTCCTCCACCCCTCAAAAAAGGTGGTTCAAGCCCTGAGTTCTTCAACTCGGGGCTTTTTTTTTGGGCGCGCGCCGGGCCTGCTCGCGCTGAGCCGAGGGGGCAGAGCGCGGGGCTTCGGGGGACTTAGAGCGTGTTATGAACTTTGATCGATGAAGAAATTGCCGCAGGTAGAGTGCGGCGATGCCCCGCAAGCCCTACCCGACGGACATCAGCGATGAAGAATGGAGCTTCGCTGCACCGTATCTGACGTTGATGGACCAACACGCCCCACAGCGTGAACACGACCTGCGCGAAGTCTTCAACGCGCTACGCTGGCTGGTCCGGGCAGGTGCTCCGTGGCGCATGCTGCCCAATGACCTGCCGCCGTGGGAGGCTGTGTATCAACAAAGCCGCCGGTGGCTGGACGCCGGCTGTTTCGAGGCGATGGTGTCGGACCTGCGGTCCATCATTCGAGTAGCCCAAGGCCGCCAGGGCCAGCCGAGCGCAGCGGTGATGGACGGACGCACCTTGCAGTCGAGCTGCGAGAGCGGCCCGCGCGCAGGCTACGACGGCTACAAGCGCAAGCGAGGCAGCAAAGTCCACATGGCAGTGGACACCCTGGGCCATCTCCTGGCAGTCCATGTCACCCCGGCCGATGAGCAGGAGCGAGTGCAGGTGAACAGGCTGTGTGAAGCGGTGCAGCAAGCAACTGGCCATACGGTGGAGACTGCGTGGGCAGACCAGGGTTACACAGGAGCAAATGCACGTCAGGCAGCCAAGGACAACGGCATCGACTTGCAGATCGTGAAGTTGTCCGAGGCGAAGAAAGGCTTCGTGCTGCTGCCCCGGCGCTGGGTGGTCGAGCGCAGCTTCGGCTGGCTGGCGAGATTCCGCCGGCTTTCGCGGGACTACGAGCGGCTATCCGAAGTCCTCAGCGGTCTGCATTTCCTGGTCTTCGCGGTGCTCATGCTCCCTGCTGCTGCTCGGGTGCTGGCTGCTACTGGAAGTTCATAACACGCTCTAAGATCAGCCTCCCCATAGAGGTCTCATTCATGACGCGCGAATCAGCATCCCGGTCGAGGTCGACCAAGCCCGCCGCACGGGCATCCGCCAAACCCGCAGCCACCAAGCCGATGTCCCCATCGACGCCCGCAGCCGCAGCCCTCAAACCCAAAGCGGCTGCCAAGGCGAATGGTCCAGCCAAGGCGAAAGTCAAAACCCCGCAGGTGCCCGCCGCGCAGACCCCGCCGCTGGAGTTGTCGCACTACCTGCAGAAAATCCTGACGGCCAAGGTCTACGAGGTGGCGTCGGAAACCCCGCTGGATCCCGCCAAGAGCTTGAGCCGCCGCCTGGGGTCCAAGGTGCTGCTCAAGCGTGAAGATCAGCAGAGTGTCTTCAGCTTCAAGCTGCGGGGCGCTTACAACAAGATGGCGCACCTGACGCCCGATCAGCTGGCCAAAGGCGTCATCTGTGCCTCGGCTGGCAATCACGCGCAGGGTGTGGCGCTGGGCGCACGCGAACTGGGCACCCGCGCCGTGATCGTGATGCCCACCACCACGCCCCAGCTGAAGGTGGACGCCGTGCGCGCCCTGGGGGGCGAGGTGGTGCTCGCCGGCGAGAGCTATTCCGACGCGGCAACCCACGCCCAGCGCCTGCAGCGCGAGCAGGGTCTGACCTTTGTGCACCCCTTTGACGACCCTGACGTCATCGCCGGCCAGGGCACCATCGCGATGGAGTTGCTGCGGCAGCACCCCGGCCAGCTGGACGCGGTGTTCGTGGCCATCGGCGGCGGGGGCTTGATCTCGGGCGTGGCGGCGTACATCAAGACCGTGCGGCCGGAAATCAAGGTCATCGGGGTGCAGATGACCGATTCCGATGCCATGCTGCAATCGGTGCGCGCGGGCGAACGCGTGACCCTCGCCGACGTGGGCTTGTTCGCGGACGGCACGGCGGTCAAGCTGGTGGGCGAAGAGACCTTCCGGTTGACGCGCGAGCTGGTGGACGACTTCGTGGTGGTGGACACGGATGCCGTGTGCGCAGCGATCAAGGATGTGTTCGTGGACACGCGCTCCATCGTCGAGCCTTCGGGGGCCATGGCCGTGGCGGCCATCAAGCAGTACGTGAGCACCCACAAGCTCAAGGGTCAGGTGTTTGCCGCCGTGCTGTGCGGGGCCAACATGAACTTCGATCGTCTGCGGTTTGTGGCCGAGCGATCGGAAATGGGGGAAGAGCGCGAGGCCTTGCTGGCGGTGACGATTCCCGAGGAGCGGGGCAGTTTCCGGCGCTTTCTGGAAGAGATCGACAGCCTGCCGGGCGGGCCGCGCAGCGTCACCGAATTCAACTACCGCATCAGCGGGCCTGAGCGAGCGCACGTGTTCGTCGGCTTGACCACCAACCGCAAGGGCGAGAGCCCGAAAATTGCCGCGCATTTCGAGCGCAGCGGCTTCGAGGCGTTGGATCTGACCCACAACGAGCTGGCCAAGGAGCATGTGCGCTACATGGTGGGCGGCGCCTCGCCGCTGGCCGGGCAGGAACGCCTGCTGCGCTTCGTGTTTCCCGAGCGGCCGGGGGCCTTGCTCAAGTTCCTCAGCCTGATGCGGCCCAACTGGAACATCTCGTTGTTCCATTACCGCAACCAGGGCGCCGATTTCGGCAGCATCCTGGTCGGCATGCAGGTGCCGCAGGCTGACGACAAGGCGTTCGCCAAGTTCCTGGGAACGCTGGCCTATCCGCACGTAGAGGAAACGGACAATCCCGTCTATGGGCGTTTCCTGCGCTCAGCAGGCTGACGCAAATCTGGCAGGCTGGCTCGCAGTCCTGCGATCAGATGCGGTGAGCCGTCGTCGTCATGACCTTGGCGGCGGCTTTCATGAGCAGCCGGGCGGGCAGCGGCAGGGCCATGCCGCCTGCTTGCTGGGCCATGTCGGCGTGGTGGCGTTCATCGACCATCATCTGGGCCACCACCGCGCGTGAGGCCAGGTCGTTGGCAGGCAGGCGATCCAGATGGCTTTTGAGGTGGGCCTCGACCTGACGTTCCGTTTCCACCACGAACCCCAGGCTGACTTTGTCGCCACCGATGCGCCCAGCAACCCAGCCGATGGCAAATGCCCCGGCGTACCAGAGGGGGTTGAGGTACGAGCGGTGGCTGCCCAGGTCCTGGATCCTGGCCTGGGTCCAGGCCAGGTGGTCAGTTTCTTCGCGCGACGCCTCATCCAGTTGAGCCTGCAAGCCCGGATCGCGGGTGGCCAGGGCCTGGGCGTTGTACAGCGCCTGGGCGCAGACTTCACCGACGTGGTTGACGCGCATCAGCGCGCCCGACAGCGCCTTGTCGGCGGCACTCAAGGGCGCAGCCTGTTGGGTGGGTTGAGGCTGCCGTCTGGCACTGGCAGCCGGGGCGGCCAGCGTGCGCATGGCGGAGTCGGCTGCGCTGAGCAGCTTGTCGAGGGGGGACAAAACACGCATGCCGCGATTTTGCCGCAGCGCCGCGATGGCGGCCGTGAGGGCCGATCGGTGGCTGCGCCCCTGTCAAGGCTGGGGTGCCGGGGAAGCGCCTTGCGAAGGCTTGGTGCAAAAACGCAACACTTATGTCGCGGGGACGCACATTTCCACGGAAAGACTTTGTTGTTTGGATGCCGCGATGGTGAAATATGGCTTGTACCCGATCGCAGAGCGCGGTTGTGGTCCCCACAAGATGTTTGCCTTCAAAGAAGGTGCTTCTCGGATTTCTTAGGAGAAATTGCAATGAAAAAGACCCTGATCGCTCTGGCAGTTCTGGCCGCTTCCGGCGCTGCGATGGCTCAATCGTCCGTGACCCTGTACGGTGTGGTTGACCTCGGCATTGGCAAGATGGACGGCGAAAAGGTCAACATGACCAGCAGCGGTACGCTGAACAACGGCAACAGCCGCATCGGTCTGCGTGGCGTGGAAGACCTGGGCGGTGGCCTGAAGGCTGGTTTCAACTTCGAACAAGGCATCAACGCTGAAAACGGCGGCTCCGCCAACTCGGTGAACGGTGGCCTGGGCTGGGGCCGTGCCGCCAACGTGTGGTTGGGTGGCAACTGGGGTACGTTCAAGATGGGTCGCACCCTGACCCCGTCGTACTACGGTCTGACCGCTTACGAACTGACCGGCGCTGCCAACTACTCGGTCGTGGCCAACACCTACGGCTTCGTGGGCGCCAATGCCCGTAACAACAGCCAATTCAGCTACACCACGCCTAACCTGAGCGGCTTCAGCGCCGAACTGGGCTACATCCTGAAGGCTGACAACAACAACGCCGCCAAGTGGGACGTGAACGCCATGTACGTGAACGGCCCGATCGGCGCCGCTCTGTCGGCCAACAAGGTGAAGGGTGGCAAGACCAACTACGCCCTGGGTGGTAAGTACAACTTCGGCAACTTCGCCCTGGCTGCTTCGTACCAAGCTGCTGCCAACAGCGTGAACGGTGACGGTTCTGTCGCCAACGCCGTGGTCGGCAAGCGTCACGGTGTGACCCTGGGTGGCACGGTGGCCTTCGGCGCCGCTTCGGTGACCCTGGACGTGACCCGCGACCTGAAGCGTGAACTGGCTGACGGCGCCAAGATCAAGAAGTACACCAACGCGCTGCTGGAAGCCAAGTACGCTCTGTCGAAGCGCACCTTCGTGTACGGCGACTACCTGCGTCTGGACGGCACGAACAACTACGGTTTCGGCCTGCGTCACAACTTCTGATCGTGAGCAGCCCAACGGCTGCGTGATCTCAAGTCTGCAAAAAGCCACCTTCGGGTGGCTTTTTGCATGTTGGGGTACGGCGATGCTCTCGTTGGGCGATAGGCGGGTGAGCACGGATACGCCATCCGAGGATGGTGGAGAAGCGAGGGCTCGCTCGATGGCTGCACCTTGCCGTGCTGCCGCGCGCAGCGGCGGGGCAAGTTGGATGTCTGATGCCGCACCGCGCATGCGCCATCTGGGGTCCGCGCGGTCCTGCTGCCGGTTGAGGGCCAGCGAATGCGGGTGCCGTGGCGATGAGCAGGAAGCCATCGGCATGGGCCGGCACCTCCGCGCAGCACGATGTCGATGCAGCGCGGAGGGTTCTTGGGCGCGACGCTTGCGTGGCAGGAGCGCCGTCATTGCCTCACGTCGGTCCGGTCGCCGTTGTCATGTGAGGGGGCTTGCTGTACGTCGCGGTGGACGGCTTGCCCCAGGAGCAGACGATGAAATCGCCTTCAGGCCAAACCCCGTTGCCTGATAACGCCATGACGACATGCACCGAGAGGCCAGGGAATCGCGGAGAGCCAAGCTTCGAACTTCGGTCGTTTCATTCAGCTTCGCGCACAAAAAAGCGGCCATGAGGCCGCTTGGGGTGGTGCGTCGCGTCGGCTTACTTCAGGCCGGCGGCTGCGCGCAGGGTGGCCGCCTTGTCGGTGCGCTCCCAGGTGAACTCGGGTTCTTCGCGACCAAAGTGACCGTACGCGGCCGTCTTGCTGAAGATCGGGCGCTGCAGGTCCAGCATCTGGATGATGCCGCGCGGGCGCAGGTCAAAGTGCTCACCCACGAGGCGCGCGATCTGGTCATCGGGGATGACGCCCGTGCCTTCGGTGTACACCGTGATGTTCATGGGTCGTGCCACGCCGATGGCATAGGCCACCTGGATCTGGCACTGGCGAGCCAGCCCTGCGGCGACCACGTTCTTGGCCACATAGCGGGCGGCGTAAGCGGCCGAACGGTCGACCTTGGTCGGGTCCTTGCCCGAAAACGCGCCGCCACCGTGCGGGCAGGCGCCGCCATAGGTGTCGACGATGATCTTGCGGCCCGTCAGGCCACAGTCGCCCTGCGGGCCGCCAATCACGAAGCGGCCAGTGGGATTAATCAGATACCGGGTGTCCTGCAGCCATTCCTTGGGCACAACCGGTTTGATGATCTCTTCGATCACGGCCTCGATGAAGCTGGGCTTCATCCGGGTGTCCGATTCGCTCTGATCCGGGTGGTGCTGGGTGGACAGCACGATGGTGTCGATGCTGTGCGGCTTGCCGTCCACATAGCGCATGGTCACCTGGCTTTTGGCATCGGGCCGCAGGAAGGGCAGGCGGCCATCCTTGCGGAGCAGGGCCTGGCGCTCGACGATGCGGTGGGCGTAGTAGATGGGGGCTGGCATCAGCTCGGGCGTTTCGTCGCAGGCGTAGCCGAACATCAGGCCCTGGTCGCCGGCGCCCAGGTTCAGCACGTCGTCGCTGGCCTGGTTCACGCCCTGGGCGATGTCGTTGGACTGCTTGTCGTAGCAGACCATGACGGCGCAGCCCTTGTAGTCGATGCCGTAGTCGGTGTTGTCGTAGCCGATGCGCTTGATGGTGTCACGCGCCACCTGGATGTAATCCACCTGGGCATTGGTGCTGATTTCGCCCGCCAGCACGACCAGGCCGGTGTTGGTCAGCGTTTCGGCCGCCACGCGCGAAAGTGGATCCTGCGCCAGCAGGGCGTCGAGCACGGCATCCGAGATCTGATCGGCGACTTTGTCGGGATGGCCTTCCGACACCGATTCGGACGTGAAGAGAAAGTCGTTCGCCATTTGTGAATAAACTCCTTGGGTTGTGTCTGTCTGCGTTGCCGCAAACCTTCGAGAAACCCCGGAGCTGTGGCGAACGCTTTAGCAGAATTTGTGTTTCGCCCTGCAAGTTGCTCTGTTAACTCGGCGAAGACTTGATTCTAGACGCTGCGACCTTGGCCCTGAGGGCGGCGCAGCCTTTTGTCGCCAGCCTGTTGCCCATGGTCACCTTGTTCCGTTTCCTTTCCCATTGGCCCCTGGGCGCCCTGCACGTCCTGGGCGCCATGCTGGGCTGGCTGACGTACTGGGCCTCGCCCACGTACCGCAAGCGGGTGCGGGCCAACTCGGCGCAGGCGGGGGTGGCTTTTGAGCGCGCCCGTGGCTGTGTCGCCCACGCCGGACGCATGGTGGCGGAGATTCCCCGCCTGTGGCTGGGCCGGCCGGTGCCCATGTCGTTCGAGGGCGAGGCCATCCTCGACGCCGTCTACGGCAGCGGCAAGGGCGTGATCTTCCTGACGCCGCACCTGGGCTGCTTCGAGTCGACGGCGCAGTTGCTGGCCGAGCGCAAGTCGCCGCATTACGGGCCGTTGACCGTGCTGTACCGGCCGCCCCGCCAGGCCTGGTTGCAGCAGTTCACCGAGGCCTCGCGCAAGCGGCCGGGCCTGGAAACGGCGCCGACGACGCTGCCCGGGGTGCGCCAGATGATCAAGGCTCTGCGCCAGGGGCGCGCGGTCGGCCTGCTGCCGGACCAGGTGCCGCCCGATGGCCAGGGCATCTGGAGCGAGGCGTTCGGCAAGCCCGCCTACACCATGACGCTGGCCGCGCGCCTGGCGCTGCAGACCGGCGCCGCCCTGGTGCCGCTGTGGGGCGAGCGGCTGTCGGGCGGCCGGGGGTTTGTGGTGCACGTGTGCCCGCCGCTGGCCTTGCCGGCAGAAACGTCGCTGGAGGAGGCCGTGCTGCGCATCAACCGGGCCATGGAAGAAGCCATCCTGAGCTGCCCGGACCAATACCTGTGGGGCTATGGCCGCTACAAGCAGCCGCGTCCGAATGCGTGAATCCCGGGTGTCGTGTGCAAGCCGGTTGGGCGCCGCCGTGTCGGCCCCGTGTCCGCCTGTGCAGGTGGGCGCTCGGTGTGGCCACGCAGCCCGGCTTCGCGCAGCCAGGCTCCCGGCCGCTCTGTGCCGCCCCGGCCGCCCGTTCCTGCAACCCTTTTGACCTGACCTGCTCGCCATGCTCTCCCAATTCGGCATCTGGTTCATGCGCATGACCGCGTCCTGGCCCCTGGCCTGGGTGCGGGCGTTGGGGGCCGTGCTGGGTGACCTCTTGTACTGGCTGGTGCCCAGCCGCCGCCATGTGGCCGACACCAACGTGCGCCTGTGTTTCCCGGACCTCACCGAAGGCGAGCGCCGGACGCTGGTGCGCAGGAATTTCCGCATCGTGGCGCAAACCTGGCTGGACCGAGGCTGGCTCTGGCACGCGCCGCCCGAGGTCACGCTGAAGCGCCTCAAGCTCGTCGGCGCCGTGGACCAGTTTCAGGGCAACGATGCCATCGTCATCTTTGCGCCGCACTTCCTCGGCCTCGATGCCGGCGCCACGGCTTTGTCGCAACAGGTGCCCTGGCGTCAGTTCGACACCATCTACGCCACCCAGTCCAACCCCGTCGTCGACGCCTGGGTGGCGCAGGGCCGCAACCGGTTCGGCAACGCGCGCTTGCGTTCCAAGAACGAGAGCGTGAAATCCATCATCGCCGAGCTGCGCGACGGCCACCCGCTGTACCTGCTGCCCGACATGGACTTTGGCGCCGCCGATGCCGTATTCGTGCCGTTCTTTGGCGTCACCGCGGCCACCATCACCTCGTTGCCCCGCTTTGCACGCCTGGGCAAGGCCAAGGTCATTCCCATGTACACGCGGCTCACGCCCACGGGCTACGAAACCGTGGTGGAGCCGGCCTGGACGGCTTACCCCACCAAAGACGTGACGGCCGACACCGCCTTCATGAACCAGCGCCTGGAAGCCGAAATCCGCACCATGCCCGAGCAGTACTACTGGGTGCACCGCCGCTTCAAGACGCGCCCCGAGGGCGAGCCTTCGGTGTACTGATGCGGTCACGCGCTGGCGCGAAGCCGGTGGTGGTCATCGCTGGCAGAATGCTCTGTTGAGGGGGTATGGCTCGACTCTCGTTGTTTTGGAAACGAGGGCGGTTGCATACTGCTGTCGTTCATGGGCCTCGATACGCTCGGGTCGTTCAGGGTGACCGGCACCTTGCGCTGCGTCAGTGCGCTGGGGCGGGCGGATCGGCTGCGGCGCAGGGCGTCTACAGCGCGGACCCAAGACGGTGACTCGCTGAGGCGCCTACGCCGTGCCCCGCCTGGCTCAGCGTCGTAGCCTGTGACCTGCGCAGACGCGGGTTGGCGCCGCAGCGCCCGAATTCCCAACGCCTGAGCCCCCATCGTCCGGCTTTGCCGGGCTTCGTTGCGCAGGTCGACCTGGGGCCGGGTTTGCTGTCGGCCAGGCCCTTGAATGGCGGCTTGTGGCGCTGGTTCGCCGCACGTCGCTTGTGCGCAGCAGCAAACACCCAGGGATCGGCTCACATCGCCATGGCCGGCCCGGTCGGCAGCGTTGTCGCGCGGTAGGCGCTCTTCGCTGCCCGGGCTTCATGGCGATGAAGGCAACGAAGACGATCAAGGCGGTTGCGCAGGTCCAGCAGGCGCCTCTGGGCAGGGGCAAACGCGCCAATCAAGTGCGGGCCTGGAAGGCAGCGATGGCCTGCGCCACCTGCTGCGGCTGCTCGTGCACGATCCAGTGCGAGGCGCCGGGCACGCGCTGCACGGTCAGCCGGGGCACGTGGGCATCCAGCCCATCCAGCAGGCCGGGACGCAAGGCGCGGTCCTCGGTGCCCCAGATCACCAGCGTGGGCACGTCGACCCGCACGCGCTCGGGCGGCAGCTCGGGCAGGTTGACGGGCTGGCCCGGCAGGGGCGGTTTCATGGGCGTGACCCGGTAGAGGTTGCAGGCCCCCGTCAAACCCTGGCGCCACACGGCGCGGTATTGCGCCTTGACCGACTCGGTCAACCAGGGCTGGCCGTCGGGTCCGGCGGAGTCGCCCAGCATGGCGATCAGGCGGGCAAAGTCGTTTTCGGCCAGCAGCGCTTCCGAGCCGGGCTTGGCCAGCCAGTGCATGTAGGCGCTGGCGGCCTGTTGTTCGGGGTTGTGGGCCAGCTCGCGGGCGAAGGTGGCGGGGTGCGGCGAGTTGATGCTGACCAGCCGGGCCACCTGGTCCGGCCAGGCATTGGCCACGCCCCATGCCAGCGCGCCGCCCCAGTCGTGGGCCACCAGCGTGTGGATCTGGCCGTCGGGGCGCTCGCTGGCCACGAGCTGGCGCAGGTCCTGCATGAGCAGGTGGGGGCGGTAGTCGGCGACCTCGCGCGGGGCGCTCGAGTGTTCGAAGCCGCGCAGGTTGGGCGCCAGGCAGCGAAAGCCGCCGTGCTCGGGCTGCGCGAAATGCTGCATCAGCGCGTCCCAGACGAAGGCTGCTTCGGGAAAGCCGTGCACGAACAGCATCAGCGGGCGGTCCTGGCCGGCCGCGCCGGTTGCGCGGCAGCTCAAGGTGGTGCCGTTGGGCAACTGGCGCGAAAAGGTCTCGACCGCGGTGGACATGGCATCTCCAGGCTGGGGGGATGCGGCCCATTCTGGTGCGGGGCAGGGGGCGCAGGTGTCGCGACGGTGGCCCGGGCCGCGCACGGCGCGGCTCGCTTGGCGACGCGGACGCGCCTCGATCACCAGGGGGGAGCGCGTCTGCAGGATGATGGCCAGGATGGTTGGGGTTCGCGAAGGAAGACCTGAAGGAGCTGCGGCCCGACATCCAGATCGTCGGCGAAGACCTGCATCCGCTGGCGCAGGTGCGCGATTTCGCGCCCTACATCGCCAAGATCAAGGCCTCGGGGGCGGACACCGTCATCACCGGCAACTGGGGGTCTGACCTGGCCCTGCTCATCAAGGCCAGCAACGACGCCAGCCTGAACGTACGCTACTTCACCTACTACGCCGGGGTGACGGGTGCACCCACGGCCATGGTTGTCGCAGGCCGGTGCAGCAGACGATGTTGACCATGGCCCCTGAATGCCGCTGGCGCAAGGCCTTGCAGGCCGTGGGCGTGCTGAAAAGATGAATGGGTAGTATGGTGGGGATGGCGTTTCAGTGCAAACGACAATCGGTCGATACTGCCGTCAGTGACGGCGCCAGCATCTCGGATGCGAGGGGCGCCTGGGCCGCCCTCATGCGGATCAATGGCCTGGATGCTCCCGTCAGGCCATCATGCGACGTCCCTCGCTGGCGGTGGGGGGCCGCTCAGGCGGCGGCAGGCGGTGCGGCAGGCGCGGCCGATGGTGCCGCAGCCGTACCCGCCGTGGCGTCAGGCTCGGGCTCGGCGTCGGGTGCCGAAGGCGCTGCGGCCACCCAGCGCCGCAGCACCTCGGCGGCCTCGGCCACGCCCTGCTTTTTCAGGCCAGAGAACAGCTGCACCTGGCCCCCGCCGGCCTGCAGGCGGGCGATGTCCAGCGCCTTGCGGGCCTCGGCACGGGTGAGCTTGTCGGCCTTGGTCAGCAGCACCAGGAACTTCAGGCCTTCCTCGACGCGCGGACGGATCACCTCGAGCAGGACTTCGTCCAGCTCGGTCAGGCCGTGGCGCGGGTCGATCAGCATGACCACGCCGATCAGGTTGGCGCGCGACACCAGGTAGTTGGCCATCACGCGTTGCCAGCGCTCCTTGTCCGACTTGGGCACGGCGGCATAGCCATAACCCGGCAGGTCGGCCAGCACGGCATCGGTCTCGCCGTGCTTGCCCAGCGCAAACAGGTTGATGTGCTGGGTGCGCCCCGGGGTCTTGGAGGCGTAGGCCAGCTGGCGTTGCTGCGTGAGGGTGTTGATGCTGGTGGACTTGCCGGCATTGGAGCGGCCCACGAAAGCGATCTCGGGGGCGTTGTGCGGCGGCAGCTGATTGAGCTGCGCTGCCGTGGTCAGGAAGCGCGCCGTGTGCATCCAGGCCATGGCCTGGGCCTGCTCGGGCGTGGGGGGCGGGGCGGCGCGCACGTGGGCGGGGCGCTGAACAGGCTTCTTGGCGGTCATGGGGGTGGGGCTGGCGGTGGCGGGCGAACAGGTTGCCTGAGTGAGGTCGCCTGAGTGACCTGCGAAGGTCCGATGGGCACCGTGGCGGCACCCGCGCCATGGCACATTGGTGGCAGCCGGGCGCAAAAGGCCCATTGTAGAATTTCAGCGAGGCTCTTGTGCCCGGAGGTTGAGGGGCGAGACGCATTGCAGGGCAATTGCAGCGGGACTGGGCAGTTGCACCATCAGACCACTATCCACGACACGCCATGAAGCTGCTTGCCTCGTTTTTGCTGTCTGCTGTCCTGTCTGCCTCGGCATGGGCGGCCGATCCGGCGCCCGTTGCCAAGCCCGACCTGGCCAAGGGCAGCGCAACCTTCGGTGCAACCTGTGTGGCCTGCCACGCCGCCGATGGCAACTCCACCGTGCCGGCGCAGCCCAAGCTGGCGCAGCAGCACCCCGAATACATCCTCAAGCAGCTCAAGGACTACAAGTCCGGCGCGCGCAAGGACCCGGTCATGCAGGGTTTTGCCGCGGCCTTGAGCGAGGCCGACATGCGCAATGTGGCCTACTGGCTGGCCAGTCAGAAGGTGAAGCCGGGCGAGGCCCGCAATGGCGACACCCTGGCCCTGGGCGAGCGCATCTACCGTGGCGGCATTTCGGACCGCAACATCGCGGCCTGTGCCGGTTGCCACAGCCCGAATGGGGCCGGCATTCCGGCGCAGTACCCCCGCCTGGGTGGCCAGCATGCCGACTACATCGCCACGCAGCTCAAGCATTTCCGCACGGGCCAGCGGGGCAACAGCCAACCCATGGTCGATGTGGCGTCCAAGATGAACGACCGCGAAATCCAGGCGGTGTCGGATTACATCGCGGGTTTGCGCTGACGGGTGGGGCTTGCATCGGTGTGGCCGGTGCCAGGAATTTCGTGTGAAAGCGGGTGACCGGCGACAACCGGCATCCGCTTTGGTGTTTCAAGGGGCGGCCGCCCCGGTGTTGGGCAGGTGATGGCAATTTCCACAGACGGTATGCAGATGCGGCAGGGCTCGCCCACGGTGCGGTCGGCGGTGGAGCTGCTGTCCTCCATGCGCTTCGCGATCGCCCTGCTCACGCTGATCTGCATCGCCTCGGTGATCGGCACGGTGCTGCAGCAGCACCAGCCGCTGGGCAACTACATCAACGAGTTCGGTCCGTTCTGGACGGCGTTTTTCGTGCGCCTGCAGCTGCAGGCGATCTACAGCGCCTGGTGGTTCCTGCTCATCATGGCGTTCCTGGTGGTCAGCACCTCGCTGTGCATCGCGCGCAACGCGCCCAAGATCCTGGCGGACCTCAAGACCTTCAAGGAAGACATCCGCGCGCAAAGCCTGCGCGCCTTTCACCACAAGGCCGAGGCCGCGCTGCCCGAGGCGCCGCAGCTCGAAGCCACGCGGCTGGGCAACCGCCTGATCCGGGCCGGCTGGAAGGTCAAGTTGCAGGCCCGCGAGACGCCGCAGGGCGAGGGCATCATGCTGGCCGCCAAGGCCGGCTCGGCCAACAAGCTGGGCTACCTGGCCGCGCATGGCGCCATCGTGCTGATCTGCCTGGGTGGCCTGCTCGATGGCGACTGGATGGTGCGGGCGCAAATGTGGCTGGGGGGCAAGACGGCTTACCGCGGCAGTGGGCAGTTGTCCCAGGTGCCCGATGTGCACCGGCTGTCGACCGCCAACCCCACGTTTCGCGGCAACCTGCTGGTGCCGGAGGGGCAGCAGTCCGGCACGGCGTTGCTGTCGCTGTCGAACGGCGTGCTGCTGCAGGACCTGCCGTTCACCGTCGAGCTGAAGAAATTCATCGTCGAGTACTACAGCACCGGCATGCCCAAGCTGTTTGCCAGCGAGATCGTCATCCACGACAAGGACACGGGCGCGGCCACGCCCGCGCGGGTTGAGGTCAACCACCCCGTCACGCATCGCGGTGTCACGCTGTACCAGAGCAGCTTTGACGACGGCGGCTCGCAGGTCAAGCTCGTGGCGCATGCGCTGTCGGGCGCCGCCGTGGCGCCGGCCGGCCTCGAGGTGGCCGGCACCGTGGGCGGCAGCCAGGCCGTGCAGGTAGGCGACCAACGCATGACGCTGGAGTTCGATGCGCTGCGCGTCATCAACGTGGAGAACATGGGCGGCGGGTCCGACACCAGCGTGGATGTGCGCAAGGTGGACCTGGCCAACCTCGGCGAGGCATTGAAGGCGCGGCTGGGCTCGGGCACCAAGGGCATCACCCCCAGCGCCCTGCACAACGTGGGCCCCAGCATCACCTACCGCTTGCGCGATGCGGCGGGGCAGGCGCGTGAGTTCAACAACTACATGCTGCCCGTGGACATGAAAGACGGCGGCGTGCCGGTGTTCCTGCTGGGCGTGCGCGAGAACCTCGCCGAGCCGTTCCGCTACCTGCGCATTCCGGCCGATGAGCACAGCACCATGGCCGGCTTTGAGCGCCTGCGCCTGGCGCTGGCCGACCCCGCGCTGCGCCAGCAGGCCGTGGCCCGCTACGCGCGCCAGGCCGTGGCGGACGGGCGCGAGGCGGTGCAGGCGCAGCTGGCCGAGTCGGCCGGGCGCGTGCTCGACGTGTTCGCCGGGGCCGTGCCCATCGAAGGGGCCGATGGCGGCCTGCAGGCGGTGGCGGGTTTCCTCGAGCGCAACGTGCCCGAGGCCGAGCGCGAGCGAGCCGGCTCGGTGCTGGTGCGCATCCTCAACGGCACCCTGGTCGAGCTCGATGCCCTGGCGCGTGAGCGGGCCGGTTTGCCCACAGCCAGCCAGACGTCGTCGGAGCGCTTCCTGTCGCAAGCCATCGTCGCCCTGTCCGATGCCCGTCTGTACCCGGTGCCGCTGACGTTCCAGCTGCGCGACTTCCAGCACATCCAGGCCAGCGTGTTCCAGGTGGCCAAGACACCCGGCAAGTGGGTGGTCTACCTGGGCTGCGCCTTGCTGATCCTGGGGGTGTTCGCCATGCTCTACGTGCGCGAGCGCCGGCTGTGGATCTGGTTGACACCGGGGTCTGGCGCAAAGGGCCGCAGCCATGCGACCATGGCGCTGTCGTCCAACCGCAAGACGCTGGACGCCGATCAGGAATTTGCCCGGCTGCGCCACACGCTGCTGGGTGATCAGGAAGAGCCCCGATGAACACCGCCACGGCCCACGTTGCCAAGACCGATCCCAACCTGGAGCTGGACAGCCAGGCCGGCTATTTCGCGCGCCGCACCTGGCGCGACTGGCTGTTTGCCGCGTTGGTGCTGGCCGGCGGTCTCTACGCCTTCGTGAACTACGAATTCGCCATGGACGGCTACGAGCGCGCCATCCTGCTGGCCACCATCCCGGTGGTGGTGTGGCTGGGGTGGTTCTGGCGGCCGTTGCAGGGGTTGATGGCGGTGGTGGCGGCGTTGAGCCTGCTGGCGCTGTGGCTCTACCAGGGCGACCTGGCGCGCGCGGACACCGCCTTTTTGCTCAAGTACTTCCTGTCCAGCCAATCGGCCATCCTGTGGATGAGCACGCTGTTTTTCCTGGCCACCCTGTTCTACTGGGGCGGGGCGCTGTTGCCCTCGCAGCGCGAGGCCTGGCAGGGCATCGGCAGCAAGTTCGCCTGGGTGGCGGTGACGCTGGCGCTGGTGGGCACCATGGTGCGCTGGTGGGAAGGCCACCAGATGGGCCCCGACATCGGCCACATCCCGGTCAGCAACCTGTACGAGGTCTTCGTGCTGTTTTGCTGGATGACGGCCCTGTTCTACCTGTATTACGAGGCTCAGTACCGCACCCGCGCGCTGGGGCCGTTCGTGATGCTGATCGTCAGCGCGGCGGTGGGCTTCCTGCTCTGGTACGCGCTGGTGCGAGAGGCCTACGTCATCCAGCCGCTGGTGCCGGCGCTGAAAAGCTGGTGGATGAAGCTGCACGTGCCGGCCAACTTCATCGGCTACGGCACGTTCGCCCTGGCGGCCATGGTGGCCTTTGCTTACCTGCTCAAGACCGCGAGCGCGCGGGCGCTGTGGGTGGGGCTGGTGGCGTTTCCCGTGGTGTTCCTCATCGTGCCGGTGGCCGGTTTCCGCTGGCTGGGCGATGCTGAACTGGCCGGCGCGCTCGACAAGACCCTGCGCATGGCGGTGCCGCTGGTGGTGTTCTTTGCCCTCACGATCGCCGGCCGCAAGCTCATCAACAGCACCACGCCCAGCCTGGTGATGATGGACGACCTGATGTACAAGGCGATTGCCGTGGGCTTTGCCTTTTTCACCATCGCCACCGTGCTGGGCGCCCTCTGGGCGGCCGAGGCCTGGGGCGGCTACTGGAGCTGGGACCCCAAGGAAACCTGGGCCCTCATCGTCTGGCTGAACTACGCCGCCTGGCTGCACATGCGCCTGATGAAAGGCCTGCGCGGCGCCGTCTCGGCCTGGTGGGCGCTGGCGGGCCTGGTGGTCACGACCTTCGCCTTCCTCGGCGTGAACATGTTCCTGTCGGGCCTGCACAGCTACGGCGAACTTTGATTCATTGAGTGGGGTATGTGGCCATTCCCGTTTGTTGAGTAACGGGAGTGGGGTGATACTGCATCAGGCTGTGAATCCGGCTTGAGCGAGGCTGGAGGCAACGATGGACCCGCAGGTGCACGGCATCGGCCATGCCGGACGCGTTACCGTGCGCATCTGGCGTGCGATGGCCGCCAACGTCTGCGCGCTGCCAATCCCGCCTGCACGGCCTGCCACGGTGACGTTGCCGCGCCCTGCATGCAGGCCGCCGGGTGTCGCTGCGGCCGAGCCGCGGGGAACTCCGGCACGCGCCGGGCCTCTATCCCGGGTTGCCGGGCGAACCTGCGCCGAAACGTGCAACAGCCCGGCGCACAGGCGGTTGGCATCGCCAGCCCACCGCGCCGTGAACCCTGAAGGACATCGCCATGCTGATCCGCACCAACCCCTGGTCTGAACCGCGCGAGCATGAGGTCACGCCACAGGCGGCCTACCTCACGCGCCGGCAATGGCTGCGCACCGCCGCTGCGGCGGGGGCCGTGGGCACGGCATCGGCCTGGCTGCCGGCCCAGGCCGCCACGGCGAGCGCGCCGGGCAAGCTGCGGGCCTTGCCGGCGGTGGCCAGCAGCGTGGCCGGTGCAGGCCTGGCGGCGGGCGACAAGCTCACCGCCTATGGCGATGTGACCGGCTACAACAATTTCTACGAATTCGGCACCGACAAGACCGACCCGGCTGCGCGCGCAGACCGCATGCCCGTCGACCCCTGGCGCGTGCAGGTCGACGGCCTGGTGGGCAAGCCCCAGACCCTGAGCCTGGACACGCTGCTCAAGCTGGCGCCGATGGAAGAGCGCATCTACCGCCTGCGGTGTGTGGAGGGCTGGTCCATGGTGATCCCCTGGGTGGGCTATTCGCTGGCCAAACTGCTGGCCCACGTGCAGCCGCTGGGCAGCGCCAAGTACGTGGTGTTCACCACGCTGGCCGACAAGGCCAGCATGCCGGGCCTGTCCATGCGCTTCATCGATTGGCCCTACCAGGAGGTGCTGCGCCTGGACGAAGCCCAGCACCCGCTCACGCTGCTGGCCTTTGGCCTGTATGGCGAGGTCTTGCCCAAGCAGAACGGCGCGCCGCTGCGCCTGGTGGTGCCCTGGAAGTACGGCTTCAAAAGCGCCAAATCCCTGGTGCGCATCACGCTGACCGACAAGCCCGTGGCCAGCGCCTGGATGAAGTCCGCGCCGCAGGAGTACGGCTTCTACGCCAACGTGAACCCCGGCGTGGACCACCCACGCTGGAGTCAGGCCACCGAGCGCCGCATCGGCGATGGCGGCCTGTTCACCCCCAAGCGCAAGACGCTGATGTTCAACGGTTACGAGGCCCAGGTCGGCCAGCTCTACGCGGGCCTGGACCTCAAGCGCAACTACTGACACGCGCCAACGGCGCAACGCCTGAGGCGCCACCCCGCGACAGATCCCTGTCGGGGTGGGCATGGCCCTTCAGCACGGGTTCAGATGGCGCCTCACCCGCATGATCGCCGACCGCCACACGCCGCCCGGTGCGCATGGTCCGATGTGGCCACAAGACGAGCGCTCACGCATCGAACCAGAATCGCTTCATGACACCTGCTGACCCACGCCTGGCCCTGCGAACGGGGCTCAACCGCGCGCTGATGCACCCGCTGGCCAAGCCGGCGTGGGTGCTGCTGGCGCTGTGGCCGCTGGCGCTGTTGATCTGGGGCGCCATCCAGGGCGGGCTGGGCGCCAACCCGGCCGAAACGTTGATCCGTAGCACCGGCGACTGGGCGCTGCGCCTGCTGTGCCTGGGCTTGTCCATCACGCCGCTGCGCGTGAGCCTGGGCCTGCCTGCGCTGGCCCGCTTTCGCCGCAACACCGGCGTGCTGTGCTTCGTCTACGCCGCCTGCCACGTGCTGGCCTACATGGGGTTGGACATGGGCTGGCAGCTGGCCGACATCTGGCACGACGTGCTCAAGCGCCCCTTCATCACCGTTGGCATGGCCACCTTCGGGCTGCTGCTGCCGCTGGCGCTGACCTCGTTCAACCGCGCCGTGCGCGCCCTTGGCGGGCGGCGCTGGCAGCGCCTGCACCGCCTGGTCTACCTGGCCGCCGCCCTGGCGCTGCTGCATTTCTTGTGGATGCGCAGCGGCAAACAGCTGTTTGGCGAGGTCTGGCTCTACGGCGGCTGGCTGGCGCTGGTCTTGCTGTGGCGGGTCCGGGCCGCCTGGCACAAGCGACGAGCGGCTGTGCGTGTTTGATGGGTGGGTAGTATGGTGCACTATCCGTTGATCAACGATCGGAAATGGCTGCATACCCTTGATTAATTGGTGATGAATCGGGCAGATGCCGTGGGCACTTCGTTGCTGATCGTCGCTCGGCTGATTGGCTCAGGCCTGGGGGACGGGTCGCCTTCAAAGCCATCGAGGAAGCGGAAGGCCAGCGCGCGGTGGCCCGACGCGCAGCCGCCATCGAACGCACGGCCGAGCGGCACAGCCATCAGGGGTTCAGCAAGCCGGGTCCGGCAGTGGACGCTTGCTCGTGAGGTTCAGCGCACCGCCCACGCTGCCCTTGCCGTAGCGCACCGATGCCGCGTGATGAGTGCGTTGCGTGAGGCCGGAACAGCCCATCAGAGGCTGACCGACTGGGGGCAGCAGCGGTCACTCGGCCCGCTGCGCTGGGTCAACCGTCCGCGTGTCGGACTCAGCGGACCGGCGAGCTGACCGCGCCGGTGTCGGACGCAGCAGATGCCGGCGATGCGGGCGTGCTCGACGCAGGCGCCGATGCGGCTGTCGCGGGGCTTGCCGGTCGGTTCGCCGATGGGTTTGCCGATTGGCTGGGGCTGGGCAGGAACACCACACCGGGCAGGCGCGTGCGCTGGGCCGCCTCAGGCGACTGCGGCAGATACAGGTCACCGCGCTGGCCGCAACCTGCCATCAGCAGGCAAACCCCTGCTGCCAGCGCAACGCGCCGGATGAATAGAATTTGGCCAACACCAGACATGGACCAGATTGTAATGACCGACCACGAGTACCTGGATCAGGCCGAGGCGCTGCTGGCGCGCATCGAAGCGGCCTGCGATGCCATCAACGACGAAACCGACGCCGACATCGACAACCAGCGCGTCGGCGGCATGATCACCCTGGTGTTCGCCAACCGCAGCCAGATCGTCATCAACCTGCAGCCGCCGCTGCACGAGGTGTGGCTGGCCGCGAAATCGGGCGGCTACCACTACCGCCTGGTCGATGGCGCGTGGCGCGACACCAAATCGGGTGACGAGTTCTGGACCGTGCTCAACCGCGAAGCCAGCGCCCAAGCCGGCTTGCCCCTGAGGTTCTGACGGACGAACGCCGGCTGCTCGCGGCGCAGGTTTTTCCAAGGTCGCTGGCCGCTTCGTCCGCTGTGCAACCCTGGGGCACGCTGCGGCGCTGGGCCTGGGGTTGACCGACGTAGCGCGAGAACGGGGCGTTTTCGTCCGCACGCCAGGTAGCCCTGCAGCAGGGCCGCGAAACTGACAGTGACGCCGAGCGCCAGGCTCTTGAGTCGATCACGCTGATCCCGCCCTGCATCTGGCTCCAGAGCGCGCCCGCATCGACGTCGATCAGGGGCATGCAGACGATCCAGCACCACAGTCACACGTTGACCTGGACCGCGAACCGCTGGTGGCAGGCGACTCAGGTTCAGCCAGGTGGCATGCGCGATCGGCGGCGTGACGAGGCGCACAGCTCGGGTGGCAGAGTGGGGGCGGTGGCGTCAGCAGTCGACGCCGCTGCGACGCCGTTGTCGTGGTTGCATTGGGTAGTATGGCGTTGATGCCGATGGTGGCAAAACGGCAATGCATGCATACTGCACTCAAACTCGCGACCCACGTCGACCCTGACCAGTTCAGCGACAGCTCGGCGAGCGGCCTTCCCGCAGCATTTCGGCGCGGGCGCGGGTGTCGGGGTGGGTGCTGATCCAGCTCCAGTCCGGGCCCTGGGCGGAGGCGTCGGCCTGGGGGCTGTCCGATGCGGAGGCTGCACCCGACGCCGCTGCTGTACCCGATGCTGCTGCGCCGGGCGCCGTCGCGCCGGGCGTCGCTACGCCGGGCGTCGCCGCGCTGGCGCCATCGGCCGGCGCCTCGGAGGACGCGTCGTCGGGCTCGTTCTCCAGCGCAAGCAGCAGGTCGCCCATGGGGCGTGTGGGCTTGTCCAGGTGCTGCATCAGCGCCACGGCAAAGCAATCCGCCTCGGTTTCATGGGCGCGGGAATAGGCGAGGCTGGTGAGCAAGGTGGCCGAAGTGGCGAAGATGCCGCTCACGTCGCCCAGTGCCAGCGACATGCCGGTCTGCAGCACCCCTTGCTGCAGCACAGCGCGGCTGGTGTGGCGCTGGGCCACGTGGCCGGCTTCGTGGGCCAGCACGCCCAGCAGGGCGTCGTCGGGTGCGCCCAGCATCTGGGCCTGGCGCACGATGCCATCGGTCATGACGATGGTGCCGCCGGGCAGGGCAAAGGCGTTGGCGCCCATGCCGTGGCGAAACTCCAGCCGGTAGGGGGGGCGGTAGTGGGCATAGTGCGTCATGCTGGGCTGGATGCCCTGCACCAGGGCATCGAACTGCGTTCGCAGCTGCTGCTGACGCTCGGCCGGGAGGCGGCTGGGCTTGAGCATGCGCTGATCCAGCTGCTCGAGGTATTGGCTGCTGACCTGTTGCTCGACCGCCAGCGGCACGAACCGCGTCAATTGGGTGGCCGCCCAGGGCGTGCCCCAGTGGTAGAACGCCCACAGGCCGCCCACGGCCACGGCGCCCACCAGGGCCAGCGTGGGCCAGTGGGTCTGCATGCGGGTGGTCAGGCTGGCCCGTCCGCCCGCGGCACGCACGGCGGCGTGCCAGGCCTGGTGGTCGTTCACCTCCAGGCTGCCGTGGTCGCCCAGGTCGATCAGCAGCGGACCCGAGGGCTTGCCTTTGGCGCGCCAGACCTCGGGCCAGTGCACCTGCCGGTGGGTGAGCTGGATGCTCGCCGTGGCGCCGTCCAGCGGGCGCACCACCAGCATGGGGCCGCCCGGCCCCGGGCGGGGCGTCACCCAGGCGGCGCGCGCTTTGCTGCTGCGTCCGTCGAACCACAGGGCTTGCAGCGACCGCAGGCGCGCGGCCTGGGTCTGGCCTTCGGGGGACAGGGGCGCGGGGCGGGTGGGTTGCAGGGAGGAGGGCATGCGAAGCTCACGAAATCAGGTCGAGCCCGATCAGGTCGGCAAAGGCGTCCCCCAGGGCGCCCTGCTCCTGGCTCAGGCGGCCTTGCAGCTCGTCCAGGTCGCCCTTGACATAGAGCGTGACCGACTCGAGCTTCATGCGGTATTCGGCCACACGGGCATAGGGGCGGTAAAAGCCCAGCGTCAGCGCGGTCAGCAGCAGGTTCCACAGGCGCAGTCGCACGAAGGCCCAGGCATTCAGCTTGCATTTGAAGCGGGCCAGCGGGCCCACACCGATGTTGTTCCACAGCAGCTGGAACATGCGGGCCTGCTTGTAGGCCAGGATGGGCGAGAACGCGAACACGATGAAGGCCAGCCAGAGCACGGCCACCAGCAGGCCGGCCCAGATCATCATGCCCATCGAGCCCATGCTGAGTGCGGCGGCGGCCATCACCCCCAGGCCGGTGAACAGCGCGCCGGCCAGCACCAGCACCAGCACCGAGACCCCGATGGTGGCGATCCAGACGCGCAGGAAGTCGCCGTACACGGGCTTCCAGTGGCCGAACAGGCCGCCGATCTGGGTCCGCGTGACGAACAGCCGGCGGTAGTTGAATTCGAGCAGCACCACAAACGGCAGCGTCGCGACCACGCCGGCGACGCCGATGGCCGCCAGGACGTGCCACTTCGCCTTCACGGCGTCGATGTAGATGTGGAAGTAGTCGTCATACGCCTGGTAGGGCGGGGCCGCGAGTTGGTCTTCCACGGTCTGGAGCTCGGCCCGAAGCGGGGCCAGTTCGGCTTCGTCGGGCGTGTCCGAGGCGTCTTCCAGGTCGCTGATCTGCGCCTGCAGGTCGTCGTGGCGCTCCTGCAGGGCTTCCATGGCCTGGGCCAGTTCGACGTGCCGCTGCAGGCCCGAGTAGTTGAAGGCGACGACGACGCCGATCCAGACCAGGGCGATGGCAAAGACGGGCCACGATTGCCGGTAGATTTCGCCCCAGCGGGCCACGAACAGCGGGCGCAGGCCACGCCAGCGCGTGGCGCGCGTGCGAAAGCGCATGGCGCTGCCCCACAGGAAGGGGGCGGCCACCGCGGCCAGCACCAGCATGACGTTGACGGCCCACTCGTACTCGAGGAACGACGCCAGCTCGTACGCCACGTAGGCCGCGGTCACGATCAGGAAGCCCACCATCATGCGGCGGATGGAGGCGGTGAATTCCAGGGGCGAGCCCGCGACCTCGGTGTGGTTGTAGAAGTACGAGGCCGTGCGTCGGCGGGCATAGGGTGTGAAAAAGCCCAGCGTGACCACGGTCAACACCACGTTGACCAGCCAGACCCGAAAGTACGCCTGACCGGTGCCGGCAAAGTGAAGGGGGTGGCTGTGGATGGGGGGGCGCGGCTGCGCGGCCGAGACATCGGCGTTCGCAGCCGTGCCGGGCTGCACGGGGTCATTGACCATCTGGGTCATGGAATCTCCCTCCTGCAGCCACGAGTGTAAAAGTTTGTCGCCCCTGCGTTGGGAATCGGCGTCGGTTGCGCATCCGGCCGACGCCCTCCCGCCTGTTTGTGGACAAAAAAAGACGCCGACCAGCGGCGTCAGGAGGAGGGAAAAGAAAGAGGAACCGATCAGCCGCGGGCGGTGGCCAACTGGCCCAGGGCAAAGACCGAGTTGGGTCCCGATGCCCGGGACTCGCCCTTGGGCTTGGCAAACACGCCGCGCTTTTTGGGCTTTTTGACGTCGATCTCCACGCCCTTGGCCAGCTGTTCATCGGCCAGCATGCGCAGGTTGATGGACTGCATGTGTTCCATCATCCGGGAGTTGAGCTGGCGCCAGAGGTCTTCGGTCATCCAGCAGCCGGCCTCGTCACTGCCGTCTTCGGCACCGGGGGCAGCGCTGTCCACGGCGCAGATGATGTCGGCCACGCTGATGGAGCGGGCCTCGCGGCTCAGCGAATAGCCGCCACCGGGACCACGCGTGCTTTCCACCAGGCCTTGTTGGCGCAGCTTGGAAAACAGCTGTTCGAGGTACGACAGGGAAATCTGGTGACGTGTGCTGATGGCAGCCAAGGCCACAGGGCCTTGGGCTTCCCGCAAGGCAACGTCAATCATGGCAGTCACCGCAAAACGGCCCTTGGTGCTCAATCGCATTTTTGTCACTCCTAAAGACTGGTGGCTGTCCCGCTGGTGGCCAGTCATCCACTTCAGCGCGCTCGTGTACCCATGGATGGACCGCTTCGGCACAAAGTTCCCACAATTTTCGTCATGAAGACGTCTTTTTGCAGGCAGTTCGCATCCATCTGGTGCGGGTTCGCGGCAATGACGCCGACCAGTGCCATGGGAGTGACATGGGAGCGCCCTGGCGCTATTCAAGCGTTTTCAAGGGCGCAGGGGCACTTTTTTTACCCGTTTTTACGCCGTTTGCGCCTCCAGGCGGCGGATGCGGTCCACGTGGGCCTGCAGTGAACGGGCCGCGATCGGCCACAGGGCCTGCGGGGTGTCCTGGTAGGCGTGGGCCACCCAGTCCTGCAGTGAGCCCTCGGGCAGCGCGCGCATGGCGGCCGCCACCTTGGCTTCGCGGGCCAGGCGGTGGGCCTTGAGGTGGGCAATGGCCTTGTTGGCAAAGCCCAGGACATGGCCGTGGGCCGGCAGGATGTAGCCGATCTGCCACCGCACGCAGGCCTCGGCCAGCAGATCGAGCGAGTCCAGGTAATGGTCCATGTTGCCGTCGGGCGGCGAGACGATGGTGGTCGAGCCGTTGAGCACATGATCGCCCGAGACCAGCAGGCCGTCTTCGCGCAGCACGAAGCACAGGTGGTTGGCGGCGTGGCCTGGCGTGAACAAGGCCTCCAGCGTGTAGTGGTGGGGGGCGCCGTCCACCTTACCGCTCAAGGTGATGAGCTCACCGTGTTGCAGCGTCCGGTCGGGGTGGAAGGGCGGGTGCATGGCGTTGGCCGTGGGGGCCGAGGGCAGGCCCAGCACCTCCGGGCGGTTGGCGCACAGCGCCTGCAAGGGGGCTGCGCCTGGCGAATGGTCGAGGTGGGAGTGCGTGCAGAGGATGACGCGGATGTCGCCGCCCGTGGCGTCATGGATGCGCTGCAGGTGCACCGGGTCGTTCGGCCCCGGGTCGATGACGGCAAAGCCGGTTTCGGGCCGGCCGATGAGGTAGGTGTTGGTGCCGGGGCCGGTCATGATGCCGGGGTTGGGTGCGGTCAGGCGGCGCACGCCCTGCGTCAGCGACACCGGCGTGAGCGACTGCCAATCCAGGCGATGCTGCAACTGCCCATCGGGGCAGGTCAGCGCCAGCTCGCCATAGGCGGGGTCGGATTCCATGAAGCGCTCCACCTTGTCCTTGAGGTGGCCGCCACGCGGGCTGCTGACCCACAGCGGCTGTTCCGAGTCGCAGGCGTCGAGCACGTGCTGCACCGTGGCGTAGGCGGCCAGCCGCTGCAGGGTGCGGATGGTGGGAAAGATCATGCTGAACGTGCCCTCGGCATGGCGTGCCAGCGCCTGCGAGGGGTTGACCCACACCGGGTCGAACTGCTCTTGTTCGTCGGCTTGCGGGGTCTGGTCGACGGGGGCAGGGGCCACCAGGAACCCCACGTCGAAGCGCTTGGGCATGTCGCGGTCCGTGATCCAGCGCGCCAGCACGTGAACGCGCTGGGCCGACAGCCGCCAGCCCCGTTCGCGCAGCTGCGGCAGCAGGGGCGCGCTGCGGTCCAGCGTGCTGGCCTGGGCGGCCGAGATGGCGATGCCTTCGGCGTCTTCGGCCAGCAGCAGGCCGACTTCCTCAAAGCTTTCGCGCAGGG
Organism: Comamonas serinivorans; assembly: GCF_002158865.1. NCBI lineage: Bacteria > Pseudomonadati > Pseudomonadota > Betaproteobacteria > Burkholderiales > Comamonadaceae > Comamonas > Comamonas serinivorans. The sequence goes on along the minus strand of NZ_CP021455.1, from coordinate 4,122,136 downwards.
CGGCCACGGCATCCGTCAGCGCGGCGCCGACCTGACCGGGGCGGTGGCGGGCCACGTCCTGGGCTTGGCCGTCGGTGGCGTCCAGGGCGCCACCCGGGAAGACGTAGGCACCCGGGGTGAAGCTGGCCGTGAGCGAGCGCCGCGTCATCAGCACCTCCAGGCCTTGCTCACCATCGCGCAACAGCAGGACGGTGGCGGCCGGGCGGGGAGTCACGGGCTCGCGCTGGGGGTAGAGCAATTCGGAGGAACGAGGCATGTGGGGCTCTTGGAGGGGCAGAAACCCGCATGTTGCCCCAATTCGGCGCATGGCCTTGTCGCAGCACGGCGCGCACGGGCCGGCAGGCCGTCCGGGCAGCCAATTTCACATGCGGAACGAGGGCATACCCCGTTTCGCGGCGGGGCACTGGCCCGATACCCTGCGCGGGTTCGTCACGTTCACACACACAGGAGACTTCCCATGCGGTATTCGCGCCCTGCAGTTTTTTCCGCCTTGTTGTTCGCGTCCCTGGCGGCGCACGCGCAGCAAGGTCAGACCGTGAAGCTGGCCTGGATCGATCCCCTCTCGGGCCTGATGGCCGCCGTGGGCACCAACCAGCTCAAGACCTTCCAGTTTCTGGCCGAGCACTTCAACAAGAGCAACCCCGCAGGCGTGAAGTTCGAGGTGATCGGCATCGACAACAAGCTCAGTCCGCAGGAAACCACGGCAGCCGTGCGTTCGGCGCTGGACCAGGGCGCGCGCTACATCGTGCAGGGCAATGGTTCGGGCCCGGCCCTGGCCATCATCGATGCGCTGGAGAAGAACAACGCGCGCAACCCGGGCAAGGAGGCGCTCTACATGAACTACGCCGCCGTCGACCCGGAGCTGACCAACGCCAAATGCAGCTACTGGCAGTTCCGCTTCGACGCCGACACCTCGATGAAGATGAAGGCGCTGGCCAACTTCATCAAAGAGCAGCCCGACGTGAAGAAGGTGTACCTGCTGAACCAGAACTACTCGCATGGCGTGCAGGTGACCAAGTTCGCGAAGGAAGACCTGAAGGAGCTGCGGCCCGACATCCAGATCGTCGGCGAAGACCTGCATCCGCTGGCGCAGGTGCGCGATTTCGCACCTTACATCGCCAAGATCAAGGCCTCGGGGGCGGACACCGTCATCACCGGCAACTGGGGGTCTGACCTGGCCTTGCTCATCAAGGCCAGCAACGACGCCGGCCTGAACGTGCGCTACTTCACCTACTACGCCGGGGTGACGGGTGCACCCACGGCCATGGGCGCCGCCTCGGCCGGCAAGGTCTACCAGGCCGCCTATGCGCACTACAACATGACGGGTCCGATGCAGCCGCTGATGGTCGAGTTCAAGAAGCGTTTCAACGACGACCTCTACACCGTGGGGGCCTACAACGTGTTCCAGGCCTTGTCCGAAGCCATGGCCAAGGCCAAGAGCACCGAGCCGCTGAAGGTGGCGGTCGCCATGGAGGGCCTGAAGTTCAAGGGCTTCAATGGCGAGGCCGAGCTGCGCAAGTCCGACCACCAGATTCAGCAGCCGCTGTTCGTCACGCGCTGGGAAAAGGCCAGCGACAAGTTCCCCTACAGTCCCGAGAACACCGGCTACACGCTGGTGCCGGTCAAGACCATTGACGCGGCCACGGCCAGCACGCCGACCACCTGCCAGATGAAGCGGCCGGGTTGAGGCGCGCCGCATCCGGTGCCGGTTGCGCCCCGCGGACAGCGCGCGCTGCGCGCGGCTGAGCAACGTGGCGTGCCGGTTTCGGGTGCAGTTATCTGGATGAATGAAGTCAGTATGGGTCGGTTGCCGTTTGGAATGAAACGGAGATGGCCAGATACTCTGTGGTGATCGAACAAGCGGGGAATGGGTGTGACGCTGGAGTTTTTTGTCGTTTCGCTGCTCAACGGGGTCAGCTATGGCCTGCTGTTGTTCATGCTCAGTTCCGGGCTCACGCTCATCTTCAGCATGATGGGGGTGCTCAACTTTGCGCACGCCAGCTTCTACATGCTGGGGGCTTACCTGGCCTATTCCATCGCCAACGTCATCGGCTACTGGCTGGCCCTGTTCGTGGCACCCGCCGTGGTGTTCGTGCTGGGGGCGCTGTTCGAGAAATACAGCTTGCGCCGCGTGCACCGCTTTGGCCATGTGCCCGAGCTGCTGGTGACCTTCGGCCTGTCCTACCTGATCCTCGAGGTGGTGCAGCTGGTGTGGGGCCGCTCGGCCGTGCCCTACGAACTGCCCGCGCAGCTGCAGGGGCCGCTGTTTTCGATCTACGGCACGCAGTTTCCCAAGTCGCGTGCCTTCATCATGGCCGTGGCGCTGCTGATGATGGTGTCGATCTGGCTGGTGCTCACGCGCACGCGCATCGGCCTGGTCATCCAGGCGGCGCTCACGCACCCCGAGATGGCCGAGGCCCTGGGGCACAACGTGCCGCGCGTGTTCATGCTGGTGTTCGGCGGTGGCGCGGCGCTGGCCGGCCTCGCCGGGGTGCTGGGGGGCAACACCTACGTGACCGAGCCGGCCATGGCGCTGTCGGTCGGCTCCATCATCTTCGTGGTCGTGGTGGTCGGGGGCTTTGGCTCGCTCGGTGGGGCGCTGCTGGCGTCGCTGCTGATCGGCGTGCTCCAGACCTTCGCCGTGGGCATCGATTACTCGCTGGCCACCCTGCTGGCCCATGTCGGCGTGCAGCTCACGCCCGATTCACGCGGCTGGGAGCTGTGGGGGCTGAAGATTTCACAGGTGGCCCCCATCCTGCCGTACCTGTTGCTTGTGCTGATGCTGATCTTCCGGCCCCAGGGCCTGCTCGGCAAGCGGGAGGGCTGACACCATGGCCCGCACCGCTGCCCCTTTCACATACCGGCCGTTGAACCTGGGCCGCTGGCTGGTCTGGACCGGTTTCGCGCTGGCGCTCATCCTGGCGCCCAAGGTGTTCACCAGCAGCCTGGCGCTGACCATGCTGTCGCAGATGGGGTACCTCATCATCATCTGCCTGTCCTACAACATGCTGCTGGGCCAAGGCGGCATGCTGAGCTTCGGCCACGCCGTCTACACCGGCCTCGGCGCCTTCATCGCCATCCATGCGGTGAACCTGGCGGCCGATGGCCAGCTGCCGGCGCCGCTCATCGTCGTGCCGCTGCTGGGCGGCCTGGGCGGGCTGCTGTTCGCCGTGCTGTTCGGCTATGTGACGACCAAGAAGTCGGGCACCACGTTCGCCATGATCACCATGGGCCTGGGCGAGCTGGTGGCCGCCATGGCGCTGATGTTCCCCAGCTTCTTCGGCGGCGAAGGCGGCATCAGCGGCGACCGCGTCTACGGCGCGCAGCCGCTGGGCATCAGCTTCGGGCCACAGATCCAGGTCTATTACCTCATCGCCGCCTACTGCTTCGTCTGCACGGCGCTGATGTTCGCCTTCACGCGCACGCCGCTGGGCCGCATGCTCAACGCCGTGCGCGACAACCCCGAGCGGGTGGAGTTCATCGGCTACAACACGCGGCTGGTGCGCTACATCGCCTTCATCATTGCGGGCTTTTTCGCCGGCATTGGCGGCGGCCTGGCGGCCATCAACTTCGAGATCGTCAACGCGGCCGACAGCCTGAACATGGTGCGCTCGGGCTCCTACCTGCTGTTCACCTTCCTCGGCGGCGCCGGCTTCTTCTTCGGACCCATCATCGGCGCGGTGCTGCTGGTGTTCGCCTCCATCCTGCTGTCCGAGCTGACCAAGGCCTGGCTGCTCTACCTGGGCCTGGTGTTCACGCTCATGGTCATGTACGCGCCGGGCGGGGTGGCCAGCATCGTGGCGCACAACCTGCGCGTGGCCGCGCACGGCAAGATGAAGCGGCTGCTGGCGCCCTATGCCGGCTTGCTGGTGACGGGGGCGGTGGCGCTGGCCGGCCTGGCCATGCTGGTCGAGATGACCTACCACCGCCAGCTCAACGCCGCCACCGGCCCCGAGGTGCAGCTCATGGGGTATTCGCTCGACACCACCGCGGCGGGGTCGTGGGTGCTGGCCGCGGTGCTGCTGGTGCTGGGGGGCGCTGCCCTGTGGTGGGTGCAACGCCGGTTTGCGCGTGCCTGGGGCAGCATCCAGGAGGAGATCGCTGCCATCGAGAAGGTGTGATGAACGCCAACCGACTCATACCCCCACACATCGTTTGCGAGTGCATGCATGGCCCCCATCCTTGAAATCAAGCAGCTGACCAAGAAGTTCGGCCAGACCGAGATCATCCGCGGCATCGACCTGGCCGTGAACGAGGGCGAGCGCGTGGCCGTCATCGGCCCCAACGGCGCGGGCAAGTCCACGCTGTTCAACCTCATCAGCGGCCGCCTCACCCCCACCAGCGGCGAGGTGCTGCTGGCCGGCCAATCCATCGGCGGCAAGCCGCCTTACGCCATCAACCGCCTGGGCTTGGCGCGCAGCTTCCAGATCACCAACCTGTTCGGCAAGCTCTCGGTGTTCGACAACCTGCGCTGCGCCACGCTGTGGCCGCAGGGCTATGGCTACACGTTCTGGCGCTTCCTGGCCAACCTGCACGACGCCAACGCGCGTGCCGAAGAGCTGCTGCAGATGGTGGGGCTGACGGCCAAGCGCGAGGTGCTGGCCATGAACCTGACCTACGCCGAGCAACGCGCGCTGGAAATCGGCGTGACGATCGCCGGCGGCGCCCAGGTCATCCTGCTGGACGAACCCACGGCGGGCATGAGCAACGTCGAAACCGAGCATTTCACCCAGTTGATCCGCCGCGTGACCGAGGGCAAGACCCTGCTGACCGTGGAGCACGACATGGGCGTGGTGTTCGGCCTGGCCGATCGCATCGCCGTCGTGGTCTATGGCCAGGTGATCGCCTTCGATGAACCGGCGGCCATCCAGGCCAACCCGCAGGTCCAGGCCGCCTACCTGGGCGAGGCGCACGGCACACAGGCCACGGGCGATGCACTCGCCGCGTCGGAGGGATGAGGCCATGCTGAAGCTGAACAACCTGCACGCCTACTACGGCAAAAGCCATGTGCTGCATGGCGTGAACATGGCGGTGGGCGAGGGCGAGATCGTCGCCCTGCTGGGTCGCAACGGGTCCGGCCGCTCGACCACGGCCAAGGCCATCATGGGCCTGGTGCACGCTGAGGGCGACATGACGTTTCGCGGCCAGTCCCTGATCGGCAAGCCCGCCTACGACATCGCGCACCTGGGCCTGGGCTACGTGCCGGAGAGCCGCGAGGTGTTTCCGCGCCTGACGGTGCGGCAGAACCTGGCGCTGGGCGAAAAACGCGGCAAAGCCAAGCCGCGCTGGACCTACGACGACATGTGGCGCATGTTCCCGCGCATGAAAGAGCGCGAGCACACCGAGGCCGGGGTGTTGTCGGGTGGCGAGCAGCAGATGCTCACGCTGTGCCGCACGCTGATGGGCGACCCCGACCTCATCCTCATCGACGAGCCGACCGAGGGGTTGGCACCCATGATCGTGGCGCAGGTGGCCGACTACCTGCAGCAGCTCAAGCGGCGTGGCATTTCGGTGCTGCTGATCGAGCAGAAGCTCACCATCGCCATGGACATCTCCGACCGCGTGCTCGTCATGGGCCACGGCCAGATCGTCTTTGACGGCACCCCGCAAGCGCTGCGCGAGGCGACGGCGGTGCGCAAGGCCTGGCTCGAGGTGTGAGGCGGACTCTGTTTTGGGTGAATGGCAGTATGGGGTTCTTGCCTTTTTTCAATGAGCGGGAGTGAGGCCATACTACCTGCTTGATGGGTGCATCGTTCGGCCGCCCGACGGGGTGTGGCGGCGCGGCATCACCGCCCGCATGGCGGGTCGACCGCTTGCGCGCGCCGCGCAACAATGCGGCCATGCACGCAGAGCACTTCGACATCGTCATCATCGGCGCCGGCATGGCCGGGGCCTCGCTGGCCTGGCAACTCACGGCGGCGGCCGATGCGCGCGCACCTGCGCCGCGCGTGCTGCTGCTGGAGCGCGAGGCCCAGCCCGGCTACCACACCACCGGGCGCTCGGCCGCCCTGTTCATGGAGAGCTATGGCCCGCCCGGCATCCAGGCGCTGACGCGCGCGAGCCGTGCCTTCTACAGCGACCCGCCGGCCGGCTTCGCGGCCGATGCGCTCGTGCACCCGCGTGGCGCCCTGTTCATCGCAGCCCCCGGCGAAGAGCCTGAGCTGTGGGCCATGCAGGCGCGTTTGCAGGCCCAGGGCGCCCAGCTGGAACGGCTGGACGTGGCTGGCGCGCGAGCGCACGTGCCGCTGCTGCGGCCCGAGGCCTGCGCGGCGGCCCTGTACGAGGCCGATGTGCTGGACCTGGACGTGCACGCCATTCACCAGGGTTTTCTGCGCGGCTTCAAGGCGGCCGGGGGCGTGTTGCGGTGCGAGGCGCAACCGCTCGCGGCCCAGCGCTTGACCCCAGGCGATGGCCAGCCGGATGCCTGGGCCTTGTCGCTCAGCGTGGCGGGCGAGACGCGCACCGTGCACACCGATGTGGTCGTGAACGCCGCCGGGGCCTGGGCCGACGAACTGGGGCAGTTGCTGGGCGCTGCGCCCATCGGGCTGGTGCCCAAGCGCCGCTCGGCCTTCACCTTCGAGCCGCCCGCGGGCGTGAACGTGTCGCGCTGGCCCATGCTGCTCGACTGGCGGGAGGCCTTCTACGTGAAGCCCGATGCGGGCCTGCTGCTGGGGTCGCCGGCCAATGCCGACCCCATGCCGCCGCACGATGTGCAGCCCGAGGAGTTGGACATCGCCATCGGCATCGACCGCATCCAGCAGGCGCTGGACCTGACGATCCGCCGGCCGCGTGCCACCTGGGCCGGCCTGCGCTGCTTCGTGGCCGATGGCGAACCGGTCATCGGCTGGGACGATGCCGGCGGCCCGGGTTGCGCCGGGCTGTTCTGGCTCACGGCCCAAGGCGGCTACGGCATCCAGAGCGCGGCCGGGGCCTCGTGGCTGGCCGCCACCTTGCTGCGGCGCGCGCCGCTGCCCGCTGGCCTGGCACGGTGCCTGGCCGCGCAGGGCGTGGGCCCGGCGGACTTCGCGCCTGCACGCCTGCGGGCATCGCGCGGATAATTCGGCCATGTACCTGCCATTCACCAAAATGCAAGGCGCGGGCAACGATTTCGTCGTGCTCGACGAAACCCGGGGCACCTACGGCCTGACGGCGGCCCAGTACCAGTGGCTGGCCGATCGCCGCTTCGGTGTCGGCGCCGACCAGATCCTGACGGTGCGTGCCGTCTCGCCCCAGCTGCGCGCCCAGGGCGTGGACTTTGAATACGTGATCCACAACGCCGACGGCAGCGAGGTGGAGCAGTGCGGCAACGGCGCGCGCTGCTTCGTGCGCTTCGTGCGCGAGAAAGGCCTGACCGCCAAGGACAGCGTCACCGTGAAGGTGAAGCACGGCGTCATCACCTTGCGCATGAACGCCGACCAGCGCGTCACCGTCAACATGGGGGCCCCCGTCTTTGCGCTGCCCCAGGTGCCGTTCGACCCGGCTTTCGCGCAGCCCGTGCCGGGTAGCAGCTGGCCGGTGTGGCAGCTGGGTGCGCACGAGGGGGCGCAGGGCGACGCAGCGGCCGCGGCGCAACCGGTGGCCGTGCTGTCCATGGGCAACCCGCACGCCGTGCAGTTCGTGGCCGGCGATGTGGACCAGGCGCCTGTGGACACCGTGGGCCCCTGGGTGGAGTCGCACCCGGCGTTTCCGCAACGCGTGAACGCCGGTTTTCTGCAGGTGCTGAGCCGCGACAGCACGCGCATCCGCGTGTTCGAGCGGGGCTCGGGCGAAACCCTGGCCTGTGGCACCGGGGCCTGCGCTGCCGTGGTGGCGGGCATCCGCCTGGGGCTGCTGGATGCACGCGTGGACGTGCAGGCGCGTGGCGGCCGCCTAACCATCGAGTGGTCGGGCGACCTGGCGGCGCCGGTGTTCATGACGGGCCCGGCCGAAACCGTGTTCCATGGCGAGGTGAACGTGCCCGATGCCTTGGGTCGGCCCGCCGCTGCGCCGGCGCCGGTCGCGGACGAGGCCTGAGGGCCGACACTGCGGCCTCAGGGCCAGCCCTGGCTGAGGGCCCGCCCAGAGGCTAGCCTGACGTCGCGCTGATGGACAGCGCCGCGATGCCCGCGACGCGTCCTGCGGCATGATGGGGCGCTGGCGGCGGGGCTGCAGGCCGTGATGGCGACGGCTGTGGCCGGCTTCTGCGGCTATCATCGGGCAGTATGCAGTGCCTGCCGTTGAATTTGAAACGGCCATTGATGGATACTCCGCCAACGTCGGGTTGCGGGGTGCGGCACCCGGATTCACGCAAGACAAGCAGGAGAAAAGGTCGGCATGAGCATGTCCACCAGCATTCAACCCATCACCGAAGAAGACATCGCCGAGTTCCTGGTCAACACGCCCGATTTTTTCGAACGCCACGCCGTGCTGCTGGCCAGCGTCCAGCTCTCCAGCCCCCACGGGGGACGTGCCGTCAGCCTGCAAGAGCGTCAGGCCGAGATGCTGCGCGAGAAGATCAAGGTGCTGGAGCACCGCATCATGGACATGGTGCGCCATGGCAACGAGAACATGCTGATCGGCGACAAGCTGCTGCGCTGGGCGCGGCAGATGTTCCAGGTCGGTCGGCCCGCAGACCTGCCCCAGGTGATGGCGCATGGCGTGCAGGACGCCTTCGGTGTGCCGCAGGTGGCGCTCAAGGTCTGGGACGTGGCCGCGCCGTTCGCCGGCGAGCCGTTTGCGCAAGGCGTGGGCAACGACGTGAAAAGCCTGGCCAATTCGCTGACCTCGCCGTACTGCGGCCTCAATGCCGGCTTCGACGCCGTGAGCTGGCTGGAGCACCCGGACCAGGCGGCCTCGATTGCGCTGGTCGCCCTGCGCCGGCCCAAGGCGGCTCAGGCTAGCGGGCTGCTGGTGCTGGCCTCGCCCGACGCGCAGCGCTACGAAGCCGGCATGGCGACCGACTTCCTGGAGCGCCTGGCCGAGCTGGGCAGCGCCGCGATCTCGCGCCTGCAGGACTGAGCGCGGGGCACACGCATGGCCGATGCGTCACCTGCTCTCTCGTTGGGGTATGCATCCACTGCTGTCGACAATGAATCGCTGGTGGCTGCATACCTGGCGCATTGCCGGGTGCAAAAGCGCCTGGCAGCCCGCACACTGAGCCTGTACGCCCTGGATCTGGGCAAGCTGCAGGCGCTGGCCCAGGGGGCTGGCATCGGCCTGCTGGCGGTGCAGGTCCACCACGTGCGGCGCTGGGCCGCGCAGATGCACGGCAGCGGCCGCAGCGGGCGTGGCATTGCGCTCATCCTGTCGGGCTGGCGCGGCTTTTACACCTGGCTGGGGCACGAGGGGCGCGTGGCGGCCAACCCCGTGCAGGACGTGCGCGCACCGCGACAGGCCAAACCCCTGCCCAAGGCCATCGCCGTGGACGAGGCCATGCAGCTGGCCGATCACACCCTGGACACCGACGACCCGTGGCTGGAGGCGCGCGACGCCGCCATGGTGGAGCTGCTCTACGGCTGCGGGCTGCGCGTGGGCGAGCTGGTGGGCCTGGATGTGGCCGCCAGCGACGCCGCCGCGCGCGCCGGGCGCGGCTGGGTCGACCTGCAGGCGGGCGAGGTGCAGGTGCAGGGCAAAGGCGGCAAGCGCCGCAGCGTGCCGCTGGGGCGCCTGGCGGACGAGGCGGTGCGGCGCTGGCTGGACCTGCGTGCAAGCCATGCGGCCGCGGGCGGGGCTGCGCCGGTGCCCGTGCCGGAACCGGGGTCGGAGTCAGGCAAGACCAGCCTGGCGCCGGCTGGCGACAACGTGGCCGACCCCATGGCCAACGGTCCGACTGACGGTTCAACTGACCGCGCGGCCGTCAGCAGCAGGACGCACGACCGGGCCAGCGACCACCTCGCGCTGTTCCTGGGGCGGCGCGGCACGCGGCTCACCGCGCAGGCCATCTGGCAGCGGCTCAAACGGCGTTCGTTGCTGGCGGGCTTGGCCACGCCGGTGCACCCGCACATGCTGCGGCATTCGTTCGCCAGCCACGTGCTGCAGTCCAGCCAGGACCTGCGCGCCGTGCAGGAGCTGCTGGGCCATGCCCAGATCACGACCACCCAGGTCTACACCCGGCTGGATTTTCAACACCTGGCCCAGACCTACGACGCCGCGCACCCGCGCGCGCGCCGGAAAAAGCCGTGACGTGGGCCGCCCGGGCGCTGGCCGTGCGCCGTGGTTGGCGTGCGCTCCAGGCGAGGTGTGGGTCTTGAAGACTTGGCAGTATGAGGTTGTTGCCGTTTTTGATTGAACGGCAATGAGGTGATACTGTGTCAAGTGATGTGGGCTGCCCAACGAGCGCACGCGCCAGGCCCGTTTCAGCACAGGCGGGCGTGGCCCGGTGCACCGTTCGCCGCGTGGCGTGCGTTGGCGCCGTGGCCGGACACGGGACTTGATGACGGGCCAGGTGCCCCCATGTGGGCGCTTTCATCGACGGCGGCATGGCCACCGGCGCGGGCGACCCGGGCGGTCGCCCGCTGTGACTACACTGCCGCTTTCGCATCGGCGCCCGTTGGGGCGCCGCGACAACCAAAAGGCGCATCGTTCATGGCACTCATCCCTGCCACCATCCTCACGGGCTTTCTGGGCGCGGGCAAGACCACCTTGCTCAAGCGGCTGCTGGAAGAATCGCACGGCCAGAAGATCGCCGTGATCGAAAACGAGTTCGGCGAAGAGAACATCGACAAGGACCTGCTGGTCACGCAAAGCGAAGAGCAGATCTACCAGATGAGCAACGGCTGCGTGTGCTGCACCATCCGGGAAGACCTGCGCCAGGCGCTGCAGCTGCTGGCGGCCAAGAAGCGCCAGGGCCTGCTGGACTTCGACCGCGTGGTGATCGAAACCACGGGCCTGGCCGACCCCGGTCCGGTGGCCCAGACCTTTTTCATGGACGACGAGGTGGCGGAAAACTACCTGCTCGACTCCATCATCACCGTGGTCGATGCCAAGCACGCCACGCAGCAGCTGAACGACCGCCAGGAGGTGCGCCAGCAGATCGGCTTCGCCGACCAGATCTTCATCAGCAAGGCCGACCTGGTCAGCGAGCCCGAGGTGCACGAGCTGCAGCACCGCCTCAAGCACATGAACCCGCGTGCGCCGCAGAAGGTGGTGCATTTCGGCCAGGTGAACCTGAACGAGGTGTTCGACCTGCGGGGCTTCAACCTCAACGCCAAGCTCGACATCGACCCGGACTTCCTCAAGGAGGACGAGCACGCCCACCACGATCACGACCACGTGCATGGCGAGGATTGCGGCCACGGCGCGCACTGCACCGATCCGTCGCACGACCATGGCCATGCGCACGGCCACGATCACGCGCACCACCACCGCTACGACGACGACGTGAAGAGCTTCGTGTTCCGCTCCGACCGGCCCTTCGATGCCGCGCGGCTGGAGGACTTCCTGGGCGGCGTGGTCAACGTCTTCGGGCCCAAGATGCTGCGCTACAAAGGCGTGCTGGCCATGCAGGGCACCGAACGCAAGGTGGTGTTCCAGGGCGTGCACCAGCTGATGGGCAGCGACCTGGGGCCGGAGTGGAAGGCCGATGAAAAGCGGGAAAGCAAGATGGTGTTCATCGGCATCGACCTGCCGCAGGACATCCTGCGCAAAGGCCTCGAACAGTGCCTGGTGTGAGCTGACTGAGGCCCTGATTCGCCCGGGGTTTGTGCCCAAGCGCACGCCATTTGACCCCGGCCCGGCCGGGGTGTCGGCGCCTGGCTTGAAAAGGACAGGCAAAGACCTACAATGGCCCGCCCGTCAGGTCCGGTTCCTGCGAACACCGCTGTTGCATGCAGAGGGTCCCCGGGCACCGGATCGTTGAGAACAGCAGGCCGCCTGGTCTGTGTCCGAGCAATCCACGCCGAGCGCGGTCGTGATTGAGCGTGAATCCAGCAAGACGCCAACCAGCCCCCCAACGGGCCCGGCGATCTTTCCGTCAACCCAACCAGCCATGCCCGTGAACGCAATCCACGCTCCCGTCAAAAAAGACCCCAAGTTGGCCAACAACTGGAAGACCAAATCGGCCGACGAGTTGACCGACGCCGAGGTCTTGGCCATGCCCGACGATGAGTACATGAACGACAAGCAGTTGGCGTTCTTCCGGCGCAAGCTCATCGAGCTCAAGGACGGCATCCTGGCCAACGCGGGCCAGACCACCGAGAACCTGCGCGAGGAAACGGTGGTGGTGCCCGATCCGGCCGATCGTGCCACCATCGAGGAAGAGCATGCGCTGGAGCTGCGCACGCGCGACCGCGAGCGCAAGCTGCTCAAGAAGATCGAGCAGTCCATCGCCCTCATCGACGCCGGTGAATACGGCTATTGCGATGAGACCGGTGAACCCATCGGTGTGGGCCGCCTGCTGGCCCGCCCGACGGCCACCTTGTCGCTCGAGGCGCAACAGCGCCGGGAACTCAAGCAGAAGATGTTCGGAGACTGATGGGACACGGGGCGGCTCGCCCCAGACGCGCGGGCTGCCCCCTGGAGGGCCACGGACCTTGCCGATCAGGGCCTGTGGGGTCGTGTTTGCGAATGCCGGCGTGCGAGGGTGTTTCATGAGCAAAGAAAGCAGCAGTGGGTTGTTGTCCAAGATGGTGAAGTTCGTGCGCAACCCGCGCACCGACTGGGCCGATCTGGAAACGGCAGATGCCGCGCGTTCCGACCTCGAGGAAGAGGCCTCCAAGCAGCAGCTGCGCGAGATGCTGGAGCGCAAGCGCCAGAACGACTTCGTGCGCAAACGCGAGTTCGACACCTTGCGCAAGCTGCGCAACAAGGAAATCGATCCGCCGCAGGCCATGCTCAGCCCCTCGTTCTTCCCCAGCAGCGAGCCGGCCGAGTCGGACGGCGACAAGCAGAACACGCTCGAGAAAATCGCCGTCATCGAGGCCCAGATGGCCAGCCAGTGGTTCAAGAGCCAGGGTGCGGCCCTGAAGGCCCGGGCCCTGCAGACGCGGCAAGGCACGCTGGAGTCGGCGCGCGACTCGGTGCAGCAGCCCGAAGTGGTTGCGCGTGCGGACGAGGGCGTGGACCCGGCCGCGTTTGCCCCCACGCAGACGCTGGAGGTGCCGCCCTCGGCCATCCAGCGGCCGGTACCGCCCATGCCGGCGCCAGTCCCAACCCCTGCGGTCAGGTCGCTGGATCAGCCCATGCTTGGCGACGGGCTGCTGCCGCTGGGCATGTCGGCCGCCTATGAGTCGTCGCAGTTCGAGGTGGCGGAGCTGGTCAACCACCCCGAAGTCGAAGAAATCGCCATCCTGTATGCGAACGGGGAAACCACGGCCGCCGAAGAGGCCCTGCTGCGCATGATCAGCCCCACGGGCGGGCGGCGCGAGAGCGCCGAGAGCTGGATGACCCTGTTCGACCTGTACCGGGCGACGGGCCAGCACCTGCGCTTCGACGATGTCGGCATCGAGTTCGCGGCCGTGTTCGGTCGCTCGGCCCCGGTGTGGTATTCCGTGCCCGACCAGCTGGCGGCGCGCGGTGCGCAGGTGGACGACGAGCCCGCGCCTGCGGGCAGCAACACCTCGCACTGGACAGCGAACTCCTCGCTGTCGATGCAGAACCTGGCGCTGCTGGACACGCTGCCGCAGCGCGTGGAGCCGCCGTGGCGGCTGGATTGGCGCTACGTCAAGCGCATCGATCCGGGCTGTGCCCAGGCCCTGGCCCACAAGCTCAACGCCTGGGCCGATGACCGTCAGGTCAAGCTGCGCTTTGTGGGGGCCGACAACGCCCTGCGCCTGCTGACCGAGCTGACCCCGGTGGCCGACGCCTCGGTGCCACAGGACCTGTGGGCCCTGCGGCTGGCGATGATGCGCATCCTGGGCTTGATGGACGACTTCGAGCTCAACGCGCTGAACTTTTGCGTCACGTTCGAGGTGTCACCGCCCGCCTGGTCGCCGCCGCGCTGCGAATGCCTGCAGATTCAACCCGATGGCGCGGTCGACGAAGTCGCCATGGCGGCGAGCGCCCCTGTGCCTGCCCCCGCGCTGACCACTTTGCCGGGGTACACCGAGTCGGCGGTCCGGGATTCTTACCTCGACGTCACCGTGGCGCGGGCCAGCCTGGCCGGCCAGGTGCTGGGCGATGCCTCCAGCCAGTTTGCCGGCCTGGCGGCCGTCGACGGGGTGGCCGAAACCATCGAGGTGGACTGCCGGCACGTGCAGCGGGTGGACTTCGTGGCCGCCGGCACCTTGCTCAACTGGGTGGCCGATCACCAGGCCAAGGGCCAGGCCATTGCGTTCAACAACGTGAACCGCCTGGTGGCCATCTTCTTCCGCATCATCGGCATTCGCGAGTTGGCGCGGGTCAACGTGCGTCAGGAGTGACGCCTGCCGGGCTCGGCCCCGCCAGCGCATGCAGCCGTGTGGCGCACCGTTGAAAAACGGGGTGCCTTTCCCCATATGCTGCTCATTTTCAGGTGAAGACTGGCATGGAATCCTTTCATGGCACCACGATCGTGTGCGTGCGACGCGAAACCCCTCAAGGCATTCAGGTGGCCATCGGTGGCGATGGCCAGGTGACCTTGGGCAACACCGTGGTCAAGGGCTCGGCCCGCAAGGTGCGCAAACTCCACAACAACCAGGTGCTGGCGGGCTTTGCCGGCGCCACGGCCGATGCCTTCACGCTGTTCGAGCGTTTCGAGGCCAAGCTCGACAAGCACCAGGGGCAGCTCGTGCGTGCGGCCATCGAGCTGACCAAGGAATGGCGCACGGACCGCGTGCTGCGCAAGCTCGAGGCCATGCTGGCCGTGGCCAACCGCGATGCCGCGCTCATCATCACCGGCAACGGCGATGTGCTGGAGCCCGAGCATGGCGTGGTGGCGATCGGCTCCGGCGGCCCCTACGCCCAGGCGGCGGCGGTGGCGCTGGTCAAGGCGACCGAGCTGCCCGCCGTCGAGGTGGTGAAGCGCTCGCTTGAAATCGCCGGCGAAATCTGCATTTACACCAACATGAACCACACCATCGAAACGCTGTGATCGGTGTGGTTGAGTGGATTCATTAAGAGTATGCCTCGGCTCCCGTTGATCAAAAAACGGGTAAGCCAGCATACTCCTTTCATTTGATTGGATTTCATGTCTTCCATGACGCCTCAGGAGATCGTCTCCGAGCTGGATCGCCACATCGTGGGCCAGCAGCAGGCCAAGCGTGCCGTGGCCATCGCCATGCGCAACCGCTGGCGCCGCCAGCAGGTCGAGCCCAAGCTGCGGGCCGAGATCACGCCCAAGAACATCCTCATGATTGGCCCCACCGGGGTGGGCAAGACCGAGATCGCGCGCCGGCTGGCCAAGTTGGCCCAGGCGCCGTTCGTGAAGGTCGAGGCGACCAAGTTCACCGAGGTGGGCTATGTCGGGCGCGATGTGGACACCATCATCCGCGACCTGGCCGAAGTCGCCGTCAAGCAGGCGCGTGACGAGGCCAAGCGCAAGAACCGCATGCGCGCCGAAGATGCCGCCGAGGACCGCATCCTGGATGTGCTGATTCCACCCGCGCGCGGCATCGACGGCCAGAACCTGCCAGCGACCGACGGGGCGGCGCGCCAGGTGTTCCGCAAACGCCTGCGCCAGGGCGAGCTCGACGACAAGGAGATTGAGCTCGAGCTCGCCGATGCGCCTGCCGCGGTCGAAATCATGAGCCCGCCCGGCATGGAGGAGATGACCGAGCAGCTCAAAGGCCTGTTCAGCCAGATGGGGGCGAGCAAGCGCCGCGTGCGCAAGCTGCGCATTGGCGAAGCCCTCAGGCTGCTGACCGACGAGGAGGCGGCCAAGCTGGTGAACGAGGACGAGGTGCGCGCAGCCGCCATCCTCAATGCCGAGCAGAACGGCATCGTGTTCATCGACGAGATCGACAAGGTGGCTTCGCGCGGCGGCAACCAGGCCGAGGTGTCGCGCCAGGGTGTGCAGCGTGACCTGCTGCCCCTGGTCGAGGGGTGTGCGGTGTCGACCAAGTACGGTGTGGTGCACACCGACCACATCCTGTTCGTAGCGTCTGGCGCGTTCCACCTCGCCAAGCCCAGCGACCTGATCCCCGAGCTGCAGGGGCGCTTCCCGATCCGGGTGGAGCTGGAGTCGCTCTCGGTGCAGGACTTCGTGGCCATCCTGACCCAGACCGACGCCTCGCTGGTGCGCCAGTACCAGGCCCTGTTGGCAACCGAAGGCATCACGCTCGAGTTCACCGAGGAGGGCATCGAGCGCATGGCGCAGATCGCGCACGATGTGAACGAGCGCACCGAGAACATCGGGGCACGGCGCCTGGCAACCATCCTCGAGCGCTTGCTGGAAGAGGTGAGCTTTGCGGCGGCCAACCGCCCCGACAAGTCGCTGACCGTGGATGCGGCCTACGTGCAGGCCCACCTCGGGGCCCTCAGCCAGGATGAGGATTTATCACGATTCATCTTGTAATCTGCCCGCGCTGAGGCAGCGCCCTTCAGGTTTAGATTTGACTTCCGGTCGTGGCCGCAAGTTGCTAAATCTGAAGGGTTTTTTGTTTTTCGTACTGGTTATCCGTCCATTGATAAGTGCTTGATTTCATTGCAATCAGTTGTTGCAATTCGGCCGCCGTCCCCTCGATTCCTGCTACAGTGCAAAAAAGTGCAATTTAGTGGTGTTTTGTGCCATCCCGGCCCAATTCGCTGTCATTTCAGGGAATCCCGGCGTGTTCCAAGGTGCGTCATCACTCAGTCTCGATGCGAAGGGGCGGCTGTCTGTGCCGACCCGGCATCGTGACGTCCTGATGGCGACCTCGGCCGGCCAGTTGACCATCACCAAGCACCCCGATGGGTGCTTGATCCTCTACCCGCGCCCGGAATGGGATCGGGTGCGTGGCGAGCTGGCGCGTCTGCCGGCTGCGGGGCAGTGGCTCAAGCGCATTTACCTCGGCAATGCCATGGACGTGGAGATGGACGGCACAGGTCGCGTGCTCATTTCGCCCGAACTGCGTGCAGCAGGCGGGTTGAACAAGGAGGTCATCCTGATGGGGTTGGGCAACTCCTTCGAGCTCTGGGACAAGGAACGCTACGAGGCCAAGGAGGCTGAAGCCATGCAGGCAGTGCCCTCCGATTTCCTGAACACCCTGTCGTTGTGAGCGCCATGGACCAGACGTTCACCCACACCACGGTGCTGCTGCAGCCGGCGGTCGATCACCTGATGGGCCCTTTGGCGGGCTGCTATGTCGATGCCACGTTTGGCCGCGGCGGTCACACGCGCGAGCTGCTGAATCGCCTGGGGCCCGAGGCCCAGGTGATCGCGTTCGACCGGGATCCGCAGGCCATTCAGGTCGCCCAGGGGTTGGGCGATGCGCGACTGAGCCTGCGCCACGAGTCCTTTGCCCACATGGCCGAGCTGCCGCCCGCCAGTGTGGATGGCCTGCTCATGGATCTGGGGGTGAGCTCGCCCCAGATCGACGACCCCGAGCGGGGGTTCTCATTTCGGTTCGACGGCCCACTGGACATGCGCATGGACACCACGCGTGGCCAGACCGTGGCGCAATGGCTGGAGACGGCCGGCATCGATGACATCGCGGAGGTGATTCGTGACTACGGCGAAGAACGGTTTGCTGTTCAGATTGCAAAGGCGATTGCAGCTCGCCGACAAGCACGGGGGCCAATTTCATCCACCGCCGAGCTGGCCGAGCTCGTGGCTGGTGCGGTCAAAACCCGCGAGCCGGGCAAGGACCCTGCAACGCGCACATTTCAGGCTTTTCGGATTTTCATCAACGCCGAGCTTGAAGAGCTCGAGCAAGCGTTAACGGCCAGCCTGCGCATCCTCAAGCCGGGTGGCAAGCTGGTGGTCATCAGCTTTCACTCGCTCGAGGACCGCATCGTCAAGCAGTTCATCCGCGCCCAGTCCACAGAGGTGTATGACCGCCGCGTGCCCTTTGCACCGGCCAAAGCCTTGCCGTTGAAGGACCTGGGCCGCGTCAAGCCCTCCGAGGCGGAAGTGTCCGCCAACCCGCGTGCCCGCAGTGCCGTCATGCGCGTGGCCCAACGCACGGAGCAGGGCTGATGGGCAAGTTCAACATCGTGCTGCTGGTGGTGGTGGTGCTGACGGGGCTGTACACGGTGCAGGTGCAGTACGAGTCGCGTCGCCTCTTCACCGCGTTGGATCGCGCGGTGGCTGAGCAGCACCGGCTGGAAACCGAGAACGCCCGCCTCACGGTGGACAAGCGCGCCGAGGCCACTTCGCTGCGGGTGGAGAGCCTGGCCACCACCAAGTTGAGCATGCGCGTGGCCACGCCGGCCACGACCGAATACATCAGCGGCGCCATGCTGCCGGCCCCCAAGACCACGGAGGCGGCGCAACTGGCTGGCGCCTCGCAAGCCAGTGACAGCCAGGCGGAGGGTGAGCCATGAAAAGCATCCAGTACAGCGACAGCCCCCTGCTGGCGTCCAAGACGCCGGTGTGGCGCAGCAAGCTCATCGTGGGCGGGCTGGCCCTGGCGTTTCTGGGCCTGGTGGGGCGAGCGGCCTACGTGCAGGTGATCGGCAACGACTTCTTCCAGCGCCAGGGCGAGGTGCGCTTTGCGCGCACGCTGGAGTTGCCCGCCAACCGCGGCAACGTGCTGGACCGCAATGGCCTGATCCTCGCGTCCAGCGTGGTGGCGCAGAGCATCTGGGCGATTCCGCAGGACGTGGACGCCAAGCCGGAGCAGCTGCGTGACCTGGCCAAGGTGCTGGGCATGGGGCCCGATGAGCTGGCGCGCAAGGTGGCCGACAAATCGCGCACCTTTGTCTGGATCAAGCGCCAGGTGGACGAGCCGGTGGCCAAGGCGGTGGCCGACTTGAAGGTGGCCGGCTTCTACCGCACCAAGGAATACAAGCGCAAATACCCCGAAGGCGAAGCCGCCGCCCATGTGGTGGGCTTCACCAACGTCGAGAACAAAGGCCAGGAAGGCGTGGAGCTGGCCTTTGAGAAAGAGCTCTCTGGCCATCCGGGCTCGCGCCGCGTGTACAAGGACCGCCTGGGGCGCGCGGTCGAGGCCGTGGGTGACGAGGTGCCGCCGGTGGACGGCAAGGACGTGCAGCTGTCCATCGACTCCAAGGTGCAGTTCTTCGCCTACCAGAAGCTGCGCGATGCCGTGGTGGCGCACAAAGCCAAGGCGGGCTCGGTGGTGGTGCTCGATGCCGTCACGGGCGAGGTGCTGGCCCTGGCCAACTACCCGAGCTACCAGCCGGACAATCGCGCCAAGCTGACGGGCTCGCAGTTGCGCAACATCGCCCTGACCGACACCTTCGAGCCGGGCTCGACCATGAAGCCCGTCACGGTGGCCATCGCGCTCCAGGCCGGGCGCGTCACCCCCAGCACCATCATCAACACGGCGCCGGGGCGCTACCAGCTCGATCGCTTCACGATTCGCGACACGCACAACTACGGCGCGTTGAGCGTGGAGGGGGTGATTCAGAAGTCCAGCAACGTCGGCGCGCTCAAGATCGCGCAGAAGCTGTCGGCCCAGGAGATGTGGGACACCTTCACGGCGCTGGGCTATGGCCAGCGGCCCCAGGTGCCCTTCCCGGGGGCGGCCATCGGCCGCTTGCGGCCCTGGAAGTCGTGGCGACCTGTGGAGCAGGCCACCATGTCTTACGGGTATGGCTTGTCGGCGTCTCTGTTCCAAATGGCGCATTCGTATACTGCCTTTGCCTCGGATGGCAAGGTGTTGCCGGCCACCTTGCTCAAGACCGATGAGCCGGGCCAGGGTCAGCAGATTTTCTCGGCCAAGACGGCGGCCGAAATCCGCAAGATGCTGCAGATGGCAGCGGGGCCGGGCGGCACCGGGCAGCGCGCTCAGACGGTGGGGTACTCGGTCGGCGGCAAGTCCGGCACGGCGCACAAGCAGGTCGGCAAGGGATATGCCGCCGACAAGTACCGCGCCTGGTTCACGGGCATGGCGCCCATCGACAAGCCGCGTGTCATCGTGGCCGTGATGATCGATGAGCCCACGGCCGGCTCCTACTTCGGCGGCGCCGTGGCGGCGCCCGTGTTCAGCGAGGTGGTGCAGCAGGCCTTGCGCATCATGGGCGTGCAGCCCGACATGGCGGTGCAGCCCCGCATCGTGGCGCAGGCGGTCGAGGAGTCGTTTTGATCCAGCGCCTGGCCGATCCACAGGCAGCCAATGACTGGCTGCGTGCCCGCGTGCAGGGCCAGCTGACGGTGGACAGCCGCCGCGTGGGCGCGCACGACGGCTTTGTGGCCTGGCCCGGCGCCGCGGTCGATGGGCGCCAGTTCGTGGGTGATGCGCTGGCTCAGGGTGCTGCGGCCTGCCTGGTCGAGGCGCAGGGTGTGGAGCACGCCTTGCCCGACGCCTTGCGGCATGGCACGCAGGCCGAACGCATCGCCAGCTACGACCACCTCAAAGCCGACACCGGCCCCATCGCCAGCCTGTTCTATGGCGAGCCGACCCGGCAACTGGCGACCGTGGCCGTCACGGGCACCAATGGCAAGACCTCCACCGCCTGGTGGCTGGCCAGCTTGCTGCCGCACCTGCCGGCGCCGCACGCGCAGCGTTGCCTCATGGTGGGCACGCTGGGGGTGGGTGAGCCCCCCGCGGTGCACAGCACCGGCCTGACCACGCCGGATCCGGTGCGTCTGCACCAGGCATTTCGCGATGCTGTGCAGGACGGTGTCACCGCCTGTGTGATGGAGGCCTCGTCGATCGGCCTGGCCGAGCATCGCCTGGATGGCGTGCGCATCGACACGGCGGTGTTCACGAATTTCACGCAGGACCACCTGGACTACCACGCCGACATGGCCGACTACTGGCAGGCCAAGCGCCGGCTGTTCGACTGGCCGGGTCTGCGGCATGCGGTGGTCAACATCGACGACGACCAGGGTGCGAGGCTGGCGGAAGACTTGAAGACGAGCGCGCAGGCGGGCGAGCTGGACCTGTGGACCGTGGGGCGTCATCCGGCGGCCCGGTTGCGGGCGGTGGCGGTTCACCATGCCGATGAAGGCATGGGTATCGAGCTGAGTGATCCAGATGATGAACGGGTGGTGGTGCATACCACCCAGTTTGGTGACTTCAACGTGAACAACCTGCTGGGCGTGATCGCCTGCATGCGCGCCTGGGGCGTGCCACTGGCGGCGGTTGCACAGGGCGTGGCGCGCCTGCCGGCCGTGCCCGGTCGGTTGCAGCGGGTGGCGGCCGCCGGCCGCAGCGGCCCGCTGGTGCTGGTCGACTACGCGCACACACCCGATGCGCTGGACAAGGCGCTGCAGGCCGTGCGCCCCCTGGCCGACCAGCGTGGCGGCCGCCTGTGGTGCGTCTTTGGCTGTGGTGGCAACCGCGATGCAGCCAAACGGCCGCTCATGGGCCGCGTGGCGGAGCAGGGCGCCGATCGCGTGGTGGTGACCAGCGACAACCCCCGTCACGAAGCGCCGATGGCCATCATCGAAGCCATCCAGGCCGGCATGACACGGCCCCACCTGACCGAGGTCGACCGGGGGGGCGCCATTCAGATGGCCATCACGCAGGCGTCCCCGCGGGACGTCGTGGTGTTGGCCGGTAAGGGACATGAGGATTACCAAGAAGTTGTGGGCGAGCGTCACCCTTTTTCAGACCTTGACGTGGCACGCCTGGCGCTGCAGCGCCGTTCCAGCGGAGGGGCGCCATGAGCGGTGAGCCCATGAACTGGACCCTGGCCGAGATGGCGCGGGCCGTCCCGGGTGCGCAGCTGCAAGGTGATGGGCAGGTGCGCATTGCCCGCGTGTGCACCGACAGCCGGGACGTGCAGCCCGGCGATGTGTTCATCGCGCTGCAGGGCGAACGGTTCGATGCCGCGGCCTTTGTGCCGCAGGCGCTGCAGGCCGGTGCCGTGGCCTATGTGATGGTTGAGGACCGTGCGGCGCCCGTGGGGGCCAGCGGCTTGCGGGTGCCCGATGCCAAGCTGGCCCTGGGTCAATTGGCCTTGGCCTGGCGCCAGCGCATCATCGGGCCGCTGATCGCCGTGGCGGGCAGCAATGGCAAGACCACGGTGACGCAGATGCTCGCGGCCATCCTGTCGGCCTGGACCGGTGGCCACCGCCTGGCCACCCAAGGCAATTTCAACAACGACATCGGCTTGCCCTTGACCCTGTTGCGCTGGCGGCCGGACATGCGCGCCGCAGTGGTCGAACTGGGCATGAACCACGTGGGCGAGATGGCCTACCTGTCGCCCATGGCGGCCCCAACGGTGGCGTTGGTCAACAACGCCCAGCGCGAGCACCAAGAGTTCATGCAGTCGGTCGAGGCCGTGGCGCGTGAAAACGGCGAGGTGCTGCGTGCGCTGCAGCCGGGCGGGGTGGGCGTGGTGCCGCATGGCGACGTCCACGTGCCGATCTGGCGCGAGATGGCAGGCTCGCACCGCCTCATGACCTTTGGCGACGCTGCGGCTGCCGATGTGCACCTGCGGCATTGCACCTGGCAGCGCGACGCCTGGCGCGTGACGGCCGGCACACCGGCTGGAGAGCTGGGCGTCGAGCTGCATGTGGTGGGCCGCCACAACGTGCGCAATGCGCTGGCGGCCACCGCCTGTGCCCTGGCCGCGGGCGTGCCCGTGGCCGACATCGCAGCCGGCCTGTCGGCCTTCCGCGCCGTGGGCGGCCGTTCGCGCGTGGTGCTGCTCGAGCGGGCGGACAGCACCGTCACCTTGATCGACGACACCTACAACGCCAACCCCGATTCGGTCGAGGCCCTGATCGACGTGCTGGCCGAACTGCCAGGCCCGCGCCTGCTGGTGCTGGGTGACATGGGCGAGGTGGGCGATCAGGGGCCGCAGTACCACACCGACGTGGGGACCTATGCGGCCCGGCGCGGCGTGGACAGGCTGCTCACCCTGGGCGAGCTGGCCCGCCATGCCGCCACTGGCTTTGGCGACAGCCAGGCGCATGCCGCCGACCTGGACGCGCTGCTGCAGCAGGTGCTGCCCAGCGTCACAACGTATTCAACCATTGCCGTCAAAGGCTCGAGATTCATGCGCATGGAGCGGGTGGTGCAAGCCCTGCAGAACGCGAACCAGCCGCAAGGAGGTGTCGCGTGTTAGTTTTGTTGGCCCAGTACCTGCACGGTCTGTCACCCGAGTTCGGCTACCTGCGGGTGGTGCAGTACCTGACGTTTCGCGCCGTGATGGCGGCCCTCACGGCCCTGCTGATTGGCTTGTTCCTGGGGCCCATGGTGATCCGGCGCCTGCGCGCGCTGAAGATCGGCCAGCCCGTGCGGGGCTACGCCATGGAGACCCACCTGGTCAAGAGCGGCACGCCCACCATGGGCGGCGTGCTCATGTTGGTGGCGATCGCCATCTCGACCCTGCTGTGGTTTGACCTGAGCAACCGCTTCGTCTGGATCGTGCTGTTCGTCACCACCGGTTTCGGGGCCATCGGGTGGGTGGACGACTGGCGCAAGGTGGTGCACAAAGACCCCGAGGGCATGCGCTCGCGCGAGAAGTACATGTGGCAGTCCATCATCGGCGTGCTGGCGGCCATCATGCTGACGTTCGCGGTGTCCGAGAACTCCAATGCCGCGGCCTGGCGCCTGTTCGTGGACTGGGTCAGCTCTGGCTTCACCGTGGACCTGCCCCCGGCTGCGGGCCTGTTCGTGCCCTTCTTCAAAGAGGTCAGCTACCCCTTGGGCGTGTGGGGCTTCATCATCCTCAGTTACCTGGTCATCGTGGGGTCGAGCAACGCCGTGAACCTGACCGACGGCCTCGATGGCCTGGCCACCATGCCGGTGGTGATGGTGGGTTCGGCGCTGGGCGTGTTCGCCTACATCACGGGCAGCTTCAGCTTTTCGCACTACCTGCTGTTCCCCTACATCCCGGGCGCCAGCGAGTTGATGATTTTCTGCGCGGCCATGGCCGGCGCCGGTCTGGCCTTCCTGTGGTTCAACGCGCACCCGGCCCAGGTCTTCATGGGTGATGTGGGGGCGCTGGCCCTCGGCGCTGCGCTGGGCACCATCGCCATCATCGTGCGGCAGGAAATCGTGCTGGCCGTGATGGGCGGCATTTTCGTGGTCGAGGCCCTGTCGGTCATGGCCCAGGTCACGTATTTCAAGTACACCAAGCGCCGCTATGGCGAGGGCCGGCGCCTGCTGAAGATGGCGCCGTTGCACCACCACTTTGAAAAGAGCGGCTGGGCCGAAACGCAGGTCGTGATCCGCTTCTGGATCATCACCATGCTGCTGTGCCTCATCGGCTTGTCCACCCTGAAGTTGCGTTGAGGTCGAACACGATGCAACTTCAAGACACCTCGGTTCTCATCCTGGGCTTGGGCCAGTCGGGTCTGGCCATGGCGCGCTGGTGCGCGCGTCATGGCGCCCGGGTCACGGTGGCCGACACGCGCGAGGCGCCGCCGCAATTGGCCGAGCTGCAACGCGAGTGGCCCGATGCGCGGTTTGTGGCCGGCGAGCTGGGCGCCAGCCTGGTGGACGGGCAGGCCCATCGTGCCGTGTTCGTCAGCCCGGGCCTGGCGCCGGCGCAGACCCAGGCCGTGCTCGATGCCGCACGCGCCATCGGGCTGTGGGTGACCGGCGAGCTGGGGCTGTTTGCCGCCGCACTGGCCGATTTGCAACGCAGCCAGGCCTATGCGCCGCGCGTGCTGGGCGTGACGGGGACCAACGGCAAGACCACGGTGACCTCGTTGACGGCACAGCTGGTGGCCAGCCACGGCACCTCGGTGGTGGCCGCCGGCAACATCGGCCCGACGCTGATGGACACTTTGCAGGCGAGCCTGGATGCCGGCTCCCTGCCCGAGGTCTGGGTGCTGGAGCTGTCGAGCTTTCAGCTGGAGCTGGCGTCGGGGTTCGAGCCCACAGCCGCCACCGTCCTCAACGTGACGCAGGATCACCTCGATTGGCACGGCAGCATGGCGGCGTATGCCCAGGCCAAGTCGCACATCTTCGGTCAGCAGGGGCTGATGGTGCTGAATCGCGATGACGACGAAGTCATGCAGATGTATGTGGCTGCAAATAGCAACTTGCAAACGGCAGCTGATGCATACTCCGGCAAAAAGAAGGCGACCAAAGAGGCGCCTGAGCGCGCCAGGGTGTCGTTCGGTGCAGGCGCACCGCAGCGGCCCGGGGATTACGGCCTGGAGAGCACGGCCGGCATGACCTGGCTGGTGCGCGCCCAGGAGGCTGACGAAACGCAGCGTCGCCGCAAGGGCGATGACGAGGAGTTGCACATCCAGCGCCTGATGCCGGCCGATGCCCTGCGCATCCGCGGCCGCCACAACGCCGTGAACGCACTGGCGGCCCTGGCGCTGGCGCATGCGGCGGGTGTGCCGATCGCCCCCATGTTGTATGCCTTGCGCGAGTACCGTGGCGAGCCGCATCGTGTCGAGTCCGTCGCCATCGTGAACGACGTGGAGTACTTCGACGACAGCAAGGGCACGAACGTGGGCGCCACGGTGGCGGCTCTGAATGGCCTGGGCGTGGACCGCGGCATCGTGGTCATCCTGGGCGGAGACGGCAAGGGCCAGGATTTTGCGCCCCTGGTGTCGCCCGTGGCCCAGTACGCCAAGGCCGTGCTGCTGATCGGCCGCGATGCGCCTGTGATCGAGGCGGCGCTGCAGCCGGCCCAGGTGCCGCTGATTCACGCCCGCGATTTGCCCGATGCCGTGCAGCGCGCGGCACGGCTGGCCAAGGTGGGCGACGCCGTGCTGCTGTCGCCGGCCTGCGCCAGCTGGGACATGTTTGACGGCTATGCCCACCGCGCGCAGGTGTTTTGCGATGCCGTGCAGGCGCTGGCCGAAGGCGCCTTGGACGAGGAGGTGCCATGAACCGACGCACCTCCGGCAAGGCGCGCCAGGCGGCAGAACAAACGGGCCTGGGCCTGTGGCTGCACCGCGCGTCGAGTTTTTTCGGTGAGCCGGGCTCGGCGGCCGGGGCGGGCTCGCTGCCGGTGCGCGTGGGGGGCATGGACTTTGCGCAGACTTCGGCCAAGCCCACGCGCATGACCAGCGTGGATCAGGCGCTGATCTGGGCCGTGGTGGGCGTGCTGGCCTGGGGGCTGGTGATGGTGTTCTCGGCCTCGATCGCGATGCAGGACAACCCGCGCTTCGGCGGGCATTACTCGGCCACCTATTTCCTCAACCGTCACCTGATGTGGCTGGTCCTGGCCTTCATCGGCGGCTTGGTCACCTTTCAAATCCCCATGAGCCTGTGGGAGCGCATGGCGCCCTGGTTGTTCGTGGGCACACTCGGCATGCTCATCGTGGTGCTGATTCCCGGTCTGGGCACGGTGGTCAATGGCGCGCGGCGTTGGATCTCGCTGGGGCCGATCAGCTTCCAGCCGTCCGAAGTGGCCAAGCTCGCGATGCTCATGTATGCCGCCGACTACATGGTGCGGCGCATGGCCGTGAAGGAGGACTTCTGGCGCGCGGTGGTACCCATGGTGGTGGCCACCGGCGTGGTGGGCGGGCTGCTGCTGGCCCAGCCCGACATGGGGGCGTTCCTGGTGATCGCCGTCATCGCCATGGGCATCCTGTTCCTGGGTGGCGTGAACGTGCGCATGTTCATCATCATCGGCACGCTGCTGGTGTCGCTGTTCGCGCTCATCATCGCCCTGTCGCCCTGGCGGCGCGAACGCATCTTTGCCTACCTCGACCCCTGGAGTGCCGAGCATGCGCTGGGCAAGGGCTACCAGCTGTCGCACTCCCTGATCGCCATCGGCCGGGGCGAAGTGTTTGGCGTGGGCCTGGGTGGCAGCATCGAGAAGCTGCATTGGCTGCCCGAAGCGCACACCGACTTCCTGCTGGCCGTGATCGGCGAGGAGCTGGGGTTTGTGGGCGTGGTGTTGCTGGTGCTGACCTTTTTCTGGCTCACGCGCCGCATCATGTACATCGGTCGCCAATCGGTGGCGCTCGATCGCGTGTTCTCCGGCTTGGTCGCACAAGGCATTGGCCTGTGGCTGGGCTTTCAGGCCTTCATCAACATCGGCGTGAACCTCGGGGCCCTGCCGACCAAGGGCCTGACCCTGCCGTTCATGAGTTATGGCGGCTCGGCCATCATGATGAACATCGTGGCCATGGCGGTGGTGCTGCGCATCGATGCCGAAAACCGCGTGCTGATGCGAGGAGGGCGGCCATGACGACGCAGCCTTCCACACGCAGCAAGCGCGCCCTGGTCATGGCCGGGGGTACGGGCGGGCACATTTTTCCGGCGCTGGCGGTGGCCCAGCAGCTGCAGGCGCAGGGCTGGGACGTGAGCTGGCTTGGCACTCCGGGCAGCATGGAGTCGCAGATCGTGCCGCGCCATGGCATTGCGGTGCAAGCCATTGATTTCTCAGGTGTGCGGGGCAAAGGCCTGAAGACCTTGTTGCTGTTGCCGTTGCGCCTGCTCAAGGCCTTTGCGCAAAGCTGGTCGATCGTCGGGCGCGTGCAGCCCGATGTGGTGCTGGGTTTTGGCGGCTACGTGACGTTTCCCGGTGCCATGATGGCTGTGCTGCGTGGCAAACCCCTGGTGCTGCATGAGCAGAACGCGGTGGCCGGCATGGCCAACCGCTGGCTGGCGCCCATTGCCGACCGCATCTTCACGGCCTTTCCCAGTGCGTTTGCCGGTCACAAACGGGCGCAATGGGTGGGCAACCCGCTGCGGGCCGATTTCCTGCGGCAGGCCACGCCGTCGGCCCGCCTGGCCAACCGTACGGGGCCGTTGCGCCTGCTGGTGGTGGGGGGCAGCCTGGGGGCAAAGGCCTTGAATGACACGGTGCCCAAGGCGCTGGCCTTGATGCCCGAGGCGCAGCGGCCCGTGGTGACCCACCAGAGCGGCGCCAAGAACCTGGATGGGTTGGAGCGCAATTACGCCGAGGCCGGCGTCGAGGCCACGCTGGTGCCGTTCATCGACAACATGGCGCAGGCCCTGGCCGATGCCGACCTGATCCTGTGCCGGTCGGGGGCCAGCACCGTCACCGAGATCGCTGCCGTGGGGGCTGCTGCCATCTATGTGCCCTTTCCGGCAGCGGTCGATGACCACCAGACCCGGAATGCGGAATTTCTGGTGCAGGCAGGCGGAGGGTGGTTGTTGCCGCAGTCGCAGATGAAGCCCGATGTTCTGGCAAAATTGCTCCTGAATATGGAGCGCCAAGACATTGTGCAGAAAGCAGATGCAGCAAAGAGCATGCAAAAGATCACGGCCACCGACGAGGTGGTGCGGGCCTGTGAGGAGTTGAGCGCATGAGGCACGCCATCAAGCACGTCCATTTTGTGGGCATCGGCGGTGCGGGCATGAGCGGCATTGCCGAGGTGCTGCACAACCTGGGGTATGTCGTGTCCGGTTCGGACATGAGCAGCAGCGCGACGTTGGAGCGCCTGAACAAGCTGGGCATCCGCACCCACGTGGGGCACGACGCCAGCCATGTGGCGGGTGCCAATGTGGTGGTCACGTCCACAGCCGTACAGAGCGACAACCCCGAGGTGCTGGGGGCCAAGGAGGCGCGCATTCCGGTTGTGCCGCGCGCCCTGATGCTGGCCGAGCTGATGCGCCTGCGCAAGGGTGTGGCGATCGCGGGTGCGCATGGCAAGACCACCACCACCAGCCTGGTCGCCAGCGTGTTGGCCGAGGCGGGGCTGGATCCGACCTTCGTGATCGGTGGCAAGCTCACCAGTGCCGGGGCGAACGCCCGGCTGGGTACCGGGGAGTACATCGTGGTAGAGGCTGACGAGTCTGATGCCTCGTTCCTGAACCTGCTGCCCGTGATGGCGGTGGTGACCAACATCGATGCCGACCACATGGATACCTATGGCCATGATTTCGGGCGCCTCAAGGCCGCTTTCGTCGAGTTCCTGCACCGCATGCCGTTCTACGGCGCGGCCATCATGTGCCTGGACAGCGCTGGTGTGCGCGACGTGCTGGCGGACGTGCAGCGTCCCGTCATCACCTATGGGTTCGCCGAGGATGCCCAGGTCCGCGCCGTGAACGTGCGCGCCGATCACGGCTGCATGTGCTTCGAGGTGGTGCAGGCCGAGCACGAGACCGTGTCGGTCCGCCTGAACCTGGCGGGCGAGCACAACGTGCTCAATGCCCTGGCTGCGCTCATCGTGGGCCGTGAGCTGGGCATTGCCGATGCCGACAGCCTGCGCGCGCTGCAGGAGTTCAAGGGCGTGGGCCGACGCTTTCAGCTGTGCGGCGAGCTGCCCACGACCGATGGCGGGCGCTTCACGCTCATTGACGACTATGGCCATCACCCGGTCGAAATGGCCGCCACGCTGGCGGCCGCCCGTGGTGCGTATCCGGGGCGCCGGCTGGTGCTGGCGTTCCAGCCGCACCGCTACACGCGCACGCGCGATTGCTTCGAGGACTTCATCAAGGTCCTGACACGCGCCGATCAGGTGGTGTTGTCCGAGGTGTATGCGGCGGGCGAAACGCCAATCGCCATGGCCGATGGGCGCAGCCTGGCGCGGGCCGTGCGGTTGGCGGGTCAGGATCACCTGGCGTTCGTGACCGACATCGCTGAGATGCCCGCGCAGATCCAGCAGCTGGCGCGCGACGGGGATGTGGTTTTGTGCATGGGGGCGGGCTCGATCGGTGCCGTCCCCGGCAAGTTGTTGGAGTCGTCTGTGGAGCAGCTGACATGACGGGCGTGACAGGAACCGATGTGGCATCGCTGGGCAAGGTGGCCGTTCTCATGGGGGGGCTGTCGGCCGAGCGCGAGGTGTCGCTGATGTCGGGCCAGGGGGTGCTGGATGCCCTGCTGCGTCAAGGGGTGGACGCCTATGCCTTTGATCCCGCCCAGCGGCCGATGTCGGCGCTTCGGGGCGAGGGCTTTGCGCGGTGTTTCATCGCGCTGCACGGTCGCTATGGCGAGGACGGCGCGGTGCAGGGCGCGCTCGAACTCATGGGCATTCCTTACACGGGCTCGGGTGTCATGGCCTCGGCCATCTGCATGGACAAGGTCATGACCAAGCGCTTGTGGCGTGCCGATGGCCTGCCCACGCCGGATTGGCGCCTGGTGGCCTCGGCGCAGGAAGCAGCCGCGGCCTTTGCCGCCCTGGGCGCACCCATGATCGTCAAGCCCGCGCGCGAGGGGTCCACCATCGGCTTGACCAAGGTCGAGCGCGCCGATCAGGTGGCCCAGGCCTATGCCCTGGCGGCCACCTACGACCCGGAAGTGCTGTGCGAAACCTTCATCCAGGGCGTGGAGTTGACCTGCCCGGTGCTGGGTGAGGGTGCGACGGCCCATGCCTTGCCGGTGATCCGCATCGAGGCACCGCAAGGCAATTACGATTACAACAACAAGTATTTCACCAACGACACCCAGTATCACTGCCCCAGCGGTTTGTCGACGGACGTGGAGCGGCACATACAGGCCTTGTGTGTGGCGGCGTTCCAGTCGCTGGGCTGCCGTGGCTGGGCCCGCGTCGATGTGTTGCTGCGCGCGCGCGACGGCGCGCCGCAATTGCTCGAGATCAACACCTCGCCCGGCATGACCAGCCATTCGCTGGTGCCCATGTCGGCACGCGTGCATGGCTTGAGCTATGAGGCGCTGTGCGTGCAACTGCTGCAAGCGACCGCCCTGGACAACGCGATTGATCTGTCGGGCATGACGCCCAAGGTTCCCGGGGAGGTGGCGCCAGCATGAGCGAAGCGACCGTGCCCATCGATGTGCGACTGCTGAACCTCACCACCTCGGTGCTGGTGTCGGTGGCCGTGCTCGTGGGCATCGCTGCGATGCTCTGGTGGGCGATTCACAACCCCGCGTTTTCGATCCGGGGTGTGACGGTCTTGGGCGATGTGGCGCACAACAGCGCCGTGAGTTTGCGCAACGTGGTGGTGCCTCAGCTCAAAGGCAATTTCTTCACGCTCGATCTGGACGCGGCCAAGCGCGCCTTTGAAACGGCTCCATGGGTTCGCCGAGCCGTGGTGCAGCGCGAGTTTCCCAATCGGCTGAAAGTGACGTTGCAGGAGCATGAGCCTGTCGCCCATTGGGGCGGGCAACTCACGCAGATGGTGAACAAGCAGGGTGAGGTGTTCGAAGCCTCGGGCGAGGGGGCTGAGTACGACGCCCTGCCCGTGCTGATCGGGCCCGAAGGCCAGGCGTCGACCCTGCTGGCGACGTATGGGCGCCTGGCGCCGCATGTGGCGCCCATGCAGCTGCAGCTCAAGGAGCTGGAGTTGCTGCCGCGGGGCAGTTGGCGGGCCGAGCTCAACAATGGCGCCGAAATTGCGCTGGGCCGCGGCACCGAAGAGGAACTCGAAGCGCGGCTGGATCTGTTGAGCAAGACCGCGCCTCAGATCGCCGCACGCCACCAACGTGCGGCCAAGGACATCGTGCTGGCGGACATGCGTTACCCCGGTGCCTATGCGCTCAAGCTGCGCGGGGTGACCACGGTGGGTGACGACGTCAAGCTGGCGCCCAAGCCTGCGGCACGAGCCGCACCCAGACCGGCGACACGCTCTGCGCCGGCCAGCAACCGCAGGAACTGATCAAGACCATGGGCAGAGAGTACAAGGACCTCATCGTTGGGTTGGACATCGGCACCGCCAAAGTCATGGTGGTGGTGGGCGAAGTCATGCCTGGCGGCGAGCTCAAGCTGGCAGGCCTGGGCGTTGCACCCAGCAACGGCTTGCGGCGTGGTGTGGTGGTGAACATCGACGCCACCGTGCAGAGCATCCAGCAAGCGCTCAAGGAAGCCGAGCTGATGGCCGACTGCAAGATCACCAGCGTGTTCACCGGCATCACGGGCAACCACATCCGTGGCCTGAACTCCAGCGGCATGGTGGCGATCAAGGACAAGGAAGTGTCGGCCGCCGACGTGGCCCGTGTGGTGGAGACGGCCAAGGCCATCAACATCTCGACCGATCAGCGCCTGTTGCTGGTGCAGCCGCAGGAGTTCGTCATCGATGGCCAGGACGTGAAAGAGCCGATCGGCATGAGCGGCGTGCGCCTGGAGGCCAAGGTCCACATCGTGACGGGCGCGCAGAGCGCGGCCGAGAACATCATCAAGTGCGTGCGCCGTTGTGGCCTGGATGTGGAGCAGCTGATGCTGAACCCGCTGGCCTCCAGCCAGTCGGTGCTGACGGACGATGAGCGCGAGCTCGGCGTGTGCTGCGTGGACATCGGTGCCGGCACCACCGATGTGGCGATTTTCTCGGGGGGCGCCATTCGCCACACCGCGGTGATTCCGATTGCCGGCGACCTCATCACCAGCGACATCGCCATGGCGCTGCGCACGCCCACCAACGATGCGGAAGACATCAAGGTGCAGTTCGGTTGCGCCAAGCAGCTGCTCGCCGATCCCGAGGCGCAACTCGAGGTGCCGGGGCTGGGTGACCGCGGTCCGCGCATGCTCAGCAAACAGGCGTTGGCTGGCGTGATCGAGCCGCGCGTGGAGGAAATCTTCTCCATCGTGCAGCAGGTGATCCGCGATTCGGGTTTCGAGGAGATCCTGTCCTCGGGCATCGTGCTCACCGGCGGCAGTGCCGTGATGCCAGGCATGGTCGAGTTGGGCGAGGACATTTTTCTCAAGCCCGTGCGGCGCGGTGTGCCCAAGTATGCGAGGAACCTGGCCGACATGGTGGCGCAGCCCCGTGCCGCCACCGTGATGGGCCTGATGGACGAGGCGCGCTTTGGCCGCGTGCGCGGCATCAAGGTGGCGCAAAACCACGGCACGGTGAAGTCCATGCTGGGTCGCCTCAAGGATTTTGTGGTGAGGAATTTCTGACGATGACGTCTCGGTTGCTCACCCTTCGGTTGGTCGCGTCAGGCATGCCCGGGCATGTGGCGCTTTTTGGCGATTCAGCTCGCCCTGCATACAAATGTGAACAGGAGACGATGTGTGATGCGACACAATTGGCGGATTCCGCCTGACCCTTATTTTTTCCCTTTTCAACCATCTGTGTTAGACCCGCGCGCGCCGCAAGCTTCAGGAGAGAACCATGCCCATTGAGATGTTTGACCAAGAGAGTTTTAACCAAGGCACCTCGATCAAAGTGATCGGTGTGGGCGGCGGTGGCGGCAATGCGGTCGATCACATGATCAACTGCCGGGTGCAGGGCGTGGAGTTCATCAGCGCCAACACCGATGCGCAACAGCTCACGCGCACGCACGCGCAGCGCACGATTCAACTCGGGATCAGCGGTCTGGGGGCGGGCAGCAAGCCGGAAAAAGGGCGTGAAGCGGCTGAAGCGGCAACGGCAGACATCCGCGCCGCCATCGATGGCGCGCACATGCTGTTCATCACGGCGGGCATGGGCGGTGGCACGGGCACGGGTGCGGCGCCCGTCATCGCCCGCGTGGCGCGCGAAATGGGCATCCTGACCGTCGGCGTGGTGACCAAGCCCTTTGACTGGGAAGGCGGCCGACGCATGACCAATGCCGAGGCCGGCCTGGCCGATCTCGAAGCCAACGTCGACTCGCTGATCGTGGTGTTGAACGAGAAGCTGCTCGAGGTCCTGGGTGACGACATCACGCAGGACGAGGCGTTCGCGCAGGCCAACGACGTGCTCAAGAACGCCGTGGGCGGCATTGCCGAAATCATCAACGTGCCCGGCCATGTGAACGTCGACTTCGAAGACGTGCGCACCGTGATGGGCGAGCCCGGCAAGGCCATGATGGGCACGGCCCTGGCCAGCGGTCCGGACCGCGCCCGCATTGCCGCCGAGCAGGCCGTGGCCTGCCCGCTGCTGGAGGGTGTGGACCTGTCGGGGGCCAAGGGCGTGTTGGTGCTGATCAGCGCCGCCAAGGGCAACCTCAAGCTCAAGGAGTCGGGCGTGGCCATGACCACGATCCGCGCCTTCGCGTCGGCCGATGCCCATGTGATCTATGGCACGGCCTACGACGATTCGCTGGGCGACAGCATCCGCGTCACCGTGGTGGCCACGGGCCTGCACGATCAGGCGGTCCAGCGTCAGACCATGTCGGTGGTGCAAGGCGGCCTGCGTACGGGTACGGACAACGTCTCGTTCGTGGCACAGGCGCCGGTGATGGGTACTGCCCCGCAAGTTGGCGGCATCGCTGGCATGGTCGATTACGGCAACACCAACGTGCCCAGCGTGTGGCGCAACAACCGCACGACGGCGGCCTCCAAGGTCGACGCCCTGTCCTCGGCGGGTGTGGACGACTTCGAGATCCCGGCCTTCCTGCGCAAGCAAGCCGACTGACGCGATGGGGATGGCCGGCATGTTGGCGCAACGCACCTTGAAGACCGTCACCCGCGCCGTGGGCGTGGGCTTGCACGGCGGTGCCCGGGTGGAGCTGGTGCTGCGACCGGCCCAGCCGGACACGGGCATCGTGTTCCGCCGCGTCGACCTGCCCGAGCCGGTCGAGATTCCCGTCAATGCGCAGGCCATCAACGATACCCGGCTGGCGTCGACCTTGAACGTGGGCGAGGTGCGCGTGCGCACCGTCGAGCACCTCATGTCGGCTTGTGCTGGGCTGGGCATCGACAACCTCTACGTCGACATCGATGGCGAGGAGGTGCCCATCCTCGATGGGTCTGCGGCCACCTTCGTGTTCCTGCTGGAGAGCGCCGGCATCGAAGCGCAGGCCGCGCCGCGCAAGTTCCTGCGCGTGCTCAAGCCGGTCGAGATCCGCGACGGCGAAGGCAAGACCGAGAAATGGGCGCGCCTCGATCCTTTTCATGGGTACACGCTGAGTTTCGAGATCGACTTCGATCACCCGGCGGTGGACTCCACCGGGCAACGCATCGAGTTCGACATGGGCTCGGGCCGCTACTCGCGCGACATCGCGCGGGCACGCACCTTCACCTTCAGCAAGGACGTGGAGATGCTGCGCGCATCGGGCCTGGCGCTGGGCGGTGGGTTCGACAACGCCATCGTCATGGACGACTACAAGGTCCTCAACGCCGGCGGCCTGCGCTACGAAGAGGAGTTCGCGCGCCACAAGTTGCTCGATGCGATCGGCGACCTGTACTGCGTCGGCCACCCCTTGCTGGCGGCCTACAGCGCCTTCCGCTCCGGCCATGGGCTCAACAACCAGCTGCTGCGCGCCTTGCTGGCTCAGCCCCATGCCTACGAGATCGTCAGCTTCAACGACGACAGGCAGGCACCCAAAGGGTTTGCGAACCTGGTTCCTGCCTGGTGAACACTTGATCATGGAGTATGGCCTGATTGTCGTTGATTGTTAAACGGCAATCAGGCCATACTCTGCCAGGGCGAATGCCCGAATTGCCAAAGCCATTGTCATGACTGCCTCGCAACGGAGCGCGCTGGACGCGCTCAAGACCCTGACCACGGTGGTGGCCGATACCGGCGATTTCCTGCAGCTTGCCCAGTTCAAGCCACAGGACGCCACGACCAACCCGTCGCTCATCCTCAAGGCGGTGCAAAAGCCCGAGTACGCACACCTGTTGCAATCGGTGGTGCAGGCCCATGCCGGCCGGCCGCTCGACGAGCAGATGGACGCGCTCATCGTCCAGTTCGGCCTGGAGATCCTCCAGCTGATTCCGGGCCGGGTGTCCACCGAGGTGGATGCCCGCCTGTCGTTCGACACGGCCGCCACCGTGGCGCGTGGCAAGCGCATCGTGGCCGACTACGCGGCGCACGGCATCGACCGCGAGCGGGTGCTGATCAAGATCGCCTCGACCTGGGAAGGCATTCAGGCCGCGCGCGAGCTGGAAAACGAAGGCATCCACACCAACTTGACGCTGCTGTTCTCGTTCTGCCAGGCCGTGGCCTGCGCCCAGGCCGGCGTGAAGCTCATCTCGCCCTTCGTGGGCCGCATCTACGACTGGTACAAGAAGCAGGCCGGCAGCAGCTGGGACGAGGCCGCCATGGCGGGCGCCAACGACCCCGGTGTGCAATCGGTGCGGGCCATCTTCGACCACTACAAGCACTTCGATGTGGCCACGGAAATCATGGGCGCCAGCTTCCGCAACGTGGGCCAGATCGTGGCCCTGGCCGGCTGTGACCTGCTGACGATCTCGCCCGATCTGCTGGCTCAGCTGCAGGCGAGCACCGACGACGTGCCCCGCGCCCTCGATGCCCAGACCGCCAAGCAGACCGAGATGCAGGCCGTGCGCTTTGACGAGGTCTCGTTCCGCTATGCGTTGAACCACGACGCCATGGCCACCGACAAGCTCGCCGAAGGCATCCGCGCCTTCGCGGCCGATGCGGTGAAGCTCGAACAGCTGATGCAGGCTGCATGAACGCAGGCCGAGGCTCCGACAGGTGCCCCGTGCGGAGGATGGTGTGACCGAGCGCGTTCCCTGCAACCAGGTGCCCGCCTGGGCGGCGCTGGCCGCCCACCATGCGCAGCTGGCGCAGGGGTTCGACCTGTGCGCCGCCTTCACGCAGGATGCGGGGCGTGTGGCGCGCATGGGCGTGCAGGCGCCCCAGGTGTATGCCGACCTGTCCAAGCACCTGGTGGACGACCGCGCGCTGGCGCTGTTGGTCGAGTTGGCCGAGCAGCGGGGCCTGCCGGCACAGCGCGAGGCCATGTTCTCCGGCGCTGCGGTCAACGTGACCGAGGGCCGTGCGGCCCTGCACAGCCTGCTGCGCGTGCCCCCCGATGCGGCCCACGAGGTGCCGACGCACCTGCAGGACAAACTCGCGCAGGTTCACGACGGCCTGAACGAGATGCTGGCCTTGGCCGAGGCGGTGCGCGCGAATCCGCAGATCACCGACGTCGTCAACATCGGCATCGGCGGCTCGGACCTGGGCCCGCACATGACGGTGCAGGCCCTGGAGGGCTGGCGGCCGGCGGCCGGCTGCCAGACGCGCAAGCGCCTGCATTTCGTCTCCAACGTCGACGGCATGGAGCTGGGGGCCTTGCTGGAACACCTGCAGCCGGCCAACACGCGCTTCCTGATCGCGTCCAAGACCTTCACCACGGCCGAAACCATGGTGAACGCCCGCGCGGCGCGTGACTGGTTCCTGCAGCACCCGGACACGCAGGCGCAGGGCCTGGCGTTGGCCGATCATTTCCTGGCGCTGACGGCCAACGTGGCCGAGGCGCAGGCCTTCGGCGTGCAGACCATCCTGGGTTTTTGGGACTGGGTCGGCGGACGGTTTTCGCTGTGGTCGGCCATCGGGTTGCCCATCGCGATCGCCATCGGGGCCGCCGGGTTCCGCGAGTTGCTGGCCGGCGCCCACGCCATGGACCGGCATTTCCGCGACGCACCGCTGGCGCACAACCTGCCGGTGCGCCTGGGCCTGCTCGACATCTGGTACCGCAATTTCCACGGCCTGGGCAGCCGCTGCATCGCGCCCTACAGCCACAACCTGCGCCGCCTGCCGGCCTACCTGCAGCAGCTGGAGATGGAGAGCAACGGCAAAGGCGTGGACGTGGACGGCCGGCCCCTGGACTGGGCGACCTCGCCGGTGATCTGGGGCGAACCCGGCACCAACGGCCAACACGCGTTTTTCGAGATGGTGCACCAGGGTCCGGATGTGATTCCGGTGGAGTTCATCGCGGCCCGCACGCCGGGGCCTTTCCTGCCCCGGCAGCACCGCAACCTCGTGGCCAATGCCCTGGCGCAGGCGCGCGCCCTCATGATGGGGGTGCAGCATGAGAACCCCCACCGCGCCTGTTCGGGCAATCGGCCCAGCAGTTTCCTGCTGCTTGACGCCCTGGATCCGGCGTCTCTGGGCGCGCTGATCGCCCTGTACGAGCACCGCGTCTTCGTCAGCGCGGCCATCTGGGGCATCAACCCGTTTGACCAATGGGGCGTGGAGCTGGGCAAGCAGATCGCCAAGGACGTGACGCCGCGCCTGGCCACAGGCGATGTCGCGGGCCTGGATGCGTCCACCGCCGACCTGATCGCGCGCTTGCGCGGCTGAGGAGGCTCGCATTGTTCGGCCTGGCTGAACAATGTATCCCGTTCAACGGTGCTGATCGGCGCGGGTGATCTGCCTAGACTGTGGGCGGTTTCACTCACACAGGGAGCACACACATGGCTGACCATTCCATCCGGGGCAAGGTTGCCCTCATCGCCGGCGGCGCCAAGAACCTGGGCGGCCTCATCGCGCGCGACCTCGCCGAGCAGGGCGCCAAGGCCGTGGTCGTCCACTACAACAGCGCCAGCAGCAAGGCCGAAGCCGACGCCACCGTGGCCGCCATCGAGAAGGCGGGCGCCAAGGCCGTGGCCATCCAGGCCGACCTGACGACCGCAGGCGCCGTTGAAAGCCTGTTCGCCCAGGCGATTGCCGCCGTCGGCCGTCCCGACATCGCCATCAACACCGTGGGCAAGGTGCTCAAGAAGCCCCTGGTCGAGATCAGCGAAGCCGAATACGACGAGATGACGGCCGTCAACTCCAAGTCGGCCTTCTTCTTCCTGAAGGAAGCGGGCAAGCACGTGAACGACAACGGCAAGGTCTGCACGCTGGTCACCTCGCTGCTGGGGGCGTTCACCCCGTTCTATGCCGCGTATGCGGGCACCAAGGCGCCCGTGGAGCACTTCACGCGCGCGGCGGCCAAGGAGTTCGGCGCACGCGGCATTTCGGTCACGGCCGTGGGCCCAGGCCCCATGGACACGCCGTTCTTCTACCCGGCCGAGGGCGCAGACGCCGTGGCCTACCACAAGACCGCGGCTGCCCTGTCGCCGTTCACGCCCACGGGCCTGACCCACATCGAGGACGTGGTGCCGTTCATCCGCCACCTGGTCAGCGATGGCTGGTGGATCACGGGCCAGACGCTGCTGATCAACGGCGGCTACACCACCAAGTGATGCCCAACCCGTTTGCGGAGGAGTCGCCATGCGCACGCTCATCATCGTTGTGATCGGCCTGGTGCTGGCGGCGCTGGCGCTGCGGCTCACGCCCGCCGCACACCGCCTCCTGGCGGCAGGTCTGTTCACCGTGGTCTGGCTGGGCGTCACCGCGCTCAACCTGCGCACCGGCCTGTCGCATGGGTACACCCTGGCCGAAGAGCTGCCCATTCACCTCGTGCTGTTCGGGGTGCCAGTGGCCGCGGCCTGGGTGCTTTGGTGGCGGCAATGACAGTATGACCGGTATGTCGATGCATTTTCATCGGGTATGCCGGCATACTCTGTTATATCGGGCTGCGGCCAACCCTGACATGAACCGGGTCGCCCGTCGCCGGTGACCACGGCGCCAGGACATGCCGGCCGCGTGCTTGTCCTGGATGCCCCGGTGTGATCCGCCCTGGCGATGCCACACTGGCGGCATGGATCGACTAGACCGTTACCGCATCTTTGTTCACGTGGCCGATCTGCGCAGCTTCATCCAGGCCTCGAATGTGCTGGACCTGCCGCGCGCCACGGTATCGGCCGCCATCGCCCAACTCGAGCACGAGGTCGGCGTGCGCCTGCTGCACCGCACGACCCGGCAGGTCAGCCTGACCCCCGATGGCGCCACTTTGCTGGAACGCGTGCGGCCCTTGCTGAGCGAGGCCCATGACATCGCCCAGCTGTTCCAGACCCGCGCGCACCAGGTCAGTGGCGCCCTGACCGTGGACGTCCCCAGCCGCATCGCGCGTCGCCTGGTGGTGCCGGCCTTGCCCGCGCTGTTGGCCCACCACCCCAGGCTGCAGCTGAGCCTGGGCTCCAGCGACCGCGCCATCGACCTGGTGCAGGCCGGTGTGGATTGCGCCGTGCGCTTCGGAGCGGTGAAGGACAGCTCGCTGGTGCAGCGGCGCCTGGGCATGGTGGGACTGGTCAACTGCGCCAGCCCGGCCTACCTGCAGGCGCAGGGCGTGCCGCACCACCTCGACGACCTGGACGCCATCCAGGGCGGGCACTGGATGGTGGGCTATGCCTCGCCAACCACGGGCCGCACCTTGCCCTGGGAGTGGCAGGCGGCCGATGGCACCCCGCAGACCCTGGCCCTGGCGGCCCGGGTGATCGCCAACAACGTCGAAAGCTACATCGCCTGTGCCCGCGCTGGCCTGGGCCTGATCCAGATCCCGCGTTTCGACGTGGCCGACCTGCTGCAGCGTGGCGAACTGGTGGAGGTGATGCCGGCCCACTGCGCACCGCCGCTGCCGGTCACGCTGCTGTACCCGCATCGGCGCCAGAAAACGCGCCGGCTCAGCGTGTTCATGGACTGGTTCGAAGCCTTGATGAAGCCGCACCTCGACCGCTGAGGCCTGTGGCGGCCGAGGGGTTGTGAGCAGAATGCCGCGCCTGTCGCGCTGCGGCGAGCCTGTGCTACCGACCCTGAAATCCCGATCGTTGACGGAATCGCCGGAACGCTCAGGCGCGCGTGGCGACGCGGCAACTGGCGATGCGGTCCATGAGCAGCTCGCGCAGCTGCACCCGGGCGTCGGGCCCCAGGTCCTGCAGGACGCGCCGGCCGGCGGCCGACTGCGTGAACCGCAGCTGCGCCTGCAGGTCGGCCACGTCCAGGCTGTCCTGCATGCGCTGCCAGGCTTGCGCATCGCCTCGCAGGCTGGCCAGCACGGCCTGGCTCAGGGCCTGGCCGGGGCGGCTGGTGAAGAAGTCGTTGGCCTGCTGACGCTCCGGCTCGGTCAAGGCGAGGCGCAACAGCCGGGCGACCGTGGGCGCAAAGTCGTCGGGCCGCAGGTTGTCCAGGCACTGCAGCACGCCGGGTTGGTGCTGCAGGCCCAGCTCGGGCTGACGGATGGCTTGGCCAAAGTGCACCCATTCGCGCTCGGCCAAGAAGCGCGTGGTGGCGTCGACCGGGAGCGGTCCCGGCATCGGGGCGGAGGCTGAAGCAGAAGGGACGGACGCGGGCACGATGGCGGTCCCGGCAGGGCTGGGGGCGGGTTGGCAGGCCTGCAGGCCCAGCGCCAGGCCCAAGACACTGGCGCCACGCGCGAGCTGCAGACCCCAGTGGGGCCGAGCGGAGGCCCTGCGCGTCGCAAGGTCGCCAGCCGCGGTCGTGGCCGAGTCTGAGCCGAGGAGGTGATTCGGGTTGCCAGAGGGGCTATGGAGTATGGCCTGATTCCCGATCATGAACCCTCGAATATGACTGAATACTGCTTTAAAACGATGTGATCCTAGGGCCGCCAAGCGTTGCAGCGCCACGCTGGCGTGCGCTGGCGCGGGGCCAGGG
Source organism: Comamonas serinivorans (assembly GCF_002158865.1). Taxonomy (NCBI): domain Bacteria; kingdom Pseudomonadati; phylum Pseudomonadota; class Betaproteobacteria; order Burkholderiales; family Comamonadaceae; genus Comamonas; species Comamonas serinivorans. The sequence continues at coordinate 4,081,232 of NZ_CP021455.1, read as the reverse complement.
CGATGGGCTTGGCGCGGGGCGGCTAGGCTGGCGCAGTCAGGGTGCGCGCCCGCAGCTGGTCGGGGCTGACGCGGCGCGCCATCTGCCGAGCCCACGTTGCCAGGTGTGGGGCGCTGACCCTCTTGCGGGCCAGCCCCGGTCGACAGCACGGGGTCAACGCCGCGCATCAGGCGTGGGCGCGGGCCAGCACCTGGGCCAGGTAGCGGCCGGTGTGGCTGTCGGGGTTGGCGGCCACGGTCTCGGGGGTGCCGGTGGCCACCACCGTGCCTCCGCCTGCACCGCCCTCGGGGCCCATGTCGATCAGCCAGTCGGCGGTTTTGATCACGTCCAGGTTGTGTTCGATGATGACGATGGTGTTGCCGGCGGCCTTGATCTGCTGCAGCACCTTGAGCAGCAGGTCGATGTCGGCGAAGTGCAGGCCGGTGGTGGGCTCGTCGAGGATGTACAGCGTCTTGCCCGTGTCGCGCTTGGACAACTCGAGGGCCAGCTTCACCCGCTGGGCTTCACCGCCCGACAGCGTGGTGGCGCTCTGACCCAGGCGCACGTAGGACAGGCCCACGTCCATCAGGGTTTGCAGCTTGCGGCCAATGGTGGGCTGGTCCTTGAACAGCGTCAGGGCAGCTTCCACCGTCAGGTCCAGGATCTGCGCGATGCTGTGGCCCTTCCACAGCACCTCCAGGGTTTCTCGGTTGTAGCGCTGGCCGTGGCAGGTGTCGCAGGGCACGTACACGTCGGGCAGGAAGTGCATCTCCACCTTCACCACGCCGTCGCCCTGACAGGCTTCGCAGCGGCCGCCGCCCGAGCTTTGCGGCACGTTGAACGAGAAGCGCCCGGGGCCATAGCCCCGCTCCTTGGCCGTGGCCGTCTCGGCCATCAGCTCGCGGATGGGCGTGAACAGGCCGGTGTAGGTGGCCGGGTTGCTGCGGGGCGTGCGGCCAATCGGCGATTGGTCCACGGCGATCACCTTGTCGAAGTGGTCCAGGCCCTCGATGGACTCGTGCGGGGCGGCTTCGGTGTGGGCGCGGTTCAACTCGCGCGCGGCGGCCGCATACAGGGTTTCGTTCACCAGCGTGGACTTGCCCGAACCCGACACGCCCGTCACGCAAGTCATCAGGCCGACGGGGATGGTGACGTCCACGGCCTTCAGGTTGTTGCCGGACGCGCCGCGGATGTGCAGCTGGGCCTCGCCAACCGGCAGCCGGTCGGGGATGGCGATGGCTTTCTTGCCAGAGAGGTATTGGCCGGTCAGCGATCGTTCGTTATCGAGCAGCGCGGCATACTCCCCGCTGGCAATGATTTCGCCGCCGTGCACCCCGGCGCCGGGGCCCATGTCGACCACCCAGTCCGCGTCGCGGATCATGTCTTCGTCGTGCTCCACGACCAGCACCGAGTTGCCGATGTCGCGCAGGTGTTTGAGCGTGGCGATCAGCCGGTCGTTGTCACGCTGGTGCAAGCCGATGGAGGGCTCGTCGAGCACGTACATCACGCCCGTGAGGCCCGAGCCGATCTGGCTGGCCAGGCGGATGCGCTGCGCTTCGCCGCCCGACAGCGTGTCGGCGCTGCGGTCCAGGCTCAGGTAGTTCAGGCCCACGTCGTTCAGGAACATGAGCCGCGAGCCGATTTCGCGCACCACCTTGTTGGCAATTTCGGCCTTGGCGCCCGTGAGGTGCAGCGCGTTGAAATAGGCCTGGGCCTCGCCCAGCGTGACGTGGCTGATCTCGTAGATGGCGCGGCGCTGGGCGCCTTCGCCGACGAACACGTGGCGCGCTTCGCGGCGCAGGCGGGTGCCTTGGCAATCGGGGCAGGCCTGGGTGCTGCGGTACTTGGCCAGCTCCTCGCGCACCACGCTCGAATCGGTCTCGCGGTAGCGGCGGGCCATGTTGGGGATCACGCCCTCGAAGGCATGCGTCTTGTTGACCTTTTTGCCCGCCTGCGCGCCCGATTCGAAGACGTAGCTGAACTTGATCTCTTCGTCGCCCGAGCCGTGCAGCACGATGCGCTGGATGGACGCCGGCAGCGCTTCGAAGGGCGTCTCCACGTCGAAGCCATAGTGCTTGGCCAGGCTGGTCAGCAGCGCGAAATAGAAGCCGTTGCGCCGGTCCCAGCCCTTGATGGCGCCGCTGGCCAGGCTCAGCTCGGGAAACGCCACCACGCGCGCGGCGTCGAACACGTCCGTCACGCCCAGGCCGTCGCAGCTGGGGCAGGCGCCCACGGGCGAGTTGAACGAGAACAGGCGCGGCTCCAGCTCGCTGATGGAGTAGCCGCAGACCGGGCAGGCGAACTTGGCGTTGAACAGGTGCTCGGTGCCCGAGTCCATCTCGACGGCGATGGCGCGAAAGTTGGCCAGCCGCAAGGCGGTCTCGAAGCTGTCCGCCAGGCGCTGCTTCAGGGCCAGGCGCGCGGCCTCGTCGTCCTCTTGCCGCACCTTGATGCGGTCGACCACCACATCGATGTCGTGCTTCTCGTTCTTCTGCAGCGTGGGCAGGTGGTCGTACTCCAGCACCTCGCCATCGACGCGAAAGCGCACAAAGCCCTGCGCCTGGAGCTGGGCCAGCTGGTCGACGAACTCGCCCTTTTTCTCGCGCGCGATCGGCGCCAGCAGCATCAGCCGCGTTCCCTCGGGCAGGGCGAGCACGGTGTCCACCATCTGCGCCACGGTCTGCGCTTGCAGGGGCAGGTGGTGATCGGGGCAGTGTGGGGTGCCTGCACGGGCAAACAGCAGGCGCAGGTAGTCGTGGATCTCGGTCACCGTCCCCACGGTGGAGCGGGGGTTGTGGCTGGTGGCCTTTTGCTCGATGGAGATGGCCGGTGCCAAGCCTTCGATGATGTCCACATCGGGCTTGTCCATCATCTGCAGGAACTGCCGCGCATAGGCCGACAGGCTTTCCACGTAGCGGCGCTGGCCTTCGGCATAGAGCGTGTCGAAGGCGAGGCTGGACTTGCCCGAACCCGACAAGCCGGTGATCACCACCAGCTTGTGCTTGGGGATGTCGAGGTCGATGTTCTTGAGGTTGTGCGTGCGTGCGCCGCGCACGCGCAGATGCGAGCCCGCGTCCGGCTCGGCCGCCAGGGCAGGAAGGTGGGGGTGGGCGTGGTAGTCGTTCACTGCAACCATCGCGAGTGGTGGGCAACCCACCATTATCGTTGGCTGGCCAAAAGCCTGCCGGCTGCCACACTCCCCGCCGTCACGCAAATGGCCTTGTCACACAGGTGCCGCAAGACCGTGGCTGTCGGAGAAATACCACTGCGGGATTACCTGAATCGTTCAAGTGCAACAAAAACCTTCCAATCCACCCTTGCAACTTCGGCAACATGGGGCGGGGCACATGGAGGGCCCAAACCCCGGATCTGCCACAACTTGGAGACATGAATGAAAAAGCGCCTGATCGTGGCCGCCCTGGCCCTCACCAGCACATCGGTTTGGGCCCAATCCAGCGTGACGCTGTACGGCATCGTGGACTTGGGGGTGCGCTACACCACCAATGAAGGCCCGGCGGGCGACAAAGACCACTCGCGCACCACCATGATGGGCGGCGGCGGCATGTCGGAAAGCCGTTGGGGCCTGCGCGGCACCGAAGACATCGGCGGCGGCAACAAGGTGCTGTTCAACCTCGAGCAGCGCTTGAATGCCGGCTCAGGCGCCATCGTCGGCAGCGGGTTTCAGCAATCGTGGGTGGCGTTCCAGAGCCCCACGTTCGGCCGCATCAAGCTGGGTCGCGACTACAACGCGATGTTCTACCTGTTCACGTCGACCTTCGTTTCGTACCCCTATTCGCCGTACTACAACGCCTTCAAGCCCGAAATCGGCTTCTCGGCGGGTGCTCGCTCGAATGAACTGATTGCCTGGACAGGCACCTTCGGCCAAATCACGGCGCACCTGGAAGCCACGCTGCAGGGCGAAACCATCGCGGCCAATGGCATCAACAGCGGCGGCAAGAGCCGTGCTGGTTATTTGCGCTGGTCCAATGGCACCTGGACTGCCGGTGCCGGGTACCAAGAGCGTGACTTCGGCGGCGAAGACAAAAAACTCAAGATCTTTGCTGCAGGCGGTTCGTACAAGTCGGGCCCCTGGTACTTCAACGTGGCCTATGGCCAGAACAAGCACAACCTGGGCAACTGCAACGCCGATGCCCAGTGCACCGCTGACTACGCGGTGCTGAGCAGCCTGTGGCAGGGCACGGCCAATGGCGGCTTTGGGGGTTCTGCCTTCCTGATCGCCAACAAGCGTCAGATGATCACGATTGGCGCCAACTACCAGCTGACGCCGCAGCTGAACATCGGCGGCCACTACTGGTTTGCCAAGCAATCGGGTGAAACCGTGGCCGCCAACGGCAAGGCGCATTTCTTCTCCGTCGCCGCCGACTATGCGCTGTCCAAGCGCACCGACCTGTACGCCGAAGTGGACTACACCAAGCTCAAGGGCGACAACATCACGCTCAACGGCACCAGTGGCCCGAACGGCGCCAAGAGCCGCACCGGCGTGTCCTTCGGCATGCGCCACCGCTTCTGATTCGGTCCAGCCGATGCAACAGGCCACCCTCGGGTGGCCTTTTTGTCGTGAACAGCGCCCGTTCCAGGCCGCCGGCAGGCGCCTGGCACCTGCAACACAGGTCAGCCGTTGGCCGTGCGTCAAAATGCGCGCTTTGACTTGAAGGTGCGCCCGTGGGCGCAATCGCGTTGAATTCCCCCCTTCCCGAATCGAGCACGATGACGCCGCTGGAGCGTCGTGCCAGCGCCAGCCTGGCCTTGGTGTTCGCCCTGCGCATGCTGGGCCTGTTCCTGGTGCTGCCGGTGTTCGCCATCGAGGCGCGGCAATACCCAGGTGGACACGACCCCGCCTGGGTCGGTCTGGCCATGGGGCTGTATGGCCTGACGCAGGCCTTGATGCAGATGCCGCTCGGCCTGGCCTCGGATCGCCTGGGCCGCAAGCGGGTGATCCTGATTGGGCTGGCTGTGTTCGCGCTGGGCAGCGTGGTGGCGGCGCTGGCCAGCGGTATCGTGGGCCTGGCCATCGGGCGTGCCCTGCAAGGGGCGGGCGCCGTGTCTGCCGCCGTCACGGCGCTCCTGGCCGATCAGACCCGCGATGCCGTGCGGACCAAGGGCATGGCCCTGGTGGGCGCCAGCATCGGGTTGACCTTCGCCGTGTCGCTGATGCTGGCGCCGCCGTTGGCGGGCTGGATCGGGCTGTCGGGCATCTTTGGGCTGACGGCCCTGTTGGCGCTGGCCGGCATGGCGGCGGTGGTGTGGATCACCCCGGCCGAGCCGGCTCGCCACACCGACTTGCCGCGCGGCCGCTTGGCCGATGTGGCGCTGCATCCGAAACTCTGGCGCCTGGACCTGGGCGTGTTTGTGCTGCACGCTGTGCAGATGGCCATGTGGGTGGCGGTGCCTGGCATGCTGCTTCAGGCGGGCCTGGCCACGGCCGACCAGTGGCGGGTCTACCTGCCTGCGGTGCTGGCATCGTTCCTGCTGATGGGAGGGCTGTTCGCCCTTGAGCAGCGCGGCCACCTGCGTCAGGTGCTGCGGGCCGCCGTGGCCTTGCTGGCGGTCGTGCAACTGGCGCTGGCGTGGCTGGCCATGCAGACCCCCAGCCTGTGGGTGGTCGGCGCCGTGCTGTTCCTGTTCTTCACCAGCTTCAACGTGCTGGAGGCCAGCCAGCCCAGCCTGATCTCGCGGCTCGCCCCGCCTCAGGCCCGTGGCGCGGCCCTGGGCATGTACAACACCCTGCAATCGCTGGGCCTGTTTGCGGGGGGCGCCTTGGGCGGCCTGCTGATCAAGCTGCTGGGTCCCGTGGGTCTGTTTGCGACGACGCTGGTGCTGGCGCTGGTGTGGCTGCTGCTGGCGTGGCAACAGCCGATGCCGGCTCGGGGCTGACCGGCGCGGCAGCCTGGGCTGCCAGCCGGGCCAGCGTGATGTCGGCCATGGTGGCAAACAGCGGCCGGCTCACCATGCGCGAGATCAGGCTGGCGGCCATGGCGCACGCCATCAACCCCAGCACCAGGTCGTAGCCATCCACCATCTCCATCACGATGATCATGGCCGTGATGGGCGCCTGCGTGACCGCGCCCAGAAAGGCCGCCATGCCCAGCGCGATCAGCACCACGTGGTAGTCGGGCGCCAGAAAGTGCGCCACATCGCCGCCGATGCTGGCCCCCATCGACAGGCTGGGGGCGAACAGCCCGCCGGGCACCCCCGACCAGGCCGACAACCAGGTCGCCACGAACTTCAGCCAGGTCCACAGCACGGGCAGGTCGGACTGGGCGCTGTTGAGCAGCTCGCGCGTGTGCTCGTGGCCGCCCCCCGAAACGCTGCCCGCCGTCACCACATTGATCACCCCCACGGCCAGGCCGCACAGCATGGCAAAGCGAATCGGGTGCTTGCGCTGGAACGCGCAGACCCGCGTGGGCACGCCCGCGGCGGACGCGATCAACAGCCGGGCCAGCAGCCCCCCCAGCAGACCGCACAGCAGCGTCACCAGCACGGTGGGCAGCACCACGCCCCAGCCCACGGCTTCTGCGCGGATGCGGCCGAAGTACGAGAGGTTGCCGAACACCGAGATGGCCACCAGACCGGCCAGCACGATGCCCGAGAGCATCAGGCCGCTGCTGCGTTGCTCCACCTTGCGGTTGAGTTCTTCCACCGCGAACACGATGCCGCCCAGTGGCGTGTTGAAGGCGGCGGCGATGCCGGCGGCGCCGCCGGCGATCAGCAGCTCGCGCGGCTTGATGGCCGACTTGGCCGAGAGAAAGCGCCGCGCCGAATACATGATGCCGGCCGCGATCTGCACCGACGGGCCTTGCCGGCCCATGGACAGCCCGGCCAGGATGCCGCCCGTCACGGCCACGATCTTGGCGGCCGAGATGCGCAGCGAGGCCAGTTTGCTGCGGGTCGCGTTGTCCGTGTCCGGGTCGATGGCCGCGATGATCTGGGGCGGGCCCGAGCCGCCCGCGCCCTTGAGCCAGCTCTGCATCAGCCACACGATGAGGCCGCACAGGGCCGGCGTCCAGATCAGCGGCGCCCAGCGCCAGGTGTCGTGCAGGTCCAGGAACAGCTCGCCGGCCCAGTCGGCCAGCAGGGTGAACAGCACCACGGCCAGCCCCGCGGCCAGGGCAAACGACGCCACCACCAGGCGATCCAGCCACAGGCGTGAATTGCGCAGCTCGGCCAGCAGGTTGTCTCTGAAATTGGGGTCGCCCTTCATGGTCGGTCATTCTGGCAGTTCTGCCCGGCAGACCGTTCCCATCGCCTGCATGGGCCGCTGCGAATTGCTGTCAACGGCAACGGCCAACTGCGTTAGCATCACCGTCCACCTGTCAGACACCGGGGCAACTGCCCCTGCACCAAGAACGCCCATGGCCTCAGTCAACAAAGTCATCATCGTCGGTAACCTGGGGCGCGACCCCGAAACGCGTGCCTTCCCCAGCGGCGATCAGATCTGCAACATCCGCGTGGCCACCACCGACAAGTGGCGCGACAAGCAATCGGGCGAAATGCGCGAGCACACCGAGTGGCATTCGGTGGTGTTCGGCGGCAAGCTGGCCGAAATCGCCAGCCAGTACCTGCGCAAGGGCTCGCAGGTCTATGTGGAAGGCAGCCTGCGCACGCGCAAGTGGCAGGACCAGAACGGCAACGACCGCTACAGCACCGAAGTCCGTGGCGACACCATGCAGATGCTGGGCAGCCGCCAGGGCATGGGCGGCGGTAGCGGTGGCGGCGATGACGGTTACGGCCAGTCGGGCGGCTACGGCCAGTCCGGTGGCGGCGCTGGCGGCGGTGGGTACGACCAGCAGCCTCGCCGCGCGCCTGCGCCGGCACCACGTCCGGCCCCGATGGCTGCGCCGGCCCAACAGCCGCAACCGCAGCAGCGCCCGGCCAGCGGGTTTGACGACATGGACGACGACATCCCGTTCTGATCGTCGTCGGCGCGCCCAGGCGCGGCTCGCCAGCGGCCGTCAGGCGGTCTGGTGATTTGAATGTGCAGTATGCCCAGCTTGCCGTTGTTCAACAAACGGCAACCTGGGCATACTCCGTTTTGAAATGCGGCGTGTGCAGCGGAACACGGGTTTCACGGCGGCGGTGCAAGGCGGTCCACGTCGGCCGGCTGGACAGCCCGAGCGACCGCCGGCTGTCGCTGCACCCGGCGTCATCAGCCCCTGGCAACATCCCCAAGAACCCCTCGGCCGGTTTGCGGATGGCCTTGCGGTCCGGTGCCATGGCCGGAGCGCGGCGCCGTCCACTGAACCTGAGCAGGCACGACCTGACCCGCCCTCAGCCGCCGCGTCCAGCTGCCAGGCCTCCGACGCCCACGGCGCGGGCGCCACGCCCACCCCGGCAAGCTCCCGGCCCAACCGGCCATCGCACGGCCAACCAGCTCGAGCCACGACGAGGGGCCGTCACGCACCACCTGGACGACCCGTCGCGCTGCACCGATTTGGTTCGTCATGCCCCGTTTTGGTTGGCGGCTGCCAGTTTGTGGGTCACGAACTCGGCGAAGGCCGCCGCGGCCATGGGCAGGGCGCGGTCGCGCAGCGCGACCAGCACCAGCCGGCCCGTCGGCAGGCCGCGCTCGTCGATGGGGATGGCGACGGTGCCAGCCGCCGGCCCCGCGCCGATCTCGATCTGAAAGCTCACGCCGCCGGCCTCGCGCGCAAAGCCCCGCATCATTTCGTACGAGTTGGACACCAGCGGTGCCTGCGGGCTGGCCGACGACTGCTGGAACAGGTCCTCCAGCACACTGCGGCCGGACAGGCTGCGGTCCGGCAACGCCACGGGGTACTTCAGGCAGTCTTTCAGGCGCACGCTGGTGCGGCCGGCCAGTGGGTGATCAGGGGCGACCACGGCACAGGTGCGTTGCCGGGCCTGGGCCAGCACGGCCAGGCCCCTCAGGTCCGGCGGGTTGAAGATCAGCCCCAGGTCGGCCTCGAAGTCGGCGACGGCCCGCACGGCGCTGTCGCGGTCCAACACCTTGACGTCGAAGGCGATGCCAGGCCGGCTCGTCTGGAACGCGTGAATGGCCTGCGGCAGGAAGGTGGGGGCCAGGGCCTGGCTGGCCGCCACGGTGATGTGGCCGCGCCGCAGGCCGCGCAGGTCTTCGATCTGGGAGCGGACGTGGTCCAGGTCGGCCTGGCGCCGACGCGCGTAGCCCAGGAACAGCTCGCCCGCGGCGGTCAGGCGCACGCCGCGGGGCAGGCGCTCGAACAGCGGTGTGCCCAGTTCGGCCTCCAGGTCCTGGATGCGGCGGTTCACGGCCGATGAGGCGACGTGCAGGGTCTCGGCCGCCGCGCGGATGGAGCCGCAACGGGCGACGGCCTCGAGGTAGTGCAGAAAGCGCAGGTGGTGCATGGCGCATGCCCATGCAAGACCGATGCCGAAACGGCAGCGCAGCGTGCGGCAAAAGGTGGCACTTGAGATCGCTCGGTGGCATGGGGCTTGCACGGTTGTGCAGGTCGGGCGGGCCAGGGTGCTCCGCCCGGTTCCAACTGACCCTTCCCATCGAGAAAGCTTGTGCCATGCACCACGTCGACGTGTTCCGCATTCCCTGTCGCAGCCCCGGCGACACCTCCGGCCTGGAGGCGCTGGTGGCCGCCGGCCGCATCGTGCCCAGCGAGATCGTGGCCGTGATGGGCAAGACCGAGGGCAATGGCTGTGTCAACGACTACACGCGCGAGTACGCCACCAACATGCTGACCGCTTGCCTGGGCCGGCACCTGGGGCTGGCGCCCGAGGCCGTGGCGCAGCGCATCGCCTTCGTCATGTCCGGGGGCACCGAAGGCGTGCTCTCGCCGCACCAGACGGTGTTCGTCCGCCGGCCCGCACGCGGTGCCTCGGGGGCCAAGCGCCTGACCCTGGGCATCGCCTTCACGCGCGATTTCCGGCCCGAGGAGATCGGCCGGCGCGCCCAGATCGACGAGACCGCCGCCGCCGTGCAGCAGGCCATGCGCGACGCCGGCATCGCCTCGCCCGAGGACCTGCATTTCGTGCAGGTGAAGTGCCCGCTGCTGACCGCGGACCGCATTGCCGCGGCGCGTGCGCGCGGCTGCGAGCCCGTGACCGCCGACACCTACGAGTCCATGGCGTACTCACGCGGCGCGTCGTCGCTGGGCATTGCCGTGGCCACGGGCGAGGTGCCGCTGGCGGCCTGCACCGACGACGCGGTGTTGCACGACTGGCGCTTGGCGTCCTCCGTGGCCTCGGCCTCGGCGGGCATCGAGTTGATGCACAACGTGGTCATCGCCATCGGCATGAGCGCCCAGGCCAGCAGCGAGCTGGTGGTGGCCCACGACGTGATGGCCGATGCGATCGATGCCGAAGCGGTGCGCCGCACCCTGGCAGCGCTGGGTCTGCAGGGCGCTCAGGACCTGGACCGCATCGTGAATGTGTTCTGCAAGGCCGAGGCCAGCCCCGACGGCCAGGTGCGCGGCATGCGGCACACCATGCTGGGGGACTCCGACATCCACTCGACCCGCCACGCGCGGGCCGTCACGGGGGCCGTGGTGGCGTCGGTGGCGGGTCACGGCATGGTCTACGTCTCTGGTGGGGCGGAGCACCAGGGCCCGGCCGGCGGCGGCCCGATTGCCGTCATCGCCCGCGCCTGAGCCGCGATGCGTGTCCGTTCACAACCTGGAGGTGTTCACATGGAAGAGCAAGATGCCCTGGCGCATGTCAAGGCTGCGGCGGCCGTCCTGGGCCTGCCGCTTGACGCGGGGCGCGCGGCCGCGGTGGCCCAGCAGTTCGCCCGCACCATGGCCCTGGCCCGCCTGCTGGCGCAGGTGCCGCTGGGCCCGCATGACGAGCCGGCCGAGCTGTACCGGGCGGCACCGTTTCCCGACGAGGAGTTGAGCGCATGACCACGATGGAAATGCTGCAGGCCGTGGCCACGGGCGAGCGCAGTGCGCGCGAGGTGTGCGAGCAGGCCCTGACCACGGTGGCGGCCACGGAGCCGCGCATCAACGCCTTCACCGACATCACGGCAGCGCGTGCACGGGCCGAGGCCGATGCCGTCGATGCCCGGCGCGCGCGGGGCGAGCCGCTGCCGCCGCTGGCCGGCCTGCCGTATGCGGTGAAAAACCTGTTCGACGTCCAAGGCCTCACCACACTGGCCGGCTCGAAGATCAACCAGGGGCAGCCCGCCGCGGCCCAGGACGCGGTGCTGGTACAGCGCCTGCAGGCGGCTGGCGCGGTGCTGATCGGCGCGCTCAACATGGACGAGTACGCCTACGGCTTCACGACCGAGAACACCCACCATGGCGCCACGCGCAACCCCCACGACCCCACGCGCATCGCGGGCGGCTCGTCCGGGGGCTCGGGCGCCGCGGTGGCGGCGCGGCAGGTGCCGCTGGCGCTGGGCTCCGACACCAATGGCTCGATCCGGGTACCGGCCTCGCTGTGCGGGGTGTGGGGGCTCAAGCCCACGTTCGGTCGCTTGAGCCGCCGCGGCAGTTACCCCTTCGTCCACAGCCTGGACCACCTGGGGCCCCTGGCCGACAGCGTGGAGGGCCTGGCCCTGGCCTACGACGCGATGCAGGGCCCGGATGACCTGGACCCCGGCTGCCAAGCGACGCGCGTGCAGGCGGCGACGCCTGCGCTGGCGCAGGGCGTTGCCGGCCTGCGCATCGGCCTGCTGGGGGGCTACTTCAGTGCGCACGCCGGCCCGGCCGCCCGCGCCGCCGCCGCACTGGCCGCGCACACCCTGGGGGCGCAGGACGAGGTGGATTGGCCCGATGCCGCGCTGGGGCGTGCCGCCGCCTTCATCCTCACCGCCAGCGAGGGCGGCAGCCTGCACCTGGACAACCTGCGCCGGCGGCCGCAGGACTTCGAGCCGCTGTCGGTGGACCGCTTCCTCTCCGGGGCGCTGCAGCCCGCCGACTGGACCTTGCGCGCCCAGCGCTTTCGGCGCGGCTACCGCGATCGCGTCAACGCGTTGTTTCAGGATTGGGACGTGCTCATCGCGCCGGCCACGCCCATCGGCGCACCGGCCGTGGGCACCGAGTGGATCGAGGTCAACGGCACGACCCACCCCTGTCGTCCGGCCATGGGCTTGCTCACCCAGCCGATTTCCTTCGCCGGCTGCCCGGTGGTGGCCGCACCCCTGTGGCCCGCCGACAACGGCGGCCTGCCGCTGGGCGTGCAGCTGATCGCCGCGCCCTGGCATGAACACCTGTGCCTGCGCGCCGCGCGGGCCTTGCAAGAAGCCGGCGTCGCCCGGTTGGAGCCCTGATGATGGATGTGATGCAGATCAACCTGCCCGAGGTGCACGCCGACGTGGCGGCCCAGTTCGCGCGCTATGAACAGGCCCTCACCGGCAACGACGTGGCCGTGCTCGACGAGCTGTTCTGGCGCAGCCCCCACACCTTGCGGTACGGCGCAACGGAGAACCTCTACGGCTACGAGGCGATTGCCGGCTTTCGCGCCGGCCGGTCGGCGCAGGGTCTGGCGCGCACCGTGCTCAAGACCGTCATCACCACCTATGGCCACGACTTCGCCACCGCCAACATCGAGTTCCAGCGCGAGGGCAGCGACCGGATCGGGCGCCAGAGCCAGACTTGGCTGCGCACGCCGGAGGGGTGGCGCGTCGTCTCGGCCCACGTGAGCCTGCTGGCGCCCGCGCCCTGACGGACCGAGCGTTGCGGTGCATGCGCTGGCGCGCACCACCGCAGCGTCACGCCGGCCTGTGATGCCCGTGCCCCGCTTGTTGGGGTGGCGGTGGGTAAACGTCGTCAGCGTCGAATTGCCCGATGAGGGTGCTGCTGATTGTTGGGGGTATGGACCAATTTCCGTTTCATTGAAAACGGGAGTGTGTGTATACCCCATCGATCACCATCGCACCGCCGGGGCCTAGGCCTGCCCGCTCGACGTGCGCCGCGTCGCCGAGGCGCCTGCCTCGTGCAGGCGCGGAGGGCCCAGGGAGAACGCGCCGCGCGAGAAGCGCTTCACGAGATGCACCTCGCCCGCTCCGCAGGCGGCCCCGCCGTTCGGCTGCCATGGCGGGTGAGCCTGCGTCCCGGTCACATCCAGGTCCCCACCCGATGGTGCCGCGGGTGGCGGCGCCGAAATTGGCACTGTCGCCATGCAGCGTGCAGCCGGACGGCGGGGCCGCCTGCGGAGCGGGCGCCGCCCTGTGACGAACGCAGGCTGGATGGACGCGGTCTTGATGGACGCGGTTTGGATGGACGAGGTGGGCGAGGGCGGGACGACGAGGCCAGCCACCGGCACCAGGTCGCGCGCCGGGTTCACCTGGGCCTTGAACAGCGACGGGTTGGCCGTCTCCACCGTGGTGGGGTGTGGCGGCGGGTGGGACAATTCAGCCCTATGGACATCGAGCGCAACGTTCCCCTGCAGACCTACAACACCTTTGGCATTGCCGCGCGCGCCTTGCAGCTGGTGCGGCTGCGCAGCGAGGACGACCTGCACCAGTTGCTCGCCCACGCGGGGCACGCGGCCCAGCCCAAATTCGTGCTCGGGGGCGGCTCCAACGTCGTCATCACCGGCGACATCCGGCCCATGACGCTCAAGGTCGAAATCCCGGGCAAGCGCCTGGTGGCCGAAACCGACCGGCACTGGATCGTCGAAGCCGGCGCGGGCGAGGTTTGGCACGACCTCGTGGCCTGGACCCTGGCGCAAGGCTGGCCCGGGCTTGAGAACCTGGCCCTGGTGCCCGGCACCGTCGGGGCGGCGCCGGTGCAGAACATCGGCGCCTACGGGGTCGAGCTGCAGGACCGGTTCCACGAGCTCGACGCCATCGACCTGCGCAACGGCCAGACCTTCACGCTCAATGCCGCGCAGTGCGGCTTCGGCTACCGCGATTCGGTGTTCAAGCACCCGCCGGGCGATGCCCGCGATCACGGCCTGGCCGGCTGCGCCGTCATCGTGCGCGTGCGCTTTGCGCTGCCCAAGCAGTGGCAGCCCGAGCTGGACTACCTGGACCTGCAGCGCAAGCAGGCCGAAACCGGCGTGGCCCGGCCCACGGCGCAGCAGGTGTTCGATTGGGTGTGCGCCATCCGCCGTGCCAAGCTGCCCGACCCGGCCGTCATCGGCAATGCCGGCAGCTTCTTCAAGAACCCCACCTGCACCGAAGCCCAGGTGCGCGACATCATCGCGCGTGAACCCAAGCTGGTGCACTACCCCATGCCCGATGGCTCCATCAAGCTGGCCGCGGGCTGGCTCATCGACGCCTGCGGCTGGAAGGGCAAGGCCGTGGGCAAGGCCGCCGTGTACGACAAGCAGGCGCTGGTGCTCGTCAACAAAGGCGGTGCCACGGGCGGTGAGGTCATGACCCTGGCCAAGTCGATCCAGACCAGCGTGTACGAGCGCTTTGGCATTCGGCTGGAACCTGAGCCTGTGGTGGTGTGACAGAGTATTGGCCTGCTGCCTTTCGAAAATAATCGGCAATGGGTGGATACTGCTTGGAAAAACCATCCCTGATGAAGCCATGGGTGACGACAGCTCAGGCGACGCCGGGGTCGGGCCGTGCGAGGGATGTGGGGGGCAGATGCGAGGTTGAAGCTGGCGTGATCCGCGCTGGGCGCGCGGCCCTGCGTGCGCAATGCCGTCAAGCACCCAGCCGCCGCGTTGGCGCTCGCGCTTCGCTGGCGAACACCGGCGGTGCTGCCACGGGGCAGGCCCGCACACGGCAGTCGGTGTGCACCGTCCAGCCGCATGTCCCCGTACGCCGTTTGCGTCTACGCCCGGTCCAGCACGCGCTCAACCGGCTTCCGCGTCGGGATGAGCGGCCGGAGGTCGGCCGACACGCCGGCGGGCGACGCTGCCTGCCTTCCCAAGCCGCCAGCGCCCGGCGCAAGATGGGGGCTTGTCCGTGTGGAGAAGCCCATGCTTGATCTTGCCGTCCCCTGGTGGGAATTCATCGTTCGTGGCCTGGTGGTGTATGCCTTTCTGCTCGTCTTTCTGCGCGTGACGAGCCGGCGCCAGATCGGCCAGTACGCGCCGTTCGACCTCGTGCTGCTGCTCATCCTCTCGAACGCGGTGCAGAACGCCATGAACGCGGGAGACAACTCGCTGATCGGCGGCTTGCTGTCGGCCACCACGCTGCTGCTGTGCCATGCCGGCCTGGGCTGGCTGGGCAACCGCAGCCTGCGGCTGTCGCGCTGGGTGGACGGCCAGCCCATCGTGCTCATCGACAACGGCGTGCTGAAGCAGGAGGCGCTGCGCAGCCAGGGCCTGTCGGTGGACGACGTGAAGGCGGCGCTGCGCGCGGGCGGCTGCCTGCACGTGACCGAGGTGCGCCGCGCCACCATCGAGACCAATGGCCAGATCACCGTGGTGCCGCGCCGCCCGGGCACGGACCTGGCGGCGCCGCATGAGCCAGACTGACCGCGACTGCGACTGCGACTGCGACTGCGACTGCGGACTGCGGACTGCGGACTGTGCGGCGCAATCAGGCGCCGGAACCGGCGGCGTGAGCCGGCGGTGGCGCCGGGCGTGGATGGCCCAGGCGCCAGTGGGCAGCGCCGTCAGGTCCGGGGCTTGTCGGCCTTGCTGGGCCGTTTCCAGTTCGCAAAGCTCACGGGCTTGGCGCGCGCGATGGTCAGCGCACCGGGCGGCGTGCTCTTGTTGACGGTGGAGCCGCCGCCGATGGTGCCGCCCGCGCCCAGCGTGACGGGTGCGACCAGCACGCAATTGCTGCCCACGTGCACATCGGCCTCGATCACGGTGCGGTGTTTGTTGGCGCCGTCGTAGTTGGCCGTGATGCTGCCCGCGCCGTAGTTCACGCGCTCGCCCACCGTGGCGTCGCCCAGATAGGCCAGGTGGTTGGCCTTGGCGCCGTCGGCCAGGCTGGAGTTCTTCACCTCGACGAAGTTGCCGATGTGCACGTCTGCCCCCAGCACCGCGCCCGGGCGCAGGCGCGCAAAGGGGCCGATCTGCGAGCCGGCGCCCACGGTGATGCCCTGGCTGCCGCCGTCGATGTGGGTGAAGGGCTGGATCTGCACGCCGCTGGCGATGTGGGCGTTGGCGATCACGCAGTGCGCGCCCACGCGCACGCCGCTGCCCAGCTGCACACGGCCTTCGAACACGCAGCCCACGTCGATGTCCACGTCTTCGCCGCAGTCCAGCTCGCCGCGCAGGTCGAAGCGGGCCGGGTCGGCCAGGCGCACACCGGCGTCCAGGAGAGCATGGGCCTGGCGCAGCTGGCAGGCACGCTCGAGCTGAGCCAACTGGCGCGGGCTGTTCACGCCTTCCACCTGGGTGGCGTCGGCAATGCACAAGGCTTTGACGGGTATGTCCTGTTCCACGGCCATTTTCACAACGTCGGTCAGGTAATACTCACCTTGGGCGTTGTTGTTGCGCAGGGCACCCAGCCAGCCCGAGAGGTGGCGCATGGGCACGGCCATGATGCCGGAGTAGATCTCGTCGATGGCGCGCTGGGCCTCGCTGGCGTCTTTGTGCTCGACGATGGCCTGCACCGCCGCGTCGGCGCCGCCAGGGGCGCGCACGATGCGGCCGTAACCGCTGGGGTCGGGCAGGCGCACGGTCAGCAGGGCCAGGGCGTCGCTGCCGGCCAGCGCGACCAGCTGGCGCAGCGTGTCCACCTCGGTCAGGGGCACGTCGCCGGACAGGATGAGCACCGTGGCGTCCGGGCTCAGGTGCGGCTGCGCCTGCTGCACGGCGTGGCCGGTGCCCAGTTGCGGCATCTGGGACGGGAAGAAGAACGCGCCGGGCTCGCGGCCCTGGCTGCGCTGGGCCTGCAGCCAGCCGGCGCAGTGCTGCTGAACGGCCTCGGCCTGGTGGCCCACGATCACGGCCACGCGGCGCGGCGCCAGCTGCTGCACCGTGTCCAGCACGTGGTCAAGCAAGGGCTTGCCCGCCAGGCGTTGCAGGACCTTGGGCAGGCTGGATTTCATGCGGGTGCCTTTGCCCGCGGCCATGATGGCCACTTCAATCGCTGAATTCATGGTGGCCGGATTATCGGCGCAGGCTGGGGCGTGCCCTGCATGCGCCATGCGAGGGCGATCTGTCAGACGAATGTCCCAGGCGGTTGTTTTGTGTAATACATTTGGATTAATTAAACATGGCATGACCGGCACCGGCTGGAGGAGACTGGCATGGCTTTACAGGAGATCTTCGTGTCCTGGCGGTTGACGCCCGACGCGCGGCCCGAGCAGGTGGGCGAGCTGTTCAAGCAGGCCCGGGTCTGCAGCGCGCAACACGGACTCACCGGCCTGCTGGTGTTCGATGGCGAATACCTGGTGGCGCACCTCGAAGGCGAGGCGGACGCGGTGCAGGGCGCGCTGGCGCTGCTGGGGTGCGCGGCCTGGCAGGAGTCGGCCTCGGTGCAGCACGCCTCGCCCCTCCTGCGGCGCAGTTATGCCCGGTTTCGCACCGGCTATGCCTGGGACGATGGCGGCGACCCGCCGTTGACCGACGCCCCGGACAGCGCCCTGGCGGCCCTGACGGGCTTGCAGGGGGAATCGGCCACACGCGCCTTGCGTGCGCGCCAGCATGGCCTGGAGCTGGACTGACCCCGAGACTGACTGGATGATCGATTGAGGGGTATGGGGCGGTATCCGTTTTTAGAATAATGATAGTCCATTCATACTCTCTAAAAATATTGGCGATGTAGAGGGTGGACCCCTGCATGCCATGGCGGACTAGACGCTGAACGAGGAGCGAACGCCATTGCGCCCGTGGTGGCGCTGCGCCCATCGAAGGGCGCAGCCAGGGGGCGGGCGTGGGGCGGCGCCACGGCCTGCGCTTGGGTTGAAGCGCTGTCTTGCGGGCGCGTCGCCGCCGCACAAAGGGCTTGTTGCCACCCATGTTCAGCGCCGTTGGCAAGCCGCGGGGTGACCAGGCCTGGCCCTCGGCTGGCCGTCAGGCGGCGGGCAGGGTGCTGACGACCTGGCCCGAGGCCAGCACCGCGGCCGTTTGCTGCGCCTGCTCGCGCAGCCAGTTGGCGAAGGCCACGACCTCGGGCCGGTGTGCGCTGCGCGGCGACACCAGCAGCCAATAGGTGCGCGGCGAGCTCACGCGGTGGCCCGGCAGGGCTTCGACCAGCTCGCCGCTGGCGAGGCTGAGGTCGATCAGCGGCACGCGCGCCAGCGCCACACCCTGGCCCGCCCGCGCGGCCTGCATCATCTGGAACGACAGGTTGAAGGCCAGCCAGCGGCGGGGCTGCACGGCGGGCTCGCCCACCGCGCCGAACCAACGCTGCCAGCCGTAGTAGAAGCGGTAGGCATCGCTGACGTCGATGAGCGTGAAGCGCGCCAGGTCGCTCACGCGGCGAATGGGCGTGCGCTCGGCCAGCCAGGGCGCGAGCACGGGCGTGATCTGTTCGCCAAACAGCACCTCGGCGTGCGCGGGCACGTGCGACGGCGGGCCGTAGCGCAGCGCCACGTCCACCTCCGACACCTCCAGGTCCAGCAGGTGGTCGCTGGCGTCCAGGCGGATGTCCACATCGGGGTGGGCCTGCTGAAAGGCCTCCAGCCGCGGAATCAGCCACATCGAGGCCATGGAGGCAAAGGTGGTCACCGACACGCTTTGCCGGCCCGCGCTGTGGCGGATGCGCTGCACGCTGGCGTCGAGCTGGGGCAGCACGCGGTTCACCGTCATCAGCAGCTCGGCCCCCGCTGCCGTCAGCTCGACCGCCCGCGTGTGGCGCAGGAACAGCGGCACGCCGATGTCGTGCTCCAGCGCCTGGATCTGGCGGCTGACGGCCGATTGCGTCAGCGACAGCTCTTCGCTGGCGATGCGGAAGTTCAGGTGCCGTGCCACGGCCTCGAAGGCGCGCAGGTGGCCCAGGCCCATGGGGCGTGTGCGCAGGACGGTCTTGGGGGCGTTCATGGGCGATGGGGGTTGGCGGCATTGATGCGTGATCGGCATCAATTCAACCGCCATTCGGCGTTGGACGTCAAGCGGCGCGGCGCGCACCATGGCGGGCCTGATTGGTCTTTCAATCCCCCCGTCATGTCACACCTCATTCATTCATGGCCCGCCGATGCGGGCTGGCGTCCGGTGCGGGATGCCTCGGTCTTGCCGTGCGCCCTGCGCGATCCGCAGCCGCCGCTGTGGCGGCGCGTCATGCGCGTTGGGCATGGATGGTGGCGGCTGGCGCGAGCGGCCGTGGGGTGGGCCCCCTCGGTCACACTCGCCGACCATGCCGGACGCGTCCAGTGCGCGGCACCGGCGGCCAGCGATGCGGCACCTTCGATTCATCCGGCTGCCCCGTCCCTGGATGCGGGCGCGCGCCGGCAGCCGGCGCCGGGCCTGGTGAATGCGTCGGGCGCCGCTGCGTCGGGCACCGTCGCGCCGGGCGCCGCTGTGCCGACTCAGCCCGTCATCTGGCAGCCGGCCGCGCGTGGTCTGTTGCACGTGCACGCCGGTTCGGTGTGGATGACGCCGGTCAGCCCAGGCCGCCGCCGCTGCGTTGGCCCAGCCCGCGACGTGACCGCCTGCGCCGGTGAGTCGCTGCTGGTGGAGGGCGGCACGGCTTGGCTGCTGGAGGCCAGCGGCCCCGGGGCACGCGTCAGCTGGCAGGCGGTGACGCCGCTGACCGCCTGACTCCACGTGGGGGCAAGCGGCTGGTCCATGCGGCGGGCACGAGCGGCCCGCGCTAACCAGCGGCGAACCGGAGCCCCTGGCTTTGTCGCGGTCGCCCGTGCCCGCCACGCCGCCGGGCAGGCGGGCCTCCTACACTGTGCGCCGCCACCGCGTTGGTGATCGACTGTTTTGGAGATTGAATGCATTCCCCCCTGAACGACCAGGCCCTGGATCAACTGTTTCGCGAAGCGCGCACCTACTACGCCTTCTCGGGTGAGGTCAGCGACGACACCCTGCGCCAGGTGTTCGACCTGATGAAGCTTGGCCCCACCGGGGCCAACCAATGTCCAGCGCGCTGGCGCTTCGTGCGCACGCCCGAAGCCAAGGCCCAGCTGGTCACGGCCGTGTCGGCCAGCAACGCCCCCAAGGTGATGTCCGCGCCCGTGACGGCCATCGTCGCCTTCGACCTCGACTTCCACGACCACCTGCCGCGCCTGTTCCCGCATGCCAATGCCAAGGCCTGGTTCGAAGGCGATGCGGCGGCCCGCGAACAGTCGGCGCGGCTGAACGCCGCCCTGCAGGCGGCCTATTTCATGCTGGCGGCGCGCGCCGTGGGCCTGGATTGCGGCCCCATGTCCGGCTTTGACCCGGCCAAGACCGACAGCCTGTTCCTGGCCGATCAGCCCCGATGGCGGTCGTTCATGCTCATCAACCTGGGCGTGGGGGATGCGGCCTCGCTGTTCGAGCGCCTGCCACGCTTTGACTTCGACGACATCGCCCGCATCGTTTGACAGAGTATGGGTCCATTGCCGTTTTCAAGACGACGGCAATGGGCGAATACTGCACGATTGAATCCAGCAAGGACCTCTCAGCATGACTGCACCCGACCCCGACCTGAGCCCCACGGCACTGGCACACCTGACGCGCTGCATCGACCTGGCCGAGCAGGCCTTGAACAGCGGCCACCAGCCCTTTGGGTCGCTGCTCGTCGATGGCGATGGCCAGGTGCGTTTCGAGGACCACAACCGCGTGGGAGACGGCGACGCCACACGTCACCCCGAGTTCACCCTGGTCGAATGGGCTGTGCGCCACCTCAGCGCGGCGGAGCGCGCGGCCGCCACGGTCTACACCTCGGGCGAGCATTGCCCCATGTGCGCGGCCGCGCATGCGTGGGTGGGGTTGGGGCGCATCGTCTACGTCACGTCGGCGGCGCAGCTGGGCGGGTGGTTGCGCGACTGGGGCGTGCCGCCCTTGCCGGTGAACTGCCGCCCCATCCACGACATCGCACCCGGCGTGCCGCTCACCGGCCCCGTGCCGCAGTTCGAGGCCCGCATGAAGGCCTTGTACGCGCGCGCCTTCCGCCCGGCGTGAGGACGCCCTCGACAGGCGGATCCCAGGCGCGAGGACGAGGTCGCCCTGAACAGGGTCGATCCGACACGGGTGGGCGTAGGAGATGGGCACGGACCGCGGCATCAAGGCGCCGGCGTGCGCAAGGCATGGCCAGCGCACGGATGGCGCGGTGCAGCCTCAAAGGGACGGGTGTTCAGGGTCCTGACAAGGCATCGAGGAAAAAAAGCTTGGCTGACGGAAGCCCGCTGGCTAGCAAAACCGACCCGATTGCCGGGTCGACCCACGATGAACCAAAGAACCTGATCGCTGCGAGCTGCAGGGCAACGTCGCTGCGATGGGTGAAGTATATACGCAAACGACAATCATTCTCATTCATAAGCCATGCCATCCTCAGGGTTTTGAGGCGCGAGGCCATCGCGCGCAAGCACTTGATCTGCATGGGTTGAACTGCCCGGCCCCGAGGTCTGGGGTAAACCCTTAATCAACTTGACCTCAGTGTGTAACCAAATGAAGGAGTCGGTGCTGCTGCGGACAGGCCTTGTCGACATGCTTCGATTTAAATAGCGCCCGCCCTCGTGGAGCCCAGGAATTCCGTCGTTCAAGTCGTTTTCCAAGTGCCGAATGCACCGTCTAAGTGCTTGAAATTGAAAGAATTCGACACAAGTCCAGGCCACCATGATGCAATGCGCACAATCGTGATTCCGGCCCTGTCGATTTCGGCAGTGCGGGCCACAAAATGCAAAAATAGCGGTTTCGCAAGCGCCACTTCCATCCAGTCCGCTTGTGTTTTCATACAGGAATCCATCAATGAAACGAGACGCCATGCCGGCTGACGCCACCGCCCAGGACATGCAACCCATCAGCCGTGATGTGCTGGCGGAGAAGTACTTCAAGGGCGACGAGGTCGATGCCGACGCGCTGTTTCGCCGTGTCGCGCGCGCGCTCGCTTCGGTCGAAAAGAAAGACCTGCAGGCCAAGTACGAAGCCTTGTTCTTCGACAACCTGCGCGCAGGCGCCATCGGCGCCGGTCGCATCATGAGTGCCGCGGGCACCGACATCCAGGCCACGCTGATCAACTGCTTCGTGCAGCCCGTGGGCGACTGCATCCAGGGCTTCGATGACGAGGGCTACCCCGGCATCTACGAAGCACTGCGCGAAGCCGCCGAAACCATGCGCCGCGGCGGTGGCGTGGGCTACGACTTCTCGCGCATCCGCCCGCGTGGCGCCGATGTGAAGGGCACGGCCTCGCAGGCCTCGGGCCCCTGCAGCTACATGAACGTGTTCGACCAGAGCTGCTCGACCGTCGAGAGCGCCGGCGCCCGCCGTGGCGCGCAGATGGGCGTGCTGCGCATCGATCACCCCGATGTGCTGGAGTTCATCACCGCCAAGCGCACCCCGGGGCGCTGGAACAACTTCAACGTGTCCGTCGGCGTGCCCGACAGCTTCATGCAGGCCGTGGAAGCCAATGCCCAGTGGCAGCTGGTCCACATCGCCAAGCCCGGCAAGGACCTGATCGCCAAGGGCGCCTTCCAGCGCGAAGACGGCAAATGGGTCTACCAGAGCGTGGCTGCGCGCGAGATGTGGGACACCATCATGAAGTCGGCCTACGACTTCGCCGAGCCGGGCATCCTGTTCCTCGACAAGATCGGGACCGACAACAACCTGCACTACTGCGAGACGATTTCGGCCACCAACCCCTGCGGTGAGCAGCCGCTGCCGCCCTATGGCTGCTGCGACCTCGGCCCCATCATCCTCACGCGCTTCGTGCGCAACGCCTTCGGCTTCGGGGGCGTGCCCTCGTTCGACTTCGCCGCCTTCGAAAAGGTCGTGGCGCTGCAGGTGCGTGCACTGGACAACGTGCTGGACGTGACCTTCTGGCCGCTGGAGCAGCAGCGCGCCGAAAGCGCCGCCAAGCGCCGCATCGGTGTGGGCTTCACCGGCCTGGGCAATGCCCTGGCCATGCTGACCCTGCGCTACGACGCCAAGGAAGGTCGCGACATGGCGACCAAGATCGGCGAGGCCATGCGCAACGCGGCCTATCGCGCCTCGGTGGGGCTGGCGCAGGAAAAGGGCGCGTTCCCCAAGTTCAAGGCCGAGGGCTACCTGGCCAAGGGCACGTTCGCCAGCCGCCTGCCGCAGGACATCCAGGACGAGATCCGCAAGCACGGCATCCGCAACAGCCACCTGCTGTCCATCGCGCCCACGGGCACGGTCAGCCTGGCCTTTGCCGACAACGCCTCGAACGGCATCGAGCCGCCGTTCTCGTGGACCTACACGCGCAAAAAGCGTGAGGCCGACGGTTCGCGCAGCGAATACACGGTGGAAGACCACGCCTGGCGCCTGTACAAGTCGCTCGGTGGTGATGTGAACAAGCTGCCGGCGTACTTCGTGTCGGCGCTGGAAATGTCGGCCGCGGACCACGTGGCGATGATGGAGGCCGTCCAGCCCTACATCGACACGTCCATCTCCAAGACCGTGAACGTGCCGGCCGACTACCCCTACGACGACTTCAAGGAGCTGTACGTCAACTCCTGGCGTTCGGGCCTCAAGGGCATGGCCACCTACCGGCCCAACGACATCCTGGGCTCGGTGCTCGAAGTCACGCCCAGCAAGCCTGCCGAGGCGGCCGCCCCCGTACCCACGGTGGTGCAGCCCGTGGACCCCATGCGCGCGGTCATCGAAAGCCGCCCGCGTGGCGCGCTGCAGGCCGTGGCCGACAAGATCGAGTACTGGACGCAGGAAGGCCAGAAGACGCTGTACCTGATCGTCTCCTTCCTGCCCATGCCCAAGTCCGACGGCAAGGGCACGGTCGAGCGGGCCATCGAGTTCTTCATGCCCGTGGGCCAAAGCGGCGAGTCGCAGCAATGGATCACCTCGACCATGCGCATCCTGTCGCTGGCCGCGCGTGGCGGCTTCCTCGAAACTGCGCTGAGCGACATGCGCAAGGTGGCCTGGGATCGCGGTCCTGTTCGCCTGGGCACGGTGGAGCGCGCCGACGGCGCCCACGTGCCGCGCTGGCACGACTCCGAAGTCGCCGCCATCGCGTACGCCATCCAGAACCTGATCGAGCAACGCCAGCAACAATCGCTGTTCGATGCCGATGAATTGCCCGCGCCGCCGGTGGCCGCGGCGCCGCTGACCGATGGTCACGGCGTGATGGCCGGCAAGAAGTGCGGCGAATGCGGCGCCCACGCCGTCATCAAGAAAGACGGCTGCGAGTACTGCACGCAGTGTGGCTTCGTGGGCAGCTGTGGCTGAACCCAGCACCCGCAGGTGAGCCTGCACGGATGACCCCAACAGGCCTTTGCGAGGGCCTGTTGTGTTGTGGGGGCTCGGGTCTGCTTGGTCAGGGGCGGCGCCACCCGGCATCAGCCGATGCCGAGTACGGTGCCGATGCGCTGGCCGCCTCCAACGCGTGGTAGACGTTTCCAGCACGCTGGTGCTCCCGGGTGACCTGACCGATGAAAGCGCTGGCGAGGTGCTGGCGCCGAGATTGCCCGCCAGGAAGACTTGAGCGGGAGCAGGCCCTGCTGCCGCTTGGCCAGACGCGGGGTTCCGCGTCAGACCGGCGCGTCGTCGTCCAGGCTGAACTCGCCGCGCCCCAGGGCGGCGTGGATGGCCTGGGCTTCGGCCAGCTGACTCGCCGGCACGCGCACGCTGGCGCCTCCCAGCGCGATGCTCCACAGCTGGTTGGCCTGCACCAGCTCGGTGTCGCCAGCGGATGCGGCGATGCCGCAAGCCTGCAACAAGCCGCACAGCAAGTGGGCCTCGGTGGGTTCGAGCTGACGCGCGAGCAACACCCAGTCGCCCAGGTCAGGCGTGTCGGCGGCGGGGTCGGGCTCGTCTGGCGCCTGAGCGGCGATCGCCGACTCGGGCAGGCCGCGCGCCTGGAGTTCAGCCAGACCCAGCGCATGGGCCTCGGGCGTCAGCATGCCTTGACTGACGCGCCGCACCAGCTCGTCATCGGAAAGGTCGGCCAATCGCGCGCGGATGTCGGAATGCTGCATGGTGTGACCTGTGGGTGAAGGGACGGAGGCTGGCGTTGTCAGAGGACTGGGTCGCCAGGGTGTGCAGGCAGTATGAGGGCACCGTCGATTCTTTGGAAACGACCACTGCACCATACCCTAGGGAAGGATGGGTGATGCAAGGCGAACAGCAGCACGCGTCGCAGGCGACACGTGCTGCTGGCCGGGTGCTGGCCTTGCACCGGCCTGAGGGGAGGCTGGACGGCGCCACGCCCGCCTGGGCGCGGCCGACACGTCGTGCGGAGGACTTGCGGCAGCTGGTGCCGCTCGCCGAAATCGGGCTGGCCCACGCTCACGCCAAGATGGCCTGAAGGGCCTGAAGGGCCTGGTGCAGGAAGGAGCCGAGCGCCGGGAGCGGCCTGACGTGGACCGCCAGACCCCGCCGCTGAATCACGGCCACAGGCGCGCGCTGGGCGACTGGATGGGATTTCCCTTGTGGCCACATCTGCACCGCGCCCGTTCACCGTGGCACCAGGGCGACGCCCTTGCGCCAGCCCCGCAACGAGGCGGGGCGCACTTCGCGCCTCCTGATCGGCCCCTGCGGCGCGTGTTCAGCCGGATCGTCAACGAAGTGCGCGGCATCGACCGCGTCACCCAGCGCAGGCATCAGACCGCCAGCGACGATCGCATGGGCGTGAAGGGGTTGGACCTTTAGCCCGGGCGTCGCATCTTGAACAGGTTGTCGGGGCGCACGTCGAAGTAGTCGGCCGGGCCGCCGCCGCGCGAGATGGGTTGCGCCGCGGCCGTCTGGTAGATGCCGTCGATCAGCAGGTGCTCGGCGATGTGCACGGCCACCACCTCGCCGAACACGACCCAGGTGGGCAGGTCTTCGTGGGCGGCGTTCTGCAGCTGCAGGATCTGCGTGACCTTGCATTCGAACGACACCGGGCTCTCGGCCACGCGCGGCGCGGCGATGCAGCGCGAGGGCTCCGGCGTCAGGCCTGCCAGGGCGAACTCGTCCACCTCGGGCGGCACCATGGCGCAGCTGGCGTTCATGGCCTCGGCCAGCGGGCGGGTGGCCAGGCTCCAGCCGAACTCGCCCGTGGCCCGTGCGTTGCGCACGCTGTCTTTGTCGCCCAGGCTGGAAAAGCCCACGATGGGGGGCTTGTAGTTGAAGCCGTTGAAGAAGGAGTAGGGCGCCAGGTTCAGCACGCCCTGCGCATCCTGGGTCGAGATCCAGCCGATGGGGCGCGGCGCCACGATGGCGTTGAAGGGGTCGTGCGGCAGGCGGTGGCCGTCCTTGGGTTCGTAAAAGTGGGTGGCGGTCTGGGGCACAGGCGCTCCTGGTTGCGGGTGTCGACCCGCCATTGTGGCGAGGCCGCTGCCGGCCCGCGATCGGCCCGGGGACTGCCTTCGGGTCTTTCGGTCCTCACCACTGCTGCGGTTCCGGCGATGCACAGCGCGGGCCAGCCAGGCGCCGCGCGGTGGACCGGCAGCCGAGCGATGTGGCGTTGCCCACAGGCGCATGGGCGCATTTCAGCGATTGCATCGCAGCCGGCTTGGATTGCTTTTAGGTATGCAGTCAGCGCCGCTTGATGAGAAAAGAAGCCAGGCGGATACCTCTTGACGAGGTGCTGCATGCTGCACGGCAAGGCGCCCTGGGTGCTTCGCGGCACGGTCGGGCGCCACATCGGGATCCACCTGGAGCCGCAGGTGGGGATGGCGTCTCAGGGGCGGCAGGGCGGTTGATCGCGGGGGCACACCAGCGCGGCCAGCGCCCGCACACGCTCGAGGAGTGGGTCCGCAGCGGTTTGGGGGCGGCTGGTGTGGGGTGCAAGCCAAGCCGTGAACGCGAGGGGACAGGATCGGGTTGGCAGTAACCCTGCACAGTCGTTTTCTGAGGAACGGAAGCTGAGGCATACCGATGATGCCAGCCGACGGACGACTCACCGGACCGAGGCTGACGCCCAGGCTGGCCAACGTGCAGGACATGGGCGCGGACCGCTTCGCCTTCTTGGGCCGGGGCCGTGGGCGCACCCGAGGCCATGCCGGCGGCGGAGGTGCTGGGCCGTGGCGTGCGCGGTGAAGTCGCACTTGACCACCTGCGGCTGGTGTCGCTGGGTGGTGCGCTCTGGTCCGATGCGCAGGCCGAAGGGGCCACCTCGCCATCGTGGGCCAGTGGCTGTCGGCCATGGGCGCGGATGCCGCTCAGATCGAGGCCCCCCGCGCTGGTGTGGGCGCGGGCACACGGGCACCCGATCAGCCGCGCGCCGACGGCGCGCCTGCCGGGCAAGGCATGCGCCTCGGGTGAGCTTTTATAATAAGAATCATTTTCATTTACAGGCTGATCGACACCATGACTCAGGGCCTGATGCGGTTGCTGTTGGCGGGCGGGGCGTGGGTGCTGACCACGCCCCGCGAGCCCGGCGTTTGGCGTGGCGGTGTGCTGGGGCCCGTGTTCGGGGCCCTGGGCGTGCTGGCCGTGCGCGCCACTGACCTGGGCATTCGCACGGGGGCACGGCCCGGGCCGCCACCGGCCTGCTGTGGGCCACAGCGCTGTGCAACGCCTGGTGCAGCTCGCGGTGCTGGTGGGTGTGTTCATTGATCAGGCAGTATCCATGCAATTCTGTTTCATCAATAAAGAGGATGGTTTGATACTGGGTGTCTTGTGCCTGGTTCTTTCGTGCTTTTTTGCCTGGCTGGCCTGGCGCCGGCAGCAAGACCCTGCACGCCCCGGCCGCCACGCCCAGGCGGCTCCTTCCCCAACCCAAGGTCGATTGACATGAAAGCTTCGCTGTTGCGTTCCGGCGCCCGCCCCGCGCGCCACCCCATTGCCCTGGCTGTGCTCAGCCTGTGCTGCCTGCCGGCCCTGGCCCAGCAGGCCGGCGCAGCCGGCAGCGGCGGCACCCTGCCGTCGGTGGAGGTGAGCGCCACGCTGGAGGCCAACGAGCTGCCGGGCGTGGCGCCCGGGGGCCAGGCGGCCAAGGGGGCGCGCCTGGGCGTGCTGGGCAACGTGCCCATCGTGGATGCGCCCGTGAGCGTGAACGCCTACACCCGCCAGCTCATCCAGGACACGGTGAGCTACACCCTGGCCGACGTGCTGGAAAGCGACCCCTCGGTGCGCTTCACCACCAACAACGGCCACATGCTGGAGAACTTCACCATCCGCGGCCTCGACGTCTCGGCCATGGACATCGCGACCAACGGCCTGTATGGCATTGCCCCGGCCAACCACGTGCCGGTCGAGATGCTCGAACGCGTCGAGGTGCTGCGCGGCCCCAGCGCGCTGCTGTCGGGCATGGCGCCGGCCGAGGCCGTGGGCGGCACCATCAACCTGGTGACCAAGCGCGCCGGCGCCAAGCCGCTGACCGAGCTGACGACCTCGTTCGCCAGCGATGCGTACGCACAGGTGCATGCCGACGTGAGCCGCCGCTTCGGGGCCGACCAGCGCCTGGGGCTGCGCGTGAACGGCGTCTATGGCGACGGCAAGTCCGGCGCCGAGGACGAAAAGCAGCGCCGCCAGCTGGGCGCCCTGGCCCTGGACTGGCAGGGCGACAAGGCCCGCCTGTGGCTGGACGTGTACAGCAACCGCGACAGCATCCGCAACGGCAGCCCCGGCATGTTCAACTTCGCGCGCAGCCTGGGCTACCTGCTGGCGCCGCCCAAGGGCGATGTGAACATGTTCCGCGACACGCAGGGCATCTACAAGAACACCGGCGCCATGGTGCGGGGCGAGGTCGACTTCAACGACCAGTGGCAGGGCTATGCGGCCGTCGGCGGCTCCGAGGGCCGCGGCGACGGCCTGATGTTCGGCACGCGCACCATCGTCACGGGGGCAGACGGCGCCTCGCAGGGTTTTGTCTACAACGTCAGCACCAAGTCGCGCCGCCTGGCCCTGGACGTGGGCGCCATCGGCAAGTTCAGCACCGGGGCCGTCCAACACCGCCTGCAGGTGGCCTACAACCTGGTGCGCTACAAGGAAGGCACGGCCAACCGTGCCAACACCGGTTACGCGCAGAACATCTACAACCCCGTCACGCCCGTGTTCCCGGCGGCGCCGGCCGAGCCCGCCTACAACGTGGACGACAAGCTGCAGTCCTTCGTCGTGGCCGACACCATGACCGCGTGGGACGAGCGCGCCCACCTCATGCTGGGTGCGCGCCTGCAGAAGGTGCAGCAGCTGGGCGGCTACAGCGCGCAGCGCATCTCGCCGTCGCTGGGGGTGGTGGTCAAACCCTGGGGTGACACCGTGTCGCTGTTCGGCAACTACATGGAAGGCCTGCAGGCCGGCCAGACCGTGGGCGTGGGCTACGCCAACGAGGGCGAAACCTTCAAACCCACGCGCACCAAGCAGCTGGAGGTCGGCGTCAAGCTGCAGCAGGGCGCGCTCACGCACACCCTCAGCGCGTTCCAGATCAAGCGCGCCACCCTGATCGACGTGAACAACACGCTGACCGAAGGCGGCATGCAGCGCCTGCGCGGCCTGGAGTGGAACGTGTTCGGCCAGGTCCTGCCGCAGCTGTCGCTGCTGGGCGGCGTGGCCCACAACCGGGCCAAGCAGCTCAACACCGGGCTGGACTCGTTCGCCGTGCCGGACTGGACGGCCAACCTCGGCCTGCAGTGGTCCACGCCGGTGCCCGGCCTGGCCGTGGGCGGGCGCGTGGTCTACACCGGTGCGCAGTGGTCCGATTCGGGCAACAAGGTGCGCGTGCCGTCGTGGCACCGGTTTGACCTGAACGCCAAGTACGAGACCCGCGTGGGCAGCGTGCCGCTGCGCCTGAACGCAGCCATCGACAACGTGACCAACAAGCGCTACTGGACGGGCGTGTTCTCGGATGGCTTCGTCATGCCGGGCGCACCGCGCACCTTCAAACTGGCCGCCACGGTGTCGTTCTGAGCCCGCTTGCTGCTCCAACACGGCGCAGCCCGGCGCGCCGTGTCCACCCCATCCGGCTGGCGGTGCTGCTGGGCCTGGCGCTGCTCAGCGTGCCGGGCCAGGGCGCCGCGTGGGCGGCGGCTCCGGTGCCAGTGCCCGCGCCTGCGCACAGCGGCGTGCCCACGGGGACATTCACCGCCACGTCGGCGGTGCCGCCTGCGTTTCGCGCCCATGCCGAGCAGGCAGCGGCCGTGCACTACCTCACCCTGGACAGCGCCGTGCTGGGGCAGTCGCGCAGCGTGGCCGTCAGCCTGCCGGCGAGCTACGGCCGCGAGCCTGGCCTGCGCTACCCGGTGCTGGTGCTGCTCGACGGGCCACAGCAGCTGGCGCACACCGAAAGCCTGGTGCGCTTTCTGGCGCGCGGCGAGGTGATCCCCGAGCTTCTCGTCGTCGCCGTCGCGCCCATAGACCGCAGCCGCGAGCTGACGCCGGCGCGCGTGACGGACGCGCCGCGCGGCCCCGGCCCCCAAACCGCGACGCCGGTGGTTGGCCCCCAGGCCACCCATGCGGCCCAGACCGGCGGTGCCGACGACTTCCTCGCGTTCATCGAGCACGAGCTGCTGCCCGCGCTGGACCGCAGCTACCGCACCACGGCCTGGCGCGCCTTGTTCGGCCACCCTACGGCGGGTTGTTCGGTTTGCATGCGCTGACCACGCGGCCCGGCCTGTTCCAGGCCCATGTGCTGGCCAGCCCCTCGCTCTGGTGGGATGAGGGCCAGCCCCTGAAGCGGCTGCAGGCCGCGTGGCCGCAGGTGCTGGCAGTGCCGGGCGAGCGCCTGCTGGTTCTGAGCTCGGGCCGCAACGAACGCGCCATCACCACGTCGGTCGATGCGGTGGCCGACTTCCTGCAGCGCCAGCCGGCCGCGGCCCTGCAGGGGCGTCTGCGTTGGCAGCGTGTGCAGTACGCGCAGGACGACCATGGCACCACGCCCCAGGCCACCTGGGCCGATGGCCTGCGGCTGGCGTTCGACGGCTGGCCGTTCGACATGCCCGAGCGCGTCACGCCAGCTGACTACACGGCCTACCTGGCGCACCGCCACCGGCGCGCGCAGCGCTATGGGGCCGACGTGCCGCCCAGCCTGTTTGAAAGCACGCACTTCGCCCTGGCGCATGCCGAGGCAGGGCTGACGCCGCAAGCGCTGCAACTGGTCTGCGAGCTGGCCCGGCGCCACGCGCCGACACCGTGCGTCCAGGGCGCACTCGGGCGCATCGGCCGGGCCATGGCGCACAGCGCCCAAACCCGCCACGACGCCCAGGCTGCGCGCGATGCCAAGGTCGTGCAACTGCTGGCTGCAGGGCGTGCGTCCGCGAGCAGTGCGGCCGGGCAGGCCACGGCGACCGACCCCGCCGCGCCCGCCGGGGCTTCAACCGAGTCCGACTCGTTCCGGGCCGCGCTGGCGCGATGCCCGTCGCCAGCCCGCACGGCGCCCTCGGCGCACTGAGGTCTGGCGCGGGGTTGCGGCTGCCCGTGCGCCTGAGCCCGCGCCTCCAGCCAGGTGATTCAGCCCCTTGAGGCGCTGCAGCAGACCGTGCAGAGGCGGATCCAGGTCATCCACTGCGAGGTCATGGGGGTAGTAAGAGGCGTTTTCGATGAGCAGATCATCGGAATCGGCCGGTACTCTAGGTGAGGCGGGATGCAGACCGCTCGCCTTCACGCGTGCGGTGGGCAAGCCCGCCGACGGGCCATGCGCACGCCGTCAACGCCGAGCGGGGCGGAACACCGTGGCGTCGTCGTAGAAGCCCGGCTCGCGGTTGCCGGCCCACCAGCCCGGCACGCCCAGTATCGGCAGCGGGGCAAAGGGTTTGCCGACGGGCTGGCCATGGGGCTTGCTGCGAGGCTCGCCGTGCTGGAGATCGCCTGGTTGCCCGAGCCGCGTGCCGGTCGTCGGGTGCGAAGACGTGGGTAGCGCGTGCGGCGCATCGTGCAGCGAGCCAATCGGCACGCCAGTCGGCACGCCAATCGGCTCGCCAATCGGCAAGGCGGTCGTCAAGGCAGTCGCCAAGCCGTTCGGCCCGCCAGCCAGCGCATGCGTGGCTTGGCTTGGCCCATTGGGGCCCAGCCCGTCGGCGGAACGCACCGGCGGGCGCCAGGGCGGGGCGGTCAGCGTGGCGGGCCGCAGGTCCTGCGCCAGCCAGGCGTCCAGCTCGCGCAGGTCGCCCGCGGGGTCGAAGGGTTGCGGCACACGCCAGACGTGCACGGTGATGGACTTGTAGGGCGTCAGCAGCTTTTCGAGCGCGGCGTGGCCGAACACCAGCAGCCGGCTGTGCGCCCACAGCGGCCGCAAGGGGCCGAACAGGTCGGCCCAGCGGCGCTCGAGCAGGGCCAGCCACAGCGCGTCGGGCGCGTGCAGCAGCGCAGCGTTCTCGTCGAACACGGTGCAGGCGTCGCGCACGGGGCCACGGCGCGCGCCGACGCCGTCGCGGGCGATCTCGGCCATCTGCAGGCGGTTGAGCCGCTGTTTGGTGCGCGGCAGGCGCAGCCAGACCAGGCCGTTGAGCAGGTCGTGCCAGTTGTCGCGCGTGGGCACGCAGCCGGTGCGGGCGATGAAGGCTTCGTAGGCTTCGCCCGCGGGCAGCGCTGCTTGCGGCACGAAGCGCACGGGCGGCGGCTCGGGGTGCCGCTGCGCCACCGCGTTGAGCTGCTCGGCCACGTTGCGGGGGTGCACCCGAGAATGGTGGAGTATGGCGTCACCTTCGTTTTCATGAAAACGAGTACTTGGTGATACTGCCTTGCCAATGTCGAGGCTCAGCGCAGGGCTCAGGGTTGGGATCAGGGTGCCAAAGGCCTGCCACCAGGCCTGATCAGCCCCGGGCCAACAGGGGCCGCCAGCCGCATCGGCGGACGGCTGGTGCGATGGGAGAGGCGCGCAGCCATGGCGGGTGACCATCAGCGCTGGGCGGGTTGCAGCGGGGCCAGCAACACGGCGGCGATGGTGGCGCATTCGTCGGGGCCGATGCGCGGCCACTGCAGCAGCTGCAGCGCCAGCTCGCGCCCCGACTGGAAGCGCACCAGGCTGGAGATGAGCAGCACCGCCTGCACACGGGCCTGCGCCAGGGCGGCGGGGGTGTCGTCGGCCGGTCCCTGGACGCGGGCGATCAGGCGCGTCACCAGGTCCACGCCCGGTGCCCACAGGTCGCGGTACAGCAGCTGGTAGGCCGGGCCGGGCGAGCCCATTTCGCGGGCGATGAAGGCGGTCCAGCGCTGCGATTCGCTGGAGCCGACGAGCAACCCGACCAGGGCGTGGATGAGTTGCGAGAGCGCGTCGTAGGCCTGCTGGGCCGACCGTGGCGATGGCGTGTCGGTTGGGCGGGGTGGCTGCAGCAGCGCCAGCGCGTGTTCGGCCGCCTGGCCCACGCGGGCGCGGTAGCGCGCGATCACCTCGTGCGCGCAGGCCAGGTACAGGCCGTCCTTGTTGCCGAAGTAGTACGCGATGGCGGGCAGCTGCACGCCGGCCTGCTCGGCAATCTGGCGCGTGGTTGCGCCCTTGAAGCCGGCTTGGCCGAACGCCAACAGGGCGGCATCGAGCACGCGTTGGCGCGCGGCGTCGCCCTTGGCATAGCCCTCGGTTTTGAGCTTGGCGCGGGCGGGTGAGGGTTCTCGGTGGGAGGAGGTCGGCGCTGTGACCACGGCAAACAGGGCGGCAACAAAGATGTGGCGATGGTACTGGTCAAATTACTATCAATTGATAATAATTGGCGAAACACAGCCCCGGAGACCTTCCCATGACCGTTGCAGCCCGCGCGCCCGCGTCCACCCCATTTCCCACCAGCAGCGAGGCGCTCATGGCCCGCCTCGTCCACCAGCGCGAGCAGGTGCCGCTGCTGTATGGCACCTTGCCCCTGGACACCTGGCCCGAGCGCTACACCGAGGACATGGCTCAGCCTTCGGTCTTGATGCCGGCCTTTGCCCATCGGCGTGAAACCCTGCTGCGCAACCGCGAGCTGGTCGAACGCATCCGCACCTACACCTTCATGGGGGATGTGGTGGCCGATGCCTATGCGTGCCTGATCCCGTCGCTGGGCTTTCGCAAGCTGGTGGACATGCTGGCGCTGGCCTGTGATCGCGGTGTCGAGGCCGTGCCCGATGCACCGCCAGAACTCCATGCCTTCGTGCGCGAGATGGAGGGGGTGCCCGACTGGGTGGACATGGACCTGGTGGCGCAAGGCGCGCGCGCCTCGCGCAACAGCATGGCCCACATCGCGCCCCTGGTCATCCGCGGTGCGTTCTTCGGCACCTTCACCAACCAATACACGGCCTTGCCCATGGCGCTGACGGGGGCCTTGTCCAACGAGACCTCGGGACGCCGGGTGCTGGAAACCGCCACCTTCTTCACGCTGTCCACCCTGCCCGGGGCGCTCGATCGCCACGGCGCCGGCTTCAAGGCGGCGGCGCAGGTGCGGCTCATGCACGCCATGGTGCGTTTTCATGCCTTGACCAAGCCCGGCCTGTGGAACACCCAGGTCTATGGCATCCCCATCCCGCAGGTCGATCAGATGCCGGCCGGCTTGATTTCAGCCTACCTGGTGGCGCAGCGGGCGCTGCAGCGTCCGGGTCAACAGTTCACGCCCGATGAGCGCGCCCAGGTCGAACTGGCGCGCTACCGCTGCCACCTGCTGGGCCTGCCGGCCGAGCTGTTGCCCGACACGCCGCAGGCCCTCGTCGACGTGCTGCAGACGCGGCACGCCACCTTGCGCGCGGGCTTTGACGACGCCACCTGCGGCGCGCTCATCCGCTCCACCATGGCGGCCGACCTGGGGCGCGACCCGGGTTGGGCCGGCGGGGTGCGCGCGCGCTGCGAACCGAGCGTGGCCCGCTTGTTCTTCGTGCGCAACTTCATGGGCGGAGATTTCGCGCGTGCCGAACGCATTGGGGTCACGGTGAGCCGGCGCGACAAACTGCGTGCGGCCGTGGGCATGGGCCTGGGGGTGTTGACCATGGCCCCGTACGCGCTGGCCCAGCGCGTGCCCGGCGTGCGGGCTGCGGCCGACCGCCGCCTGGTGCGCAAGCTGGGCACGCTGCTGCAGCGCTACGGCCATGCCGATTTCACGACCGATGCCGCCCACTACCGGCCCGGGGCAACGGCTGCCGCTCAGCGTTCTTGAATGGCAGTATTTGCCCATTCCGATGGATTTGTCATCGGGATGTGCGGATACTGCTGGATTTGGCGTTCAAGCCAGTGAACTGCCGCCCCAACTCGAGTCGCGTGACCTGTGGCCGGACCGGGTTGCTCTTGGCGTGCCGGCGCTCAGCCCATGCGGGCCGGTGGATCGGCGCGACCCCTGGCGGCGCGCGCGGCTCAAGGCTTGCGCTGGCGCAGCCGGCGTCCGCCGAGCAGGGCCGCCATGCCGGTCAGCATGGCCAAGCCCCAGCCGCCCAGGCTGGGCACCGACTTCGTGGCGTCTGAACCAGACGCGCGCAGCACCACCGCAGCCGGACCGCTGATGGTGTAGCGGTAGTTACCAGGGATTTCGGCCATGTCGTTTTGCGAGGCCAACACCAGCGTGTACACCCCGGCGGGCAGCGTGTAGGTTTGGTCGTCGTCCAGGCTGGCGACGCAGTGGGTGGCCGGGCTGGCGGGGTTGAAGGTGCCGCCGTAGATGCCCAGGCTGCCGTCCGGGTAGCCGTCGTAGGCGACATCGGCTTTGGCGTCCAGGAAGCGGTAGTCCCCAGCTGTGGTGACCTGCATCTGGAGGGTTCGGTACCGCGTTTCGCCCCGCTCGGTGTGGATGTTGCACGGCATGCCGTCGTCGAAGTGGTAGTCGGGCACCACGCCATCGGTCAGGGCCAGGCTGTAGTCCAGCGTCTGGGCAGAGGCGGCCGCGCTGGCGCCGGCCAGCACGGCCAAGCATGCGGCATGGCGCCAGCTGAAGGGCGATCGCTGAAGGCGTCGGGGTGAGGTGAGCATGGCCAGCCAATCGTTTGTCAAAAATTAATACTTTATGTTTAATCTAAGTCACGATCAACCGGCTCGATGCGAGGGCCAGGGCCGGCGTGTTGCCTGAACGGCACGGGGCGCCGCGTCAAGGGGCGGTCGAGGCATGTGGGTTGCACGACCTCCTCAAGGCTGCGGGCGCGCCGCGATCAAGGCGTTGAATCCGAGCTGGTGCACGCTCCGGTCAGCGGATTTGGCGATGATTCCCACGCCGAAGCCAGGGCCCGCGACGCGGTGACCCAGCCCCAGTCAGGCGGGCGCGCCGTGCACGCGGAGTCGGCGGGCACCGACCCCGTTGATCGTCACGCCGCCCACGCTGGGTGGCAAGCCTCGGGTCGGCGCTTCCCTTCCCTCGGGCTGATGGCGCTGTACCGTCTGCCGTGGCGGCGGGTCAGCTTTGCGCCTGCATGGCCAGCGCGACGGCTTCGCCGACCTTGATGCCGTCCACGCCGGCCGACAGGATGCCGCCCGCGTAGCCCGCGCCTTCGCCGGCCGGGAACAGGCCGCGCACGCCGGGGCTCTGGAAGGCCTCGTCGCGCGCGAACTGCACGGGCGACGAGGTGCGCGTCTCCACGCCCGTCAACACGGCGTCGCTGCGGTCAAAGCCTTTGATCTTCTTGCCGAAGGCCGGAAAGGCTTCGCGCATGGCCTCGATGGCGTAGGCCGGCAGGCTGGGGTGCAGGTCACCCAGCGTGACGCCGGGCTTGTACGAGG
Organism: Comamonas serinivorans; assembly: GCF_002158865.1. Classification (NCBI taxonomy): domain Bacteria; kingdom Pseudomonadati; phylum Pseudomonadota; class Betaproteobacteria; order Burkholderiales; family Comamonadaceae; genus Comamonas; species Comamonas serinivorans. The sequence goes on along the minus strand of NZ_CP021455.1, from coordinate 4,044,847 downwards.
GCTGCACCTCGCCGAACTCGCGCGAGGGCCGGCCGGCGACGAAGTCGCCCACCAGCTGGCCCGGCGCCGAGTAGTCGCGCCCGCCCAGCTCGTAGGCGCGGGTCTCGAGCTGGCGCTGCAGCACGATGCCCGCCAGCGGGTGGTGCGCGTCGGCGGCCAAGGCCTCGACACCATGGGTATGGCCCAGTTCCCGTTCAAATTCCAACGGCGAGCGGGGATAGTCCTCAGGTGTGATGCCCACCACGATGCCGGCGTTGGCGTTGCGCTCGTTGCGCGAGTACTGGCTCATGCCGTTGGTGACCACGCGGCCGGGCTCGCTGGTGGCGGCCACCACGGTGCCGCCCGGGCACATGCAGAAGCTGTAGACGGCGCGGCCGTTGCTGGCGTGGTGCACCAGCTTGTAGTCGGCCGCACCGAGCAGCGGATGGCCGGCGTGCCGGCCCCAGCGGGCGCGGTCGATCAGGCCTTGCGGGTGCTCGACCCGGAAGCCGATCGAGAATGGCTTGGCGTGCAGGGTCACGCCGTGCGTGTACAGCATGGCGAAGGTGTCGCGCGAGCTGTGGCCCAGCGCGAACACCGCGTGGTCGCAGCGCAGCGTCTGGCTCTGGCCCGTGGCCTGGTCCAGCACCTGCAGGCCGCGCAAATGCCGGCCCTGCGGACCGCTCTCCACCACGATGTCGGTCACGCGCTGCTCGAAGCGCACCTCGCCGCCCAGGGCCTTGATCTGTTCGCGGATGTTTTCGACCACCTTGACCAGCTTGAAGGTGCCGATGTGCGGGTGGGCGACGTAGAGGATTTCGTCGGGCGCGCCGGCCTGCACGAATTCGCGCATCACCTTGCGGCCCAGGTGGCGCGGGTCGCGAATCTGGGAGTACAGCTTGCCATCCGAGAACGTGCCAGCGCCGCCCTCCCCAAACTGCACGTTGCTTTCGGGCGTCAGCTCGCGCTTGCGCCACAGGCCCCAGGTGTCTTTGGTGCGTTGGCGCACGGTCTTGCCGCGTTCCAGCACGATGGGCTTGAGGCCCATCTGCGCGAGCACCAGGGCCGCAAACATGCCGCAGGGCCCAAAGCCGATGACGACGGGGCGCGGCCGCGCGTCCTGCCCGGCCAGCGGGCCCTGCACGGGCGCGTGCCAGGTCATGTCGGGTGTGGGCTGCACGTGCGGGTCCTGGCCGAAGCGGGCCAGCAGCGGCGCCTCGTCCTCGGGCCGGCTGAGGCTCAGGTCGACGATGTAGACGGCCAGCAGCTCGGCCTTGCGCGCGTCGAAGCTGCGCTTGAACACGGTGAGCTGGGCCAAGTCATCGGGCGGCAGGCCCAGCTTCTGGGCCGCGAGGGCGCGCAGGGCGGATTCGGGCGCCTCGGCCGCGGACAGCGGCAGGCGCAATTCAGCGATTCGGATCATGGTGGCCAGTGGTCATTTGGCAAGGGGCCGACATGATACGGCGCCGGGGAGGGCCGTGTGGATCGCCAGCGGGTAGCTCGGTGGCACTCAGCCAGTGCCGGTCAAATCGGCCAGTTGCTCGCTTGGGCGACACGTTCCACCTCCAAAGCGGGAAAGATGACCCAAAATCACGCCGTTTGATGGAACGCCCCCCACATGCAGGTCCTCAGCCAATGGCAATTGCTTCAACGGGACATCGTCGCTTCGTGGCGGCAATGGCCGTTCTGGACGCACCTGGGCTGGCAGGACGTGCTGCGCCAGTACCGCCGCTCCTTCCTCGGCCCCACCTGGATCGCCATCAACACGGCGGTCTTCACGGCCGCGTTCGGCTGGCTGGGTGCGCAGCTGTTCAAGCAAGACGCAGGCACCTACATCTCCTACTTCTGCCTGGGCAATGTGTTCTTCGGCTTCATGACCAGCACCTTCAACGATGGCTGTCGCACCTACATGGATGCCTCGTCCTTCCTCAAGCAGGCGGCGTACCCCAAATTCTGCTTCGTGCTGCGCGTGGTCTGGCGCAACCTGCTGCTGCTGGCGCACCAGCTGCCGCTGATCGTGGTGGTGCTGGCCTTTGGCGGCAAGCTGGGCGGCGCCTTGTGGGGCTGGTGGCTGCTGGGCATGCTGATGTGCATCGCCTGTGCGGTGCTGGTGGTGGCGCTGTTGGGCCTGATTTGCGCGCGCTACCGGGACGTGCCCATGATGGTCAGCAGCCTGTTGCAGATTGCCTTTTTCGTCACCCCGGTGATGTGGCATGCCGAGTTGCTGACCTCGGCGAAGTCCCAGCTCCTGGTCACGCTGAACCCCCTGGCCGCCTGGCTGTCGCTGATGCGCGGGCCGCTGCTGGGCCAGGCTGCGCCGGCCTCCGCCTGGCTCGTGGCCGGCCTCACGCTGCTGGTGCTCACCGGCCTGTGTGTCCTGGCCTATGTGCTGGCGCGCAAGCGCATCACCTACTGGCTGTGACCATGGCACCGTTCATCCGATTGACCGACGTGGCCATCGACTTCCCGGTGTTCGACGCGCAAAGCGTGGGGCTGATCAATGCCTTGTTCCGCTTTGAAGGCTTGCGCAAGTCGGGGGCTCCGGCGCGTGCGCGCACCGTCTCTGCCTTGCGTCACGTCAACCTGGAACTCACCTCGGGCAGCCGGGTGGGTTTGATCGGCCACAACGGCGCGGGCAAATCCACGCTGCTGCGCGTGCTCTCGGGCGTGTACGAGCCCACGCATGGCCAGCTGCAGGTGCAAGGCAGCGTGTCCGCCCTGACCGATTTGATGCTGGGCATGGACCCCGAGGCCTCGGGTCTGGATTTCATCGTCACGCGCGGCATCGTGATGGGCATGAGCCGGCGAGAGGCCCAGGCCTTGATCGCTGATGTAAGGGAGTTCACTGAGCTTTCCGATCGTCTGTATATGCCCGTCAGGACATACTCCACGGGCATGTTGCTGAGGCTGGCCTTTGCCGTGGCCACCGCCATCTCGCCCGACATCCTGTTGATGGACGAGGTGGTGGGTGCCGGCGATGCCCGTTTCCAGGCCAAGGCCCAGTGCCGGCTGCAGCAGCTGATGTCACGTGTCAACATCCTGGTGCTGGCGTCCCACAACGACGAGCTGCTGCGCCGTTTCTGCACCGAGGCCTTGCTGCTGCGCAACGGCGAGCTGGTGCACCGCGGGCCCGTCGACGACTGCCTGGCGCTGTACCACGCCCCTGCCTGAAGGAGATCGGCCATGCACATCCTCCTGGCCATGTGTGTGATGGCCCACCGCACCGGCGCCGAACTGTTCGTGCGCGACGTGGCGCTGGCCTTGCTCAAGCGCGGCCACACCGTCACCGTCTACGCCCCGGTCATGGGTGAGATGGTGGATGAGCTGCGCGCCCAATGCGTGGCCTGCATCACCGACCTGCGCGCTGTGGCGCAGCCGCCAGACCTCATCGTGGGCAACACGCACGACGAAACCGTGGCCTGTCTGCTGCGCTTTGCGGGTGTGCCTGCGATCTCCATCTGCCATGACCGCACGGCACCCCATGGCCGCCCGCCGCGCTTCACCCGCATCCGGCAATACATCGCGGTGGATGAGAACTGCGCCGAGCGCCTGTACCTCGAGCACGGCATTGCACGTGCCGACATCGCCATCGTGGGCAACGGGGTGGACCTGCAGCGCTTTGTGCCACGCAGGCCGCTGCCGGCCCAGCCGATGCGGGCGGCCATCTTCAGCAACTACGCGACACACAGCGCTGAAACCGCCGTCATCCGCGCCGCCTGTGCCGCACGGGGCCTCACGCTGGACGTCATCGGTGCGGGCGTGGGCCAGCAGGCCAGGTCGCCCGAGCTGCTGCTGGGCCAGTACGACCTGGTGTTTGCCAAGGCGCGCGCCGCCATGGAGGCCATGGCCGTTGGCTGTGCGGTGATCCTCTTCAACGAGAACATGGGCCTGGGTGGCCTGGTGACACCAGCGCACATGCAGGATTGGCACCGCTGGAACTTTGGCCGGCGCCTGTTGCGGCAGGCCGTGACACCGGAGTCGGTGGACCTGGCCCTGGGCGCCTACCGGCCCCAGGATGCCGCCACCGTGAGTGCCTACGTGCGCGAGCACGCGTCGCTACCGGCCACCGTTCAGCACCTGGAGGCCCTGGCCCTGCAGGTGCTGGCTGACGAGGCCGCGCGCCCACCTGTCTCCGCCGAGCAGGAGTTGCAGGAGGTGGGGACCCATGCCGGCGATCTGGCGCTGCAGCTGCAGGACCTGCACGCCCAACTCAGCCAGACCGCACGACACGCGCACGCCCTGAACGAGGAGTTGACCCAGGTGCGTCGGCATCGTGAGGCCTTGCTCGCCAGCGCGTCCTGGCGCATCACCGCCCCCTTGCGCTGGTTGGCAGCGCGTTCTCTGGAGCGCAAACATGAAACCCCTGTTGCTGATCGCTCACCCCGGCCATGAGCTGCGCCTGCACGATTGGGTGTGCCACACGCGGCCCCACATCGTGGTGCTGACCCATGGCGATGGCGCCAACGGCCAGGCCAGGCTGGCCGACACCGAAGCCCTGATGACGCCCCTGGGCGTGCGGGTGCGCAGCGATTGGCTGCAGCCCGTGGCCGATGGCGCGGTGTACCAGGCCTTGCTGCAAGGCGATGCCACGTTGCCAAGCCGCTGGCTCGAGGGCCTGCTTCAGGCCGGCCTGCGTGGAGAGTTCAATGCCGTGGTGGCCGATGAGGCCGAGGGCTACAACCCCACGCACGACGTGTGTCGCGTGCTGGCCAACCAGCTGGTGTCCCGGTTGACCGAGGCCGGCCATCCCATGCCCTGCCTTGAGTTTCCGCTGATTGGCCACCCCAGTGACCCGACCCGCCAGGCTCAGGAGGCGGATCGGCTGCAGCTCTCCGACAGCGAGCTGGCGCACAAGATCGAGGTGATGCGGCGCTATGCCCAGCAGTGCAGCCCGGTGCTGGTGCAGGAGCTGCACACCATGCTGACCACGTATGGCCATGCCGCTTTCGCCACCGAGTGCCTGTACACCGCGCCACGCACCCCCTACGAAGACCAGCGCCTGCCAGCGACCACGCCGTATTTCGAGCTCGCCGGCGAAGCCAAGGCCCGCGCTGGCGTCTATGCCCAGGTCATCCGCGCCGAGCACCTGCGCCGCCTGGTGCAGAACTGGCTGAACCCGCACTGATCAGGCAAGACATGCACGCGCTCCGCATGGCCTTGCTGGGGTACGGCCGCTTTGGCCGCGTTCACGCCCTGCGTGCACGCACACACGGTGCCTTCGAGCTGGCCTGCGTGGTCGATCCCGACCCCCATGCCCGCCAGGCCGCGCAGGCCGATGGCCTGCTCGCCGTGGCGAGCCTGCAGGATTTGCCACCGGGCATCGACGTGGCGACGGTGGCAACGCCAGCGCCTGCTCACGCGGCCATGGCCATGGCGCTGATGCATCGCGGCATCCATGTGCTGGTCGAAAAGCCCTTTGCGCCCAGCCTGGACGAGATCGAGGCCATGCTGGCCACCCAGTGCAGCACCAACCGCCTGTTGTGCACCGCGCACATCGAGCGCTTCAACGCCTGCCTGCACAAGGACGCCTGGCCCGTGCGCCCCCTGCACCTGCGCTTCGAGCGGGCCTGCCATGCCCAGGCCAGTGCCGAAGCCCTGGTGATGGACCTGATGGTGCACGACCTGGACCTGGCTGCGCACCTGCTGGGCCTGCCGCACCAGGCCAGCTGCGAGGTCCTGTCGGTTCACGTGCAACCGCGCTCGGTGGCGGTGCAGCTGGCGTTGGACGGCCAGGCCATCCAGCTGCGAGCCATCCATTCGGCACCCCGGTCGCGCGCCCGCCTGGCTTGGCGGTCGGATCATCGGCAAGACCGGGTGTTGGACCTGTCCAGCCCCAGCCCTCCCGGGTCCACCGACGCCTTGACACGCCAGTACAGCGCTTGGCAGCGTGCACTTCAAGGTCAGGCCACAGACCTGGCCAGCGCCATGGATGGCGCCGTGGCCGCCCGCCGAGCCCTGGCGATTGCCGCCAGGCTGTGAAACCTCGCGCTCGCCAACGCGTGCCTCGCGACCGATCAGCCTGGGTCAGGGGCTGGTGATGTGGATGAATTCATGCAGTATGCATGGGTTGTCGATTTGAATACATCGGAGATCGGCCCATACTCCATCAAGACCAAGCCAGGGCGTCGCGTCCCGTTCTGGGCCAACTCACTTGGCGCCCAGCAGGTGGGCGTGCGGCGCGAGCTTGGCGCCCATCTGCTCGGCCAGCGCGGCCAGGCCTGACATGGGGCGCACCATGACCTCGAATTCCAGCATCTGGCCGTCGGCGTTGAAGCGCACGATGTCCACGCCCTTGACGCGCTTGTCGCCCACGTTGGCGCTGAACTCCAGGGTCACGCTCAGGCCGTCCTCGCTGAAGAAGGTGCGGTGGTACTCGAACTGGCTGAACACCGTGTTGACGGTTTTCAGGATGAGCTTGATGGCGGCGCGGCCCGGGTAGGGCGTGAAGGCGACGGGCGAGCGAAAGACGATCTCGTCGCTGAGCAGGGGGTCCAGCTCCTCCATGGCGTTGCGCGTGAGGATGTCGTGCCACACCGCGAGGCTGCGGAGGACGGCGGCGGGCACGGGTTGGGCGGTGGCGGGGGAGGTGCTCATGGGATTTTCCAGGGGATGAAACGCAAGCCGGGCTTGCGCGGGAAGGCACCGGTCCGCGGGCAGGCCGGCGCAGGCGGGATTCAGGACGGGGGCGGCCGCGTGTCGGGGTTCGAGGAGGACGCGGGCGAGTCGGGGTGGGCCGGACTCGCCTCGCCCGCCTGGGTGCGCAGGGCATGCAGGCTGGCGTCGCACCAGTCCAGCTGGCTGCGTTCGCGGCGCAGGCCGGCATCGAGCACCAGTTGGCGCAGCAGCATGGGGCGCGAGGTGCCGGGCGACCAGACGCCCGGTTCGCCAAAGTGGCGCCGGTGCAGGGCTTCGTAGTGCTGCAGCCGGGCCAGGTGCCGCGCGCGCGCCTCCAGCAACGCGGCCTGCGGATCGGCGTCGTCCACGTTGGCCATGGCGCGCAGGCGCACCAGGAAAGGGTCGCGCGACACGGCATGGCCACCGCCCTCGCGCGTCCAGCTGCGCAGGGCGTCCCGGCCGGCGGGCGCCAGGGTGTAGACCACGCTGCCGGTTTTTTTGTCGGACGGGTGGGTCGAGGCCCAGCCCTGGGCCACGAGCTGTTTCAGTTCGCGGTAGATCTGCTGGTGGGTGCAGGCCCAGAAGTGGCCGTAGGTCCGGTCAAAGCGCTTGACCAGCTCGGCGCCCGTGCCGGGCTGGTCGGCCAGTGCGCTGAGCAGCGCGGCATTCAGCGCCATGGGGCCTCCGGGTGGGAAGTTCGTGACGGGTGGGTCGCGCGGCGGAGTTGTGCAACTTGTTGCATAACCCCAGTGTGCCCACGGCAGTCGCCGGCCGCATCAGGGTGAACGCGGGGGGGCATGCGACCCGTTCAGGGCCAGGCTCGGAATCCCTGGTCGCGCAGCGGGCGCTCGGTGAACGGCGTGTCGGTCTGCGTCTGCGCTCCGGGGAGCATGACGCGCCTGCCGGCAGCGAGGCGGGCCGGTGCGGATGCGGGGGTGGTGCGCCAGGCGTCTTGCAAGACGGCGAGACTTGGCGCTGCCCCGCTGGCGCTCGTTCAGCGCGACCGCCGGGGACGCCGCGGGCGGCCGCGCGTCAGGCGGCGTTGCCCCTCACGGGGCATCCGTTTGGGTGGGCGCCGACGCCGGTGCCTGGGCGTCGCGTGCTTCCTGGGCTTCACGGGCGCGCCGTTCGGCCAGGCGCTTTTTGCTCAGGGCGCGGATCTCGGCGCGGCTGACCAGGCCGTTGCCGTCGGTGTCGGCGGCCTTGAAGTCCTTGGCCAGCGGGGGGATGTGCTTGACCTCGTCCCACGACAGGTAGCCGTCGCGGTTGGTGTCCAGCATCTTGAACCAGATCTCGGCCTGGCGTTCGCCTTTGCTGGGTTGGCTGGCAGCACTGGCAGGTGCGCTGGCGGTGGATTGGGCCTGGGCGCCCAGCGGCAGGATCAGGAGTGCAGACAGGCAGGCGGCGCGAGCGGCGAGGGCAGGGAATCGGATGACGTGCATGGGGGGCTTGGAGGATAGACCGCGGCGCAGGGTTCCGCAGCGGGGTGGCCAAACTGTGACAGGTTTGCACTCGCGGGGCGAGCGGGGCGGGCGCCGGCTGTGCTTGGCGCATGCCGCTCTGCCTCAGGGGCGATTTGTTTCAGAGGGATGCAGGACGCCACCGCGGATCGAACCGGCTGGTGGTCCTCGGAACCGCGCGAGCGCGCATCGTCGGAGAAATCCGGATGCGCCTGTCGCAAAGCAAGAACCGCCATGCCCAGCCGCTTGCCATGCCCCGCGCAGGCCAGGCGGCCTGTTCGCAACGCGCTTGTGGTTGCGGATTGCCCGCCACGGGTACGCGGCGACAATCGTCGCGGCATGAATCTTCTCTACCTCAACCACTATGCAGGCGGCCCGGATTGGGGCATGGAATTCCGCCCTTGGTACCTGGCCCGCGAATGGGCCAGGCTGGGTCACCGCGTGGACATCGTGGCCGCGACCTACAGCCACGTGCGGTCTGCGCAGCCTCAGGCCGGGCAGCTGCTGCCGCCGGTCTTGCGCGGCAGCGTGGGGATGTCGTCGATCGAGGACGTGCGCTGGCACTGGTATGCCGCCGATCCCTACCAGGGCAACGGCGTGGGGCGGGTGCGCAACATCGGCCAATTCCTGGGCCGCGTGGCCTGGCATGCACCCACCCTCGCGCGCCAGCTCAAACCCGACGTGGTGATCGCCTCGAGCACCTACCCCATGGACATCTGGGTGGCCGCGCGGCTGGCGCGCGAGGCCAGGCGGCTGGGCGCGCGCGGCCTGCTGGTGCACGAGGTGCACGACCTGTGGCCGCTCTCGCCCATCGAGCTGGGCGGCATGTCCCCGACTCACCCCTTCATCCGGCTGTGCCAGGCGGCCGAAGATTGGGCCTGCCGGCATGCCGATCGCGTGGTCAGCATGCTGCCCAACGTGGCCGAGCACCTGCGCGCCCACGGCCTGCCCGAGGGGCGGCTGCACATCGTGGGCAACGGCATCAGCCCCGACGACTGGCACACGGCCGAGCCCGCGCCGCTGCGGCCCGACCTGGCGCAACACCTGGCGCGGCTGCGCGCCGAGGGCGCGTGCGTGGTCGGCTATGCGGGCTCGCATGGCACGCCCAACGCCATGGAACACCTGCTGCTGGCCGCCGCCCGTCTGCAGACCGAATCCGAGGCCGGCGCCAAAGGCCCGACGCTGGCGTTCGTGCTGGTGGGCGATGGCCACGAAAAAGCCGCGCTGCAGGCGCAGGCCCAGGCGCTGGGCCTGCGCCACCTGCACTTTTTCGACCCCGTGCCCAAGGCACAGGTGCCGGCCTTCCTGGCGCAGGTCGATGTGGCCTACATCGGCTGGCAGGACCTGCCCATCTACCGCTTCGGCATCGCGCCCAACAAGCTGTTCGATTACATGATGGCGGCGCGGCCCGTGCTGCATTCCGTGGCCGCCGCCAACGATCCGGTGGCCCTGTCCGGCTGCGGCCTGACCGTGGCGCCCGCCGATCCGCAGGCCATCGCCCAGGGCCTGCGAGAACTCGCTGCGCTGTCGCCCGAGCGGCGGGCCGTCCTCGGGGCCCAGGGCCAGGCCTACGTGCTGGCGCACCACACCTGGCCGGTGCTGGCGCAGCGGTTTCTGCACGCCCTGGCGTGACCCACGCGTGGCGTGCTCGGCATCCACAACGTGAAGTTCGCCGTCAGCGTGGCGTTGATGCGTGCCGGTGCGGTCGGTGCGTGCTGGGCCATGGCGGCGTCGTGCAAGGAGGACGCCGAGGTGAGCAGCGCCGCGCGCTGGCGGGTGTCACCGCTGGCTCGGTGAGCGCGGCGGGCTCAGGTGCGGCGGTGGACGTTCGATGTTGGGAGTATGGTGTCATCCCCGTTTTTCAGATAAAGAAAATGGCTGCATACTGCATCAGACGTCGATGACGGGTTTCAGCGGCGCGCCAGCGCCTGGCCCGGGTTCACGCGCTCGAAGCGGTAGAACAGGTTGGGCTCGGAGATGACGTAGAGCCGGCCCTGGCCGTCCACAGCGATGCCTTCGGCCTGCGGGATGTCGTCGGCCAGGCCCTGCGAGCCCGCGCGCAGGGGCAGGCGTGCAATCAGCTCGCCCGAGGGCGCGTACTCGTAGACCATGGCCGACTCGTCGCTGAGCAGCAGCACGTGGCCACTCTCGGGGTCGACCTCGACCGAGGACAGGTCGGTGGCGCCGATCTCGACCTCGTCGATCGCCGAGGGATGGGGCGTGCCGTCCAGGTCCAGCGACACCACGCGCATGGGCCAGCGCTCCTGGGCCAGCAGCAGGCGCTGGTGCCGTGCATCCCAGGCCAGGCCCTCCAGCCCCAGGTTGGCAAAGGCCGAGGGTGGCAGCGACAGCGGCGCGCGGTCCAGCAGCCGGGGCTTGCCCTGGGCCGGAATCTGCGCCCAGCGCACGCGGTTGCCATCCTCATCGGCCAGCGCAAACAGGTCGCCCTGGATGTGGGCAATGCCCTCGATGTCGCCCGCGCCCTTCAAGGGCATCAGGCGCAGCAGCTCGCCCTCGGTCGAGAGCTCGGCGATGCTGGACGGCCGGTTGATGACCGCGAACAAGGTGCCGGTGACGCTGCTGTAGCTCAGGCCCGACAGGTTGCGGCGGATGCCCGCCACGGGCTTGGCCAGCACGTTCTGGTAGGCCGGCAGCGTGGCCGCCGCCAGCTGGCTGGCGGTGGGGGGCGGCAGATCGGGGCCGGACAGGGCGTAGCCCATGGTGCCCAGGCCCATGGTGGCCACCAGCAGCAGGGCCAGGCGCCGCGGCGTGCGCCAGGGCCGCGATGTGCGCCAACGACGCAACCACGCCAGACGGGTGGACCTGAACGTGAATCGGGCAGGGGCGGGCGGGCGTTGCGACATCGAATCCTTGGGTGCTACCAAAGCAAGAGCATAAACCGCCGATTGTGAACAGCGTGTGAATGGGCCTGGTGGGCCCAGGGGGGGCGGCGCACCGGCGGCCGGCTGGCTGGCGGCAGGGTGGGCGCAGGCACGCGGCAGGCAGAATGGCAGGCTTTGCCGATCCGTCCCCCATGTCTGCCCCCTCGTCGTCACCGCCGTCGTCCTTCGCCGCTTGCGGCGCGCCCGTGTCGGACCGGCCGGGTGCCGGGGATGCTGCGCCCCCTGCAGTGCAACTGCGTGACCTGGATGTCGCGCACGAGCTGCCGCAGGCCCTGGCCATCTTCCGCGAGTACGTCGCCAGCCCCACGGTGTCGCTCGACTACCAGGGGCATGCGGCCGAGTTCGCCGACCTGGCGGGCCACTACGCGCCGCCGCAGGGCGGCCTGGTGCTGGCCTGGCGGGGCGACGAGGTGCTGGGCTGCGCGGCGCTGCGTCGGGTGGATGCGCAGCGCGGCGAACTCAAGCGCGTGTACGTGCGTCCGGCCGCGCGGGGCCTGCGGCTTGGCGAGCGCCTGGTGCGCGCGGTCATCGCCCGTGCCACACAGGCGGGCTACCAGCGCCTGTGCCTGGACGTACTGCCCGAGTTCCAGGCCGCGCAGCGTCTCTATGAACGGCTGGGGTTCGTCGACGCCGAGGCGGTGACGTTCAACCCCGTGCCGGGCACACGCTTCATGGCGCTGAACCTGGCAGAGCCGCCGCCGGGCTGAGCCGCCACTGCGGGCGGCGCCACCGGGCCATCCGGGCCGCGGCCCCACGGCACAATGCGGGGCTTCGCTGCTTTTGTTGCCCACGCCGCCATGTCCGTGTCCCTGTTGCCCTTTGCCTTGCCCGAGATCGGCGAGGAGGAAATCGCCGAAGTGGCCGACAGCCTGCGCTCGGGCTGGCTGACCACGGGCCCCAAGACCCAGCGCTTCGAGGCCGAGTTTGGGGCCTTCCTCACCCGCCTGGACCCGCAGCAGCATGCACCGGACGGCGATGCCGGCCAGGCGGTAGCGCCGCTGCACTGCATGGCCGTCAACTCGGCCACCGCTGGCCTGCACCTGGCGCTCGAAGCCCTGGGCATTGGCCCGGGCGACGAGGTCATCACCACCACGCACACCTTCACGGCCTCGGCCGAGGTGGTGCGCTACCTGGGCGCGCACCCGGTGCTCGTGGACATGGACCCGGACAGCCTGTGCATCGACGTCGATGCCGCGCGCCGAGCCATCACGCCGGCCACCCGGGCCATCATCCCCGTGCATTTCGGGGGCCGCGCGGCCGACATGACGGGCATCCTGAGCCTCGCGCGCGAGTTCGGCCTGAAGGTGCTGGAAGACGCCGCCCACGCGCTGCCCTGCACGCACGCGGGTCGCGCCATCGGCACGCTGGCCAGCGACGCCACGGTGTTCAGCTTCTACGCCAACAAAACCATGACCACGGGCGAGGGCGGCATGGTGGTCACGCGCGACGCCGCGCTGGCCAGCCGCGTGCGCACCATGCGCCTGCACGGCATTGACCGCGATGCCTTCGCGCGCTTCAACACCCACGTGCCGGCCTGGCGCTACGACGTGGTGGCGCCGGGCTTCAAATACAACATGACCGACCTGGCCGCCGCCATCGGCCTGCACCAGCTCAAGAAGGTGGCGCGCTTTGCCGCGCGCCGCGCCGAGATCGCCCGCCAGTACGACGCAGCCTTTGCCGACCTGGACCTGGTGCTGCCGCCCCATGCGCTGCCGGGCGATACGCACAGCTGGCACCTGTACGTGATCCAGCTGGGCGATTCGGTGTCCGTGTCGCGCGAGGTGTTCATCGAGCGCATGTTCGCCCAGGGCATCGGCATGAGCGTGCACTACATCCCGCTGCACCAGCTCAGCTACTGGAAGAATGAGTATGGCCTGGTGGCCGATGATTTTCCATCGAGTGACAGGGCATACTGGCGCTCTGCCTCGCTGCCCATCTACAGCCGCATGACCGATGCCGACGTGCAGCGCGTGGTGGCCGCCGTGCGCCAGGCGCTGGCCTGACGCGGGCCAGGTGAGCGGGCATGGCCAAGCGCGCCTTCGACTGGATCGTGAGCAGCCTGGCCTTGCTGCTGCTGGCGCCCGTGCTGGCGCTGGTGGCCGTGGCCGTGCGGCTGGATTCGCCGGGGCCGGTGCTGTTCCGGCAGCAGCGCGTGGGCCTGCAGGGGCGGCTGTTCTGGATCCACAAGTTCCGCAGCATGCGCTGGCAGCCGGCCGGGCTGCCAGCGGCCGGCCCGCAGGTCACCGCAGGCTCGGATGCGCGCATCACGCGCGTGGGCCGCTGGCTGCGGCGCAGCAAGCTCGACGAGCTGCCGCAGCTGTGGGACGTGTGGCGGGGCGCCATGAGCCTGGTCGGGCCCCGGCCTGAAGTGCCGCGCTTCATGGCCTGCTACGCCCCGGCGGTGCGGGCGCAGATCCTCTCGGTGCGGCCGGGCATCACGGACTGGGCAGCCGTGGCGTTTCGCGACGAGGAGCGCCTGCTGGCGCAGGCGGCCGACCCCGAGCTGGCCTATGTGCAGGCCGTGATGCCCATCAAGCAGGCCTATTACCTGCAGTACGTGGCCACGCGCAGCCTCGCCGGCGATCTGCGCATCCTCTGGGCCACGGCGTGCGCCGTGTTGGGGGTACGCGTCGCTCTGCCTGATGTGATGAACGGCAAGCAGGGCATACCGCTGCAGACACACGGCCTGTCGCAGACGGCGGGTGAAACGAACGGGAATCGGGACTGACATGGTGCGCATGGGACAGTGGCTCACACGCTACGTGGTGATCGACGCGGTGCTGGTGGCCGCCGCCTGGTGGCTGGCCTTCGGCCTGCGCTTCGGCTTTCGCTCGCTGGCGGCGGGCGAGTACACGCACATCGCCATCAGCGGCTTTCCGGCCGCCATGGTCTGCATGCTGATGGGGCTGTTCCTGGCGCGCGTGAACCGCCAGACCTGGCGCTTCGTCAGCCTGGTGGACCTGCGGCGCCTGGCCGGCGGGGCGCTGGCGGGCGGCCTGCTGACGGCAGCGGCGATCCAGCTGATGCAGATGCCGGGCTTCCCGCGCTCGGTGTTCCTGCTGTTCATGCTCACCACCGTGATCCTGCTGGGCGGCGTGCGGGCCACGGCCCGCTCGCTGGGCGAGCGCCAGCAGGCCCAGCAGCAGCGCCACGAGGGGCAGCAGCGGCTGCTCATCGTGGGCACGCTGGCCGAGGCCGACCACGCGCTGCGCCAGCTCAAGGGCTCGGCGCGCTGGCTGGTCGTGGGCATCGTCTCGCCGCTGAGCGACGAGCTGGGCCACAGCCTGCAGAACGTGCCGGTGCTGGGCACGGTGCAGCAGCTCGACCAGATCGCCCACGTCAAGCAGACGCGCATGGTCTTGCTGGCCAGCCCGCCCGGGGCGCCGCTGCGGCGCGAGATGCTGATGCACACCGGCGAGGCCGGGCTGAGCCTGCTCACCCTGCCCGATGCCGACCAGTGGCTGGACGCCGAGGCCAGCACGGACCTGCGCCAGGTGCAGCTGGAGGACCTGCTGGGCCGCACCCCCGTGGCGCTGGACGACCACGGCCTGACCGAGCTGATGTCGGGCAAGACCGTGCTGGTGACGGGCGCGGGCGGCTCTATCGGCTCCGAGCTGTGCCGCCAGATCGCCCGCTTTGGCGTGGCGCGGCTGGTGTGCGTGGACGTGTCCGAATACGCCATCTACCAGCTCGAGCAATCGCTGCGCCGCAGCCACCCGCACATGCAGGGGGTGTACCTGACGGCCAACGTGCGCGAAGCCGAACGCCTGGACGCCATCCTCATGGCCTACAAGCCCGTGCTGGTGCTGCACGCCGCGGCCTACAAGCACGTGCCCCTGATGGAGAGCCAGAACGCCGTCGAGGCCCTGCGCACCAACGTGCTGGGCACGGTGAACGTGGCCGGCGCGGCGGGGCGGGCCGGCGTGCAGCGCTTCGTGCTCGTGTCCACCGACAAGGCCGTCAACCCCACCAACGTGATGGGCGCCAGCAAACGCCTGGCCGAGCGCGTGGTGCAGGACGTGGCGGGCCAGTACCCGGCGACGCAGTTCGTCGCGGTCCGCTTCGGCAACGTGCTGGGCTCGAGTGGTTCGGTGGTGCCGCTGTTTTCGGCACAGATCGCGCGCGGCGGCCCGGTCACCGTCACCCACCCCGACATCGTGCGCTACTTCATGACCATCCCCGAGGCGGCCCAGTTGGTGCTGCAGGCGGGGCTGATGGGGCGCTCGCGGCAGATCTTCGTGCTGGACATGGGCGAGCCCGTGAAGATCGCCGAGCTGGCGCGCCTGCTCATCCGCCTGTCCGGCAAGACCGAGCAGGACGTGCCCATCGCCTTCACCGGCTTGCGCCCGGGCGAGAAGCTGTACGAAGAGCTGCTGGCCGATGACGAGACCACCGAACGCACGCCCCACGCCAAGCTGCGCATCGCCAAGGTGGGGGCGGACGACAGTGCGGTCAGCGGCCAGGTGCTGGCCTGGTTGAACGAGGCCGGACCGGCGCCCACCGGCGAGGCCGTGCGCGCCTGGCTCAAGCGCCAGGTGCCCGAATACCAGCCCAACGACTCCACCGGCTGACGCCGGTTCTGCCAAATCCGTCTGCACCGGCACCCGCTCCCCGTGCACAAAGGGTTCGATAATCGAGCGTTTTGTAACAAATAGGGGAGTGCCATGCGCCACATCCTGCGTGCACTGGCGGTGTGTTGGTTGTTGACCGCCTCCTGGGCACAGGCCCAGATCGTCTTTCTGTCGCCCGATGAAAACCAGCCTGTTCCACCGTCTGCGGTGGACTGGTCATTCACCAACAACGCCTATGACGCGTTCAACGACTATGCGGCTGCGCATGGCCTGACGATCTCGGACCACCGCGGGGCCCTCAGCTCGGCGACGCCCGACGCCACGCTGTTCAACGGCGCGCAGCTCGTGGTGCTGACGACGACCTACGCCCGCATCCACAGCGCGTGGTACCCGGTGCTGGCCGACCTCATGCTGCACCGGCCCGATCTCACGTTCGTGATGTTTCCCGACGGCTGCTGCAGCGCGGACACCAACCTGCAGCCCCTGGTCGACATCATCAACCAGGGCGTGGGCTGGGGCCTGTCGGCGCCCACCTACCAGCCCAGCCTCATCAGCTCGCCCTTGAACACGGCGTCGCTGTATGCCGGCAGTTTTTCGGGTTTGCCGGTCTTGGAAGGAGGGTATTACCGTTTTGTCCAAAACGTGCCTGGCGACAACGCGTTGTACCTGCCGCAAGGGTCGGGCTTGCCACAGCCCAGCGACGCCGTGAACGCCTACGCTTTCTTCGTGCCGCAGCAGGGTTTCAATGGCGGGCAGGGCGCTTGCCTTTTCCTCACCGCCGACATCAGCCCGTTTCAGTTTGCGGGCCAACCGGCCCGGATCGCCGAAGCTTTCATGAACGCCGCCACCGACCCCAGCGGCGCCTGCAAGCAAGCCACGCGCGCACCCGACCTGGCCGTCACCCTGACCGGGCCCGCCACGGCCATGGTGGGCGTGGCGCAGACCTTCACCCTGCACATCACCAACCAGGGCGCCAGCGCCAGTGCCGACGGCACCGTGAGCCTGCCCCTGCCCACAGGGCTGACGGTGGACGCCGGCAGCCTGCCGGCCAGCTGCAGCGTCACTGGCGCCACCTTGACCTGTTCCCTGGGTGCCCTGGCCGCCTCGACGGGCAGCACCACGCTGAGTTTTCAGGCCACGGCGAGCCAGGCGGGCAGCTACGACCTGGTGGCCACGGTCGCGAACGTCACGGCCGAAACCAACCTGGCCAACAACACCGCCACCGCGTCGCTGCAGGTGGCCGATGTCCCCGTCGTCGCGCCCGTGGCGAAGCCGGTGCCCGGCCTGGGCGCCCTCGGTGCTGGCCTGCTGGCGGCGTTGATGGCCGGCGTGGTGCGCGTGCGCCGCCGCGCTGGCTGAGCGGCCGCAACCCGGCCGGTGAGGACACGCGGATCGGCCGCAGAGCGCTCACAACCAGGCGGGGTGGCGAAGCTGACCCGCACGGTCAGGGCCATGGCCTGCGCCCCTGTTGGCCCTACAGCCATGCATGCCTCAGGCCACCGCCAGCACGCTGGCCGGCGCGACCGGCCCTGTGTCCCCTCGCGTCTGGCCGCGCCCGGTTCGCACCCCGCCCGCAGTGTCGGCATTCCCTCGCACGATGCGGCCGCTTGGCCGGGCCCTCTTTCTCGGGTGCCGGCGCTGGCCCGCTCCTCTTTCACCTCAGGGCGCCCACATCCAAGCCGGTTCGCTCGCATTCAGCGCCCGACGTGCCGGGCGGGCGTTAGCATCGCGGCTTTGCATTTCCCTCGGCCGCCATGCACATCGCCCTCACGTACCTGCTCGAAGTCCTGGCCAGCCTGTTCGGCGGCGCTTGCCTATTGCGCGCCTACACCAACTACCACGGCATTCCGCTGCAAAGCCCGCTGGGCCGCGTGATCGCCAGCCTGACCGACTGGGCCGTGCTGCCGCTGCGCCGCATGCTGCCCAAGATGGGCCGGCTGGACCTGGCCAGCCTGCTGGTGGCGTTCGCGGTCAAGGCGATCCAGTTCGGCATCCAGAACGTGTGGCTGGGCGGCGGTCTGTGGGTGTGGCTGGAGATGACCGCCGTGGGCCTGGTGCAGCTCATCTGCACCCTGATCACGGTGGTGATGATTGCCCTGGTGCTGATGAGCTGGCTGCGCGGCGACCCCGATGTCTACGACTGGCTGCAGCGTGTCGGCGCGCCCCTGCTGCGCCCCGTGCAGCGCCTGATTCCGCCCTTGGGCAACGTGGACCTGTCGCCGCTGATCTGGACCCTGGGCGCGCAGATGTTCTCGCGCAGCCTGGACCACTG
Source organism: Comamonas serinivorans (assembly GCF_002158865.1). Lineage (NCBI taxonomy): Bacteria > Pseudomonadati > Pseudomonadota > Betaproteobacteria > Burkholderiales > Comamonadaceae > Comamonas > Comamonas serinivorans. Next base: position 4,027,047 of record NZ_CP021455.1, on the reverse strand, counting down.
GCAGGACCAGTGGCTGCAGCGCACCTTGCTCGTGGTGTGATGTTCAAAGGCAGTATGCATGTGTTACCGATTGGTATGTATTGAGAAGGGCTGCATACTGCATGCGACATAGGCATCAGGCTCGCAGCCTGATGTGGCCAAATCACATCACAACTCCTCGAGGCGCTTTGGCGGAAAGCTGTCCCAGCTTTGGCAGCCCGGGCATTGCCAGAAGTAGGTGGCCGATTCGAAGCCGCACTGCGTGCAGCGGTAGCGCGACAGCGGCTTGCCGGCCTGCGTGAGCGCGCGCTGCACCAGCGCGTGGTCAGAGTGGCTGTGCAGTGGCTCGTCCTCCAGCCAGCGCGTGGCCGCCAGCAAGGACGGGTGCTGCTCGAGGTGGCGGATGTACCAGGCCCGGCCATTGGGCGGGTGGGGCGCCAGGCTGACGATGGCGTCCAGCACGTCGATGGAGGCCTGCTGCTCGTAGCTGAGCTTGAGCACGGCCAGCGCGCCCGCCTGCTGCGCGCTGGCTTGCGCGGCCTGGGCCAGGGCGTGGGCAGCCAGCGGCATGGCGTGCGGCGCTTGCTGGGCGATGCGCACCAGCCGGTCGTAGGCGGCCTTGAAGTCCTGCTGCTGGGCGTGCCAGCGCGCGCTGTCGAGGTAGGGCCGGGGCGCGGCGGGGGCTTCGGCGTTGGCTTGACGCAGCAGGGCCAGGCCGGCGTCGCGTTCGCCGCGTGTCAGGGCCGTGGCCGCCTGCTCGCACAGGAAGTGGGCGATGCGCGTGTGGAAATCGCCGGCGCCGCGTTGCTGCAGCTCGCGGGCGATGTCGGCGGCCTTGGGCCAGTCCCGCGCGCGTTCGTAGATGGCCAGCAGCGCCACGAGCGCATCCTGCTCGAAGCTGGTGCCGCGCAGGGCGATGAGGGCGTTCTCGGCGTGGTCGAGCAGGCCAGCGGTCAGGTAATCCATGGCCAGCGCGTGCTGGGCGCGTGCGTGGTCTTCGCGGCTCAGGTCGCCCCGCGCCAGCAGGTGCTGATGCACGCGCACGGCGCGGTCGTAGTCGCCGCGGCGGCGGAACAGGCTGCCCAGCGCGAAGTGCAGGTCCGAGGTGTCGGGGTCGCTCTGCACGGCCTCGATGAAGGCGTCGATGGCGCGGTCCTGCTGCTCGTTGAGCAGGTAGTTCAGGCCTTTGAAATACGCTTTGGGCGCTTGCCGGTAGTCGGTCTTGGACTGGCGCACGTCCAGCCGCGAAGCGAACCACCCCAGCGCAAAGGCGATGGGAAAGCCCAGCAGGATCCAGGTCAGGTCAAAGGCCATGGGGCGAGTCCTCGGGCAGGTCGACGAGCGGGGGCCGGCCGGTCAACAGCGTCTCGTCCTCGGGGCGGCGAGCCTGGGCAGCCTTGGGCGTTTGCCGGCGCCACAGGGTGCTGAGCATGCCCAGCACGCCCACGGCCAGGCCGATGGCGAAGCTGACCAGCACGATCAGGGCCATGGGCATGCGCCACTGCTGGCCAAAGAAGAAATGCACGCTGGCGTCCTGCTGGTTGTTCAGGGCAAAGGCAAACAGCGTGAAGAACACGGCGGCCTTGAGTGCCCAGCGCAGCACACGAAGCAGGGTCTGCATGGCGGCTCACTCCGCGTCGGTGCGGCTGTCGACGGCCTCGCGCAGGGCCTTGCCGGGCTTGAAGTGGGGCACGCGCTTTTCGGGAATCTGCACCGCCTGGCCCGTGGCCGGGTTGCGGCCCTGGCGGGGCGGCCTGCGCGTGACCGAAAAGCTGCCAAAGCCGCGAATTTCAATGCGATGCCCACGGGCCAGCGCGTCGCTCATGGCGTCGAGGATGGTCTTGACCGCCACTTCGGCGTCGCGCACGGTCAGCTGATCAAAACGCGCGGCCAGCGCTTCAACGAGATCGGAACGGGTCATGGCAACGGTTGGCTGACAAATGGGCATGAAAAAGCCGCTTGGGCAGGCGCTGGCACCGGATGGGCGGACCATCCGGCATCAACGCCACGCAAGCGGCTCGCGTGACGTCAAGCAGGGATTATTGCTTGTCCGTGTCCAGCTTGGCACGCAGCAGGGCGCCCAGGCTGGTCGTGCCAGCGTGTTCGCGGGCCGATTGTTGCGACAGGCTGGACATCGCTTCGTGCTGGTCGGCGGCGTCCTTGGCCTTGATCGACAGCTGGATGTTGCGGGTCTTGCGGTCGATGTTCACGACCACGGCCGTGACTTCGTCGCCTTCCTTGAGCACGTTGCGGGCATCTTCCACGCGGTCGCGCGAGATTTCCGACGCACGCAGGTAACCCACGATGTCTTCGCCCAGGTCGATTTCGGCGCCCTTGGCATCCACGGTCTTGACCTTGCCGGTCACCGTCGAGCCCTTGTCGTTGATCGACGTGAAGGTCGAGAACGGGTCGCCGTCGAGCTGCTTGATGCCCAGGCTGATGCGTTCGCGGTCCACGTCCACGCCCAGCACCACGGCCTCGACTTCCTGGCCCTTCTTGTAGTTGCGCACGGCCACTTCGCCGGGCTCGTTCCACGACAGGTCGGACAGGTGAACCAGGCCGTCGATGCCGGCAGCCAGACCCACGAACACGCCGAAGTCGGTGATGGACTTGATGGGGCCCGACACCTTGTCGCCGCGGCGGGTGTTCTGAGCGAACTCCTGCCAGGGGTTGGCCTTGCACTGCTTCATGCCCAGGCTGATGCGGCGCTTGTCTTCGTCGATGTCGAGCACCATGACTTCGACTTCGTCACCCAGCGACACGATCTTGTTGGGGGCCACGTTCTTGTTGGTCCAGTCCATTTCGGACACGTGGACCAGGCCTTCGATGCCGGGTTCCAGCTCGACGAACGCACCGTAGTCGGCAATGTTGGTGACCTTGCCGAACATGCGCGTGCCCGAGGGGTAGCGGCGCGACACGCCCAGCCAGGGGTCGTCGCCCATTTGCTTGAGGCCCAGCGACACGCGGTTCTTCTCGGTGTCGAACTTGAGGATCTTGGCCTGGATTTCCTGGCCGGTGTGCACCACTTCCGAGGGGTGGCGCACGCGACGCCAGGCCATGTCGGTGATGTGCAGCAGGCCGTCGATGCCGCCCAGGTCCACGAACGCACCGTATTCGGTGATGTTCTTGACCACGCCATTGACGACGGCGCCTTCCTTCAGCGTCTCCATCAGCTTGGCGCGCTCTTCGCCCATCGAGGCTTCGACCACGGCACGGCGCGACAGCACGACGTTGTTGCGCTTGCGGTCCAGCTTGATGACCTTGAATTCCAGGGTCTTGTTTTCGTAGGGCGTCAGGTCCTTGGTGGGACGCGTGTCGACCAGCGAACCCGGCAGGAAGGCGCGGATGCCGTTGACCAGCACGGTCAGGCCGCCCTTGACCTTGCCCGAGGTGGTGCCGGTCACGAAATCGCCCGATTCCAGGGCCTTTTCCAGGGCCAGCCACGAGGCCAGACGCTTGGCCTTGTCACGGCTCAGGATGGTGTCGCCGTAGCCGTTTTCCACGGCGTCGATGGCCACCGACACGAAGTCGCCTTCTTGGACTTCGATTTCGCCCTGATCGTTCTTGAATTCTTCGATCGGCACGTAGGCTTCGGACTTCAGGCCGGCGTTCACGACCACGAAGCTGTGCTCGATGCGCACGACTTCAGCGGTGATGACCTCGCCAGGGCGCATTTCCGAGCGCTGGATCGATTCTTCAAAAAGGGCGGCAAAAGATTCGGACATGAATTTCCTTGACTCGACTCAGGATTGACCCGCGCGACATGCGCTGGTTTGTAGGGGCTGAATGCGAGCGGAATGTGGGATGAAATCCCGGGTTGGGTTGCACAACGGTGGCCTGCCAGTGCGCATGCGGCGCGGCGGGAGCAAACCACCACCTTGGGGTGAGAGGCCCGAAGGCCTCGCGGCGACCTGTGGACAAACCTCAGGTCGTCTGCAGTCCTTCGAAGGCCGTCAGGTGGCTGCAAAGGGCTGCAATGCAAGCCACCAGCTCAACACCTGTTGCACCGATTCCTCGATGCCCAGTTGCGAGTTGTCCAGCGGCTTGGCGTCTTCGGCGGGCTTCAGGGGGGCCACGCTGCGCTGCGTGTCGCGCGCATCGCGGGCCTGCAAGTCGGCCAAAAGGTCGGATAGTTTAGCGTCAAAACCGTTGGCCATCAATTGCTTGTGGCGGCGATCGGCGCGCGTCTCGGGCGTGGCAGTCAGGAACACCTTGAGTGGCGCCTGCGGAAAGATCACCGTGCCCATGTCGCGCCCGTCGGCCACCAGCCCCGGCAGGCGCGCCGCGCGGCGCTGCAGGTCGAGCAGGGCGGCGCGCACGCCGGGCAGGGCCGACACCTGGGAGGCCTTGCCCCCCATGTCGTCGGCGCGGATGGCGGTGCCGCAGTCTTCGCCGTTGAGCCAGATGCGGCCGTCGTCGAAGCGCGGATTCAGCGTCTGGATGAGGCGCACGATGTTGGCTTCGTGTTCGGCATCCAGGCTCAGGCCGGCGCGCGTGGCGGCCAGGGCCGTGACGCGGTAGAGGGCGCCGGAATCCAGGTAGTGGTAGCCCAGGCGCTTGGCCAGTTCGCTGGCCAGCGTGCCTTTGCCCGAGGCCGACGGGCCGTCGATGCAGATCACCGGCACCTCGCCGCGCGGCCGGGCCAGGGCGAGCAGGGCTTCGAAGTAGTCGGGGAAGGTCTTGGCCACGCACTTGGGGTCCAGGATGCGCACCGGCAGGCCTGCGGGGTTGAACGCCGCCAACGAGAAGCACATGGCCATGCGGTGGTCGTCGTAGGTGCCGATGGTGGCTGCCCGCCAGACGCCCAGCTCGCGCGGCGGGGTGATGGCGATGAAATCGCCGCCTTCCTCGACCGTGGCGCCGAGCTTGCGCAACTCGGTGGCCATGGCGCTCAGGCGGTCGGTCTCCTTGACGCGCCAGCTGGCGATGTTGCGCAGCACCGTCGTGCCTTCGGCGTACAGCGCCATGACGGCCAGTGTCATGGCGGCATCGGGGATGTGGTTGCAGTCCAGGTCGATGGCTTTGAGGGGCCAGGCGCCGCGGCGGATTTCGAGCCAGTTGGCGCCACTGCGGATGTCGGCGCCCATGGCGCGTGCGGCATCGACGAAGCGGATGTCGCCCTGAATGGAGTCGGCGCCCACGCCCTTGATGCGCACGCAGTCGTCTTCGCCCCGGCCCTCGCAGGCGAGCGCGCCGGCGGCGATGAAGTAGCTGGCCGACGAGGCGTCGGCCTCGACGTAGACGTGCTCGGGCGCGCGGTAGCGGCTGCCGGGCTGGATGGTGAAGCGCGACCAGCCGTCGCGCCGCACGATGACGCCGAACCGGGCCAGCAGGTTCAGCGTGATCTCGATGTAGGGTTTGGAGATCAGCTCCCCCTCCACGCGCAGCTCGATGGGCTGGTCGTCGGGCGATGGCACGGCCAGCGGCAAGGCCATGAGCAGGGCCGTCAGGAATTGGCTGGAGACGTTGCCTTTGACGGAGATGGAGTATTGGCGGTTTTCCGTTATTTGATCAACGCGAATCGGTGGATACCCCGTCTCACCCAGGTAGTCCACCGTGCAGCCGAACTGGCGCAGCGCATCCACCAGGTCGCCAATGGGGCGCTCGTGCATGCGCGCCACGCCGCTGAGGGTGGCGGGCACGCCGAGCACGGCCAGCACCGCGGCCAGGGGGCGCATGGCCGTGCCGGCGTTGCCGAGGAACAGCTCGGCCGGTGCGGCCGACGACGGGGCAAAACGGCCGCCGCAGCCGGTGATGGCGACGGTGGTGCCGTTCACCTGCACCCCGACACCCAGCTGCTGCAGGGCGGCCAGCATCACGCGGGTGTCGTCCGAATCCAGCGCGTCGTGCACGACGGTGGTGCCTTCGCACAGCGCGGCCAGCAGCAGCACGCGGTTGGAGATGCTCTTGGAGCCGGGCAGCACCACCGTGCCACGGATCTGCGCCAGGGCCGGCAAGTCGAGGAAAGGGATCGCGTACATGAGGGTTCAGCCTCGTGGGGTCAAAAAGGGCCGACGACGGGCGTGCGGTCCGGGATCAAGGGCGGCAGGGCGCGAAGCGGGGCGCTCCGGGCCGGGGAACAGGATCACACGCCCGACTGCGGCGTGCCCATGCGCCAGTGGGCGCGCGCGACGCTGGCGTGGCGGATGGCGCGCTCCAGCGCTTCTCCGTCGCCGCGCTCGATCAGCGACTCCATGGCGGTCAGGGCTTGTTGGAAGGCCTTGGACTGGGCCAGCACTTCCTGGCGGTTGGCCAGCAGCACATCGCGCCACATGGCGGGATCGCTGGCGGCGATGCGGCTGAAGTCGCGAAAACCCGGGCCGGCCAGCGCCAGCAGTTCGTTGCCCTGTTCCTGGCCCAGCACCCCGTTCATGGCCGCAAACGCCAGCAGGTGGGGCAGGTGGCTCACCGCGGCGAAGGCCCGGTCGTGGGCTTCGGGGGACATGCGCACGACCTTGGAGCCCATGGCTTCCCAGACCGCCTGGGCGCGGTCCAGGTGCTGCACCTGGGTGCGCTCCAGCGGTGTGAGGATGACCTGGCGATCACGGAACAGGTTGGCGTCGGCATGCTCCACGCCCGAGACCTCGCGGCCGGCCACCGGGTGGGCGGGCACGAAGCAGCCCAGCATGTCGCGCAGCGAGCGGCGCGCCGCGTCGACCACGTCCTGCTTGGTGGATCCCACGTCCATGACCAGGACCTCGGGCTTGAGCATCTCGCGGATGTTGCGCAGCGTGGCCTCGGTGGCCGCCACCGGCACAGCCAGCAGGATCAGGTCGGCCCCCGACGCGGCCAGCAGGGCCGAGGGGGCCTCGATGTCGATCACGCCCAGCTGGCGCGCCTTGACGGTGGTGGTGGGGGATTTGCTGTAGCCCACGACGCGCTTGACCAGCCCCGCCTGGCGCAGGGCCAGCGCGAACGAGCCGCCGATGAGGCCGCAGCCGATCAATCCGAGTTGCTGGAACATGCGAGGCTGCCTTCAATCCGCCACGGGGTAGGTGCCCAGCACCTTGAAGAAGGAGCACAGCTGACGCAGTTCGGTGATGGCGGCCTTCACCTGGGGCTGTGAGGGGTGACCCTCGAGGTCGATGTAGAAGTAGTACTCCCACTGGCCCGAGCGCGCCGGCCGCGACTCGAAGCGCGACATGGACACGCCATGCTGCTTGAGCGGCACCAGCAGGTCGTGCACGGCGCCGGGTTTGTTGGGCACCGAGACGATGAGGCTGGTGCAGTCACGGCCCGAAGCCTCGGGGGCCGGCTGGGTCTGCGGCAGGCAGATGACGGCAAAGCGCGTGCGGTTGAAGGCGTCGTCTTGGATGGCGTGGGCCACGGTGAACAGGCCGAACTCGCTGCCCGCGCGTGCGCTGGCAATGGCGGCCCAGGTCGGCTCTTGCGCGGCCAGGCGGGCGCCTTCGGCGTTGCTGGACACAGCGCGGCGTTCGACATGCGGCAGGTGCTCGTTGAGCCAGCGCTGGCATTGGCCCAGCGCCTGGGCGTGGCCGACGATGACCTCGATGCCGTCCTTGCTGTCGTTGGCGCGCAGCAGGTTGTGGCGCACCAGCATGCTGGTTTCACCGATCACGTGCACCGGCGAGTGCAGGAACAGGTCCAGCGAGCGCGTGACCACGCCTTCGGTGTTGTTCTCGACCGGCACGACGCCGAACTCGGCCGTGCCGGCGGTGGTCGCGTGGAACACCTCGTCAAAGCTGCCACAGGGGATGTGCTCGATGCTGGAGCCGAAGAACTGCTCGGCCGCCTGTTCCGAGAAGGTGCCGCGCGGGCCCAGGTAGGCCACGCGTTGCGGGGCCTCGAGGGCGCGGCAGGCCGACATGATCTCGCGCCAGATGGTGGCCACGTTCTGGGCCTTGAGCGGGCCCGGATTGCGCGTCTGCAAGCCATGGATGACCTGGGCTTCGCGATCGGGGCGAAACACCGCACTGCCTTCCTTGCGCTTGAGCTCGCCGACCTCGTTGGCCAGACCCGCGCGACGGTTGAGGACTTCGAGAAGCGCCTGATCGGCCGCGTCGATCAGGGTGCGCAGTTCGGCAAGGGTGCGGGTCATTGGCGTGAGCAGGGGGCTTTGCGTTAGGCGTGGCGAAGCTCGAATTCTCGCATGTAGGCCAACAGCGCCTTGACGCCTTCGAGCGGCATGGCGTTGTAGAGGCTGGCGCGCATGCCGCCCACACTCTTGTGGCCCTTGAGCTGCAGCAGGCCCGCGGCCTTGGCGCCGGCCAGGAAATCGTCGTTGCGCGACTCGTCGGCCAGGAAGAAGGGCACGTTCATGCGCGAACGGTGCGCAGGCGCCACGCGGTTCACGTAGAAGGGCGAGGCGTCGATGAAGTCGTAGAGCAGGCGGGCCTTCTCGATGTTGCGCGCCTCGACGGCCGCGATGCCGCCCTGGCGCTTGAGCCACTGGAACACCAACCCGGCCATGTAGATGGCGTAGGTGGGCGGGGTGTTGAACATCGAGTCGTTCTTGGCCACCAGCTCGTAGTTGAAGGCGCTGGGGCAGATCGTCAGGGCCTGGCCGACCAGGTCCTTGCGCACCACCACCAGCGTCAGGCCCGCGGGGCCCAGGTTCTTCTGAGCGCCGGCGTAGGCCAGGCCCACGCGCGACCAGTCGATGGGCCGCGAGGCCACGTGCGACGACACGTCCACCACCAGCGGGGCGCTGCTGCCCAGGGCCTTCAGGTCGGGCAGGGTTTGAAACTCGACGCCGTGCACCGTTTCGTTGGAGCAGATGTGCAGGTAGCGCGCGTCCGGGCGCAGCTGCCAGGTGGCGGGATCGGGAATGTCGGTGAACCCGCCGGCTTCGCCGGAGGCGGCCAGCGCCGTCTGGCCGTACTTGCCGGCTTCCTTGAAGGACTTCTGGCTCCAGCCGCCCGTGACCACGAAGTCGATGGCGCCGCCCTGGCTCAGGTTCATCGGCACGATGGCGTTTTCGCCCCAGCCGCCGCCCTGCATGAACAGGATGTGGAAGTCCTCGGGCACGGCCATGAGCTCGCGGAAATCGCGCTCGGCGGCCTCGTAGATCGAGATGAACTCCTTGCCGCGGTGGCTCATCTCCATCACGCCCATGCCGCTGCCATGCCAGTTGGCGATCTCGGCGCCGGCTTGCTGAAGGACTTCCTCCGGCATGGCAGCCGGGCCTGCGGAAAAATTGAAAGGACGGTTCATGGCAGGACGGGCGTGAAAGGCCAAAAACATGACGCCGCAAGCGGCGTCATGAAGGTTGGAGTATGACCCGGTTGCCGTTCAAACAACAACGGCTGTTGGGTGATACTGCCTGTGAAACGGCACGGGTGCCGCCAGGCAATTACTTCTTGGGTGCAGCCGGGGCCGGTGCGTTGATGATCTTGCCGGCGGCGGTGTCGAAGGCCTTGGCGCTCGATTCGACCTGGGTCTTGGTGGCGTCGACCACCTTCTTGGCCCAGGCGTTGGTGGCGTCACCGGCCACCGTCATGAACTTGCTGCTCACGGGCGATTCCAGGTAGGCCACGATGGTCTTCAGCTCTTCTTCGCTGAACTTTTCCATGTACACCGGCACCAGCGTGCTCTCGGCAGTCTTGTCGACCTGCGCTTCCACGGTCTTCTTGGTGCTGTCGACGAACTTCTTCAGCTCCACGTCGAGCTTGTCGCGCACGTCCTTCTGGCGGGCCGGCGGCACCGACTCGTCCAGACGTTGCGACCAGCCTTGAATCATGGGCACGGCAGCCGATTGGACGAGTTGCTCGGTGAGGGCGCCCCCGTCATTCTTGGCTTGGATGGCGGCCAGCTTGACGGCCAGCGCACGCTTGGCGTCCTGGGCGTGGGCAGCCATGGGGAAGACAAAGGCCACGGCCGTGATGGCCAGGGCGGCCTTGCTCTTGAGGGTCAACATGATTGAGGGTTACTCCAAAGAATCGGGGTTGGCGGATGGATCATCGGCAGCGCCGTCGGGTTCCCCATCGCCTTCTAGTTGTGCGTCATTTTCCACAATGCGCTGCAAACCGCTGAGTTTCGCATGGTCGTCCAGCGCGATCAGGGTGACCCCCTGCGTCGCGCGGCCCATTTCGCGAATCTCGGCCACGCGCGTGCGGACCAGCACCCCGGTGTCGGTGATCAGCATGATCTCGTCGCTGGGGCTGACCAGCGTCGCGGCGACCACCTTGCCGTTCCGCTCGGACTGCTGGATGGCGATCATGCCTTTGGTGCCCCGGCCATGCCGCGTGTATTCGTTAATGTTTGTACGCTTGCCGTAACCGTTTTCGGTCGCCGTCAGCACGCTGTTGCGCATGTGCTCGGCTGCCTCGTCCTCGCCTTCGGCCGCATCGGCCACCAGCATGGCGATCACGCGCTGGGCGTCTTCGAGGTTCATGCCGCGCACGCCACGGGCATTGCGGCCCATGGGGCGCACGTCGTTCTCGTCGAAGCGCACGGCCTTTCCGGCATCCGAGAACAGCATCACGTCATGGGCACCGTCGGTCAGCGCGGCACCGATGAGGAAGTCGTTGTCGTCCAGGCCCACGGCGATGATGCCGGCCTTGCGCGGGTTGGAGAATTCCGACAGCGAGGTCTTCTTGACCGTGCCCATGGAGGTGGCCATGAACACGTACTGGCTCTCCGGGAAGGTGCGCGCATCGCCCGTCAGCGGCAAGACCACGTTGATTTTTTCGCCGTCTTCCAGCGGGAACATGTTGACCATGGGGCGGCCACGCGAGCCGCGCGAGCCCGACGGCACTTCCCAGACCTTGAGCCAGTACAGGCGCCCGCGGTTGGAGAAGCACAGGATGTAGTCGTGCGTGTTGGCGATGAAGAGCTGGTCGATCCAGTCGTCTTCCTTGGTAGCGGTGGCCAGCTTGCCGCGGCCGCCACGCCGTTGCGAGCGGTATTCGGACAGCGGTTGGCTCTTGATGTAGCCCGTGTGGCTGATGGTCACCACCATGTCGGTGGGCGCGATCAGGTCTTCGGTGGCCAGGTCCTGGGCGTTGTGTTCGATCTCGCTGCGGCGTGCGCCCAGCTTGGTCATGCCGAACTCGGTCTTGAGCGCGGTCAGCTCCTCGGTGATGATGGTGTCCACGCGCTCGGGGCGGGCCAGGATGTCCAGCAGGTCTTCGATCTCGGCCATCACGGCCTTGTATTCGGCCACGATCTTGTCCTGCTCCAGGCCGGTCAGGCGCTGCAGGCGCATTTGCAGGATTTCGTGCGCTTGCGTTTCGGAGAGGTGGTACAGGCCGTCCTTGCCCAACCCGTACTGGCGGCCCAGGCTTTCGGGGCGGTAGTCGTCGGCGCGGATCACGCCGCCGTCTTCGCGCGTGCGCGTCAGCATCTCGTTGACCAGCGCGCTGTCCCAGCCCCGGCTCATCAGCTCGGACTTGGCCACGGGCGGCGTGGGCGACTCGCGGATGATGCGGATGAAGTCGTCGATGTTGGCCAGGGCGACGGCCAGGCCCTCGAGGATGTGGCCGCGCTCGCGGGCCTTGCGCAGGTTGTAGACCGTGCGCCGCGTCACCACTTCGCGACGGTGCTCGAGGAAGACCTGGATCAGGTCCTTCAGGTTGCACAGCTTGGGCTGGCCATCGACCAGCGCCACCATGTTGACGCCGAAGGTGTCCTGCAGCTGCGTCTGCTTGTACAGGTTGTTCAGCACCACCTCGGGCACTTCGCCGCGCTTGAGCTCGATCACCAGGCGCATGCCCGACTTGTCGGACTCGTCCTGGATGTGGCTGATGCCCTCGATCTTCTTCTCGTGCACCAGCTCGGCCATGCGCTCCTGCAAGGTCTTTTTGTTGACCTGGTAGGGCAGCTCGTCGACGATGATGGCCTGGCGCTGGCCACGGTCGATGTCCTCGAAATGCACCTTGGCCCGCATGACCACGCGGCCGCGGCCGGTGCGGTAGCCCTCGCGCACGCCCTGCATGCCGTAGATGATCCCGCCGGTGGGGAAGTCGGGCGCCGGGATGAAAGCCAGCAGGTCATCCACCGTCGAGTCGGGCGCCTGGAGCAGGTGCAGGCAGGCGTCGACGACCTCGTTCAGGTTGTGTGGCGGGATGTTCGTGGCCATGCCGACGGCAATGCCGGCCGAGCCGTTGACGAGCAGCGCAGGAAGGCGCGAAGGCAGCACGAGGGGCTCCTGCACGCTGCCGTCGTAGTTGGGGCCGAAATCGACGGTTTCCTTGTCAATATCGGCCAGCATTTCATGCGCGATTTTCGCCAGGCGAATTTCGGTGTATCGCATGGCGGCGGCGGAATCGCCGTCCACCGAGCCGAAATTGCCCTGGCCATCGATCAGCATGTGGCGCATGGAAAAATCCTGCGCCATGCGAACAATGGTGTCGTAGATCGCCGAATCGCCATGGGGGTGATATTTACCCATGGTCTCCCCAACAGCCTGCGCACTCTTGCGGTACTTGCTGTTGTAGGTGTTGCCCATCTCGTTCATGGCATAGAGCACACGCCGGTGAACGGGCTTGAGGCCGTCGCGCGCATCGGGCAGGGCCCGCCCCACGATCACGCTCATCGCGTAATCGAGGTAGCTGCGGCGCATCTCTTCTTCCAGGCTGATTGGAAGCGTTTCCTTGGCAAAAGATGTCATCTGTCAGAGGCGAATCGGCCAGGACCAAAAGCGGCCATTCTAGCGACAGGTGTGTGTCGCGGCAGCGCAACACAACCGCACAAATCGGGCCCCCCGCCCAGTATGCTTGGGGGGTTGACCACGGTCTGAGCCACCAGCGTGTGGCACAATCAAATCAACGTTTCTGGTGGTGCCCATCCACCGGCGTCCAATTTTCGCAGAGTGTCTGCGGCCTTTTTCCCATGAGGAGAACCATGAAGAAACTGAACATTGTGGCGACGCTGTTCGTCTCCGCAGCGCTCGCAACCTCGGCCAGCGCCCAAGTCCGTGCAGCCAACGGCGGCAACGTCATCGACAACTGGCAAAACGGCACCGGTGAGCTGGTGTGGAAGAACGGCACGAACGAACTGTGCTGGCGCAATGCCTTCTGGACGCCTGCAACCGCTGCTGTGGATTGCGACGGTGCCCTGAAGCAAGCCGCTGCTCCCGCTCCCGCCCCGGCTCCTGTGGCCCAGGCTCCGGCACCGGCTCCCAAGCCCGCTCCGACGGTTGAGAAGATCACCTATGCAGCTGATGCATTCTTCGACTTCGACAAGTCGGTGCTGAAGCCCGAAGGCAAGGCCAAGCTGGATGACCTGGCCTCCAAGGTTCAGCAGATCAACCTGGAAGTCATCGTGGCCGTGGGTCACACCGACTCCATCGGTTCGGACGCCTACAACCAGAAGCTGTCGCTGCGTCGCGCCAATGCTGTGAAGGCGTACCTGGTGTCTAAGGGCATCGAAGCCAACCGTGTCTACACCGAAGGCAAGGGCGAGAAGCAGCCTGTCGCCGACAACAAGACCGCTGCCGGCCGCGCCCAAAACCGCCGCGTGGAAATCGAAGTCGTCGGCACGCAACGCTGAGCTTCGTGATGTGGCCTTTTGGCCACTCTCCCGCCAAAAGCCCCGTAAGGGGCTTTTTTCTTGCGCCGCTGCCACAATTGCCTGCCATGACCGAAGCCACCACCCCTGCCAACGTTGACCCCGCCGAGTTGGCCAAGTTTTCCGCCTTGGCCCATCGGTGGTGGGACACGGAAAGCGAGTTTGCGCCGTTGCACCACATCAACCCTTTGCGCTTGGGGTGGATCGACACCCTGGCTGGAGGGTTGGCGGGCAAGCAGGTGCTGGATGTGGGGTGCGGGGGCGGCATCCTGGCCGATGCCATGGCACGCCGGGGCGCTCAGGTCTTGGGCATTGATCTGGCTGACAAGTCGCTGAAGGTGGCGCAGTTGCATGCGCTCGAAGCGCAGACCCCCAACGTCAGCTACCGGAATGTCGCCGTGGAACAGCTGGCGGCCGAGTCGCCTCGGCACTTTGACGTGGTGACCTGCATGGAGATGCTGGAACACGTGCCGGATCCCGCCTCTGTGGTGCGTGCCTGTGCGCAATTGGTGAAACCCGGGGGAGTGGTGTGTTTCTCCACGATTAACCGCAACCCCTGGTCGTTTGCCCTGGCCATTGTGGGGGCTGAATATGTGCTGAATATGCTGCCGCGGGGGACGCATGAATATGCGCGATTCATCACGCCGGCGGAAATGGCTGCATTTTGCCGGGCCGCCAATATGTCGCCACTGCAGCAAAAGGGCCTGGAATACAACCCCTTGACCAAGCGGTATCGGCTCACCGACAGCGTGCGTGTGAACTACATGATGGCGGCGTCTGCACCCCTGGCATCGGCGGGAGATCATGGTGTTTGACAGTGTGTTGTTCGATCTCGATGGCACCTTGATCGACAGTGCCCCCGACCTGGGTGCTGCGGCCGACAAAATGCGTGTTGACCGGGGTATGCCTGGTTTGCCGTTTGAATTGTATCGACCCATGGCGGGTACTGGTGCGCGTGGCATGCTGGGCGTGGCGTTTGGCATCACGCCGGAGCACCCCGAGTTCGAGGCGATGCGGGAGGAGTTCTTCTGCAACTACGAGGCCGACCTCACCGCGCGCACGGTGGTGTTCGACGGTGTGATGGACTTGGTTGCAGCCTTGACCGCTCAAGCCCTGCCGTGGGGGGTGGTGACCAACAAGTCCGAGCGCTTTGCCTTGCCCCTGTCCGGGCAGTTGCCCTTGTTCCGCGATTGCGGGGTGCTGATTGGGGGCGATACCACGCCCCATGCCAAGCCGCATCCCGAGCCGTTGCTGGAAGCCGCGCGGCGCCTGGGGGTGGCCCCTGAACGCTGCCTGTACGTGGGCGATGACCTGCGCGACGTGCACGCTGCGCACGCGGCGGGCATGGCGGCAGCCGTTGCCACCTACGGTTACTTGGGCGAAGCCGGCGATCCGGCTGGCTGGGGGGCGGAATTTTTGCTGCGCACACCCGCAGAGGTCTTGAAATTGGTCAATCCGGGCTAAACTACCCGGTTCTGGGGCTGCATTGGTTTCGACGTGGGTTGGAATCGTGTCGGTGCATGTCGAGGTTCAGTCACCTCGTGAAACCGCTGAAAAAAACTAACTGCAAACGACGAACGTTTCGCACTCGCCGCCTAATAACCGGTGAGCCTCGCAACAGTTGGCCGATGGGCTGGGCAAGGGCGCCGCAAGGCGTCCAGGCTGCGAGGGAATTTACATGGGCTGGCTTCAACCCGGGTGCCTTGGGTTGGGGTGAGACACAAGGGCACTGGCCGGCTGTTCAGCGTGCGTCTGCGCGGGGCAGTTGGTGAGACTCAAATCAGAACGCTAAACATGTAGATCTGCTCGAGGAATGCTTGCGGACGGGGGTTCAAATCCCCCCAGCTCCACCATACAAGACACCGCCTCACACCGGAAACACTGGTGTGAGGCGGTTTTTCTTTGGTCCTCAGGGTGCTGCGGTGTCCTGAAAATCGCACCGAAATCGCACCGAAATCGCACCGGTCAGGAAGCGCCCACCACCCGCAGTTCCGGCTTGGGCTTCTGGTAGTCCTCGCGGATGAACTTGCCATAGGTGCGGAAGACCATCTCAACATCCTCGTGCCCCAGTTGAGCAGCGACGTACCATGGGTTGTGACCATCGGTCAGCAGGGTGGAGGCATAGGTATGCCGTACCTGATAGGGGTTGCGGTAGTCCACCTGGGCCCGCTTGCAAACGGGCAGCCAAAAGCTTTTGCGAACCTGAGCATCGTTGGCCCATGGCGTGCCGTCGCGCGGGTTCAACCAGACCCGAGCGCCCTTGGCTTCGGAGATCGAGCGCTGTGCTTTCAGCGCTGTGATGGCTGAGGCATCGAGATCCACATCGCGCACACCAGCCGCCGTCTTTGGCCCTTTGAGCACGCCGGCCACCTGGTTGAGCTGGATTGCTGCCACACGCCGGGACCAGTGGATGTGGTCCCACTGCAGGGCCTGCAGCTCGCCAGGCCTCAAGCCGGTAGCAAACCAGAACTGAAGCATGGGCCTCTCATCCGGCCGGCAGGCGTCAAGCAACGCAGCGCGCTCGGTAGCGTTGAAGGGGTTGACCACGTAGTCGCTGGCCTTGGCTGTTTGGCGGATGAGCTTGGACAGCGCGACGCGCTCGAACGGGTTGAAGTCGATCACCTCGTCGTTCTGCGCGTCCTCGAACACGCTGCGCAGCGGGATGAGTCGGTTGCGGATGGTCTTACTGGTGCAGTCCATGCCGGCGACCCATTCGCGCAGCATGCTGGGGGTGACCTCGGAAATTTGCAGGCCGTGCCAGCGCTTCATCTGGGCGCTGTTGACGGCCTTGGCGTAGCCGTCAAAGCTGGACTGTGCGAGCTTGCCGTTGGCCACCTGGCGCTGATAGGTGGCCAGCTGAGCTTGCAGCAGTGTCTCCATCAACGTGCTGTTTTTCTTGGGTGCTTTGGCGCGCGGGCTGTCGGGGAAGTAGGTGGCGTAGTCGAAGGTTCCCTCTTTGACCTTGCGGCGAATTTCTTCTCGCAGCGAGGAGGCGCGCAGGATGCTCGACTTTGTGATGGGGCCAGGCGGCAGCAACTCGCGGCATTCCTGGCCCTCGAAGGTGAAGGCAATCTGCAGCCGATCTCCGGCCACGAACTGCCTGATTTTCACGCCCGGCGGGGTTGGGGGATCTGATCTCTTATCCATTGGTCAGCGGCCTTGATGTTGACGTAGAGGCGGCGGCGCACGACGGCAACCTGAATGCCCTCGCGCCACACCCCGCACTTCTTGCGTTGCTTCACGGTTTCGCGGGTCACGCCGGTCAGCTCCTGGAACTTGGAGGCCAGGACCCACTCGGCCGCGACGGTAGGGGGTTCGCCCTCTGCGTTTGTTTCTGAATGCTTCATGTGCGCTCCATGAAAAAGCCGCCTCGTGGGCGGCTGTTGGTGTTGAATTTGGATGCCGTCACGTGGCGCCTGGTGCGCTCGCTCGGTCGTAAATCTCGCGCTCGACACGCGCCATGAAGGCGTCCCAGTCGCCATAGGTGCGGCTGAAGTCAAAAGGCTTGCCCTTGCCGTACTTGCTCACGAAAGGCTTGCCGCTGGCAGCCTCGGCCGTGATCTTGTCGGCCCTGGCTGTGCCCACGAGTTGCACGCAGACAGCGAGGTCGAAGGTGACCGCAGCCAGGTCGCCGGAGTAGCCCGGCGTGCGGGCCATCACCTTGTCGGGCTCTGTGTAGACGCGCACGAGCTTGCCGTCTCGCCAGTGCTCACGGCGCATGCGTGCCCAGTCGTAGATCGTGCAGACTGCCATCTGGGCATTGTGCGCTCACGTCCCACTTCGCTTACGGATGAAGTTGGCAACATCGCGCCGGATGTTGCCCCACAAGCTGTTTGGCACCCAATCACGGTTTTCGGGAAAGCCTTCGGCGGCCTTGGCGCAGGCCTCGCGTTCGGCGGCGGCCACCTGGAAAGCGAAGTTCACTAGGTCGCCCATGTCCACAATGAACACTGTTTGGCTTGCCCAGTTTTTTTCTTCCCAGCCAAATTCGCGAGCAATTCGAATCACATCTTCTTTGGTCACGGCGTTGTTCTCCTATGCGCCCGCTCCAGCAATCGCGCAACTCGGGCAATGAATGCAGTGGGGTACTCGTCCCCGTCGTCAAGAAAAAAGCCCAAGCGTTTGATTGCTCGGGCTTTGATGCGGGCCTTGGCTTCGGCTCGACATGCGGCTTTGAGGGTGAAGAACCTTCGACCGCCTCCGTAGTAGATGCGCGCAATGCCGATCTTCACGATCCGCCTCCCTCCTGCCGCTGTCGCTCGGCCAGCACGTCGCGGGCGGCTTGAGGCAGCGCGCGATACCGGGCGGCATCATGCGCAATGTCGGTGCCGCTGACAGGACCTGCCAACACGAACGCCTCGGCGACTTCACGATGCCCCACGCTGTCGGCCAGCAGGTTTCGCAGGTGGCTCATGGCTTGCATGCGGTGGTAGTCGAACTGCAGCGCAAGGTGGCGCCAGTTGTCCGTAGATTCTCGCTGTTCGTTGATGTCCTGCGCACTCGGGGCGGCGAGCAATGCATCAATCTGATCGGCCAGATCGGCGCCCGCTGGGTATGCAGGCGCTGTATCAATGAACTCACGGCAGCGCTCAAGGATGTCGCGCGCATTCTGCGGCACCGCTTGCGCAGCCTGGGGCGCTGGGTGGGTGTAGAGCTTCGCCCCCTTGGGGATCATCCTGAGCATCTCTATGTCGTGGTGCCCACAATCCCCGCAGTCGATGACGCACCGACCGTGGTAGACCGCCACCGGCTCTTGCGCAGCCTGGGGCTGTGCTGCCAGTGCTCGACCCACCAGAAACGGCATCAGCGCCTCAGCAAGCGCACAAGCACCAAGCGAGTGATTGCCATCGACGCGCCGAATCTCTTGTGCGAGGTCGTCAACCATCGCGTCGGTGATCTGCTCTTGTTGCTCGGTGCTCATGCCGATTCCCCCTTGATGTCAACGACACCGATGTCGCCGACATCACTCAACGTGTTGTTTTGCAAGGGCGAGAGGAAGTCGGCAGGTAGCGTGACCCCTTGCGTCTCGTCTGGTGACCAGCTGAAAGGCTCAGAGCTTTTAAGCACTGCGTTCAACTTTTCAAACGCCTCCCACACATCCGCCGGAACCTCTCCATCTTCGGGCAGGATGTCGATAAAGTGCTCGTTTGGGTCGATTTGATTCGGGTACGACGGCCTGCACTTAGTGAGTCGCACATCCCCTGGCTTAACGTCGTTTGTCTCCAACCAGTAGATCAAATCGTCGTCATCGAAAAAATATTGGTCACTGTCATACAGGTGGAGCGGGAAACTATCCGGCGTGTGCGCCACCTTGGGCATGTCTTGCCAGCGTTTCTCTACTTTCTCCATGTGACATGCGATGCAGTACGACCGGTTCTTCACAGGAGGGTGGTCGGGATTGTTTTCGCACTTGTGATGCGTGGAGCCGCAGTAGCGCGCCGTGCGTTCATCGTCGCCCCAGAATCGGCCGTCGCGGGCGACCCAGCCGGTGACTGTTTGAATGCTGGCCGCTTCGGGTGAGTCGGCCATGATGATTTTTTGCTCTCGGGTCAATTGGGTTGCTCCTGTTGCTCGGCCTGCTGTGGCCTGCTGCGGCCGTGCCCGTGAAATCTTTGGAAGCGCTCGGCTCCCTCTGCCTCATAAATTGCTTGCTCGATTGGCAGCAGTTCGCGCCCGCCATGCAGCTCATCGAATTCGGCATCGGTCATTGGGGTTGCTCCTTGACGCCCTTCGGCGGATGGATCGTGATGTCGCGCTGCTCGCCGCCTTTGATCTGGATTGGCAGGCGGCGGGTCGAATGCCACAAGATGGAATGAGCCATCGGGGTAGGGCAGCGCACGGAAGTCCAAGAGAGCATCGGGATCGATGGTCAGGACACGCTGGCCAGATGCGTTGCCGCGCGAGTTGTCCGTCACGGTGATCGTTTCGGATCGGCGGTCGCCGAACACTGCGCGTGGGTCCGACTTGTCGAACCACATCATTCGGCTGCCACAGCAGGGGTCAAGGACTGGTGGATTCATGGTCAAGCTGCCAGGCGCTCGGCCTGGGCGAAAAAAGAGCCCGCTTGGGGCGGGCAGGGTGGGTTGGGTCAGGTCAATTCATGCACCGAACCTTGGCGACGATGGCGTCGGCCTGCGCCTGGGTCCAATTCGTTGAAGCTTTGATCGCGTCGATCACCTCGCCGCGGCTGGAGTTCAGAAGCTGGGCGCCGTGGTGGTGGATGGCGTTTTCGATGTTGGCCATTTCGGGGGCCGTCATCCGGATGTGGCTCCATGTGCCGGAGAGGGCGTCGTAGTGGCGCGCCTGGATGGTGCTCAGCGCGTCATACCCTTTCATGATCGCGGCCGTGTCGATGTGGATCGCGTCCATGCGCTGAAGCTCGAGCATTGCGCACACCACACCTTGCAGCGCGAGGTAATGCCTGGGCTGACCGGTGGCCTGCAGGTCCTGCAGGCTGTCAAGCGAGTGCTGGATCAAGTCGTTCACCCCGGCACCCGTCAGGCCCATGTTCCGCACTTCAGGGGTCAATGACATGAGGGGGGTGCCCTCATGCCGCAGGAAGATGCGCGGCCTCAGGGTTCCCAGACTCAGCAGCGCGGTGACCGGCACCGCCGCGGGATGGGGCAGGGATGTGTGCAACATCGCATTGCCTCCTCAATGCCCGCAGGGCAGTTGTGGCGCGCTTCCAGGCGGCGGCCTGGGCACCCGCGCACCGCAGCTCAAGCAGATCATCATTTCGTCCGTGGGGTCGGGCTTCGGCGTTTGGTCAGTGGGCATGCTTTCGGGCCTATTGCTGGGAGTTGAAGGTGCGCATGGCGCGGCGCTGGATCACGGCTGCGACCACGCTGGCGCGATGAGGGTCGAACCACTGGTTCAACTTGGCCAAGCTGGTGATGACCTTGGTTTCGCAGGCCTCGCGGCCTGGCTTTCCGGTGGGCCATGTCACCAGCTCATGGGTGGAGTCCTGGGCGCGCTTGCGCCAGTGTTTGCGCTTGCGCATGAGGCGAACCGTGCGCTTTTTCAGGGGGTTGTTGACGTAGAACCGAACACGAAGCCAACCCGCCTTCTTCAGCTCCGCCCTGGCCCATTCGCGCTGCATGGTTGGGAAGAACACCATCGGCTGGCCCTTGTGGTCTTTCGTCAGGGTCAAGCCCAGGACCTTGGCCACCTCTCCGGCTGGTGGCCCTGACAGCTCCAAGAAGTCACCTCGTTGCACAAAGCAGAGCATGGGAGTACCTCGTTCAGTGGGTTTCATCCTGGGCAAGCGCGACAGCGCCCACGAACAGCGCGCCTTTGGGCAGGCCCGCGGGCAGCTTGGCCCACAGCTCTGCGAGGGCTTGCGGCGTCAGCTTGTCCAGGCCCGGCATGCCGGCCAGCGCAGGGTGCTGCAGGGCCTTGGCGAAGTCGGGCGCATCGGCTGAACCGGTGACCTTGGCCTTACCTTCGGCCTTGGCTTGGGTCAGCTTCTGCTCCAGCACCTCGCCGGCGCGCTCGCCGTGCTTGCGCACGTGCTGCACCGCCACCGTGGCCGAAACCTCACCAGCTTTGACCAGCTCCTGCACATCGGTGTCCGCATCACAGAGCTGGAGCAGGGAGCGGACGTGCTCTGCTGTTTTGCCGACCCGCTTGGCGATGTCCTCGACCGACCAGTTGAACGCGCGCAGCTGGGCGTAGACCGCGGCGCGTTCAATCGGTGCCAGCTGGAGCTGGCTGTTGCTGGTAGCGATGCGGGCCACGCGCTCGGCGTCGTTGCCGTTGAAGGGCGTGATGAGGATCCACTCGACCGGCTGGCCGGCTGCCGCAAGGCGCGTGAATGCATCGTGACGGCGGTGGCCCTCGACCAGCCAGACGCCGCCCTCATCGCGCGGGTAGACCTCCAGCGCGGGAACCGTGCCGCCACCGGCCAGGTACTCCACCAGTTCGACCTGGGCGGCTTCGTAGGCGGCGGTGTGTGCACGCTTGTTGAAGCCGGGTTTGACGTGGATGTCCTGCAGGCGGATCTGCTGGCCCACATCGGAGCGTTTGATCACCTTGTCGGCGATCATCTTGCGATAGGTGTTCACGGGATCTCCATGAAAAAGGCCCGCAGGTGCGGGCCAGATGGGATGAGCCGGCGGGCGCCGAGCAGTGAGGTCAAGCGGTGACCAGTACCCCTTGCAGGTGCTGGATCAACGCATTGCAGATGCGCGGAACATCGCCGGCCCGGTAGTGCTTGGCGGCCTTGACCGTGGCGCTGGGCGTGAAGCCCAGATCGGCCAGGCCAGCGGCGTCGATGCGGATCGGGGCAAGCAGGGCGTTGAGCTGGCCCAAGGTCACGGTGTCACCTTCGATCTGCGCGGCGCTGGCCTTGGCCTCGCCGATGACCCGGCGCGCGTCGATGTCCGAGATGACGTCAGCGGTCAGGTCCTTGTGCACCGCGGACAGGTTGTCCAGCAGCGTGGCGTCCACGACTCCGGCTTGCTTGGCTTCGGCGATGTTCGCCTGCACCTTGGCCTCAGCTTCTGCCAGTTGCTTGCGCAGGGCTTCATCGGCTTCGCGTTTCGCCTTGGCTTCTTCTTCGGCCCGGATGCGCTCGCGCTCCTTGTCCAGGCGGGCAGCTTCGGCCTGCCGGTGCTGGCTGATGCGCAGCGCGGCCAGCGCCTGGAAGTCCTCAGGCTCCTTCGTGCCCACGGTGGGGAAGTCAGGGAAGAGGGCGATCCAGTCCTGGCCGTCACCACGCAGGAGGTCGCGGTTGAGGGTCAGGGTGTGCGC
The DNA here is from genome assembly GCF_002158865.1 of Comamonas serinivorans. Taxonomy (NCBI): domain Bacteria; kingdom Pseudomonadati; phylum Pseudomonadota; class Betaproteobacteria; order Burkholderiales; family Comamonadaceae; genus Comamonas; species Comamonas serinivorans. The sequence continues at coordinate 4,004,847 of NZ_CP021455.1, read as the reverse complement.
CCTGGTCGTGGCCTCCAACTTCGCGTTCGACAGCGCGACGGCCAGCTTGTCGCGCATGCTGTCGAGGGACTTCAAGCCCTTGATAGCCTCGCCGAAGCCAGCGTTCTGGCGCGGCAGCCAGTTCGCGCCCATCTGCCGGTTCAGGTCGGCGACCGCGGAGTCGAGCGCAGCCTGAGCGTCCTGCACGAGAGCGGCCTTGCGCGCGTCCTTCTCGGCTGTCACCAGCTTCTCGCGAGCCAGCCGCGTGGTGCGCATCAGGTCGGCCAGATCGTTGGCGGTGCGAGTGAAGGCTTCCACGTCGCTGACCTGGGCCAGCGCATTGGCCACGGCCGCCTTCATCGCGTCCTCCCCCTTCTTGAGCGCCTTACATTCGGCTTCGGCGTCGGCGAACTCCTGATCGGTGGCGGGCTTGGCCACCATGCCGTCGATGAAGCCCCGCACGGCCACGGCTACCTTGTCCAGGTTAGATACCACGGCCAGGTTGCCCTGCAGCTGCACGGCAACCGCGGGCAGCGTGTCCACCGGTGCGGCAACGACGGGCGCTGCAGGCTCGGGTGGGCTCTCGCGGTAGGCGGCCACGTCCTTGTTCAGCTGCTCCCATCCGGCCATGACCTGTGCACGCAGCTTCGGGTTGGGCGTGTACCAGCAGTGGCGGATGTCCAGCAGCTCGTCGCCATCCCAGTCGCTGGCGGTGAACAGCACGCGCTCGACCTTGGACACGAGGCACTGGTGCTCCATCTGGACCTGGTACATCAGCGGCAGGTCAGCGCCGGTGCAGCCAGGCACCATGACGGCGCGCAGGTCGGCGTTCAGGCGCTTGTGCTCCCAGCTCACCGTCTCTGCAAAGTCGATGCCGTCAAAGCTGGCGGCGTAGCGTGGGTCCTCATCGGCCACGGCGCTGAGCGGGCTGAACTCTTCTCCCGCGAACTCCTCGGCCAGCGGCCTGGCCAGGCGTTCAAACTCGTGGCCCTTGTCGAGAATGCGGCGTTGCACGAAGTCCGAGAACTCAGGAGCGACGCCGGTTGCAAGCTCACGCACCAGGTCGCCGCGGCTCTTGTTGGGCGTGCAGCCCATCATGGCCGGTGCATCCGATGCGTTGCGCTTACCCATGCGGTGGGCCAGCCATTCCGGCGTGCCCTGGATCACGTCGATGACGCGCATGCTTACTCCAGTTCGGCCTTGCGAGCCGTGAAAAGTTTGTTGAGGTGGTCGAGCCACTCGGGTGTGCACGCCAAGTTGTCGATGTGCATGCCGGCGGCGTACAGCTCGTCCACCGTCGTGGCGTCCGTCAAGGCTTTCTCGATGTCTCGCGGGCCGATCTCGGCGATCACGCCGTCCTCATCTGCCTCTTCAGCCTGGTCGGGCGTTTGCTTGGGTTGCACGTCCGTGACCTTGGCGTCGCGCAGGGCCTGCACCTTGGCGGCCAGAGCCTCGCGCTGACCGTCGGACAGCTTGGCGCCCTTCTTTTCGATGAAGGCCACCATGTCATCCACCGTCTTGCCCTTGTTCACGATCAAGGTGGCCCAGCCGCCCACGTTGGCGTCGAACCTGGTCTGGTCGTAGGTTTCTGGCGCCTTCGCGGGCACCACATCGATCATGCCCATGTCCTTGGACAAGGTGGGCTCCAGCTCGTCGGGGGTGTAGACGCCCAGGATCACGTCCGGGGCATGTAGGCGAGCCCAACGCTTCTGTGCCAGGTAGGCGAGTTGCTGCTTGGGATCGTCGGCCCACAGCGTGGAGTTGCGCACGCGAGCCTGGGACAGCAGCAGTTCCAGCTCGCGCGGGCCGGCCTCGCCTTTGATGGTGGCCCAAACGCGTATGCCGCAGCCTTCCTCGTCGGCGGCCTTCCAGTCGGGCACGCGGTACTCGGCGCCCTTGTCGTTGCGCTTGATGGCGAACTTGCCGATGACCTGGTGCCAGGGGCCGAACCACTCGAAGTTGAAGCGGTCGGACACGATGCCGCTGTTGTTGATGACGGCGGCCACCAGCTGGGCCTCGTAGCCGAGTGTGCCGTTCACCAGGTGGGTCTTCTGGGCGACGGCGAAGGGGTTCATGCCCCACTGCATCGCCTGCATGACGATGGCGAAGCAGTCGCCCGGACTGGCGCGCAGGTGCTGGGGCACCGTGGTCTTGCCGCTGGCCATGAGGCCGGCGATGCGCTCGATGCGCGTGATGGCCGCGTCGTCCATCATCAGCGTGCTGGCGCTTTGAATTGCGAGTTCGTTCATCGCTGTTTTTCTCCTTGCGCAGTCAAGAGCGCGTGTTTCGCGGCAATCCAGTCCGCTTCGGTGATGTAGCTCGGACGCTCGCCGGCCAGGGCATCAGCGATGGCCTGCAGGTCGGTCTGCACATCGGCATCGGCGTGTGCGTCATCAGGGCCGGCGCAGGCCGACAACACCAGCACCAGCCAGAGCATCAGCAGGGCAAATGCCCACTGGACGGCTACCCAGGGCGTGGTGTCGCGGGCAGCAAAAAGCCCGCGGGGTGCGGGCTCGGTGATCGGGGTGTCCGTGCGGCTTCGCCGGGGGAACCTGAGAAATGTGTCGTCCATGCCGTCATCCTGTGGTGTGGGTGAACATGTCCACCTGGCCGCCACATTGGCGGATCAGCTCACGCAGCTTCCAGCAGTCCATGAAAGGGGCCGAATGCACGATTTGCCCCTTCAGGACCAGCAGCGCCGGCGGCTCGGGCGCTTGCACCTGCTGCTGGATGACATCCATCGCCAGGTCGGATGGGTGCTGGAGGTGGGGCGGGTTCTTGAAACCCAGGTCGTTCAGATTCATGGTGGAACTCCTCGAAAAGGGTGGAAATCGGCTGACGCGGGCCGCAGAAGGCGACCCAGGCTGCTGTCTCGGCGGCGCAAGCAGGGCACTCGCCGTTGGTGAGGTCGTCGGGCTCGCACTGCTCGTTGCAGCAGGCGCACTCCGCGGGCTCGGGGTCGGGCGCGTCGAAGTAGGCGTCCAGTTCGCGGTCGCAGAACGCGTCGTAGGCGCGGGAGATGCGGCACATGGCGGGCTCCAATGAAAAAGCCCGCTCAGGGCGGGCTTGGATGAGTAGATTGGTACGCTTTTGGCTGTGAATGCGTACGGAAGAGATCACCATCATTGAAGCGGGCCAGACTTGATACTGGCTCGGCTATTGCTCGCTTCGGGACGCAATGCCCTCTGCCGCCGACATGCGATGCGTGTCCATCCACGCCGCCGCTTCAATGATGGCCCCGCGTTTACCGCCAGCGGGGATTGGCACACGTTTAGGCCCGTGCAGTGATCCGCAACGCAGGGTTGACGGCGCGGTGAACCTGGGTGTGGGCTTTGTTGGTGGGTTTGGGCATAAAAAAGCCCGCAAGATGCGGGCTCGTTTAGTCGAGTTGACTAGGTCAACGTGGCCACTCAGCGTTGCTGAGGGTTCTTCTTCTGCTCGTCAGGTTTGTCTTCTTGTTGTTGTTGTTCCTGCCGCTTTTTGTCCCCGTGTTGTTCCTGGTCCGGTCTCACCTGTTGCGGGTTTCCAGATCCAGGGGGTTTGGGTTGATTCTGCTGTTGTGACATGAGGGTCACTCCCTTAACTTGGATAGCACCAAATTGCGCATTGTCAAAATAGACGCAGCAGGGTCAGAGTGTGCTTTTTGTCATAGCCTTGTTGCTACAAGGTATTGGCCATTGGAGTAGACCAATCCGCAGCGCACGTACTTGTTGGCTTGAAATAAAACGGCCCGCACATTGGCGGGCCGGTGTGATGGCTCACATGAAGCAGTGGTTTTTTGGAGGAGTGCGAGGCGGCGCTAACCCGCGTCCCATCACGCCCCCACTGTATGGGCTGGCACGCCCCAATTCATCGGGGTTTGCACGGGCGTCAGGCGGGTTGTTGGCAAAGCAAAGCGCCCTCGGAGAAGACGCTTTGGTTTCCAGCTTTGCATTCCGGCCCAAAGCTGCTGCTGCCTCCACCCTCGGCCTCGGGACGGCGCAGACCTCGGCGGCTGCTCAGCTACGGGATACCTTCGCTGCGTCCTTCATGGGCGTCATCGACGTTCGTTGGTCGATGAGTGAATTAAACACTATGTTTTACGCTTGGTCAACACCATGTATGAACATTGTGTTTAATTGACATCTGAGGGCGACCTCCAGCGTGATGCGGCTGTGGCCTGGACATGTGGATGCTCGGGCGCCAAGGCGTGGGCCCGTCGGCAGCCTCCCATTAAGGCTCGCCGTCTCGGTCTCGCACGGGCACAAAAAAAGCCGCCTCGGTGGGCGGCTTGGAGGGGTGTTGTTCGGTTGACCTCACAAACCCTGGCACGCTGGCCTGTTAACCACGAAATCATCCAGTACCTTGCCTGATTGATTGAGATAGCGATACCGGACCTGGAAGCCGTGTTTGTTGAAGAACTCGTCCTGCTTGAGGTGGCTGCACACGCCTGGCACAACTTCACTTCTGGTGCCAGACCGCCAGAGTTGCAGCTCTCGTTCGCTCACATCGGGGCGTAGCGATAGAACGTGTTCGTGAACTAGCGTCGAGCCCTGAGCATAGGCTTTGATGGACTTCGTGACGCCATCTTTCGGTGCGTTCTTGAGGCTGTCGTTTGCAGCCTTGGCCGCAGTAATAACGTATTGCTCCACCAAACTGGCAGCCATGAGGTGGGTTGCACATCCGAATGCCGCAAGCGCAATTGACAGGTGTTTCAGTGGTGTCATGGCACTGCTTTATCTCTGCATTTGCTTATATATGTGAGCTTTGCTTGTAGACGATCTGTCCCAGCAGGAACACCCCCTCGTGGCAGACCTTGCGCGGATAGCGTCGCTGATCGGGATTGTCTGAGCACAGCCACCACTCGCCCGCATCGCGCTGCAGGCGCTTGATCACCATTTCGCCTTCATAGTTGGCAGCGAACACGGCGCCGTCCTTGGGTTGGTCCTGCTCGGTGTTGACGACGACGATGTCGCCGTCGTAAAGGCCGGGCTCCATGCTGCCGTTGGCTATGCGCACAGCCAGCAGTTTCTCTGCCCGGTAGCCGTTGGCGCTGAACCAATCCTTGCGAAAGACGATGGGCTGAGCTTCCTCGTCCAGGTACTCGATGCCGTAGCCGGACGCCCCTGCCGACAGCTTGAACTTCACCCGACGCACGGCGGGGTAGTCGGGGTTGTTGTCCAGATCAATGGCCTGTGGGGGGCCGCTGAACATTGAGCCTTCACCAGACCTCAGCCATCTCATGCTGATGCCGCGTTCTGCGGCCGCAACCAGGCCTTCGCTCGACGGGCCGCGCGACTCCCAATTTTTGGCCGTCTGAGAGTTTGCCAACCCCAAGAACTGGGACACGTCGGTGGGACCAACGCTGGACTTCCCAGTCAGGGTTGCAACAGCTTGATGGATTCGCTCTGTTACGGGGTGCATGTGTTCATTTTTCAACAAAATGTTGAAACATGCCGTTTGCCAAAGTGGCAAACATGATGTTTAATGCATGCCATGACAGACACGGAACTCATCCGCCTGCTTGGCGGTAGCACAGTGGTTGCAAAGCGGCTCGGCTTGCAGGGGCTCAACGGTGCGCGTCGTGTGAACAACTGGAAGCGCCGCGGCATTCCGGCCAAGGTGAAGCTTGAACACCCTTGGCTGAACCCGAGCACGAAAGCCAGCGATGGCCGCCTGACCAACGCTCAAGTCAAGCGCGCGAAAGCCATGTTTGAGGAGTTGGCCCATGGGTGAGTACATCGACATGGGCAACGGGTTTGTCCTCGACGCGGACAAGTTTGCGGCTGCAGCCAAGCTGATGGCAGCAGCAAAGGCTGAGAAATCGCGCGCCTCAAGTCTGAGAGATGAGGGCGTAGTCATCGTCGTCGCCAGCGTACCCCTGGGCGCGACAAACGCTGCAGTACCAGATGTGGCGGCCGTTGCTGGTGAGAACGACCTTGCGGCCGGCCTCGAAACAAGGCTGGCAGAGGTAATGCGGCGGGCCCGAGGGGCCGTCATCGGGTGCGCGCGCCAAGTCGTAGCGGTAGGCCCAGAAGTGACGCCCAGACCCTTTGGCGAGGTTGTGCAGGACATAGAGCGAACGATCCGCTTGACTTGCTCTGAGCTGTCGCAGTTCTTCGGTGAGTGCGTGGATGCGCGTCTGCGACGTGTGGAGCTGCTCAATCACATGCAGGTTGGCAGTTTGCACGTCGAAAAGCCGTTCATTGACTGCTGCGAGTGCGCCCCGGACTTGGGCTTCATCTCGTGCGGCGGATGCCGCGCGAAGCAGGCCGATGGCCGCGTTCAGTCCTGACAAGGCCGCTGAAATTTCTATCACGTCCGCCCTCCATGGCGATGGTTGCTTGAGAACCACCATCGTAGCCATGGCAGTGGTGGGCACCCTCACCCCGAAGACCGCCACATGACAGCCATTCCATTCAGCCGCGCCCTCATTGGCGGCAAGAAAAATTCCAAGCTGGAGGCACGCGTCTCCGATGAACTGAAAGAGGCAGCCCGCCGTCGTTGGATGGATGCCGGCTTCTCGTCCGAGTCCGAGTACATCGAGCACGTTGTCTCCATCGACGTGTTTGGCAAAGAGCATGTGCGCAGTTTGATCCTGCAGCGCCTGGATCGGGTCGGTGGCGTGTCTGACAACGCGCAGCGGGGTGCCTGATGGGAGCGGCGACAGATGCGCGCTTGCTGGTGCGTGCGCACGACCCTGTGACCAGCATGGAGGCGGCCGAGCATGCCGTGATGTTCTCGGGCCCGCACTGCGACCGCATTGAGGCCGCCCTGGCCGAGCTTGGGCAGGCGACCGCGTGGGAGCTGACCCACGCCACGGGGCTGACCGTGGTGCAGATTGACCGGCGGCTGCCCGAGCTGGCCCGAGCCGGCCGCGCCCGCGTGGTGCAGTCGGGTGGCGACGACGTGTGCCGCAACGGCTACCGGGTCTGGGAGGTGGCATGAGCTGGGATCGTCAACTCGACCTTGAAGCGGCAATTAAGAAGGAGCGCGATGCCGTGAACGCGCTGAAAGCGTTCGCTGATAGCCATCGTCAACTCATTGGTGCCATCTGGCATTGGGGCGATGGCGATGGCGGCGGGATTCTGGAAATCATCGCCAGGGAGCTTGGCATCCAACGCTCTTGGGAGAAGCCACGAGAGACCGGATACAAAAAGGCCAAGATCGACGCCAACCTGAGGCGCCGAGTTTTCGAGCGTGATGCCTATCGCTGCAAGAGTTGCGGCGGGTATGAGGATCTGTGCTGCGATCACATCGTCCCCGAATCGAAGGGCGGCCCCACAACGTTTGAAAACCTGCAAGCCATGTGTCGGTCTTGCAATAGCAAGAAGGGGGCTCGGGGATGAGTTCGTCCACAGAAACCGAAACCCCGCGCTACGCGGTTATTCCTGCGGTAGCGCTGCTGGACAAGCGGCTGTCTCCGCGCGATCTGACGGTGTTGTGCTCGTTGGGTATGCACACAGACAAGCAGGGCTGGTGCATGCCCTCTCAGGGGCGCATCGGCGCCATGCTGGGCATCACCCGGCAAGCGGTCAGCAAATCCATCATGCATCTGCGCGAGTGCGGCTATGTGATGGTGTCCGCGCGCCGCGGCGCTGACGGTGGCCAGACCAGCAATTTGATGCGGGTGGTGATGGACACGAATACCCCGGCAGACAGCCTGCGCGAGGTGCCGAATCACAGCACAGCCCCCCGCAACCCCACGTTGCACCCCCCGCAACCCCACGTTGCACCCCCTGCAACCTCAGAAGTTGCACCCCCTGCAACCTCAGAAATTGCACCCCCTGCAACCTCAGAAGTTGCACGAAATCCCCCACTGAAATCCCCCACTGAAATCCCCAAGGGGCGCACGCAAGCGCGCGCCGACACCCCGACCTGCCCCGATGGCGTGACCGAGCAGACGTGGGCCGACTGGCTGCAGCTGCGCAAGACCAAGAAGGCGGTGGTGACGGCCACGGTGCTCGACAGCGCCCGTCGCGAGGCCGAGAAGGCGGGCATGTCGCTGGATGCCTTCCTGCGGGAATGGTGCCTGCGGGGCAGCCAGGGCCTGAAGGCCGATTGGCTGCTGGCCGACCGCCAGCGCAGCAGCTCGGCGACGACGGGGGAGACGGCCTACCAGCGGTCGATGCGCGAGCGGATGCAGGAGGTTGCGCCATCCATCGCGCGCAAGGCACCTGGAGTGTCGCCACAGCAGGCGTCGGAGTTCTTCGAGGTGGAGGCGCGCCGCGTTGACGAGACGCGCCGGATTGGGGGTGCCGCATGACGACGGATGACCTGCCCATGTCCTGGGTGGACAAGATTTTCACGAAGCTGACGCTGACCTACGGCCGGGATTTTCTGGCTCGCTGGGAGGGCCTGGACATGGCCGATGTGAAGGCCGATTGGGCCCATGAGCTGGCCGGCTTCCAACGCTTTCCCGAAGGCATCAAGCACGCGCTCGAGCACTTGCCGCCCGGCAAGCCGCCGACCGTGCGCGAATTCCGCGACATGGCCCGCAAGGCGCCGCCACCCGAGTTCAAGGCCTTGCCGGCGCCTCAGGCGGATCCGGCTGTGGTGGCCGAGGTCATGGCCCAGGCGTCCCAGGCTGTCGCTGCAACGGCTCACGACCCGAAGGCATGGGCCCACCGCATCCTGCGCGAGCACGAGGCCGGTGTGAAGGTGAGGGCCGTTCGGCTTCGGTTTGCACGCGAAGCCCTGGGCATCAAGCCGGAGGGGCCATGCGCCTGAACCACTTCCACCGCCTGATTCTGGAGTTCGTGCGCGTGGCTGGCGAAGCCGGGCGGACGGATGACGAAATCACCCTGGGCCTGTACCTGCACCCCGACGCCGCGCGCCCCAGGCGCTACGAGCTGGTGACCGCCGGCCTGGTGGTGAACAGCGGCACGCGCCGCAAGGGTGTGAGCGGGCGCTCGGGGATCGTTTGGACAGCCGCCAAGGAGGCCGAGTGATGGTGCCAGCAGCAGGACGGGGCAACCCGCAGGTTCACCCCGCACGCCGCGCGTGGGAGGGGCAGGTGAAGCGCTACGGCGAGGCGGCCGTGCTGCCGTGGCCCGAGTTCAGCCAGGGCTGGGGCCGCTTGCACGCGCACGCGATGCGGCCAGCGGGCCGAAGCAGGCAATCGCCATGGCGAAGAAACCGCATCTGAAGCCTGCCGGATGCCACCAGTGCATGGCATTCCGCGAGGACGAGAGCCATCGATTTTTCAACCCGGCGTGCCTGCACTGCGGCGCGCGAATGATTCAGGTACTGCAGCGATGTTTGAGGAAGCCAAGGGATGTGATTGCGGCGCGGTGCCGCCAGGTGCTGGTGGAGTGGGGCACGCACGGTCACAGGGAAAGCGAGTTAAGGGCGCTCGCCAAGGAGCAGGCGTGGGTGTTATCAAGGCGATGACCGAGCGGCAGCGGGCCGCAACGCTGGCGCGCATCCGCCTGAACTGCGCGCCCACGGAGGATGGCCACCTGGTGTATCGCAGCAAGCGCAAGGCGGGCCCGTTGGTGCACGTGACCGACGACCAGGGCGTGATCCAGCGGGTGGGCCTGTACCGGGCGGCGTGGATGCTGGAGGGTAAGGCGCAGCATGCCGGGATGAACGTCTACCCGGCATGCGGGGTGGATGGCTGCATTGCGCACCTGGCCAAGCGGTCGGTGTCGGCGACGCAGGCAGCGCTGGCCAACCGGGTGGACCGCAAGACGCACGCGATTCGGTGCGCGCTGGCCCAAGGGCGGCGCAGCAAGGTGTCGCCGGAGATGGCCGCCGCCATCCGCGCGGGTGGCGATCTGGCGGCGCTGGCCAAGGAGGCGGGCATTTCGCTGAGCTACGCCAGCGCGATCCGGCGTGGCGACTATCGCAAGCCGTTGGCGGCATCGCCCTGGTCCGGGTTGGGGGTGTGATGGAGCTGATGTTGCCCTGGCCACCCAAGGAGTTGAGCCCGAATGCGCGCAGCCACTGGGCGGTGCTCGCGCGGGCGAAGAAGGCCTATCGCGCGGCCTGCGCCACCCAGGCGCGGGCTCAAGGTGTGCGGCGCCAGGAGGCAGCCCGCCTGCACCTGTCGCTGGTGTTCTACCCGCCCAGCCGGCGCGCGTTCGATCTGGACAACGCGCTGGCGCGCATGAAGTCGGGCCTGGACGGGTTGGCCGACGTGCTGGGGGTGGATGACCGGCACTGGAGCCTGAGCATTGCGGGGGCCGACCAGGTGGGTGGGTATGTGAAGGTGGAGGTGACGGGATGCCTGCCGACGACACCCTGAGCCAGGCGCCCAGCGCGCGCCATGGCAGCGCGGCTCTGCCGTACCCGTGCCATGCCCGTGCCGAGCCTGTGCGCGCGCCATGGTCCCTCGACTACGGCTACTGCAGGCACAGCCTGGATCTGCTGGCAGGTGCCGGCGACGGGCGATGCCCGCAGGCGTGCCCACACAAGGCGCCGCAGCAGGTGGCGGTGAAGTTCGACAAGCTGTTCCGCTGGCACGGCGCAGCTGCAGCGGCCCAATGGGCAAGGGGGCGACGTGGCAAGGATTGAGTTGGTCCGGATGGACATGGGGCCGATCCCCGCGGCTGACGCGGAGGCTGCGCGCCGCGTGATCTTCGGTGCCGTGGATGGCCTGGGCGAGAAGGGCAAGCGCCAGTGGCGCCGGCTGTGGGCCTCGATCTTTCGGCTGGAGCCGGGCGAGATCGTGGAGATCGTCAGCCACAAGGCGCGCAGCGGCCCGTTTCACCGCCGGCACATGGCGATGGAGCAGGCGCTGTTTGAGGCGCAGGAGCGGTTCGAGCAGTTCCGCAGCTTTCGCGACTGGCTGAAGGTGGGGGCAGGCCACGTGGAGTGGTTCCCCGGGCCTAAGGGGGGCGTGATTCCCGTGCCGAACTCGATCAGCTACGCCGAGCTGGAGGACAACGACATGCGCGAGGTGCACGTGCAGATGGTGCGATTCCTGCGCACCGAGCACGCGCAGCGCACGCTGTGGCCAGGCATCAAGGACCCGGTGAAGCGGGCCGATGCGATGAATGCATTTTTGATGGGGTTTGACGAATGGGCGTGATGTTCACCCAGTTGCTGAAGGAGGAGGCGCACCGCAACCGCGCCCTGCTGGACATGGCGCGCGAGCGGCCGTGCCTGATGCGGGTCAAGGGGGTGTGCCGCAATGGCATGCAGACCACGGTGGCCGCCCACAGCAACCAAGCCAAGCATGGCAAGGGCGCGATGCGCAAGGCGAACGACGAGTGGTCGGTGTGGGCGTGCTACCCGTGCCACGTGTGGCTGGATCAGGGCATGGCCAGTCGCGAGGCGAAGCGCAAGGCCTTCGATGAGGCGCACGCCCGTCAGGTGCGAGCCTGGGAGAAGGTGGCCGCGGATCCGAGTGAGAAGGCCCAGAGCCGGGAGGCGGCGCGCTGGGCGTTGGGGCAGCTAGCGCGACCGCATTGAATTCACCTGCCAAAGTTCTCGGGCAGGTCAAGAAAGCTCTCATTCTGCGGGTCAATAACGAGCCGCCCGCTCTTGATGAACATCATGCCCATGATGACTTGATAAGCCCGGGTGTCGCCATCGAATGGAAGGGCGGCAACCCGCATTGGCAATGGCTTCATACCAGGGATGTGAAGAAAAACGGCGTACTCATCAAGCACTTGATCGCCCTGAGCAGTTCTCGTGACGGCTTTGCTTGGACCAATCTTCTGCGCGCCGATCTGGACCAGGAATTTCTTATCAGCCCAGATGGTGTCGGCGCCTGTGTCTACCAGAGCAAGGGCGTTGTGTGGCGGGTTTCGCGTGACGGTTCCATCGGCCGAAGCCACCGGCATGGCCGAGATGCCTATTGAGACAACAGGCGAGACGTAGGAGTCGGGGACGTGCTCCCATCCTGGGCGGAGAGCGAGTGTGACGGGGATGCGGATCATGGTTTAAGGGTGGGTTGAAAGTGTCAAATTTTGAGGCACGCGAAGTGTGAAAAAGGGCTTGCGCCCCCCAGATGTCTGATTAAGTTCACCTGTCATTGCACACAAGGCGCACGACGCGCAGCACATGACAGATCAACCCATCACGGTGTTGCCACGACCTGAGACGGTGGTGTGGCATCCATCCCCAGAAGCCGCGCTGTACGCGGCACTCCCCAGTGTCATTGGCCGCGGCCCGACCGCGGACGAGGTGTCCCTCACGCAAGAGTGCGGGTACTTCGTGTGCCTGCTTGACGATGGCAGCCAGCTGCATGGCTGGATCACGCCGGGGGCCAGTTACCTGGAGGCGCTGGGGGAGACAGCTTCGGAGTTGGCCAGGGTGCACGCAGAGAGCATCACGACGCATGACTTCGTGGGCGCGGTGGCGGTGCTGGCTGCTGACCTGATGGCGTCCAGCCCGTTCTTCGCGCAGGCCACCAAGCAGGGGGTGAGGCACTGATGGCTGCGATTGACTGGGAGCGCATTGAGCTGGACTACCGTGCGGGCATCAAGACCCTGCGCCAGATCGCGGAGGAGCACGGCATCACCCATGGCGCCATCAACAAGCGTGCAAAGCGGGATGGATGGGTGCGTGACCTGTCCCAGAAGATCCAGGCTAAGGCCGATGCCTTGGTATCCAAGGCGGCGGTATCCAGTGAGGTATCCAGGGAATCCAAGTTCACCGAAAGGCAGGTGGTTGACGCCAATGCACAGACGGTGGCCGATGTCCGCCTGGCCCATCGCCATGACATCCACCGGGCGCGCAGGCTGACCAATGCACTCCTGTCCGAGTTGGAGCAGCAGACGGATCCCCAAACGCTTGCGCTGCTGAGCGACCTGGGTGATGCGCTGCGCAATCCTGACGAGCGCGGCAACGACAAGCTCAACGACCTGTACCAAGCCATCATCAGCCTGCCCGAGCGCAGCAAGACGCTGAAGGTGTTGGCCGAGAGCCTGCAGAAGCTGGTGGACATGGAGCGCACGGCGTTTGGCATGGACAAGGAGCCGCCGCGCGAGGCCAGCCAACTGGGCGAGTGGCTGGCCGCCATGGGCGTCTCGGGCCGCAGTGCGCTGCCGGTGGTCAAGGACGCGGAGGGCGACGCATGAGTAATCGTGCAGCACGCAATTGGCGCAAACGCCACAACCGGATGAACCGCTTGGTGTTCGAGCTGCGTGAGGTGGGGCGGAGCTGTGGTGTGTGCGCCGACCTTTGGGACTTCGGCACTCGGCTGCGCATCGCCGTACGCATTGGTGAGAAGCGGTATGCGCTTGATGTGCCTGAGCCTTTTGCTCGTGTGGGGAGCGGCAGATCAAAGGATTTGCGGAGCGCTGCAGCCAGCATCTGCGCCCAAGCACTGGCGGAGCTACAAGCGTGAGCGACCGCGTGCAACTGCCTCACGACTTTGTGCCCGCCACGGAGGCCGAGCTGGCGATGTGCCTGGCCGACCCGATGTGGCGCATCTGTTCGGGGCAGCTCTACCAGATCATGCTCAAGTCGGATGACGGCGAGGAGGGCGGCAACGTGGCGCCTTTCAAGCCGAACCGCGCACAGCGCCGGCTGATTTCGCGGCTGTGGCATCGCAATCTCATCCTGAAAGCCAGGCAGCTTGGCTTCACCACGCTCGTGGCCATCCTGTGGCTGGATCACGCGCTGTTCAATGGCAACCAGCGCTGCGGGATCATTGCGCAGGATCTGGACACGGCCAAGGCGCTGTTCCGCGACAAGGTGAAGTTCGCCTACGAGCGGTTGCCGACCTGGCTGCGCGAGCAGATGCCCTTGGCGCGCGAGAGCGCTGACGAGCTGCTGTTCGCCAACAACAGCTCCATCCGCGTGGCCACCAGCATGCGGGGCGGCACGATTCACCGCCTGCACATCAGCGAGTTCGGGAAGATCGGCGCGAAGTATCCCGAGAAGGCCAAGGAGGTCATCACCGGCTCGCTGCCCGCGGTGCCGCTGGATGGCATCACGGTGATCGAGTCCACGGCCGAAGGTGCCGAAGGCGAGTTCCATAAGCTGACGATGCGCGCGCTGGCTCAGGCCGAGGCCGGCAAGCAGCTCAACCCGCGCGACTACCGCCTGCACTTCTTCGCCTGGTGGGATGAGCCGACCTACACGCTCGATGACGACAGCGTGGTGCTGACGCCTGACGACATCGAGTACTTCGAGATGGTGGAGGGGCTGATTGGCCGCGAGCTGTCGCAGGGGCAGCGCTGTTGGTATGTGGCCACGCGCGAGGCGGACTTCTCGGGCGACGAGGAGCGGATGTGGCAGGAGTACCCCAGCTTCCCGCCCGAAGCGTTCCAGATCAGCCAGCTGGGCACCTACTACGCCAAGCAGTTGACCCGCGTGCGCAAGGAGAAGCGCATCGGCGTGTTCCCGCATGTGGATGGCGTGCCGGTCAACACCTTCTGGGACATCGGCGCCGGCGACGGCACGGCGATCTGGCTGCACCAGCGCATTGGCGGCGAAGACCGGTTCATCGGCTTCATCGAGGACTGGGAGCAGGGCTACAGCCACTTCATCACCGAACTGCAGAAGCTGGGCTACCTGTGGGGCACGCACTACCTGCCGCACGACGCGGACCACAAGCGTCAGCAGGGCGCCCGCGTGGTGTCGGCGAAGGAAGAGCTGGAGGGTATGGGCCTGGGGGGTGACTGGCATGTGGTGCCACGGGTCGATGACGTGACCCACGGCATCCGCCTGACGCGCAAGGCGTTCAGCACCGCCACGTTCCACGAGGCCACCTGCAAAAAGGGGCTGGCCCACCTGGCCGCGTACCGCAAGACATGGAGCGAGCGCGGCAACTGCTGGCTGGGCAAGCCGTTGCACGACGAGCACAGCGAAGGGGCCGATGCGTTCCGGCAGTACGGCCAGATGTACGAGGAGCTGCCCAAGGGCTTCGCTCGCGTCACCAAATCCAAACGACCAACCAACTGGAGGGTTGCATGAATCCGTCGAACACCGATGCCCCCGAGCTGTTGAGGCTGCCCGTGGTGGACATGGCCGCCCCTGACGGCGCCTCAACAAACGGGCAGGTGCGCCAGCCCGGCGCGCCGGGCTGCAGCTATTGCGGCGGCGCCATTCGGCCTGACGGCTACTGCAAGCCCTGCATGAAGTGGGGCGCCGAGTGATCGGCATCAACAAGGACCGCACATGACCCAAACAGCAACCCTTCTTGGCCCCAGTGGCACGCCCTTTGTGGACCTGGGCGGTGGCCGCGCCTGGAAACAGCGCGTCAAGGGCGACATCGTGGTGAGCTTCCAGTGGCTGGAGCTGTGGAAGCTGGGCGATGAGACGGCGCCCCATGAGCCTGAGCCGTGCCTGGTGCTGTTCTCGGCGCACCGCCGCATGGACGCCGGCGCCTATGTGATTCCGCAGCGCAACGCCTTCATGTTCGCCACGAACAAGGGGCAGCCCACGCAGCACCTGTGCCTGGCCGCGGCAAAGGCGGCGGCAACGCTGGGATTCAGCCTGACGGACCGCAGCGCGGCCACGCGAATCGTGGACATCGTGCTCGATGAGTTGGCGGAGCTGATCTACATGCCCATCGAGCAGCCCGACGCCTTGACCACCCAGCGGCCGGTGAGCGGCATCGAGGCGAGCGTGAAGGTGGGCGGCCAGGTGATCCATGAGGAGGTGGTGTGATGTTTGAAGTGCGCGACGAGCACCGAAAGACCGACCCGCGCGAGCGGCGTGACGACCTGGCCGAGCTGGACGAGGCCACACGCGAGGACGAGCGCAGCGGCGAAGCCAGCCAGGGCATGGACGAGGCAACGCTGGCCCGGCACCGCACCCTCATGGACCTGATGCGCTACGAGGGTGACCGCCAGGCCGAGGAACGCCAGCAGATGCAGATCGATGAGGACTACCAAGACCATCTGCAGTGGCGGCCCGAGGATGCGATGGTGCTGATGGAGCGTGGCCAGGCGCCGCTGGTCTACAACCAGGGCCGGCTGACGCTGGACTGGGTGGGCGGCATGGAAAAGCGCATGCGCAAGGACTACAAGGTCTTGCCGCGCGAGCGCGACGACGAGCAGGCGGCCGAGATCAAGACCAAGCTCATCAAGTACACGGACGACGTGAACGACACGGTGCACCACCGCAGCAAGGCGTTCAAGCAGGCGGCGGTGGCAGGCCTGAGCTGGCTGGAGGAGGGGCTGAACCCCGACCCGGAGCGCGAGTTGATCTACTCGGGCACCGAGGACTGGCGCAATGTGCTGCGCGACAGCCACAGCCGGAACCTCGACTACAACGTGGACGCGCGCTACCTGTTTCGCCGCAAGGTGGTGGACGCCGATTGGGCGCTGGCGCTGCTGCCGCACGCGGCCGAGGTGATTCGGGCCGAGGCGACGGACTATGGCCAGCACGGGGACGTGGACGACGAGTGGTATGTGGGCGAGCGCCTGACCAGCGCAGCCCAGACCGAGTGGGGCACCTCCCTCAACAGCAACATGCCGTTCATGCAGCGCAGCGGCATGTATGAGCACAGCGCGCCCCGCACGTCGGTGGAGCTGATCGAGTGCTGGTACAAGGTGCCCGAGCGCGTGAAGGTGTTCACCGAGGGCGAGTTCGCGGGCCAGATTGCCCAGGCCACCAATCCCCTGCATGCGGAGATGCTGGCCAGCGCCCAGGAGGCGCAGCGCGCCATCTACTACGAGGCCGTGAAGATGCGCATGCGGGTGATGATCTGCACGCGCAATGCGCCGTTGCTGGACATGGCCAGCCCGTTCAAGCATCAGCGCTTTTTGCTCGTGCCGGTGTGGGCCTATCGCCGGGCCCGTGATGGCATGGCCTATGGCATCTGGCGGGCGATGCGCGACATTCAGGACGACCTGAACAAGCGGCAGAGCAAGGCGCTGTGGTCGCTGTCGAACAACCAGATCATCGTGGAGAACGGGGCCGTCGAGGACATCGAGGAGCTGCGCCAGGAGGCGAGCCGGCCCGATGGCATCTTGCTCGTGAAGAACGCGGGCAAGCGGCTGGAGTTCCGCGAGAACCTGAACGACATGAGCGCCAACCTGAACATGGCGCAGCGCGACATCCAGATGATGCGCGATGTGGGCGGGGTGACGAACGAGAACCTGGGCCAGGACACGAACGCCACCAGTGGCCGCGCCATCGGCATGAAGCAGGACCAGGGCCAGCTGACGACGGCTGAGCTGTTCGACAACCTGCTGCTATCCATCAAGCACGCGGGGCGACTGCGCCTGTCGCACATCGAGCAGTTCTACAGCGGGCCCAAGGTGCTGCGCATCGTGGGGGAGGCTCAGCCCATCGAATGGCTGGAGGTCAACCAGATTGACCCGGCGACGGGGCGGGTGCTCAACGACATCACGGCGCGCGAGGCTGACTTCATCGTGGACACGCAGGACTACCGCGCCTCGCTGGCCCAGGCCGCCATGGAGCAGGTGTTCGACCTGCTGGGGAAGATCGCGACCTTTGCGCCGCAAATGGTGCTGTCGCTGCTGGACCTGGTGGTGGAGACGGTGGACGTGCGCGGCAAGGACGAGTGGGTGGCGCGCATCCGCAAGCTCAACGGTCAGCGCGACCCGACCAAGCCGCTGACGCCCGAGGAGGAGCAGGCCCAACTGCAGGCCGCGCAGGCGCAGCAAAAGCAGCAGCAGATTGCCGACCTGACGGCCGAGGCCGCGCTGGCCAAGCTGCAGGCCGAGGTCGCCAAGATCCAGGCCGACGCCAGCCGGCTGTCTGCGGACGAGAAGTTGAAGTTCGCCCAGGGGGTGAAGGCCAACATGGAGACGCTGTTCAGCGCCATGCAGGCAGGCCAGGTGGTGGTGCTGAACCCCACCGTCGCGCCCGTTGCCGACGAGCTGGCGGCCAGCACCGGATTCCAAGACATGAATGGGCAGCCGACGCCCATGCCGCAGCCAAGTCCGGTGGATGCCGCCGGCTTGCCTGCCGACCCTGCACTTGCTCGCGGCCCCAGTGCGGCGACTGGCGCGCAACGAGGCATCCACACCGTAACCCCGGCTGACAACCAGCCACCCATGATTTGAAGGAGAGCGCAATGCCTGGAACCGATTTCACCGACTTGACCGAGGAAGACCTGGCGCAGCTCAGCGCCGAAGAACGCGCGTTCGTGGAGTCCGAGCGCGAGGACGGGGGTGATGAGCCCGACGAGCCCGAGGCTGGCGAGGGTGCCGATGCCGACGAGGGCGCAGCCGATGAGCCGGAGCAGGAGGGTGAACCTGGCGCTGAGGCCGAGGACAGCCCCGAGCCGGCCGCTGCCAACGCGTTGGCGCCCCTGACGCCCGTCGATGCCGACGACGAGATTGCGCGGTTGAATGCCGAGCGCAAGACCGCCCTGGACCGCACGATGAATGGCGATCTGGACCCTGAGGAGTACGCCCGGATCGACGCGGAAACGCTGGCCAAGATCCTGGAGATCAGCCAGAAGAAGGCGGCCGATCTCGCGATGCAGCAAATCACGGTGCAGCAGATGCAGGCGGACTTTGACCGCCAGCGCACCGACACGCTGGCGCAGCTGAAGGCGTTGGGCCTGGACGTCAGCGACGCGACCGTGCAGGCGGACTTCACGCGGCTGACGGCCATGTTCAGCAACGAGGCGGCCGAGCGAGGCGTGAACGACTTGCCGGGCAACCTGGCCAATGCCAACTACGCGCTCAAAGAGGCGGCAGCACTGATGCAGGTGCGCCACAGCCTGACGCCCAAGCTTGCCGCCGCGCCGCCGACGCCGCCCAAGCAGGGCAAGCGCGAGTTCGACCGCTCCACCATCCCGCCCACCCTGGCCAACGTGCCGGCTGCGGCCGTGCCGCAGGTGTCGGGCGAGTTCGACCACCTGAACGCCCTGGCCAGCGCGGGCGACTACACCTCGCTGGAGCGCGCCGTGGCGCGCCTGACCCCCGAACAACAGCAACGCTGGGCCGATCAATGACCACGACCACCGCACCGAACGCCACGCACGCCGCGCGCGCCAAGAACACCAACACCCTGATCCGTACGCTGCGGCCCGGCGAGTCCATCGAGGTGGAGGGCAAGGTCCGCATCGTGGCCGAGCAGCTGTCGGGTCGGCGCATCGGTGTGCGGCTGGAGATGGAGCCCAGCACCGTGGTGCGAAAAAACTTGCACTAGGGTATTGACTGCGCGAGATGTCTGATTACGTTTCGCAGTCAAGGCCGCAAGGCTGATCTTTTGGTGGAGTTCCACCGTCCTGCGCAAGAGGCGCTTCCCCGTGTAAGGAGGGGGGTGCCTCATGTCTCAAACTTTCGTCGGGGTCAACGACCCGCAAGCCGTCAAAAAGTGGTCCACGTTGATGAACGTGGCCATCAACAAGTCGAGCTACTGGAGCAAGCGATTTGTGGGCGAGGGCAAGACCGCGCGTCTGCCCATTCAGCGCATTGACGACCTGACCAGCGGCGCGGGCGACGAAGTGACCGTCGATCTGCTGATGCCCTTGGCCATGGAGCCGCGCGTGGGCGACCAGGAGCTGTCGGGCCAGGAAGCGAACCTGCGCTACTACACGGACCGCCTGCGCATCGACCAGATCCGCGGCGGCGTGAACCAGGGTTCACGCATGACCAAGAAGCGCACGCTGCGCAACCTGCGCGAGGATGCCCGCCAGGCCAGCGCTGACTGGTGGATGCGCCTGTGGGATGAGTTGTACTTCATCTACCTGTCGGGCTCGCTGGGCGATGGCGGCGGCATGCTCTGGCGCGCGAACAACCCGATGTTCGACGTGAACCCGCTGTCGGCGCCCGATGCCGAGCATCATCTGTTGCCGCAAGGCGTGGCCAGCGCCGCGGCCCTGACGGCGACCGACACCATGACGCTGCGCATGATCGACCGTGCCGCCGTGAAGGCCGAAACCATGGGTGGCGACGGCAGCGACGAGCTGTCGATGATCCCCGTGCGCGTGGAAGGTGGCGAGCACTACATCCACCTGATGCACCCCTGGCAGGCCGATGCGCTGCGCCAGAACGCGAACCCGGGTGGCTGGCTCGACATCCAGAAGGCGGCTGCGGCTGCCGAAGGCCGGGCCAGCCCGATCTTCCACGGCACGCTGGGCATGCACAACAACGTGGTGCTGCACAAGCACCGCAACGTGATCCGCTTCAGCGACGGCGGCGTGGGTGGCGATGTGCCCTATGCGCGTTCGCTGTTTCTGGGCGCCCAGGCGGCCATGGTGGCCTTCGGCGACAACGAGAGCGGCACCCGCTACAAGTGGACCGAGGAAAAGCGCGACCACGACAACTACGTGTCGATTGGCACCCACTCGGTCGCTGGCGTCAAGAAGTCCACCTACAAGTCCAAGGACGGCAAGGTGACGCGCGACTTTGGCGTGTTCGCGGTGGACACGGCGGTGGTCAACCCGGTTTAAGCCGGCTCGATGCGATGCGCCGCCGCTGTGCGGCGCCCTACCTGAATCGAATCTGGAGCAAACATGTCCCTCATCAAATCCGAAGTGGCCGCGGGCCGCGACAACACCAAGGTGCCGACGTGCGTGGGCATCACGAGCGCGCCGGTGCGCGTCGAGTTCGCCGTGAACCCGGCGGCCAATGACATCGTGGAGCTGGAGACGCTGGAGCCTGGCGTGCTGGTGGCTGATGTGCGCATCATTTCCGGCCTGGGCGGCACCGTGGAGGCCACCCTGGGCGAGCTGAACGCGGCCGGCACGGATGTGGCCGTGGTGTACGAGGCGGGCCTGTCGCTGGCTGCTGGGGTGACCCGCGGCGCTGGCACGGGCGTGGGCCTGACCACGGCGAATGCCAAGCAATCGCGCGTGATTGGCTTGAAGCTGACCACGGTCACGACGCCCGACACCGTGGGCAAGCCGCTCATTGTCGAGCTGGGCCTGATTCGTCAGTGAGGTGGCCATGGCCAAAGTGATTGCATTCCGCCGAAGCGCCGCCTTTGCCGTGACGCTGCTCGGCCTGAGCATCGCCTTCAAGCCCGATGACGACGGCGTGGTGTCGGCAGAGGTGACGCATGGCGAGGCGCTGGATCGCTTCGCGGCCATCGCGTCGGACTACCGCGTGGTGGCCGAGACGCCCGCCGTGGTCAAGGCCGAGCCTGACCCGGCAACCGCTCAGCCCAAATCCAAGGCCGGCGACGCCAAGAAGGCGAGCTGATGGCCAGCTGGAGCGCGCTGTTCCCTGACCTGCTGCCCATGATTCCGCCCGGCAGGGCTGAGCCATTGGTGGAACGTCAGTTGATGCGCGCCACCCAGGAGCTGTGCCAGGCCACGCGCCTGTGGCGTGTGGTGCTGGATCCAGTGCTGACCGTTGCGGGCGAGCGGGAGTACGACATCGAGTTTCCGGGCGCGAACGAGTTGGTGCGCCTGGAAGCTGCCAAGCTGGGCGGGTGCGATGTGCCGGTCTGGCGGCATGGCGACGGCCAGGGACGGCGCATCAAGACCTTGAACACCAAGACGGTGGCGCTGTCGTTCGGGCCCGGCGACGGCGAGGAGTTGGTGCTGGACGTGAGCCTGAAGCCCAGCGCCCGCGCCTCCGGCGTGGACGACTGGATCTTGGACCAGTATGCGGACACCATCGTGAAGGGGGCGGCTGCGCGGCTGACGGGTGACGCCGGGATGCTGCAGCTGTTCCATGATGAGCTGGACACCATCAACACGCGGGTGTGGCGCGGCCATGCCGCCGCGCGCCCGCGCACCCGAGGGAGTCAGTTTTGATCGACGGAACCGAGCTGCTGGCCAAGCTGCGCATCGAGCTGCAGGACCCGGACGGCACGCGCTGGCCGGATGCGGCCGACTGCCTGAATCGGGCGGCGGCGGAAATCACCGTGCACCGCAGCGATCTGTTCAGCAGCACGGTGACGCATGCGTTGATCGCTGGCGCCCGGCAGACGCTGCCCGACTCGGCTTTCCGCCTGGTGGAGGTGATCTGCAACGAGGATGGCGCGCCGGTGACCTTGTGCGAGTCGCGCCGGGAAATGGACATGGCGGCACCCGGCTGGATGAAGTCCGCGCCCCGTGCGCAGGTGCGCCAGTACATGTACGACCTGCGCGAGCCTGCGGTGTTCTACGTCTACCCGCCGGCCCAGGGCGGCATCAAGCTGGACATGATCGTCACGCGCAGACCGGCACTGCTGGCTGCGGATGGAACTGGAGCCATCGACATCGATCCCATTTTCGAGGGGGCGTTGCTCAAGGGTGGGGTGTGGCAGGCGATGTCGCGTGACGCCGAGTATGCGGAGAATGCCGCGGTGGTGAACGCGGCCTATGCGGCGTTCGCGGCCACGCTGACCGGCGACATCCGCACGTCGCTGTTGCAGTCCCCCAAGGCGCGGGGCACCGCCGACAAGGCCGAGATTCGCGCGAACGCTTGAGCTGTGGCTGCCTGGCGCTGATGGACGCGCCCAAGGAGCGGTGCTGCGGGCCGCGCTAGAGGGAATGAAACATTGGTAACATTTAAGCCTTTTGGAGGAAAAATGGCTAAACCAATTTCAGACGTTGAGCGATTGATTTTGGCAAATCAGTACGAAATCCTGGCTGAACTCAACGAGGACGACGATCTCAGGCGCGTTTCGCAGCATTTCAAGGATGGACATAAGTGGCTTTATGACCAAGTTCTAGACAACCTCAGCCCCAACTTAAGCAAGGATGACGAGGAATTCGTCCTGAGCGTCATGGAGTTGTATCGATCCCTCGATTCAAGCTATGACGCGCTCACGGACAAGGCAGGGTTGACGCCTAGAGATGTGGCCTACAAGGGCTTCGATGGGAATAATGAGGCCGAGCTGATGGGCTTTGCAAAGGCCTTGAATGATGCAGGCCGTTATACAGAGTCGGACGGGGAATTGAACTCGCACACTCAAATGTCTAGCTACTACCAGCGCTTGATCGCACGACATGAGGAGATGGGTAGCCCGCAACGGATGACTGCCGAGCAGATCCAAAGCCTGCTGAATTGAGTTCAAGGCGATAGCGAATCCCTGGCCCGCACATCCAAGGTGCGAGGTCAGGCGCGTGGCCGCATCAGAACGCGCCGGTGGAATCCGATTCCAGGTGGGCTTTGCCTCAGTCCTGACGTTCATCACATGCAGCTGTGTCATGGGCGGACCATTGACACGCCCTGATGTCTGATTAAGTTGCGGGCTCCACCCTCAGATTGGTGCCGTGGCCATCCACGGCCTGATCTTCAAACAATGCCCGGCGCAAGAGGCGCTCGCCCAAGGAGGGCAGCCTCGCATGAAAAGCTCCGTCTACGCCAATCTTCACCTGCGCCACATCTTCCTGGGTGAGCCCATTCCGGGCCTGTCGGAGGTGCCGACCGTTGGCCCGCTGACGACGCTGTACATGGCGCTGCACACGGACGACCCTGGTGCCGCGGGCAACCAGGCCACCAACGAGTGCAACTACACGGGGTATGGGCGCATGCCCATCCCGCGTGACCCGTCGGCCTGGACGGTATCGGGCAACACGGTTTCGCCGATCAACACCATCGAATTCCCCGAAATGACGGGCGGTGCGAACCAGACGGCCAAGTACGTGACCATTGGCACGGCGCCCACCGGCGGCGGCATGGTGCTCTACCGCGGTGTGCTGGACCCGAACATCCCGATCACGCTGAACTTCCTGCCGCGCGTGAAGAACACCTCGACCATCACCGAGCTGACCGTCCCGGCGGTGTAAGCCATGCTGGGCCGCGCGGAACTCGGTGGGCATGAGCTGGCCGGCTTTGAGCTGGCCACTGGCGTGGGCACGCCCCCGGCAGGTGTGCTCACCACCCAGGCGGGCGTTGTGGTCAGCTTTGGCGGCGGCGCGGCGGTGCAGGCCGAAGCCCAGGCGGCGGCGGGCGCCGCAACGGCGTTTGACGGGAACACTGCGGGCACGGCTGTGGCGGTCAGCCGGGCCGGCTCGACGGCCACCTTCGGCGGTGGCGAGGCGGTTCACGCACGCACGCGCATGCAGGCAGGCGCTCGCGCAGCCTTTGTGGGTGGCGCGGCGGTGCGGTCCCGGACCCAGATCCGCAGCCGCGCGCGGGCTGAGTTTTTCAGCGACGACGACAGCGGCTTTGAGATCGCCGCCAGCTCGCTGCTGGTGGCACAGAGCGGCGCGGCTGTGGCCGTGCGGACGACGCCTGGCGCGGGCAGCACAGCCACGTTTGGCGGCAGCGGGCTGACCAAGGCGACGGCGGCGGTTGGCATGCGCGCGGGTAGCGCGGCGACATTCCGAGGAATCATCGACGCGCCCACGCAGACATCGATCGTGGCGGGCTCGGCGGCCCACTTTGCCGGCGCATGGGCGCAGTACGCGGACACGGTGCTGCGGGTGCGCAGCGGCTCGGACGCCCGGTTTGCGTCCAGTGTGGCTGTGACGGCGGTGGCCCGCGCCGCGGCGGCCTCGCACGCGAAGTTTGGCGGCGCGTACGCGCTGGCCCGTCTGAGCCCCGGCTACCGCAACACCGAACGCCCCCAAGAGATGCGCGCCACAGAGCGCCCTTACGAGGACCGGGAGGCCTTGAGCGAATGAATCTGGACACCTACACCCCGCAGCCGCGGGACATCAAGGACTACGACGTGGACTACTCGCCCTGGCTGGCGCCGGGCGACTCGATCACAGCCGTGGCGGTGACGATCACGAGCAAGACGGAGGGTGCGATGGACAGCCCCGACGCGCTGCGCGTGGCGCGTGCACTGCCCGGCGAGGCTGAAGACCCGTTCAAACCCGCCATTCAGTGGACGGACACCCTGGCCAAGATTTGGGTGCAGGGCGGGGAGCATGGCGTGACCTACAAGGCCACGCTGCTGATTGACACCGCGCTGGGCCGCCGCGATGAGGCGGAACTGACGTTCAAAGTGAAGGACACCTGATGCCGCAGCTGTTTGCCAATGGTGCACGAACCGTGCTGGAGGAGCCGCTGGGCGCGACGGGCTCTGCCGTCAACTTGCCCGCCGGTGTTTTCCCGTGGGGCACCATGTCCGACTGGTTTCGCCTGGTGTTTGAGGACGCAACCGACCCGACACAGTTTGAGGTGGTGACGGCGTTTCCCGCGATGGACCACGGCGAGTACACCCTCCAGCGCGCCCAGGAGGGCACGACTGCCCGCGATTGGCCGGCAGGGACCATTGTGGGCCTGCGGGTGACGGCGGCGGACATGGCGGGAACCGCCATCGAGCGCGGCGGCACGGGCGCGACCACCCTCGCCGCGGCCCAGACCAACCTGGGCATTGATGCGCTGAAGGATGTGCCGCAAACCATCATTACGAGCGTTTACGATCTCGCGCTCACAGATCGCGGCAAGTCGATTCTCAGTAATGGCTCGACGGTCAGGATTCCAACGAACAGTTCCGTTGCATTTCCCATTGGGACAACGATTATCGTTGTCAACGATTCAGGCAGCACCGTCAATATCCTGAACATGTTGGGCACCAACGCTTATGCAAACGGGGTTACTACTGGCGCCGGACAAATTGCGTACTTGAAGGGACGGTCAATGGCAACTTTGCACAAGGTTGCGATCAACACCTGGTATCTGTCGGGGAACTTCGCATGAGCGGCATCCTCGCTGCTCTCGCCGGGTTCGGCAACGTTGTCTACGACAACGACTTCTTCCTGATGGTCCAGTCGGCGAGTAGCACCAACGCCATGTACCTCAAGAGCAACGACGCCGTTGTTCGAGGTGTTGCCGCGCCGTTCAGCGGGCGCGTGGCGTTTCACCCCACGGCAGGCACTGCATTTCACATCGCTGCTGGCCCGGCTCGATACTCGCTGGACAAGACCACGCTGCTGACCCGCATCGGCTCTGTCGGGGGCTTGTACTTCAGCTTCAACCTGGAGAACGATCCGGGAAACTTGACCTTCGCGGGCATGGCGTCGGGCGCTACGGGCTTTCAGAGCTGGCCCATGAACGCCGATGGCAGCCTGGGGGCCTTGATGACGAAGACCGGGGTAGCGGAGGTCACCGGCACGCGTCAGATCTATCACCTGGCGTCCAACCAGTACATCTCGGTCGTTGACAGCGCGACCTCCACGATCCAGCAGTGGACCACCGCGGCCAACCTGGCCAGCACCGTCTGCTCGAACTTCAGCTACGCCCGTGCCACCTATGGCACTGTCGTGGATGTTCAATCGAGCCCCAGGGGGATTCGGGCGGTCATCTTCCACAGTCTGAGCACCAAGTACAGCTTCTACAGTCGGGCGGCGACTGGCAGCGTCTGGTCGCGCCTTTCGCTGACCCTGCCAAGTTTTGCCAACACGGCTGCCAACCAGTGCTATGGCGACTGGTCCAACGACGGCACCCGGTTCGTCATCTCGGGCAGCAACGCCAGCGGCCCCGCGCTGTTTGTCTACAACGTGAGCACGGCTGAGGCCTTCACGTACGCCATGACCATCCAGATGAGCGCGGCGCAGGGTGTCCCCAATGGCGTGGACGTGGACATGACGGGCAGGTTCATTGCGGTTACGACGGCGAACAACACGCTGTACGTCTACCAGCGCAACGCAGCTGGCACGGCCTACACGTTGGCTTTCACCGACAGCGTGGTGGGCACTGATTTGAAGCCGCGCTTCTGCCCGCGCAACCTGGACTGAGAGAGCTGGCCGCGTGCCAGCCGCGCGATGTGCGCTGACGGGTCTTGACCCGCACCGATGTCTGATTAAGTTGCGGCGCCATGACCGCACTGTTCATTTTCTTGGTTGCGCTGCACGTGGCGCCGACGCTCTTTCTGTTGATGCTGCACCTGATTTCGGATCGCAGCACCGCCATTGCCGACGCGATCCGCGCCCTGGACATCGGCGCCCTCGACAAGTCATGCGCCGTGGCCTGCATGGAGCGAGCCCGAGCCGCCGAGCGCAAGACCTACTGGGTGGCGTGCCTGGCGCCCATCGTCACGTTCTACGCGCTGCTGTTCACCCCGAAGTCGGCTAACAAGCTGCCGGCCTGGGCCCGCAAGTGGGACAACAACGTCAGCTTGAATGGCGACGCCTACGCCGTTCTGCGCGACGGCCAGTGGGTGACGCTGCGCAACGGCGAGAAGGCACAACCGGGCGAAGTTCCGGTCAGCTATGACGATCCGGCCTACACCGGGGATGCGTACTACGCCAAAGGCCACCACCCGACGAGCTTCTGGGCGCGCTGGATGTGGGTGGGCTGGCGCAATCGCGCGAGCGGCCTGAGCCTGTCGCTGGGCCCCGAGCTGACCGAGCCCCTGCGCGTGGTTGCGGGGGACGTGACGGCCAGCCGCGACAAGCCCGGCTTCTTCCTGACCTGCTCGGGCGACGAGTACCAGTGGCGCTCATACACCAAGAAAGGCCCCGTGGTGCTCATCACCAACTTTGGCGCCAAGCTGGACTACCAGAAGTGGCTGCCGGACGGCCAGGGCCAGGTGCCCTACGTGGCCATCGGCATCAGCTTTAAGGGGGCGCGATGAAAGACACACCAGAACACGCTGCTATCGTGAGCAGCAAGATAGCCACCTACATCGGCGCGCTCACCGCCGTGGCGTCGGGCCTGACGATCACGGAGTGGGGGGTGGTCGTGGGCATCGTGGTCGGCGTGCTGGGCCTAGTCTTCGGCCAGTATTGGTCGTGGCGCAAGGAGTTCCGGGAGCAAAAGGCGATTGATGCGGACGAAGTGCGCAAGCAGGAGCTGCACCGGGCGCAACTGGCGTTTCTGAATCGCAAGCGTGGTCCCACTTCGTGTGACAGCCTTGACATCGTGGAGGCCCAGGCCCTGGGCATCGACACCGCGGACTGGCCGGCTTCCGGCATGGGGGCGCTCAATGGCTGAAGCACAAAGCAAACAACGGCTCGCCGCTGCGTGCAGTGCCATCGTCATGGGCGTGTGCGCATTCCTGCTGCCGCGCCTGCCGGTCGAAGAGCAGACGGTCAGCAGCGCCGCCATCGAGAAGCGCCACCAGGCCGAAGGCTTCCGAGCGGGACCGTACATCCCCACCAAGGGCGACGTGCCGACCATCGGCTACGGCTCGACCGTCTACGAGGACGGCACCCGTGTGACCCTGGCGGACCCACCGATCACTCGGGAGCGTGCTGTGCAGATCGCTCGCGCTCACACCAGCAAGGCTGAACGCATGTTTCGTGCATCGATCCCTGGCGTTGAGCTGTACCCGGGCGAGTACGACCTGTTCGTGGACTTCATCTACCAGTTCGGCATCAACACATGGAATAAGGGCTCGCTGCCCAGGCTGCTCAAGGCTGGCAACTACACGGCCGCCTGCCAGAAGCTGCTCGAGTACCGCTTCCAGGACGGGCGGGACTGCTCACTGTCACGCAACTGGGGCCCGCGGGGCTGCCGGGGTGTGTGGCTGCGTCAGCAGGAGCGCCACAGCGACTGCATGGCGCTGCAGGGGGCGGCATGACCTCCCGCATTGAGTCCGTCCTCGCTGCCATCGTGGCCGCAGCCATCCTGGGCTTGGCCGCGTGGTGGCACACCGGCCAGGTCAAGAAGGCCGAGCAGGCAGTCCACGCCCACTACGCCGCGGTTCTGGCCGACATCCGCGACAAGACCGCCACGGCAGCCACCGCGTTTCGCGCACGCGAAACCCAATGGCAAACCCACATCGAGAAGGAAACCCAAGATGGACAGGACCGCATCGACGCTGCGCGCCGGGATGCTATCGGCGCTCGCGCTGCTGCTGACGGCCTGCGCGCAGACCTCGCCCGTTATCGCGCCGCCGCCCGAGCCACCCAGGATCCCTGCGCTGCCGCAGCAGGCCCGCCAGCCAGCGATGCCCTCGATCTGCTCGCCGACCTGCTCACAGGGGCTGACGAAGCTGCGGGAGAGCTGGCGGCAGCGGCTGACCTGGCCCACGCAGCCGGCTTCACCTGTGAACGCGCCTACGACGCCTTGACGAACCAGCTTTGACCCGATGCCCATTGCGATCACCAACTTCGCCGGATTGCAGCCCCGCCTGAAGCCGCGCAGCTTCGGCGCCTCGGGTGCCCAGGTGTGCCGGAACCTGCTGCCCAACGCGGCCGAGTTTCGGCCGATGTCCGGGGATGAGGTGATCGGCACCTGCCCGCCGGGCACGCTGAGCTTGTACCGCATGCTGCGTGACGCCCAGGGCGTGATTCGCAGCGGCGAGACGGATGGCTGGATTGCCTCGCCTGAGGAGCGGCAGTATGTGCGCGGCCAGGTGAACGACGACGCGACCGAGCGCACCGTGGTCACGCGGGCGGATGGCAAGGCGGTGCCGCTGATGCTGACGGCTGATGGCCAGGAGCGCCCGCTGGGTGTGCCGGCGCCGCTGTCGGTGGCCACGTCCATCAACGAGGTGTCTCAGTTCACGCGCGAGGACGCCACGGCGTGGGTGAGCGACGAGCTGCTGCCGGCGGTGCAGGCGGCCGTGCTCGAATGCCTGGATGACCAGAACGGCGCGCGGCGTTACGCGGGTGGCGTGCCGGTGGCGGGGGCCTACAGCATGCGCGGCATGGGCACGTACGCGAGCGAGCCCTGGATGGCCAAGAAGGCCATTGCCGCGGCGGTGGCGACGTTTGCCAACCTGAACGCCTATGTGGTGGATGGCGGCATTCCGGTGGAGGTGGCGCCAGTGTGGGGTGCGCTGGATGCCACCGCGTTGCGCGCGAAGCTGTCCGCCATCGCCAGCCCCAAGGAGGGCGAGCCGGCCTTCTCGACCGAGAAGCTGGACGCGTTGGTCTATGGCCTGGCGGGCAAGTTCGATGCCGAGGGCACGACGATCAAACAGTGGCGCGACGAGCTGGACGCCGCGGTGGAGAAGCTGAGCGCGGCGGTGGACAACGCTGGCACGGCGCAGGCCACGCCGGACCCGCGGCCGGTCGAACCCACCAAGCCCACGGTGCGCGAGTGGGTGCTCGTGAGTGGTGGCGACGAGGGTGAGCGTGCCCGGCACCCGCAGTGGATCCAGTACGACGAAGACATGGTGGCCTGGCAGGCGGCGCTGCGCGAGTGGGAGGCGCGCCAGGGTTCGGTGTCGTTCACGACGACGGACTTCGTGACCATCATCAGCACCGCGCAGCGGGATGCGGTGCGTTTGAGCAATGCCATCGAGGACTACTACTTCAAGCTGAAGGGGGACATCCGAGCCACGATGTCGGAATGGGTGGATGCGGGCTACGCCAACGAGATGGACGTGGACGATGACCGGCTCATCGATTCGCGCTACTACATCGCGACGTACGTGACCGACCGAGGTGAGGAGTCGGCCCCATGCCCGCCGTCCGAGCTGGTGGAGGTGGACCAGAACGACAGCGTGACGGTGACCATTCCGGCGCCGCCAGCGGGGCGCCACATCACCCATTGGCGGCTGTACCGGTCGAGCACGGGCAACGGCTCAGCGGGCTGGATGCTGTGCGACGAGATGCTGATTTCGACGCCGACCTATGACGATGCGCTCAAGCAAAGCCAGCTGGGCTACCTTTGCCAGTCGTTGACCTGGCTGGAGCCGCCTGTGCGCCTGGACAGCAGCAGCCCCGCGACCATCAAGCCGCCAAAGGGCGAGGACCCGTACATGCGTGGCGCGGTGGGCATGGCGAACGGCATCACGGCGGCGTTTCTGGACAACTTCGTGGCCTTTTGCGAGCCGTACCGGCCATTTGCCTGGCCGGTGCAGTACCAGATCACCACGGACACCCCCATCGTGGGCCTGGGGGCGTTCGGGCAGTCGCTGTTCGTGGGCACGCGCGCGCACCCATACATCATCAGCGGCTCGCACTCGGCCAGCATGTCGGCGGTGAAGCTGGACGAGGACCAGGCCTGCGTGAGCGCCAGGTCGATTGCACAGCACGCCAATGGCATCTTGTACGCATCGCCGGACGGCATCTGCCACGCGTCGCTGGGCGGTGTGCAGGTGGTGACCAAGGCGGTGTTTGCGCGCGAGGATTGGCAGGCCCTGAACCCGCGCGAGATGGTGGGCGCGACGCACGACGGGGTGTATTACTTCTGGACACCGGCCATGGGGGTGTTTGCGCTGGATTTCGAGACGGCGAAGCTGGGGCAGGTTGACCTGCCTGCCGGTGCGCTGCACAAGGACTACATCACCGACCGCCTGTACGTGGCCGATGCCGAGGGCAACATCCGGCGCCTGTTCTCGGGCGTGGCGGCAACCGGGGTGTACCGCTCGGGCGTGATCCAGATGCCGGCTCAGGCGCCGCTGGCGTGGCTGCAGGTGGATGGCGACCAGGCACCGGGCCTGCCGGTGGTGGTGCGCTGGTTTGCCGATGGGGCGCAGCGCCACGAGGCCGTGGTGACCGGCGTGGAGCCGGTGCGCCTGCCGCCTGGCCGCTGGCGTGAGCACGAGGTGGAGGTGGAGAGCGCGGCGCGCGTCACGCGGGTGGTGCTGGTGGGGTCGGCGAAGGAGTTGCAGCGTGTCTGAACCCAACAGGACCAAGCCGGCGAAGGTGGACACAGGGGTGGCCAAGCTGCCGGCGCTGCCCAGCATCCAGACCGGCAATGCGAAGCTGGACACCTGGCTGGGGCAGCTGAAGGAGCGCGTCGAGGTGCGCGAAGGGGAGCGTGGCAACCCGTGGGAGGCGGCCGTCACGCGGCGCGACCTGAAGGCCGTTGAGGATGCGTTCTCGAAGATGAACGGCCAGGGGCAGGTGTCCACGAACGGCACGGACATCGTGTTCGAGATGCCCGGAGGTGGCACGGCCTCGTGGGCCATCGACAAGTTCATCGACTCGATCAAGAACCTGCAGGTGTACAAGGACCTGATGAAGCGCCTGGATGACCCCTCGCGCTTTGACAACCTGCCGGGCGAGATTCGGGACATCGTGAGCAAGTCCATCGCGGATGAGGCGGCCAAGCTGGGCACGCAGATCGGGCGCGTGGAAAAGATCAGTGAGTCGAAGTACCGCGCGCTGGCCTACCAGGTGGACACGCTGACGGCCTCGGTGCAGGGGGCGCAGGCCGGCATCCGTGAGGTGGACTTCGTGGTGGCCAAGGCGAACTTCGCGCAGGCCGGCAAGATTACCCAGCTGGAGGCCAGTCTGGGCAACTACTACCAAGACGGCACGCCGGGGCGCGCGATTCTTGAGGAGCAGATGACGGCGACGGCCGACCGCGTTGCGGGGCTGTCGTCGCAGTGGACGCTGAAGGTGCAGGCGGGCAAGGCATTTGCCGGCGTTGGCCTGGCAGCGACCGAGGATGGCGCGGGCAACGCCGTGTCTGCGTTCATCATCGCGGCGAACAAGTTCGCCATCGTGGACCCCAATACCTACACGACGGGGCTGACGAACACGCCGGACAACGCGCACATCCCGTTCGGGGTGGATAGCTACGGCATCTACATGAACACCAACGTCTACATCCGCGGCAACATGCGGGTGGACACGGGCGGCAAGACGCTGGTGGATGGCCTGCGCGGCTCGGCGCAACTGGCCTCGTCCAGCGCCTGGAGCGCGACAACGGCCAGCAACCTGATCTACAGCTGGCTGGGAAAGGGCAGCACGGCGCCGAACAACAACCACCTGGTGATCGGCGACACGGTGACCATGGGCACGGGCAGCAGCGCCGTGACGCGCACATGGAACGGCACGGCCTGGGTCAACCCCGGGGTCATCATCAACGGCAACCTGCTGGTGAGCGGGTCGGTGTCGGCAGGGGCCATCAACACGAACGGGCTCATCATCCGCGACAACGCGGGCAACCCGATCTTGGGCGCTGGCAACCAGCTGAATGTGAACTACATCGACGGCCTGGGTGCCCTGGCCACGCAGAGCGATGCGCGCATCGGCAGCACGGTGAAGTTCCCGGATGGCACCACGCTGAACACGCAGGACTTCATCAACCGCCTGAGCAAGATCGACTCGGGGAACATCGGCACGTTCATGGCGACCGCGGCAATTGGCACAGCCTACATCGGCAACGCAGCGGTGAACACGCTCCAGATTGCGGGCAACGCGGTGACGGTGCCGGTCGGTCGCAGTGGCGGCGATGTGTCCATTGCAGGCGCGGACTGGACGATCAATCCATCGGCCACGGCGCTGCTGTTTGACGAGTACATCGACTTTGGCACCGGGGTGAATGCCGGGCAGGGCATGCTGATCGGGATTTGCTCGTTTTTCATGCGCTCACTCGATGACGCCATGGGGCAGATCGCCTACTACATCAACGGCGGCAGCCCCCAGAGCGTTCTGCAGTTCGGTCTGCGCATTTACAACGGCGGCGACACCGACATGAGCATGCCGGTGACGTACCCATTCATCGTGCCCAGCAGCCTGAGCGGCAATGTGCGCGTGTCGGTGCGCGTGACCTGCATCCAGAACGGGGCAGGGGACTACCACCCGTTCACCTGCCGCATGCCGCGTCTGATCTTGCTGGGAGGTAAGCGGTGATCTACTGGCACACCGAGGATGGCCACATCGTGGCGGCAGCCGCTGCGGATGATGTGGCGTCACCCCGCGACGATGACCCGACGCTGACGCGCACTCAGGCCCCTGCAGTGGACGACATCACCGCCCACTACGTGCAGCACGGCGCCGTGCAGCCCAAGCCAACCCAGCCCAGCCGGCACCATGAGTTCGATTACGCCAGCAAGGCCTGGGTGTTGAACGTGGCTGCTGCATGGCGCGCGGTGCGCCGCCAGCGCGATGCCCGCCTGACCGCCTGCGACTGGGTGGTGACCCGGGCCCAGGAGGCCGGCGAGCCGGTGCCCGAGGCCTGGCGCGCCTACCGGCAAGCGCTGCGCGACATCACCGAGCAGGCAGACCCGTGTGCGATTGCGTGGCCCGAGGCGCCCGAGGCTTGACGCCCCCCGATGTCTGATTAAGTTGCGCCGCATGGATGCGCTTTCGATGGCCTTGGCCAAGCAGGTGGGCCAGCCCCTGACGGTGGAGCTGGCGCGGCAGATTCACGCCGATGCGCAGGTGCGCGCGCCGCTGGCCCTGGAGGACTGGCCCTCGCACGAAATGACCGATGGCACGGAGATCCGCGCCACGCGGCTGGATGACCGGATGGCCGAGCTGCATGCGCACCGCATGGCCTACCTGGCCGAGCGCCACGCCGGTGACCCGGTGGCGGTGCAGTGGCATCGCATCCGCGAGCTGGAGCGCCAAGGGCGCTACGTGATCTTTGTGGCGGAGTTGGACGGCGAGGTGACGGGCAGCCTGTGGCTGCATGTGACGCCCAGCCTGAACCATGGCCAGCTGACCGTCAGCGACGACCTGCTGTATGTGGTGCCTGCGCTGCGGCGCACATTGCTGGCTTCAGCGCTGTGTCGCCATGCCGAGAAGCAGCTGTTTGCTGCCGGCGCGCGCGCCTGTGCGCTGCAGTCGGCCACGGGCAACCGTGCTGGTCGGCTGGCGGCCTTCCTGGGGTATCGCCACACGGCCGAGGTATACACCAAGACCCACTGGGGTGGGGATGAATACGCGGATGTGCCCACGCGGCACGCAAAGGGGTAGAGCATGGGCAGCACACCGGACACCAGCGGCCAGAACGAGGCCGCGTTGATGCAGGCCCAGCTGTCGAAGGAACAGCTGGAATGGGCGAAGCAGATCTATGCCGAGAACGCGCCGGCACGCGAGGCCGCCGCGGCGCGGGCCAACGAGCTGAGCGACCTGCAGATGGACTACATGCGCCAGAGCATGGGCCAGGCGCAGGAGGGCATTGACCGGTACAACCGGCTGTATGCGCCGGTGGAGGACTCGCTGGTCGCGGACGCCAAGGCCTGGGACACCGAAGGCCGGCGCGAGCAAGAGGCCGGCAAGGCCATCACCGACGTGCGCACGCAGTTCAACGCAGCGCAGAACCAGCAGGACGCCAACCTGAAGAGCATGGGGGTGAACCCCAGCGACGGGCGCTACGCCAACATGGCCCAGCAGATGACCACGAGCCAGGCGCTGGCCGAGGCCACGGCCGCCAACCAGGCGCGCCAGAACGTGACGACCCAGGCCTGGGCGCGCAAGATGGACGTGGCCGCCCTGGGCAAAGGTGTGGTGAGCAACCAGGCGACGATGGCCAACATGGCCTCAAGCGCAGGCGGGAACGCCTTGAACGCGAGCAGTGCCGCCCTGGGAGCTGCAAACAACGGTCAGGGCGAGATGAATGCGGCGTACGGCGGCGCCCGCCAGGGCTGGTCGAGCGCGGGCTCGATCTACGGGAACATCGCGCAGCAGCAGAATGCAGCAAATGCCAGCGAGACAGCGGGCATTGGTGCGGGCATTGGTGCTATAGCCCTTGTGATTTGACTACTTGGCGTCGCAGCGGAAAAGGATCTCAGCACTTGCGTACGTGCCCAGTCCAGAGTCCTTGCCAGTGCTGCTCACGAGGGTCATTTCTTTGTCTTGCTCCGCACAGAATTCCTGTGCTTGTCGAATCATGCGCGTCTTTGCGCCGCTGCTTGAAAAGTCAAGCATGCCCCCAAGGCCGCCCAGCATGTAAGTGGTTTTGTCTACCTTGACGATTCCGTCAGTGCCGGTCGTATTGGCACACCCCGCCAACACCACCACCCCAGCCAAAGCAACCAGCTTCTTCATCCTCGTCTCCATGCGTTGATGTGAGGAAGTGTAGCAAGGGCCACCCAGGCCGTGAGCGCGGCGGACCAGGCGGTGGCTTTTTGCTGGGGGGTGTGCAATCGTTACACGTCCCCCAATGAATCTGCCGGCCCATTTCTGAGCTGCCTGTGCGGCAGTGAACCCTTGTAAGTCAGGAGTGACTTACTTTTTTGGGCTCTTTTTTGAAAGCTCGGAAGTGGGTTGCAGCCTTTGCACTGCAGTGCCTTGGCTACCTTGATGTAACTGTATTGCAGACTCCAGGCGGTTCAGGCGCTCCTCGATCTCCTGAACTCGCTCGGGCGATATCTCCAAAGTGCCAGCTTCCGCGGCGTTCAGAACTTCCTGCTGAATGATCTGAATCATGAGCGCTTCAGGCGTTATGCCTCTTGCCCGTGCCTTGGCAAGTACCGCCTCGTGTAACTCTGGCTCAAGTTCAACAGCCATCGAAGTCCAGCCCTGGGGCGTTGGAGCCTCGCGCCCGCTGGGCATGTCACCAGTTCCATGCGCCAGCCACTCAAAGCTCACCCCAAGGGCCTCAGCAATCTTAGCAATGGCTTGAGGACGAGGCTTGCTGACTCCGCTTTCATAGCGACTGATCTGTGCAGCTGCCACTTTTGATGTGCGCGCCAGTTCGTTCTGGGACCAGCCCAGCATTGATCTGGCCCAGACCAGGCGAATCGGCATGGATTCGTCATTTTTCGTCATCATTAGTATTGACTGAAATCAATTGTTGGATATGATTCATCCGTCATCACGATTGATGATGATTTTTGCCTGATGAGGATTCTATGACTGAACCGAAACCGAAGAGGCGCAAGTCGCCAGTGGCGCTGGCGCTTCCAGATGACTTGGAGATCTTTTTGCGCTCCTGCGCAAAGGAGCAATCGCGCACGTTGACCGCAGAAATTGTGCGGCGACTTGAAATGTCGCGCGCAAAACAGGGAGCACAAGCATGAGCAACATCGTTCCCTACAGCTTCGACGGCACCAACATCCGCGTGCTCGAAATCGATGGCGAGCCGTGGTTCGTCGGAAGGGATGTGGCCGATGCCCTCGGCTATGCCGACCCCACAACTGCCATCCGTTCGCATTGCAGGGGGGTGCAGAAATTGCACCCCCTTCAAACAGCCGGTGGCCGTCAAGAGGTGCGCGTCCTGTCCGAGCCGGACGTGCTGCGCCTGATCGTCAACAGCACCCTTCCTACTGCCGAGCGTTTCGAGCGCTGGGTATTCGAAGACGTGCTGCCCAGCATTCGCAAGACCGGCAGTTACACCGCTTCCAAGGCGCCCCTGCAGAAGACTCTGACCCGCACACAGATCACTGGTGGTCTGCTGCTCCTGCGCAGCTTTGCTGAGGATTTCAAGCTGGCTCCTTCCGCGCTTCTTGGGGGCTATCAGCGCCTGGAGCAGCAAATCGGAGTTCCCGGCCTGCTGCCGGCCTATGCGGTGGACGCGCCTGCATCCTCGATTGCCGGCTCCAGCGAGGAAACCAAGTCTGCAGCTGAACTGCTGGAAATTCATGGCGTCGGCATGAGTGCCATCGCTTTCAACCGTCTGCTCATGCAGCAGGGATTCTTGGAAGAGCGTGAGCGCCCCTCCAGCAAGGGCGGCACGAAGAAGTTCAAGGTCTGCACGGATCTGGAGTACGGCAAGAACCTGACCAACCCCAACAACCCGCGCGAGACGCAGCCGCATTGGTATGTGAGCAAGTTCGAGGAACTGCTTGAACTGGTGCTGCCGGCCAAGCCCACGGTGGCCACAGCATGAGCCCCACAAAGACGAAAGCCCCAGCGGTAGCAGCCGCTGAGGCCTTCAAGGTGAACCCACTCCAGCAAGAGAAGGAATCAGCATGGATGCTACCCCACAACCCCCGCCCGCGGCAACATCGCCCAAGTGGGTTCCGGTCTTGCTGCACGAAGGCAGCCGCCAGGAGCGTCTTGCGGGCGTGTTTGAGACGGCGCGCGAGGCGGCGATGGCTGCGGCACAGGTCATCGAGTGGCGTCGCGACGCCATCGGCTTCAGCGCAGCCTTGACGCGTTGACGAGCCAGCCCTTTTCTTGATTCTCGACGGGACGCAGGAGAAGGGCTTGGTGGCCGAGAGCTGGAGCTTTCCCTTTTAAATCAGGCACATGTGTGTGCTACGCTCTAGTGGACTGCCGCGTAGGCAGCTCAGAAATGAAGGCCTACGGCGGTGACCTGGGCAAGGCCGTGGACTGCCGCGTAGGCAGCTCAGAAAATCAACCGCGTGTGGGGCAGCGTGCTGTCCGCGTGATCTGCCGTATAGGCAGCTTAGAAAAGAAGCAGGTGAGAGCGCTTCTGGGCTTCTTGGATCTGCCGTATAGGCAGCTTGAGTGCACACCTGGCCGTGGGCACGGTGGACCAGGCTGTCAGCTTGAGCCTACACGTTCTTGCGCATGACCGCCTGTTCGTACACGTTCCTGCGGAGTACGGCGACTGTTCAATTGCTGTATAAAATCACAGCAAACCATGCCGCAAGACGCACATGAAGACCCAAACCGTTTACTCGTGGCGCGGGTTGGCGAATGCCGATGGCCATGCCGACCGGCGATCAAGGCGAACGGGGCAGGGGTGTCAGCGGCTTGGGTCATGCGCCTGAATGTATCAGTAGGTGACAGCGAAAGGCGAAGAACTTTGGCGTCGTGCTACAGTCCAAAGAACCATGCAAGCACTACGAGCCCGTACATCAGCACCCATGACCCCTGTTGGGGCACAGGTGTTTGCTGCGCGCAATTTGGAACTGCTCGCGGCCATCGAAAACACCCTGGATGCGCTGAATTCCGACACAAGCCTTCTGCGCGCCATCCATGCGGGGTACGAGGAAATCCGAGATCGCCTGACGGACTCCAGCATCACCATTGATGACGGTGGCCGCATCCAGTCGATGTTGGAGAAGGCGGGTGCAGTCTGCTCACGCATCTATCACGACGCATGCAAGCGTCATGAAGCCGCCTGCCAAGACCCACAACTGCGCCCAGACGATGGGGTGGCAGAAGCGTACTGCGAGTTCATGGAGGCTGTGCGAAACCTTCATGACTACATCGAAGAACTGCGCGAGTGGATTGCCACCCACGATGCGGTTCTTGAGCCCTCGATCAGCCCCGCATTTTCCAGCGTGGATGATCTGTTTGACGATCTGCTGCCTCTGCACTGACCTTGATCACCGTCCGCGAGTTCGCCTACTCAGCGCGCTTTGCGGCTGATCTGAAGAGTGCACCTGCTGACGTGCAGAGCGCTGTCAAAGAGGCGCTTCGCAAGCTGCAAACCAATCCTTTAGCCAAGTCTTTGCGGCTGCACCCGCTCAAAGGCATGCCCAAGCCAGCCATCTGGAAGATCGATGTCTTTGCCAACAAGTCTTGGCAGATCAGCTTTGAGATAGTTGGCGACCGCGCAGAACTCAAAAGGCTTGGCACGCACAAATCCATCGACCGTGACCCCCGATAGTGGGGGTAGGCTCACACCGCTGCCCTCCTGAGGCCGCTTTTTTGCCCATCGTCATGGCAATTGGTGCTTTGCCATTAAAAAATTGGCCATGAATTGGAGATTAGCGTGACCCAGCCGAACGGAGTTCCTACTGGCGATCAGGTTATTGCTGGCCGTTTGATGCGGCTGATGGCAAAAGAGGCATCACATGACTTGGGCGCTTTTTCAAGTTGGCTTATCGCTGGTGCTGCAGCACTCTTTGGAGTGATCATTAACTCTTTGGACAAATTAAGGGAAGTCATCGAAGTAGAGGCGCTCCCGAGCGCTGTGATGTTGTTTTTGACGGCAGTGCTCCTGAATGTCCTGTTGCGTATTTGTGGCGCGGTGGTGGCTGGTATGGTCAAGTCGGGAGAGGCTGCAGAAACCGTGTTTGGCGAGGGGCAGCAAAGGGGTGACCTAGGAAACATCATGGCACTGATGAAGGCGCCTGTCTGGATGCCGGGCCGACGAATGTTGTCACGAGCTTATGCGCGAATTGAAGCGGGAGATTACATGGGAGCCCCCAACTTGTTGATCCACCTGATCCAAGCTCAATGGGCGCTCATGTTTCTGCAAATTATCCTGCTTGCATCCGCTGGCTGGGTGTTGTTTTGGTGAGTGAGCTGGTTTTTGTCAACTCTTCTGAATAGGAAAGTTCATCGCTGCATGCTCTAAGGCGATGTGTCGTCCTACAGCTTGCTTCTGATCTAGCAAGAAGCGCAACTCAGTGGGCCGAGGCGGAATGGCTGCTTCCGGCTTGGACGGCCTGGCGGCTTTCCCAAGGGAAAGGGAACAGCAAATGCGAAGCTGTTGGTGTCAAGGTCTGGCGGTCACTCAGGCTTGAGGGGTGGTGTGGGGTATGTGCAATCGGTATCGTCGATGGCGGCGCGAACCGGCTTCATGGATCCGAGTCTTGATGCATTCCCGCGGCCACAGGGGCCTTAAATCAAATCACGCTTTAGACTGGATAAATGGTTAAGCAAATCTTCAGTTGCTCTATATATTTGTAAATTTATGTTATCGTTAATATTAACCGGGTCTGGTCTTGATGTGTCCAGGTCCGTGGTCAATGATTTTCGGAAATTAATAAGTAATATACTGGGCAACGGTTCTCGTCCAGCCTCCACGAGGCGTCGGCTGGCAACATTCCAATGTATTGCAAAGGATTTTAGATCATTCTTTATTGTCCGCGATAGATCAACACCTTGTGAGGACGGCTTTCCGTAGTATTCCAAGGCGGATTTAAAAATGGGATCTATGGATCGATTCAAGCGTTCGATGTCTTCGCTTAAAATCCTTCGGTTGCCGGCTGAGACTTCATCAATTCGCTTGATAAATCGATCGAAAATATATTTCAGGGTCGGCGATCCAATCGCGCCAGTAATGAGGCCCTCCCAAAAATCAAGCTGCATTAGTGCTGATTTCTTTGCGCATCATCAATGTAGGTAAGAATTTCTTCAATTAGCGATGGATCTTCGTGGGAGATAAAGGTAATCATCGTCTTCAGTTGATTGGCTGTGAAGCCTTCGCGCACCAAGCCTCCAAAAGCCTCTTCAAGAAATGAAGATCCGTAGCCTTCGGTGTCATCCAAATCAATGGTCACTTGAAGACCTTTAAGCAACACGGGTCGTAGCAAACACTCTCGAAAGACTTCGCCGCTTACATCCCCATCTGTGGCGTAGCGTCCTGCAGGGACAGTGGAGAAGTCCCTTGCAATTGAAATGTTACAAGTCTTCATCATCGGTTTCATCCATGTCGGCGAATGCGGCAACAACTTTATCTAGGGGCAGTTCCCACTTGATCAAGGTGCCTTCGATGAACGCCCCATCGTTGCGGATAGCCTCTCCGCCTTTGAGCGGCTCATACCTGTACTGGCCATAGCGGCTAAAGATTGTAAGGGCTCCAACTCCAACAGTGGTGATGAGGCGATGTATGTCAAGCAAGCCCTTCCCACGATGACTCTGATTGGTTCTGGACCTTCCAAGTTCAACTGCTGCTTTGATCATTTGGGCATCGTCCGGCTCCATCCCAGGAAGCAGCGAAAGGATGGAGCGAATGTGCTCCAAAGGGTACTTGCGATGCAACGTCTTTGGAATGCCAACTCCAGCGTCGTAGAAGGTGAGTTCGAAAAAATTCTTCCTCTTGCTGAGCTGCGCGCCCAACCACCATCTTCCTTTGAGACCTAAACGCGTAATTTGCTTCTTTTGGTAGGCGTGGTGGTGCACATTTTGCATCGCTTCGCTTAGTGCCCTGAAGACCATCTTACCAATTGGCTTTGGCATCTGCAGGTCTTCGCCTAACAACTCGTCGCGCAGTTCTGGGATGCATTGGCTTCGAATCTCAACGTCAGACTTGCATTTCACAAACCTCGTGGCTGACAATTTTCGTCCGGGCATCTTTCGAGAGCGAACCCCCAGCGTATGAAAGAAGCCGCTCTCGGCAAGCAGTCGTTCGACTTTTGGACTTTTCGGGTAGGTTCCGGTGATGCAGTCGTGGCCATGCTCCAGGCGCAGCTTGTGCATCTGTGCCAAAAGTAGGATCAGGCTTTCGGATGAAATTTTCTCCGTATCCATGAAGATCAGTCGAAGGCGTTGACCCGCTACCGCCCGATTACGGACATCCGACAAAAAGCTGCATGTTTCTTCTCTATTTCCTATCAAATCAAGTACTTGTGGGACTGGGTAGTTTTGCCATGCCGCATGCCCACGTGCTCTAGCCAACTGTGTCTGCCTCAGTGGTCTAAGGCGCTTGCCTGAACGCCGAAGTTGCTTGCGCCGACTCTCTTCTAACCGTCTCATAAAGCGGCCCAGCGCAATACGCTGCGCAAGTTCGCGAGGAACGCATGCAGGTTTTTTCATAGTGTTTCGCCATACATATGGTTACGACTATAACCAAAACCATGGCCAGCCCGCCCTCGGAGTTTGCCCCTCTACAGCCCCTGGGCAGAGTGACTCAGCATAGGGTTCGACGCCCTGCACGCGCATCGCGAGAGTGGGGGATGAAAGAGAAAGCGACCAATTGGCAGGACTTCACCCCCGTTGACACGGATGGCAAGGAGCTGCGCTTCGGCGGGCTTTTTGCTGTTAGGGTGGAGCCTTGACGCCCCCTGATGTCTGATTACGTTCCCTGGCATGAACGGGGAACTCACGGCGCAAGCCACCAACGCTGCCATCGACAAGGGTGTGCGCCAATTCCAGGGCGTGCTGTCGGGCGATGACCTCTCGCACGCACACAAGCTGCTGTCGCTGATGCTCCCGCCGCACGGCGCCACCGTCGTGGACGCGGGGTGCGGCATCGGCGAGACGGCGCGCCTGATGGCCGACCTGCGGCCGGATCTGCGGTTCGTGCTGGTCAACGCTGACCGGCACCAGCTGGACCTGGCGCCACGCAAATTCAAACGCCTGCTGGCCGACTACTGCGCCATGCCGCTGCCGGATGCAAGCGCGGATGTGGTCATGTTCTGCTATGCCTTGTGCGATGACGAGCGCGCCGAGCTGGCATTGCAGGAGGCGCGACGCGTGCTCAAGCCCGGCGGCGTGCTGTTCATGCACGAGCCTGTGAACGTTGGCGGGGGCAATGTCGCGCTATGGAGTGCGATGTGCTCGCATTTACGCACACCCGCAGAAATTGGCGCGCTGGCGGGTGACGCCGGCTTTGCGCTCGACTGGTCGGGCGCACTCTGCGGCGCCGACCAGTTCGAGGTGCTGACGGGCCGCGAAGCGGCCGACCAGATCTGGCGGGGCGTGGCTTCGGCGGTGTTTCGCCTCGTTCGGCGCTGCGAAGTCACGGACGCGTTCTCGCGCCATGAGCGCGTGGCCCTGCAGTTCAGCGGCGGCCGAGATTCGACGGCCACGCTCTACCTGCTGCGCAACTTCTGGCCGCGCATGACGGTGTACCACGTCGATGCCGGGGATCAGTTTCCCGAGACGCGGGCTGTGGTGGCGCGGGCGCGTGCAGAGGTGGAGGCGGCGGGCGGGCGCTTCGAGGTCATCCGCACGGACGTGGAAGCCAGCCGGCATGAATTCGGCCTGCCGAGCGATCTGGTGCCCGCGGATCACACGCCGCTGGGCCGCGCCGTGGCGGGTGATGCGCTGCCCATCGTGGGCCGCTACGAGTGCTGCGCGCGAAACATCATGCTCCCCATGCACGAGCGCATGCGGGCAGACGGCAACACGCTGCTGGTCCGCGGCCAGCGCGACAGCGATTTCGCCACACCGCCCCTGCGCAGCGGCCAGGAAAGCGGGGGCTTCGAGGTGCTGTACCCGATTCAGGCCTGGACCGGCGAGCAGGTGGAGGCCTACCTGCGCGGCCAGGGCCTGCCCATCGCAGATTTCTACCCCGAGGGCGTGTTGCGCGCGTCGGACTGCATGACCTGCACGGCCTGGTGGGATGACGGCCGCGCGCAGTACCTGCGGCGCTTCCACCCCAAGCAGCACCAAGTTTTCATCGCCCGCGCCACGCAGGTGCGCGATGCCATTGACCGCCAGCGCGCCTGGCTCACCAAAGAGATGGAGGCCTGAGATGGCGACAGCTGGAGGCATTGGGCAGGGCATTGCCGCTGCAGTGAATGGGTTCATGAAGGGGCGGCAGCTTGCCAAGGACTGGGCGGAAGCTGAAGAGGACCGCGAATGGAAGAAGACGGCCCGCGACCGGCAGCAGAAGGAATGGGACGCCGCCGACGCCGAGGTGAACATGCTGAAGGACGCCGGGGCCGAGCGCGTGGTGCAGGAGATCCCGGATGCGGCGGGCACGCAGGCCTACATGAAGGCCACCGAGCAAGGGCCGGCAGCCGAGACGCCGCAGATCGATTTCACGGCCCCGTCTGGGTTTGCGGTGGCGCTGCAGCCCTCTGCCGATGGCAAGACGCCCATGAAGTTCGACAACGTGGCGCAGCTGGTGGACACGCGCGAGGCGGCCAGTGCCGCGGCGCAGCAGGCGAACACGCCGCAGAACATGGCGCAGCGCATGAGCGATGGCTACATGCGCCTGGGCAAGCCCAAGGAGGCGATGGCCATTGCAACCCAGCAGCTGAGCGTGGAGAAGGCTCAACAGGACGCGGCAGACCGGGTGTGGAATCGCGACCTTGGGCAGGCCATGTGGTCGGGGCATGAAGGCCTGGCGGCGCTGGGCAGCAGATCCGAATTCGGCCCCATGAAGGGGATGCAGGTGAAGGCCGTGAAGGGTGATGACGGCATGGTGAACTACATGCGCGTGGGCAAGGATGGGCAATTGGCGTCGCTGGGGTTGCCGGCCTTCAGCGACGATATGGAAGGGATAACTCGCGCGGGTGCGATGCTGAACCACCTGACGCCACCCGAGGCGCGGCTGGAGTTCCTGCTTGCGGAAAAGAAGGCGGCACGGGACCAGGCGAATCTGGACCGCAACTACAACCTGGCGGTGCGTGCGCAGGATCGTGCGGATCGCTCGGCAGACCGTCAGGATGCCTACACGGACTTCCAGATGTCGCAGGCGCGCCGAAAAGCCGATGACGAGTTGAAGCTGCCACCAGCCGTCAAGTTGCAGGTGGAGGCACAGCAGGACGAGTTGAAGGCCATCAACTCGGCCATCCTGAAGTCGCAGGCCGATGGCTCTTGGGATCCCAATACCGATGGGGCCAAACAGCTGCTCAAGTCGAAGGCATCCCTGTCGATGCAGATTCGCTCGTCGCTCGACCCGTACACGAAAAAGGCCGACGCACCGGACCCTCTTGGGATGCGCAAAGGCGAGTCGA
Source organism: Comamonas serinivorans (assembly GCF_002158865.1). Classification (NCBI taxonomy): domain Bacteria; kingdom Pseudomonadati; phylum Pseudomonadota; class Betaproteobacteria; order Burkholderiales; family Comamonadaceae; genus Comamonas; species Comamonas serinivorans. Next base: position 3,960,321 of record NZ_CP021455.1, on the reverse strand, counting down.
AAGCGCCGGCCAACGTGCAGGAGTTTGTGCGCAGGCATCAGGCCGATGCTGAACAGGTGGCCAAGCAGCTGAACACGTCACCCCAGTGGGTGCTGGGGCAGTGGGGGCTGGAGACAGGCTGGGGCAAAAGCGTGATCCCCGGGACCAACAACCTCGGGAATATCAAGGACTTCAGCGGCAAGGGTCCGAGCGCCAAGGACAACATGACCGGCAGTGTTGATGCCTACCGCAAGTACGGCAGCACGGAGGAATTTGGTCAGGACTTTGTGCGGTTGGTGGGTGGTGGGCGATACAGCGGGGTGTCGGGCGCCAAGGATGCGCAGTCGTACTTCGCTGCACTCAAGAGCGGCGGCTATGCCGAGGACCCGGACTACGTGAACAAGGGTGTTTCTGCCGCGCGCATGGTGGCCAATGCCATGGGTGGCGGGTCAGCTCCGGCGGAGGCGCCCAAGCCGGCCAACGTGACCCAACGTAGCCCTGCGCCAGCACCCGCAAAGGCGGCACCTGCAAAGCCACCAACGGCTGCGCCTGCACCGGCACGCACAACCGACCCGGTGGAAGTTGCCGGTCAGCGCCTGGATGCCGCACGCCAGGCACTGAAGGACTTTCGCGCCGCCAGGGCGCCCGGATTGGCTGCTGGACGAGAGGCGCTGAACGCCCATGCGGCGAAGCTGAACGAACTGCAGCGCGCCGTCGCCGCGGCAGAGCAGCAGTACCAGCAGGTTTTGCCGGCTTCGGCTCATCAGGCATTCGGTGGCCAAAACATGGCCATGCGCACCGCACAGAAGTGATTGATCCATGAACATTCAAGAAGCCAAATCCAAGTTCCCCGAGCTGGCCCCGCTGAGTGATGCGGATGCTGTGCAGGTTTTGCACCAGAACTACTACGCCGATCTGCCCATCGATGATGTGGCCAAACAACTCGGCGTGGACATGAAAGCCAGTGCCAACCGCCCGGATGCAGAAGGGCGCACCCTGGGTGGCACGCTCAAGGACGCGGGCATCACGGCGCTGAAGGGGGCCATCGCGGTGCCTGAGGCGGCGGTGGGCCTGGCCAACCTGGTGACGGGTGGTCGCGCGGGCAAGGCGGTCGAGAACATGGGGGTTCGCTTTGCGGACGCCAAGAAGGTTTTGGACGAGGCCTACAGCGAGCCGCAGAAGCAGGCGTTTCAGAACGTGGCCAATGCTGAGGGCTTTGGCGGGAAGCTGGCCGCGGCGCTGGACAACTCCAGCGTGATTGCACACACCATTGGCGAGTCGCTGCCGGGCATGGTGGGTGGCGGCCTGGCTGGGCGGGCCTTGCTGAAGGCCGTGCCCAAAATCGGCGCGGTGGGGGCGGCAGCGGCGGGCGAGGGCGTCTACTCGGGCGGCCAGGCGGCGGAGCAGATCCGCCAGGAAACCGAGGATGGTGTTCTGACCGGCAAGCAATCGGCGCTTGCGGTGGCGTCCGGTGCCGCTACGGGCATTTTGGGCCTGGCGGGCGGCAAGGTGGCGCAGCGGTTGGGGATCAATGACTTGGACACAGCCATCGTGCGAGCCGGCAAGCATCCCGGCATTGCCAAGAACCTGGTTCGCCGGGTGCTGGAGGGGGCTGCAGCAGAAGGCGTGCTGGAGGAGCTGCCGCAGTCGATCAGCGAGCAGGTCTTGGAGAACATTGCGCATGGCAGGCCCATGGACCAAGGGGTGGACCACGCGGCGGCGCTTGGCCTGCTGTCCGGCGCGGCCATGGGGGGCGCGGTCAATGTGCCGCGTGGTGGCGCACCCGCAGTGGCGCCTGCGTCTGCGCCGGCTGCGGCTGCGGCGAAGAACGCCCCCGGAGTGCCGGGGTGGACGCCACCCGCCGATGTGCCCGCTGCGACACTGGACGAGGCAGCGCTGGAGCGGGCCGGCGTGACGCCTGCCGCCCGACTGGACGCGGATCGCATCGAGCAGATGACCGGCATTGGCCAGCCCGCACCCGAAACACGCAGCCTGGATGAGCGCCAGATTGATGCACTGGCGCCGGGCGATGTGCAACGCGGGTTTGATGCGCGTGTGCCGGGCTCCATGCCGCCCATGGCCTTGGCCCAGCAGGCGCCGACCGATGGGGTGGATTTCAAGCCGGGGCCGCTGTCGCGTGCCGCCAGCCGGGCGGTGCCGTCTGTGCCGGATGGCGGCCTTGCGCTCGCCCCGCTGGAAGCGCCCGTTGCAGCGGATCCCTTGGCCGAATCGGCGGCGAACGCTCAGGCTCTGGATGACGCCAGCTGGCCCGTGGATCTGGAGACGGGTGCGCCGATGTTCAACGAGGCCACGGCCAGCCCCGAGGACATGGCCGTGTACCAGCAGTTTATGAGCCTGGAGGCCGACCCACTGGACGCGGCGATCCCGGACATTTTCAGCTCGGACCTGGCGGCCACGGCCGTGAGCGACGAGGAGTTTTTGCGCGCCATGGGCGCGACCGATGAGGAGATTGCGAATGCCATCAACACCCGATCGAACCCCGATGTTCGCCAAGATGCTGCAGATTCGGCGCCTGCAGCCGACCCAGCAGCAAGCAGCCCTGGCGGCATTGAGGGCCAAGGCGGCCAAGCCACCCGCGCAGCAACCGGCGCCGGCGAGCCCGCCGGAGCCGTCGCCGCTGAGCCAGGAGGCCAGCCTGCCGCTGTAACCGAGTTGGCGGAGCACGATGCCGTTTCCGACGATGCATTCGCCGGCGCGCATGTGCCGGATGACATGGACGCGGACATCGAGGCGGCCAACCGCATGTTGGCCGATGCCAGCCTGGCGCAGGCCAGTCAAATACCCGGCAAACAGGAAGCCCGCGCCAGTGCTGGCGATGCGGCAACGAATGGGGGAGCCGGTCAAGCAATGGCGCAGCCCGCCGAGCCCGAAGAGGTGAGGGCACCCAGCGGCGGCCCGTTCAAGGCCAAACTGCCGGCGATCAACGCGGCCAAGCGCAAGGGCGAAGGCTGGGAGCCGGTGCAGGTCGAAGGGGGCTGGGTGGCGCGCAAGCGGGCGTCGGGCCAGGGTGGCCTGGAGGGCAAGGACCTGGGCGACGGCTGGGTGGAGTTCTCGCCCGGGTCGGGATCGCTGCGCATCCCGCGCGCCGAGATGCCCCAGATCAAGGCGGAGCACCGCGGCGCCATGGTGAATTTCATGAACGCCCGCGGGGTGCAGCATCAAGAGGATTCGGTGCCGACCCGGCGCGCACGCAGCACCCCAGCAGGGCAGACGCCGGCTGATCGGTGGTTTGAGCTGAATGCGTCGGAGCGAGAAAAGCTGACCCAGGGAGCAGGGCTGAAGGGGATCATTGCCACGCGCATGGCCGAGCGCCGTTGGGCCAACCTGCCCGATGCGGTGCGCGAGAAGATCGCGGCGCAGCTTGCCGCTCCCGCTGCTGGCCAGCCTGCGCCGGCTGAGTTCCCGCTGAGCGAGGCCGAGTCCAGCTACGCGGGCATCTCGCACCGCGGCACCAGCCGCGCCAAGGCCGATGGCGAGGAGTTTCAGGCCTACATCGACCAGGCGCAGGCAGCCGGCGCCGCCGTGGCCCAGTCCGATGCGCAGAAGGCCGCTGTGGTGCAGGCCGTTGATGCGCTACGCGCCGACTACCTGGCGCAGTACCGCCGCCTGATGAGCGTGCGTGCGGGCACATACAGCGGCTTTGTGGCCGGACGCTCGGGCCTCAACAGCAAGCAGGCGGACAAGCGCAACAGCGCCTATGACCGTGCGCTTGAGGCCTTCACGGGCTGGCAGAAAAGGAGCCGGGACCGCGTGCGCCAGGCAGCGCTGGACGCTCGAACCGACGAGGAGAAGGCGGCGGACATTCGGGCCGTCAAGCAGGCCCGTGCTGAGAAGGCGCAGCGCAAGGATGCCGCCGACCGCCGCCTGATGGGCAAGATCCTGTCGTGGAAGAAGGGTGGCGAGCCGGTGGCGATCGCCAAGAGCGCGAACCTGGCCGGCGTGAACTACGGCAAGGACGGCTACCCGACCAGCATCAAGCTGACCCCCACGGACGGGAGCGTGCTGACGGATGACAAGTTCGACCTGGCCGCGTTGTTCCGCGGGAAGGGCGTCAGCGTGCCGGATTCCAAGCGCCGCGTGCGCGAGCTGGTCGATGCCGTGCGAGCTGGCGATGAGCCGTCAGTCCTGCGAGCGGCGGACGCTGATGAGGGTGCCGAAAGCGGGGTCGTTGGGGTCGCGCAGGCAGACCAGATTGCTCGCGGGATCTTGGCCAAGGCTGGGTTGCCCCAAGAAGCGATTTCCACGGTTGAGTCGTTTGCGGCGTTGCCGCAGGACATACAGGCCGAGGCCAAGGCACAGGGTGCTGAGGGCCAGGTAAAGGGCGTATTCCATCGCTCGGGTGTGATCTATCTGGTGGCGGATCAGCATACCAGTGCGGCCGACGTGCGGGAGACGGTGCTGCATGAGTTGATGGGCCACAAAGGCGTGCGCACCTTGTTTGGTGCGGACTACGTGGCCGCCATGAACCGGCTGTTCATGGCGGTGGGTGGCTGGGATGGCGTCAAGCGCATTGCGGGTGGCCGCGGCATGTTGGCCCAGGTGGATGGCTACCGCCAGATGCTGTTTGGAGAAGGCCGACCCGATTGGTCGAGCGACATGCGCATGGCCATCCTGACGGATGAGCTGATGGCCGCCATGGCCCAGAAGCCCAAGCTGCTTGATCGCGCCAAGGAGGTGATCGGCGCCATTCGACAGTGGCTGCGCAAGAGTGGGTTTGCCGAGCTGGCCACCTACGGGGAGACGGATCTGCTGCGGGTGCTTCAGCAGGGGCGCCAGGCCATGCAGGACCGCGCAACGGCGCCGGGGAAAACGGTGTTCTTGTTCGCGGGTGAGGGTGCCAGAACGGCAGAGCAAGGCTCACTGGTTCAGGCGCGCGAGCAGGCGAGCCTGCAGGCGGATGCGAAGCGCGTGCAGGATGTCGTGGATGCGCTGCGCAAAGGTTGGGCCAACGCACCCGACATCGTGGTGGTGGCCGATATGCGCGACCCCAAGGTGCCCGAGCAGGTCAAGGAGGCCGACGCGGCACAGCGAAGCCAAGGCGCCGAAGGCGATCCGGAGGGCTTCTTCTACGACGGCAAGGTGTACCTGGTGGCCTCCGCGCTGCCGGATGCGGCGGCAACCACGCGCGTGCTGTTTCACGAGACGCTGGGGCACTACGGGCTGCGCGGGGTGTTCGGCCAAGAGCTGGCGGGGATCCTTCACCGGTTTGCAGTGCATCGCAAGGCGGATGTGATCGCCAAGGCGCGGCAGTACGGCCTGGTGGGCGAAGGGGTGGACGTGGCGACGGCCACGGACGCCGAGGTGTGGGCCTCGATGAGCAAGGACCAGCGCCAGTACGCGGCCGAGGAGGTGCTGGCTCAGGTGGCGCAGGATCACCCCACGCAGGGCTTTGTGCGTCAAGCCATTGCGGCGATTCGCACCTGGCTGCGCGCCCACGTGCCGGGGTTTGCCGACATGCGCCTGAGCGATGGCGAGGTCATCCGAAGCTTCATCATGCCGGCGCGGCGGTTCGTGGAGAGCGGCCAAGGCCGCCTGGTGGGTGGTGCCCCTGCGTTCAGCCTGTCAGTGGACCAGCTGGCCCAAGCCAAGGCTAAGTGGGCTGCCACGGTGGATGCCTTCATCCGTGGCGGCTTGGACGAAACCAAGACGCACGAGGTGTTGCCCTCGTCCACCGAGGTGATGAAGGCTGTGGGCTTGCCCGACCTGCCCATCCGTGCGGGTGTGCACGCGCTGGACGCCTTGTACAACCACGGCGTGAAGCCGTCGCAGATGAAGCAGGTGCTGGAGGAGCTGGCCAATCCGCGGTTGGTGATGGTGTGGAACAAGGGCAGCCGCGGTGAGATGAGCTTGAACTTCGTCACCTCTATGAGCAACGACAGGGGCGAGCCCTTCATCATTGCAATCAGACCCAATAAAACCGGTCGGGAGGGGCGTCACCACTGGGTGGCCACGATCACGCAGAAGCAGCCGCGCGCCATTCTTGAAATGGTGCGAGATGGTGGTGCCATCTACGTGGGCCAGGGGGAAATCGCCAGCATTGGCGCGCAAGAAATGCGCGAAGCGTTGCGCTTCGCCAAAGAAAAACGAGGCAAGGAAGCCAGAGATCTGATGCAAGCAATTGGCACCAAAGATGACTTACCGAACCTCGTTCAGCGCGTATTGTATGCAAAAGACGTGGCGAGTGGTGGCACGGATGTCCAATTCAGCCGCGCCGCAACAGCAGCCCAGACGCCGAGCCTGAACAACCCTGCCGACTGGCGGGCCACGGCCAACAACTTGGCCGCAGACCTGTTCAAGACGCCGGGCAAGGTGTCGTGGTGGCACAAGACGGTGGGCACCATGGGCGATTTGGCGCGGACCTCGCCCAAGTTCAAGCGCACCTATGACGCGGTGCAGCGCTTCATCAGCGATGTGTCGTTGCACGCAAACCAGGCGGCAGACGCGGCACCCTCGATCCTGCCCAAGCTGGACACCTGGAAGGACATCGGCAAGACGGCGTTGAGCGCAGAGGACACCAAGGCCCTGGCCGCCCCCGTGTTTGAAGGCACCCTGACCTGGGCACGCGATGAGACAGGGAAGCTGGTGAAGGCGGCAGATCGTGACACTGCCTTTGCGCAGTGGGACGCCCAGCGCAAGGCGCAAGAGATGCTGCGCCGGCGCCTGGTGACGGAGGGCGAACTGAAGCGGTGGCAGGCCTTGCCTGTGGCCAGCTTTGAAGGCGCAGTGCGCAACCGATTCGAGGCCACCATGCAGCGCGACGGGGTGGTGTTCACCGATGCGGAGCTGCGCCAGCATTTCAAGCTGGATGACCGGCAGATCGGCTTGTACCGGCAGTTTCGCGCGGCCACGGACAAATCGCTCGCCGGCATGGCCATCAGCGAGATGCTGCGCCAGGGTGGTGAGCACACCAGGCTGCTTGCCGAGGAGGTGATGGCTGAGTCTGGTCCGAATGTGGCCCAGGACGCCAGGGTGCAAAACGCCGCTCAGGTGCTGTTTGAGCACCTGATGAACAAGGCGGATGGACTGGAGGGTGCGCAACGAGCCGAGGTGCTGGAGCTGGCCAACAGCATGCAGGCCACCGCGGAGAAGACCACGCGCCTGATGGAGCAGGGCTATGCGCCGCTGAGCCGGTTCGGCGACTACACGGTGGACGTGGTGGGTGCAGATGGTCAGCGCCTGTACTTCGGCATGTTTGAGAGCCGGTTTGATGCGGGGCGCATGCGCCGCAAGATGGTGCAGGCCTACCCGGATGCCACGGTGAAACAGGGCACGGCCAGCAAGGAGGCACACAAGCTGTTCGCGGGCATCACGCCCGAGGCGCTGGAGATTTTTGGGGCCATGGCTGGCCAGGACACCGAGAACCCGGTGTTTCAGGAGTACCTGCGCCTGGCCAAGGATTCGCGCAGTGCCACCAAGCGGTTGATTCAGCGCAAGGGGGTTGCCGGGTTCAGCGAGGACGTGTCGCGCGTGCTGGCGGGCTTCATCTACAGCAACAGCCGGCTGACGGCCACGAACCTGAACACGCGCGAGATTGACCAGTCCCTGGCGGACTTCACGAACCAAGAGGGCGAGCTGCGCGACAGCGCGCAGAAGATGGCCGACTTTGTGCGCAACCCGCAGGAGGCTGGCCAGGGCATTCGCGCGTTCATGTTCGCGCAGTACCTGGGGGGCTCGCTGGCCAGCGCCATCGTCAACACCACGCAGCCCTTTGCTGTGACCATGCCTTACCTGAGCCAATGGGCGGGCGTGGCTGGCGCGGGCCGGCACATGGCTGCGGCCGTGAAGGACGCCATCAAGCGCCGGACGGGTGATGCGGAGCTGGACAAGGCGCTGAAGCGCGCCGAGGACGAGGGCGTGGTCAGCCCGCAGGAGGTGCACCAGATCATGGGCATGGCCATGGGCAAGGGCGGCCTGAAGACGGGCGACGGCACTGCACTGGGCAACCTGGCGGCGAGCGCATCGAACCTGCAGCAGAAGGTGTCGGTGCTGTGGGGCCAGCCCTTCGCCATTGCGGAGCAGTTCAACCGCCGCAGCAGCTTCATTGCCGCGTACCGCATTGCCCAGGAACAGGGGATGGCCGACCCGTTCAAGTTTGCCGAGCAGACCGTGAACGACACCCAGTTCGTTTACAACAAGGGCGCGAAGCCCGAGTGGGCGCGCGGCGCGGTCGGGGCAACGCTGTTCACCTTCAAGCAGTACAGCGTCAGCTACATGGAGCTGCTGTACCGCATGGCATCCAGCGGCACGCCTGAAGGGCGCAAGGCGGCGATGTTCGCCCTGGCCATGGGGCTGGTGATTTCCGGGGTGGGGGGTGTGCCCTTCATGGGCGACGCCGAGGACATCATCGACGGCATCCTGCAGCGCCTGGGCTACAGCTTCAGCACCAAGGCGGCTCGCAAGCAGTGGCTGGAAGGCGTGTTTGGCAAGGCTGGCGCCGAGATCATCGACAGCGGCTTTTCGGGCCTGCCCGGCATGCCGCTGGATGTGTCGGGTCGACTTGGCATGGACAACCTCATTCCGGGCACAGGCCTGCTGGTGACCAAGGCCGATCACACGCGGGACGTGGGCGAGGTGGCGGGCCCTGCCGGCGACTTCGTGACCCGCGTGTTTCAAGGTGCGGACATGGTGAGCCGGGGCGACGTGGGCAAGGGTGTGCTGCAGGTGATGCCGAATGCTGTGCGCAATCTGGCCAAGGGGATTCAGACGGGCGTGGAGGGCGAGTACACCGACACCAAGGGCCGCAAGGTCATTGATGCCGGGTGGGCGGAGGGCATCACCAAGGCGGTTGGCTTCCAGCCGCGAAATGTGGCCCAGGTGCAGGAGGCGACCAGCCTGCAGTCCAACCTGATTGCGCAGAACAAGGCCATGCGCTCCCGCCTGGTGGAGGAGATGACGCGCGCCATGTACGACCGGGACGCCGAGGCGCAGGCCAAGGTGCGTGAGAAGATGCGCGCCTGGAATCGCAAGAACCCGGACAGCCCCGTGGCCATCAACATGGTTTCGGTTCGGACCAAGCTGAAGAACATGCGCATGAGCAAGGCGGAACGTGTGGCCAAGACAGCCCCCAAGGACATCCGGTCCGAGGTGCGCCGGCAACTGGCCGATGCCGGGGAGGCTCAATGAACTGGGGCGGCTGGAGCGTGCTGCTGGGCCTGGTGGTGTTCATCTGGCAGGCGCCCTGGTGGGCTGGCCTGCCGGTGGCATTGGGCCTTGCCTGGCTTTGGCGGACGAGCTGCCCGCGCTGACACCCTCTCGGGGCGCCTTGACCCGTCCGACAAACAAGGTTGCGGTTACGTTTCAGTAACACATTGGAGTGTTCTGCGGTGTCGGTCAGACTTCCCGAAATCGCACCGATTTCGCACCGATCACCGGAATCCCTTGATACTGCAAGTGCGGACGGGGGTTCAAATCCCCCCAGCTCCACCATTTACCCAAGGCCAACCGTTCTCGGTTGGCCTTTTTTCTTGCCTGTTCCCCGCGTGTTGGCGCGTGTTCACAGTGTGATCTGCGGACGCGATGGCCCCACCCACGCCGCCCTCCGAGCCTCAGGGCCTCTCTGTTCTCTGTTTTTCTCTACGCTCCGTGGAGGGCTCCCCGGACCGCCCCCCGCTGATTCAACGGCTTAGAGGCGTCGGTTGGGATCGGCAACTGGTCCGCGACGGCGACCGGCACGACGTTGGGCAACAAAAAAGCCGCCCGACGGCGGCTCTGGTGCCACTTGGCGGTCAGCGTATCGTGTCCAGCACCCGGACTTGATCGGCCCAGCCATACGGCCACGGGCGACCCAGAAGACGCTGGACCGGCAGGTCTGGCATGTTGACCAGGCGCTCCAACACCTCCGGCGCCAACAAGGTCAGCCGCATCAGTCGGTGGACCTGGGATGTGTCCAGCCCCTCGGCCTTCGCAATGTCGGCCACCGAGGCCACGCGCTGCTCGGCGAGCAGGCGCTGCCAGTGGTGCGCCATCCCGAGCGAACGCATCAAGGCCGTGTCCGTGGCGACGGAGTGCGCCGGCTCGGCCCACGACGAATGAGCCTCCACCGCCTTCGCCGTGCCTGGCGGCGTGATCACCGCGCGCTTGAGGCCGCGAGGCACTAGCCGCCACGGCACGAAGGTCTCCAACTTCACGCCGCCTGCCGGCGCGGGCAGTTTCCGGGTGACCGGCGCACCCTCGAAGCGCCCCCGATGTTTCGTGCTCAAGAATCCTCCTCGAAGCGGGCCACGACCTGGCGTTGTGCCTGCCAGTCCACTGGCAGCGGATGGCGTTGAAACCACATCAGTGTCATGCGACGGGGCTGTCGGCCAGCCAGCAGCAACTCGATGATGTCGGGGGCCAGCAGCGTCAGCCGCAGCAGTTCGTTGACGGTCGAGTGGTGCAGCCCTTCCGCCCGCGCGATGTCTGATCCGCTGGTCATCACGCCGCTGTCCAGCAGTCGCTGCCAGTGGAACGCCCGTGCGATCCCCTCGATCAAGGTGCTGTCGTGGGCTTCGCGCGCCTCGGGCGGGGCCTGCATCAGCCGCTGCACGCCGCGCCGCCGCAGCGTCAATGGCACGAAGGTCTCCTGCAAGCCGCCCTTCATCCCTCCACCTCCAGCAACTCGGCGCCCACGCTGCCCGGCGCGAACTCCCCAATCAAAGCGTCCCAGCCCAGCTCACGCCACTTGACCTTCACACCCTGCAACTCGTCGGTGTGGATCAGGTCTACGCGCTCGATCATCAGGTTGGCGATGCGATGCTTCTCTGCAGGGAACAGTTGGTCCCACACGTCGTTGAGCCTTCCCATCGCAAGTACCGTCGTCGCCTCGTCGATGGGCGAGCCGCTTCGCTGAATCTGCCGCACCACCGCAGCCACTGACTCTGGACTGGTCAGCACGGTGCGGATCTGCGCCACCACCGCTGCCTCGATCTCGGCCGCTGGGAGCCGCTCGTAGCTCTTGCCCGGCGCGCCGAAACGGCTCTCGGACTTCGACACGTAGTACTGGTACTTGCGTCCGTTCTTGCGCGAGTACGTTGGATACATCCGCTCGCCGGAGGGCGCGTACAGCAGGCCGCGCAACAAGGCGTCGTTGCGGGAGCGAATCTTGGTCTCCACCGACCGCGCGTGGCTGTCCCGGGCCAGCACGGCGTGCACCTGATCCCACAGGGCCTGGTCGATGACCGGCGGATGCACGCCGGGGTACCAGGTGCCGTTGTTCGATAGCTCGCCCAGGTAGATCCGGTTGCGCAGCACCTTGTGGATGTACTTCTTGTCGATGCGCGTGCCGGTGCGCACCCGCCCGTCCTGCGTCGTCCAAGCCTTCGTTGTGATGCCCTCTGCGGTTAGACGCGCCGCGATCTGGGTGGGCGAGCCGATGGTCAGCATCTCTTGGAAGATGCGCCGCACGACAGCAGCTTCCGTCTCGTTGACCACCAACTGGCGTTCGACGACGTCGTACCCGATGGTCGGCACGCCGCCCATCCACAGACCCTTCTTCTTGGCAGCGGCGATCTTGTCGCGGATTCGCTCGCCGGTGACCTCGCGCTCGAACTGGGCGAAGGACAGCAGGATGTTGAGCGTCAGCCGCCCCATCGAGGATGTGGTGTTGAACTGCTGGGTCACCGACACGAACGACACGCTGTGTCGCTCGAACACCTCGACCATTTTGGAAAAGTCCGTGAGGCTGCGCGTGAGCCGGTCGATCTTGTAGACGACCACGATGTCGATGCGTCGGGCTTGGATGTCGGCCAGCAGGCGCTTCAGAGCCGGGCGTTCCGTGTTGCCGCCGGAGTAGCCGGGGTCGTCGTAGTCGTCGGCCACTGGAATCCAGCCCTCTGCTCGCTGGCTGGCGATGAAGGCGTGGCCGGCCTCCTTTTGCGCATCGATGGAGTTGAACTCCTGGTCCAGGCGCTCATCGGACGACACCCGGCAGTACACGGCGCAGCGCTTGCGCGCCTTGGGAGACGCGATCTCGACCATCAGGCGCCTCCCTTCAGGCCGAAGAACAGGGGCCCGCTCCAGTGCTGGCCGGTGATGTGGCGTGCCACGGCCGTCAGGCTCTTGAAGCGGTGGCCCTCGTACTCGAAGTGGCCGTCGGCGTTGACGGTAACCCGGTGCTCGCGCTCGCCCCACTCGCGCAGCAACACCGTGCCGGGTGCAAAGCTGAACGTGCGCGGCTTGGCCCGCAGCTTGATTTTCGAGTGCTTGGCGCCGATGGCTTCCAGGCGCTGACGCGTCTGCGGGGCCAGCCCTCCATGGACCGCCTCCTGCAGCTTGTAGGCGACGCGGGACTCGACGTGCGTGCGATTTGGATGGTCGGGCCGGCGCTCGAAGTACCGATCCCACAGGACCCACAGCTCGGCCATCGGGAGATGACCCAGGTCGGCGATCTGCGCCGCGATGGACGCTGACTTCTCGTTCATGACAACTGCTCCAGTGGATAGGGGGTTGCATGAACGCGCTGGTCGGGCAGGAAGCCAAGGCCAACCCGACTCTCTGCTGGACGGTCGGCAGTCGTACTGCGGATGATGGCTGCCGCAAGGATGGCGGTGATCTCAGCGGCGCGGGCGGCGGGCTGCATCTCCGCGGGAGATGGAAGTTCGGGGTTGTTCATGACGGGGCGAGGGAGTCGAAACCGTCACAGATGGTCCGCGAGGAGGTCCGAAGCGGATGGCAACGCAGGGCAAACTTGCGAAATCCGGTTCGCAAGAATAGAATGACGGTTTTAGGAGTGCGGCCAATGCTCGAACGTCTGTCCCATCGCCTCATCGGCTATCGCGTCAAAGCTGCACGCGAGGCTGCTGGCTGGAACCAGGACCGGCTGGCCGAGCTGCTGGGCTTGAACGACCGCCAGAGCGTCTCTGACCTGGAGAACGGCAAGCGTCGGCTGTTGCCTGATGAGCTTGTGGTGCTGTCCGACGCGCTCGACCGCGACGTCGAGTTCTTCCTCGATCCGTTCGTCGTCGCGGGCGAAGCGCAGTTCTCGTGGCGGGCGGAGCCGCAACTGCAACAAGAGCAGCTAGACGAGTTCGAGCTGCGCGCGGGGCAGTGGATTGGCTTGCTGCGCTGGCTGCGTGAGCAGGAGCAGGGGCGTACCAGCCCGCTCAAGCACAGCCTGCGGCTGACGATGCAGTCTTCGTTCGAGGAGGCCATTGCGCGCGCCGAGGATCTGGTCGAGGCGCTGAAGCTGGGTAAGGTCCCGGCTGAGCGCCTGATCGACAGCGTCGAGAAGGAGCTCGACATCCCGGTGCTCTTTGTCGACACCTTGTCGAATGACGACCGGGAGGCGATCTCTGGCGCGACCTGCCACCTGCAGGACTTGGGCGTCATCCTGATTAACCGCCACGAGCCTGAAGCGCGGCGCTTCTACGATCTCGCGCATGAGCTGTTCCACGCGTTGACGTGGGACGCGATGAAGCCTGAGCACCGCGAGTCCAACTCGTTCGAGGAGCGCGGACGCACGCGCCGAATCGAGCAGTTGGCAAACAACTTCGCCGCCGCGCTGCTGATGCCCACCGTGTCGCTGGAGCAGCTTATCGACAAGCGCCGCATCGGAGACGTGGACCATCTAGCCGACGTCGCTGCTGAGCTTCGCGTCGCGCCCACCGCTCTGGCGTGGCGACTGTTCAACATGCGCTGGATCGATCAGGCCGCGTGTGAGGCGCTGCGTCGCGAGCGCCAGCGTGCGTCTGTCGCAGGCACTCCGAAACGCTTCTCGCCCGCCTTCGTCGGCATGCTTCACCGTGCCATCGATCATGGTCGCCTGTCCGCGCGGAAGGCCGCCAAGGCGGTGGGCATGAGCTTGCCGCAGCTGGGCGACCTGTTCGCCGAGCACTCGATGACTGCGCCCTATGAGCTTTGAAGGGCGCGTCCAGAATGCCGCAGGTCGCCGCTCCTATCGCCCGAGTTCGTGTCTTCGTCGATACCAACGTCATCCTGGAAGCCTTTCGCATCGGTTGCTGGTCGGCGCTGACTTCGACCTTCTCCGTTGAAACCGTCGAGAAGTGCGTCGAGGAAGCGCTGACGGGTGATCCGGCCGATCCGCGTCGCGTCGCGGTGGATCGAGACGTTCTGGTGGAAGGCTTGACTGCAAGGCACGCCGTCGACAAGCGGACGCTCGCCCGTTTCGCGCTGGCTCATCCAGCGAGTGCTGGCCTAGACGATGGCGAGCTTCATCTTCTGGCTTGGCTTCACGGCCAGGGGCTGGCCGCGACCGCCAAGCTGCTGTTGTCGACGGCCGACAAGGCGGCAATCGTCGCTGCCGGTCGTCTCGACTGGCTCGACCTGGTCACCTCGCTAGAGCAACTCGCCCAGCAAGCCGGCGTCGCCCGAATGCAGCTCGACCAGATGGCACGCCACTACCGACAGCCATGGCTCGATGAGATCAAAGTGAAGGTCCGCCTCGGGATCATCCCCTGAGGGCACCCTTGAAGGAACAGAACGAACGAATGGCCCAGGCGAACAAGAACACTGCCTCATTCCACCGGTTTGTTGAGACTGCATCCCTTGGCGCCCTCCGGACGCTGTGCAGCAGCGTCAGCGAGCTTGCCAACCAGGCCTGGGTGACCTCGGCCCTGGCGCAGCTGGTCGACGGCGTCGATGCGCAGACCTGCGCAAGCGCACGTCGCGAGTTGTCGGCCGGCTGCCGCAATCTACCCACAGAGGCTCAAGCTAGGCTCGAAGGGGACGCCCGACGGGTCATCGCACTGGCCGAAGGAAAGGGGCCAACGGCGATCAGAGTCGCCGAGCGTGACCTGTTCAAATTCGACGACGCGGAAGGTCGTCTTCGAGCCGGGTTCGACGAGCAGACCGATGACCTCGGCCGTGCAACGTTCCTGCTCGTTCGGGCGCCCGATCTGTTCGAGGAGGCTGAGCGATTCCATTACGCCGAGCACTACCGAAACTTCGGCAAGCTCTACGAAGCCTTCGAGGTCGACTGTGACCACTTGGCAGACTTCGAATGGAACGAGACCAGCAAGGCCGCTTTCGAAAGCAAGATCAAGGCGCAGCTACAGATCTCCGGACCTTGCCTGATCCAGTACTTCCAGGTCGGGCTGACCGCTGAAGACGGCAGCTCTGGTTCCTTGCACATGTTCCTGATCCGGCACGCCGGGGCCACGAATAGCGTGCAGAACACATTGCCAGATCTGTCGCTGCAGCCGATCCACTACAAGCCGCCTGTCGAAGCCACGCTGCTTTTCCAACCGGATGAGAAGCGCATCGAGGTCTTCGCGCAAGAATCGGCCGAACGGCCGCTTATCGCGGCCGCGTTCGCTGAGGTCGCGACCGGATCAGACCTGTCGGATCGACCGATGTCGCTGCGGCAGTACAACCTGGAGCGCTTCTACCGCTCTCTGCACTTGTCACTGGCGCAGGTCGAGAGCCTCGGCATCCTTGATGTGCGTGTCGTCGAAGCGGAGGCCCGACCGCAGAACCTCAAGCGCCGCGTGGTGGTCAAGGTCGACAAGGACGACGACATCGAGACCGCCGCGCACGCCATGCTCGGCGATAACAACATCTTCAGGCGGGCGGCTTTGATCAGCCGGGTGGTGATCAACATGCGGTTCCAGCGAGAGGGAAAGGAAGTGAATCTTCCGATCACGCTGAGTTCGCCCAACCGCTGCAATCTGGCAAGTCGCCAGGACCCGCGCGACCGTGAACTGGGCTACGCGGTGCTGGAAGCATTCGGCATCGTCCGATCGGTCGCGCCGCTGGATGCCGCCAATGAGGGCCGACAGTTCGGCGCAATGCTGCGCTTGTACGAATCTGATGATGCCGACGTAACCCGTGCCGAGCTTGCCGGTTGGGGCGCAGACGTCGATGTTCTGCGCGCGGGCGGATTCCTCGTCCCCAAATCTCGTGCCTCCTCCGTGACGCGTCTGCGCGATGACGGGACCGCGTTCCAGGCGCAAGTTCGATCGTTGGATGGTCGGCTCGTGTACGACGACCCGGACACCGGCCACTCGAATACGGTCGAGCCCGCCGAGGTCGAACGTTTCGACATCAAGCGCGACTGGTTGACTGAGCGGATCGTCAAGGGGCTTCGCGGTGCGATGCGCATGGGACGCACGCCGCGGTCGGGCGGCCCCGTGATCAAGCTCGGCACGCTTGTGAACGGCAACGAGGAAGTTCCAGTTCATCTGGCTCGCCGTCTTGATCGGATGGATGCCATCGCCGCGGTGGACAGCAGCCTGCGTGGCGACGGCCAGGCCGGCTGGGGCGTGGTGCTGACGGCCACTGAGACGTGTCCCGAGTTCCTCGGCGCTAACGTCGTTGTGCAGATCGGAGACGTCCTCGTCGCGGGCGTGGACGGGGCCACCGTCGATCAGCCACGGCTGATGCAGATCCTGCGCGACGGGCGGCAGCGTGCCGCCGCGGCTGCCCTTCCCGAACTGCGAGTCACGTGCGACATCGTGGGCAAGGAGACCGCGACGCTCATCATCCCGGGCAAGCTGCCATTCTCACTTGTCGGCGGCAAGCAGGTGTTGGTAGTGGATCGTTTGCTGAAGGCGTACCTCGCGGGCAACCCAATCGTGACGGGAGGCGCGCTCTTCGAAGGCATGGCCACCAAGTCGCCTGGCGCGCTGTTCAGAGGCCGCGCCAGCAGATGCTGTTGGCGCCGATCTTCCGCCGGCCTTTGACCCGGCAATGATCGAAGATGGGCGTGAGCGTGTGGCGCGCGAAATCGCGATACGGCGCGGACAGGCTGGATTTCGCAATCAGCTTCTGGAGGCTTACGGCTGCTGCGCCATGTCGGGCTGTACGGTGGCGTCGGCGCTAGAAGCCGCGCACATCGTGCCGTATCAGGGGCCGGGGACAAACCATCCATCCAACGGGCTTCTGCTGCGAGCAGATTTGCACACGTTGTTCGATTTAGGGCTACTGTCGGTTGACAGCGAGACCCTACAGGTACTGGTCGCTCCAGACTTGGACGGAACCGAGTACGAAGCACTGCGGGGCCAGCCGCTGCACGTTGACCATGCCAGCGTGTCTCCCAGCAGAGAGGCTCTTCGATTGCATCGAAGCTTTGCGAATTTGTGACCGGGGATGGCCAAATCGCCGAATCCACGCCCTCAAGGCCAAGGCGTTACTATCTGGCTCGGATTGCGGACGCCGGTTCGGTTCCCGTTTCCACCACCAAGACAACGTTCAAAGGCGTTCACTGAAGTTCAGTGAACGCCTTTTTTCTTGCTGGACCCATGATCGGCTTGCGCACGAATGCACAAAGCCCGTGAGGCCGGATGCCATCACGGGCTTTGTGTCGGCGCGGTAAGGGCAAGGCCCTGGGAGTCACCTCAACGCGTGCGGCGCCTCACGGTGAACAGCCCGAGCAGGCCAGCCAGCAGCGCCAAGCCCCAGGCATTCAGTCCAGGCACCGGAGTCGGCGTGGCTGCCTTCACCGTGACCGTGACGGTCGTGGTGGCGCAGACCGCCTCGTCGGGCGGCGTGAGGCAGACTTGGTAGCTGTAGGTATCGGTACCCGTGAATCCCGCATTCGGGGTGTATGTGCAGCTGCCGGCGGCGCAGGTCACGGTGCCGTTGGCCGGTGGCGCGCCGGTGGGCGTCACACTACCTGGGTCAAGGGTGCCGCCGACGGGTACGTCGTTGCCCGTGACCGGGGTGGTGACCGGCGTGCCGGGCTGGGTGGTGTCGGTGTCGGGCTGGGCGCCCGGGCTGGGCGTGACGGTGACGGCGACCGTGGTCTCCTCACACACCGTGCCGTTGGGCGCGGCCAGACAGACCTGATAGCTGTAGGCATCGGGGCCGGTGTAGCCGGGGTTCGGGGTGTAGGTGCAACTGCCGGCGGCACAGGTCACGCTGCCGTTGGCGGGGGGCGTGGTGCCGGTAGGCCTCACGCTCCCGGGATCCAAGGTACCGCCGATGGCCGTGTCGTTGGCTGTGACCGGGGTGGTCACGGGCGTGTTTGCAGGCGTGGTAGCGGTGTCGGGGCTGGCGCCCACCGTGGGTGTGATGGTGATGGTCACCGTGGTGGTGCTGCACACGGTGGCATTGGGGGCTGCCAGGCAGGCTTGGTAGGTGTAGGTGTCGGTGCCCGTGTAGCCAGAGGGGGGCAGGTAGGTGCAGGTGAGGCCGGTGCAGCTCACCGTGCCGCCGTTTGCGCTCGTGGATGTGATGGCGGTCACGCTGCCGATGGTGCCCCCGATGGCCACGTCGTTGACCGTGACCTCGGTGGTGACCGGCGTGTTGACCGGCGTGGCGTCCGAATCGGGGTTGGCCACCACGCCCAGGCTGCCCGCGGCGACGATCTGCACGCGGTGGTCCTCGATTTCGCCATCGGCTGCAAAGCCCAGGGCGCGGGCATCTTCACCGCTGCGCACGGTCACATTGGCGGCCGGAAAGCGCTCGTTGTAATCGCTGGCGGAGGTCTTGGTGGTGATGCGCAGGCGGATGTAGCGATGGCCCACGGCCTGACCCGAGGGGATGGACCACCCCAGTGAGGCTGTGCTGCCACCGCTGGCGGCGGAGGCGCTGGCGTATTCGCTGGTCTCGAAGATGCCGTTGTTGTTCCAGTCCACCCAGGCGTGCAGGGTGGCGGCCGTGCCGGTCTGGTTGGTATAGGCCACCTGCAGGGTGTAGGTGGTCTGCGTGGTGAGGATGGCTGGCAGGTCGCCGCCGGCCATCGCTGGCGCAGTCAGGCTGCCCGTGGGGCCGGTGGCCTGAGTGATGCCATCTTCTTCCAGCGTGAGCGGCGCCGCGATGTAATCGCCATGGGCGCCGACGTTGGAGGCACCGCTGGCGACGTTGCGGGGGGTGTCGTCGTTCGCCTGGGGCGGCAGCGTGCCCAGGAACAGGGGGCCGTTGGTGTAGGCGTGCATGGCCTGATTGCTGCCCCCATCGTTCTCGTAGACGCTGGGCGCGTCGCCGTTGTCAAAGCCCGTGGCACCGCAGATGTTCACCACGGGTGTGTCGGTGCAGTTGAACGCGGGTTGGTCCGCCTGGGCCATGACGCCATCGCCCATGCTGCCTTGAATCTGGTGGCCCACGTAGCAGAACTGGGCGCTGTCTTTGGGCATGTAGACCATGGTGTGGCCCCCCACTTCAACCAGGCGGGCGGGCCGGGCACCGCCAACCGTCACCGGTTGCCCCAGGTGGTAGAAGCCGTTGGTGGCCGTGCCGCCGGGTGTGGTGGCGCGGCCGATCATGCCCCGCTCGTTGCTGCCCCAGGTGTAGACCGTGTCGTCCGTGGTGATCAAGGCGCCCGCAGCGCCGTGCCCGACGATGGTGCCCGAATCATGTTCCTGCACGCTGAAGGTCTTGACCCTGCCGCGCCAGGCAGCTTCGGTGTCGCCAAATGCTCGCACCACCTGCCAAGTGGTGGCTTCGGCCGTGGTTTCGGGCAGGTTGGCGGCCAGTTGCCGTTGGTTGTTGGCCCCCACCGAATACAGCGTGCCCGTGGTGGACAGCACAAACATCGTGCTTCCTGAGCTGTTGCCCGTCACGCCAATCATCTTGGGTGTGATGTCGGCACCTGCTTCCTGCGGCAGCGTCACAGGCGTGGCGTAGGAGGCGCTGGTCGCGGTGACGCCGTTGCCGAAGTACGGCGTGCTGCCCCAGGCATACAGCTTGCCGTCGGCGGTCTGGGCCATGATGGCGCCCAGCGTCATCTCCATGGTGTCCGTTTTGCGACCAGCGTGGCCGCGCACGGCGACCACGTTGGCCAGGTCGGTGGTGCCATTGGTCTTGACGCGGTGCCAGGTGTGGTTGCTGGCGGCATCGGTCGTGCCATCGCCACGCAGTTTGGTGAAGTCGGCTTCGGTGTGGTTGACCAGCACCCACAGTTGGCCGCCATGCGCGGGCTTGGTCACCACGGCCAGCATGCCGTAGGTGCCGAACAGCTGGGCCACATCGGTGGGCGTCACGCCCGGCGGCAGGCCATCGGCCTTGCCGCCCACGGCAAAGGCGGCAACGAGGCGAGAGGATTTGATGGTGGCGTTCAACATCACGTTGAAGCCCCAGGCAAACAGGCCTTGCGTGGTCAGCGCCACGGTTTGCTCCGTGGTGTTGGAACTGGCCATCGTGATCAGCAACGGCTCGCCCACCAGGCCCACGTTGCCAGCGGGCCAGTTGCCGCCGGCGGCCGCCCAGGTGCCGCCGGCCTTGATGTCCAGCGGGCGCAGCACCGAGCGACCGTCGTAGGGGGTGCCCGTCACCTGATTAAGCCCCAGAGCGCCCATGGTCGCGCCCCAGCCAGCCCATGTGCCATCGGTGCGCTGCACCGCCGACTGGTGGAAGGCACTGACGATGTGGTCGTAAGGCTTGTCGGGCGTGCAGGTCTGCGCGTGGGCTTGTGGGCCGGCCAGCGCGGCCACCCAAGCGATGGCGGCGAGCCATTGACGTGCGCGCGGGGGCGAACCTGGGGTGAGCGAACTCGAGCGAAGCATGGTCATGACAGTTCGGTGTGAAGGGGATGAGGGACCCGCAATGCCGCCGCGGGCATGGTGAGTGTCCAGCAGCGCGGCTCGGCGCTGATGCCGCTCTTCGAAAAAAAAGCACAAAGTGCTTACTTTTTGATTGTGGGCGCTGCACATGCAATGTGCGTACGGGTGTTACGAAATTTTGCGGCTACGGCACCCTGATGACTTGACCTGAGGCGCAAAGGCGTGCTGGGCGTGAACTGTGGTCCCTGGTGTTCAGGCTTGTGGCATGCGCAAGCATGCCGGAGCCGGCGCGGGGTGGTGACATGGGCAGGCTTGCAGGGGGTTGGTAGCGCATTCTGCGCAGCTTGGCTCGGTTCGGCAAAGGTTGGTCTTGCGGCACCGCCGGCATCCTTGCATCAGGAGGCTTGTCCACAGGATCTGAGGTGTGGATGTGAAATTGGGGTATCTGGTTGTTATCGTTGATGTGAAAACGGCAATGTATCCATACTCCATTCAAATGAACGCATGGAGATCTGACGAGGCGACACCGGACCGGCAGTTCGGTCGTCTCGTCGCTCCGTTCGCGTTGACCGGGTTGGCGTGAGCGCTCAATAAAAAGCCCGCTGCAGGGAGCGGGCTGGGCAGCTGGGTCAGCCGCGGGTGTAGGGGCGCGGCACCTGACCGCGGTAGGGCGGGTCTGACACCAAGGGCTCGCGGCTGGCGCCGTTGCAAATGCGCGAGCGCTTGGCCGATTCTTCGGCCGAGAACCGCAAGGGCTCCTGGCGTGCCAGGGCATCGCTGTGCACGTTGAAGGGCTTGGACTTCAGATCGGTCAATTTGGACATGGCGATGCAGCCGCGCAAGCGGAGAGGGTGAACAGAAGGCCCACTATGCCTGAGCTTTTTGAACGGTCGGCCCGGAGAGGTCGCCTTTCACCATGCAACAGGGTGTGATCCCACGAAAAGGCCCGCACGAGGCGGGCCTGTGACGGCTCACATGAAGCAGTGGTGTGATTTGCAAGTCTTCCAGAGAGCGGTGCTCTGTCAGGCCCTTGCGGCGCTAACCCGCAAGACCGTCACGCACCCACTGTAGGCCACCTGGCCATGGAACCACAGCTTGTAGGAGATATGGGCTTCGATTGAATCGAGGTGCTCTTAGCGTAGGGCTGGCGCCTAGCGCATCCAGGCGCAGAGCGAGGCTGCTTGACACTTTGCATGGGCTTTTGGCAAGGGCATTTGTTGCGATGTCGCAAAAAAGTGTTGCAAAATTCCTAGGGATTACACCTAAAGGAGTAGATGATGGACGCCCACACGTTTCCTGCGACGAGCCAGTTGACCAAGGCCACCTACGAGTCTGGCAGCGGCCTGCTCCGGGTGTGGTTTGTCGACCATCCTGAGCAGGGCTATGACTACCCCAACGTGCCGGAGCAGCTGTGGCAGGAGATGAAGGCAAGCGATCGTCCGCGCAACTACTTCCATGCCCGGATTCACGAGCAGTACAAGGTGCTGCGCAAGCCGACAGGTGCCTGGCATGATCACTGATCTGGGACTGTTGCGATGAAGCCCGCTTGCCGCGGGCTTTTTTGTGCCCGTGAGCAGCCGGGGATGGACATCAGGCCAGTGGATCCATGCCCTGTCGACAACGGTTGAATAGCGTGGGGCCATTGCAGACAATGGCCGGTTGTCCAACATCGGCGCGTGGAGCCGCTGCGCATGATGGGGCTCATGCCGAGCCGTTTTTCTGTGGTTGCCCTGGGCTGCGACGATCGAGGCCGCTGAAGCAGCGTCCATGCGTTTGAGCCGCACGCATCGGCATCGGCCCGTGCCGATGCGCGAAACAGGTCCTTTGAGCGCAAGGAGGCGCCATTCACCGCTTGCAGGGGAAGCGCGGAGGCTGGGGACCCTGCCGCGTCACACGGCGAATTTTCAGCTCATCGTGTGTCACACACCTCCATCAGGTGTTCGCTTTGCCGCTCGTCGGTCGGGGCAACCAGGGATCACCGGTACGCGCGCCCTGTGCGCCGCAGCCGATGTGCACCCAGGGTTGCGGCGAAGGCGCCCAGCAGGCCCAGGCCCCATTCATCCAAGGTGGGCACGGGCTGCACGGTGGCAGCTGCGGTGACGTTCAGCTCCAGCATCACGTTGGCTGTTCGACCGCCGTCGTCGGTCACCACCACCGTCACCGGGTACGTGCCGGTTGCCGTGGGCGAGCCTGTGATCACGCCATCGACCACAGACAGGCCTGGGGGCAGGCCGGTGGCCGACCATGCATAGGGCGCGGTGCCGCCGGTCGCCACCAGCGGCAGGCTGTAGGGCGCGCCCTGCGTTGCGCCAGGCAGGCTGTTGGTCTGGATCACCACTGGCGGAGGCTGGATGACCAGGGTGACGCTGAAGGTGTTGGCGGGGCTGAAGCTGTCCGTGACCGTGATTGTGTAGCTGCCGTGGGCGTTCACAGCTGGTGTGCCCGAGAGCACCCCGGTGTCGGGGTCCAGGGTCATGCCCTCGGGCAGGCTGTCGGCGCTCCAGATGTAGGGGCCGACTCCGCCCGTGGCCGTGAGCGTGACGGGGCCATACGGGCTGCCCGCGACGCCAGCACTGGGTGGGCTGACCTCCAGCGGACCTGCCACCGTCAGCAGAAAATTGACCTCGTTGGCCAGACCCTCGAGGGTCGTGAAGCCGATGCAGCCACTGGGGGCTTCCGCTGCCGCACACACCTCATCCGGCAAGGGCGTCAGGGAAGGCGCAGCAAAGAAGCTGATGTAGTACTCGGTGCCGTCGTAGGTGAAGGTGTGGTGGAGTGATCCTTCCAGCACCCAGATGTCACTGCACGGGTTGTCTGCGGGGCCTGCTGCGACACAGGTGCCGACGACGTTGGGCGTCTCCACGAACCTGATGTTGTAGGCGAAGGTGGCGAAATCGTAGGGTTCGGCGCTGCCTTGAGGCTTTAAGCTCACCGCGGCTTGGATGGTGGCCCTTCTCAAGGTGGCGTACGCCGAGGACACCAGGTTGTTGTGGTGGATGTAGGTGTTGGCGGGTTGCGCTGCACCGTTGGTGTCCAGGGAGCCACCTTGGGGGGTGTGGGTGATGCTGAGGCCGCTTCGGCCTGGGCCAGGGGGGCCGGGGGGGCAGGCTCCCCAGGTGATGGCGGAAGTGCTGACCAGTCGACAGCCTGAGCCTGACGTGAACTCAGTGACGCCTGAGAGCGTCACGAACGTGGTTGTGACTTGATAGTCCCAGGCTGCGATGGGTGCTGCAGAGGCTTGGCCAGCCGCCATCGCGAGAGCAAATCCCATGGCGCTGCTGCACTTGATCCAAGGTTGCATGCTGCTGCTCCAGCTGACAAAGTTGTATGTAAGTACTACATGTTATGTGAAATGGTAAACAGTGGTTGCATGGGCAACTCCAGGTCTGTTTCCGGGAGCAAGCTTGCACCCAGGTCCTGGCGACCTCGAAGCAGCCTTGCAGGCCGCCGCCTCATCGCGCCTCGAAGGCTTGCTGTGAGGCGTCTTGGGAGATCGGGGCAGGTGCGTTGCTCAAGCGGCCCACAGCCAGCGGCCACCTTCGTGGTTGTGGATCAGCGCCAGTTGGCCGGGCACCAGCACGACAAAGCCTTCCACCAGCGTGTCCATCCAGCCCCGCATGTCGGCGGGCGGCAGGCTGACGACTTCGGGGCCGCCGTGGCCGCAGGCCAGGCCGTGCCAAGTTGGCGCGCGCGCCTGCAGGGCTTGCGTCATGGCACGGTCGCGCAGGTCGGGCCACGAGGCGCCGACGGGCCAGTTGCGGTACAGGTCGCCGGGCCAGCAGCGCCACGGCTGAATCTTGGCCCACTTGCTGGGCTTGCCCTTCAGCAGGGTGAGCCAGCGCTCGGCCAGATCAGGCGCGGCGATGGCGCGGAACAGGGCGGCGAAGGCCTGGTGTTGGGCCCAGCCAGGAAGGGCCCGGCCAGGAAGGGCCTCGGTGAGGGCGGGTTGGGCCATGGGTGCCTTTGACGATGGCATGAGCGACACGCCGCCTCGTGACGAGGCGGCGCGCCGTTCTCCAGTTGATAGTGAAAGTCACAGTATGCTGCCATTGCCGATGATGTTTAATAGGTAATGGCTGCATACTCTATTTGGACAATGCCTGTTGCAAGGCCAGGTGAGCGACCCGCGCCGGGTTTCAGCCCTTCACGCACACCACCTGCTTGAGCACGTGCACCACGTCGACCAGCTCGCGCTGGGCGGCCATCACGGCGTCGATGTCCTTGTAGGCCATGGGGATCTCGTCGATCACCTCGGCGTCCTTGCGGCATTCCACGCCTTCGGTCGCGCGCTTGTGGTCCTCCACCGTGAACAGCTTCTTGGCCTTGGTGCGGCTCATGGTGCGGCCGGCACCGTGGCTGCAGCTGTTGAAGCTCTCGGGGTGGCCCTTGCCGCGCACGATGAAGCTCTTGGCGCCCATGCTGCCGGGGATGATCCCCAGCTTGCCGGCCTCGGCGTTCACGGCGCCTTTTCGCGTCACGAACACGTCCTGGCCGAAGTGCGTCTCTTTCTGCACGTAGTTGTGGTGGCAGTTCACGGCTTCCAGGTGCGTCTCGAACGGCTTGGCGATGACCTTTCGCAGCGCGTTGATCGTGCGGATCATCATCACTTCGCGGTTGGCCGCCGCAAACTTCTGCGCCCAGCCCACGGCCTTCACGTAGTCGCCAAAGTACTGCGCGCCTTCTTCGAAGTACGCCAGGTTCTGGTCCGGCAGGTTGGCCTGGTTGCGTTCGGCGTCCTTCTTGGCCAGCTCGATGAAGTGCGAGCCAATCGCGTTGCCCACGCCACGCGAGCCCGAGTGCAGCATGATCCACACGGCCTGTTGTTCATCGAGGCACAGCTCGATGAAGTGGTTGCCGGTGCCCAGCGTACCCAGGTGCTTGTGGTTGTTCGTGTTTTGGATGCGCGGGTGCGCCGCGCAAATCTCGTCGAACTCCTGCACCAGGCGGGTCCAGGCGGCGTCGGTCTCGGCGGGCGGGGTTTCCCAGCTGCCCTTGTCGCGGCCGTAGCGCTTGGGTGTCATGCCCACGGGCACGGCGCGCTCGATGGCCGCCCGCACCGCGCTGAGGTTGTCGGGTAGGTCGCTCGCGGTCAGCGTGGTCTTGCAGGCCATCATCCCGCAGCCCAGGTCCACACCCACGGCGGCCGGGATGATGGCCTTGATCGTCGGCACGACCGAGCCGATGGTGGCGCCGATGCCCAGGTGCACATCGGGCATCACCGCCACGTGCTTGAACACGATGGGCAGGCGCGAGATGTTGGCCAGCTGGTCGCGGGCCTCGTCTTCCACGGGCACGCCCTGCGTCCACATCTTCACGGGCACGCCCCCGGGCACCTGCAGCTCCAGGTGCTGGCCTTGAGCGGCCGGCACCTCGACCGGGCGCGGCAGGGGGTCGGCCAGGCGTTCCTGACGGGCGTTCGAGGCGGCCAGGCGGCGGGCCAGTCGCAGTGTTTGGGCGGTATCCGGTACCTTGCTGTTCATGATGTTCTCCTGTGGTTTTCCTTTCTTTGCCAGATCTGTGCCAGGTTGATGAAGAAAATCAAGTTGTTGATTTGAAAAGAAAATATTTCAATCCTGGAAACGGAGGAGAAAGAACAAGGGGTGTCTACTCATCGGGATTGATTCATCTGGATCAAAAGATTTGACAGCGTTGGCCACCCCGAACCGGTGCGTGGCTGTGGCGTACCGCCCACAGCCTGGCCTGGGCGGTCCGTGTGGCGCGACAAGCGGCGTTGGCGGCGCCCAAGTGTGAAAGGGTTGCACCTGCAGATCGTTCCAAATGAATACAAAGGGGGCAGTGCCCGGCGGTGGCACCGACCGCCAGAGGCGCCGGGGTAGTGTTTTGTTACGCGCCACGGCAGCCAGTCAGGCGTGCTGCGGCTGTCGCAATGTCAGACTCAAATTTTTCAATGAAATCAAGAGATTGGGAGCGAGTCATGACAGTGAACAAGTGCACATGGGCGGCTGGGGTCGTGGTGGCGTTGTGGGCCGGCCAGGCCATGGCCGACGTGGTGCTCACGGCCCACCTGGCCCCACCCACCCAACCTTGGTATGTGAACGACACGCATGACTTCGCCATCACCGTCACCAACAGCGGCACCGACCCCAGTCCCGCGGGGGCTTCGGTGTACATCGCCGTGCCGCTGGAAACCGAGCTGGTCACGCCCTTGCCGCACGGCTGCGTGGCGCGGCCTTCGGCCCTGGTGCAGTACGTCGACTGCCCGGTGCCTGTGACGGCCGCGGGCGCCAGCACGACCCTGACCCTGCCGGCCACCGGCCTGCTGGTGTACGAGCCCCCCGGCAACGGGATGGACCTGCGCGTGATCACCCAGTTCAGCTACGACAACGGCAGCGGCGCCGTGCAGCAATTCCCGGCCACCTACATCGGCGGGCCGTTCTACATCGTGGCGCGACCGACGCAGCCCGTGGGCACCGTTGCCCCCGTGCCCACGCTGGGCGGCTGGGCGCTGGGCCTGCTGGGGGCCAGCCTGGCGGCGCTGGGCCTGCGCCGCAAGCGCCAGGCGGCCTGACATCGGCCCCACGCATCAGGGGCGGCGGGTCGGCGACTCCGCTCACGCGTGCCTGATGCGCATGGCCACGGCCTGGGTGGGCGTGGCCTGACGGTGCAGGACGCGATGCACAGCCCCCGCCCACACCGTTGGTGAGCCGGCGCCCAGGCCAATCGGCAGCCCGCACCGTCGATGAGCAGCCCGCGGCTGCCGAGCTCATGGCTCGTCATCGCATCACGGGCGTGTTCGTGGCGACGCCGGCAACCGCCTTGCCGATGCTTTCCACAGCCACGGCCCTATGCACGCCCAGGTCATGGGCGCGTTCCTGCCCAGCCAAGACCCTGAATGCAGCCCTGCGCAGGGTTGTGCCGCAAGGTTGGCGCGTCGCTGAGTCCATGTGAGGTGGCCACGATGACGTGCGAACGGGGCACGCTGGGTTTTCTGGTCTCCAACTGGCCGTCCGGTCTGCCGGGCGTTGCCGGTCACGCTGCGGATGCTCCGTAACGGCGCCTCGTCCGCCATGGGCACGGGCGGGCGCCACGGCTTCAGGGCGTTCCGGGCGCGTCCGCGGGTGGGTGCTCGATGCGCCCATCGGGGTGTTGCGCGAAGCGCGCGGCCTGGCCATGGGTGTGCGCAGCACTGGGCCAGGGCCAGCCCCCGAACGCCGTGCGCTGGTAATCGCGCATGGCCTGCAGCAGCTCTTCCCGGCTGTTCATCACGAACGGGCCTTGCGCGGCCACTGGTTCGCCAATGGGCTGGCCTTGCAGCACCAGCACCTCGATGAGCGTCGTGCCCGGGTTGTGCAGCGGGGCCGGCTGTCCGGGGTCCAACTCCACCATCACCGGCTGATCGAAACGGTGCTCACCCACCGACAGGCGCTGGCCCGTGGTCAGGTAGAGGGCGCGGCGCACCCGGCGGCTGGCGGCGGGCAGGGTCAGGCTGGCGCCCGGGTCCAGGCGCACGATCCAGATCGCCACGCCGGCGCCGGGCTCGCTGGCCCACGAGTGGCGGGGTGGCTGCAAGGCCTTCACGCCAGCTCCGGCCGCATCGGCCGAGGCGCCGGCGGTCACCGGTACGAAGTCGCCCGCGATCACCTCCACGTCGCTGCGCCGGCCCTCGGCATCGGTGTGCGTGACGTGCGGGATGTCGCTGGCCCAGAACATGGTGAAGTCGGCCGGCACCATTTTGTGGCGCGCCGGCAGGTTCAGCCAGATCTGGAACAGGTCCAGCGTGTTGGGCTGGTCGTCGTGCACCAGCGGGAACATCTCGCCGTGCTGCACGCCGCTGCCCGTGGTCAGCCACTGCACGTCACCGCGGCCATAGCGCGCCGTGGCCCCGAGCGAATCGGCGTGGTCCACCAGGCCCTGGCGCACGATGGTCACGGTTTCAAAGCCGCGGTGCGGGTGTGCGGGGAAGCCCGGCACCTCGTCGCCGTGGTACATGCTCCAGCCGTCGCGGCGGCTGAAATCCATGCCCAGGTTGCGCCCTGCCAGCAGGGCAGGGTCGGGGCCCAGCCGGCCATTGCCGGGCGGGTATTGGTCCTGGTGGTACATCGCGAAGATGAAGGGGTCCATGCCGGGCATGGGGCTGCCCAGGGGCTGGGCGCCCACGATCAGGGAATGGGGGGTGTGGCTGCTCATGTCGAAAGCGCCGCTGGCGGCGGGTGTGGGGGTAAGGCCCCGTCAGCTGACGCGGGCATGGGGCTCAGGTGGGGGCGCCTGCCCCACCGGCAAGCCCGCGCAGCGTGCCAGTGGGCGCAACACGGTGTTGCCGTGGGTGCAACGCTCAGGGCCGGTGTGGCGCTGAGCGAGGTCAGCAAGGGGCACCGTCGGCGCGCAAGCGGCCATGAACTCGAGGCTCAGGCCGATACCGGGCTGACGGGCGATGAGGGGCTGGCCCGGCGCCTGGGTGGCGCGCTGAAGGGCGGGCCCGCGGCGCTGCATGCCGGCGGGATGGGCGAGACAGGATTCAGCCATGCAGCCATGCAGCCATGCAGCCATGCAGCCATGCAGCCATGCAGCCATGCAGCCATGCAGCCATGCAGCCATGCAGCCATGCAGCCATGCAGTATACGGTTGATGCCGTCTGGTTGGAAACGACAGTGGGCCGATACTGCACGGAATGCATGCCGTCGATGCGTTGCACGTGAGCGACCACAGCCGGCAGCCGCCCGCCCGGCTCAGCCCTTGCCCGGCACCGCGGGCACCGCCAGCGGTGCCTGGGCGCGCAGCTCGCGCATCAGCCAGCCGGCGTCTTCGCTGCAGTCCTGCAGCGACTGCGTGAAGGCGCGCCAGATCTGGCCCTTGATCGCGATCAGCGATTCGACGTGCGCGTGTTGCAGCTGCTCGTTCAAGGCCTGCACCACCTGGGCCTCGAAATCCTCGGCGGGCCAGGCCTGGGCGGCGAAGCCGCTGTGCACGGCCTCGGCGCTGCCGAAGACCTTGCCGGTCAGCAGCCACTCGCTGGCCTTGGCCATGCCGGCCACGCGCGCGATCGTCACCGGCAGGCCAAACTCGGCGATGCCGCGCATGCGCGTGAAGGGCATGCAGATCTTGACGTCCTCGGCCACGTGGCGGATGTCGCACAGCAGCGCGATGGCCGCGGCCAGGCCGTAGCAGGGCCCTGCAATCGCGGCCACCACGGGCTTGCGCAGGCGCGGGATGTAGTTGAAGCGGTGCTGGCGCGCCACGTCGTAAGGCTGGTTGGCCATGCCGGGCGCCGACAGCACGGCCAGGTCGATGCCGGCCGAGAAGCAGCCCCCGGCGCCCACGATGAGCAGGGTCTTCACGGCCGGGTCTTGGTCGAGGGCTTCGAGCGTCGCGCGCAGCTGCTGCTCCATGTCGGGGGTGAAGGCGTTGCGCTTGTCGGGGCGGTTCAGGCGGACGATGCCCACGCAGCCCTGCGTGTCTTGGACGATGGTGTCGGTCATGGGAAAGGGGTGCGGCCACCCAGGCCGCACGGGGTGAATGGACGGTGCATTGGGCGGCAAGCCCGGGGACCCGGCTGTCGCCCAAGGCACTGAGGTGCAGGATGGGAAATCGGGATGCAGTATGGGTGAACCCTCGTTTTCATGCGAACGAGGATGGATGGGTACTGCCTCATGGGTTGATGGCCGACGTGGCACTGAACGCGCACGCGCCGTGTCCTGGGCGACTGACGCGCCCAGCCCGCTTTGCTACAAGCCGGGGTTTCCCCAATGAAACCCTTGTCATGAGCACCTTGGACCCAGACCGCTTGCCCGTCATCGTGGGCGTGGGCGAAATCACGCAGCGCACCAAAGACCCCGAACAGGCGCTCGAGCCCATCGCGCTGATGGTTCAGGCCCTGCGCCAGGGCGCGCAGGATGCGGGGGCCGATCTGATCGCGGCCGTCGACTCCATCGACATCGTCTGCGAATACTCCTGGCCCTATGCCGACCCCGAACGCCTGCTGTGCGAGGCGCTGGGCGCCACGCCGGCCCGCTGCGTGTATGGCGTGGTGGGCGGCGAGTCGCCGGTGCGCTTCATGCACGAAGCGGCCATGCGCATTTTTGCCGGCGAAAGCGAGGTGGCGGCCGTGGTCGGCGCCGAGGCGCAGTACGCGGTGGCCGCCGCGCAAAAGGCCGGCGCCAAGTTGCCCTGGCACCCGCAAGACCCCAACGCCAAGCTGGTGCGCGGCGCCAACTTTCAGCACCCGGCGTCGGTGGCGCTGGGCCTGAACGCGCCCATCAACGTGTACCCGCTGTACGAGAACGCCACCGGCCACGCCTGGGGCCAGACCCCGGCCGAGTCCATCGCCGAAGCGGCGCGCACCTGGGCGCGCTTTTCGGGCGTGGCGGCGGCCAACCCCCATGCCTGGAAGGCACAGCCCTTCACGCCCGACGAGGTCATCACGCCCACCGACGACAACCGCCTGATCGCCTGGCCCTACACCAAGCGCATGGTGGCCAACCCGCTGGTCAACATGGGCGCGGCCATCTGGCTGACCAGCGCCGGCATGGCGCGCCAGCTGGGCATCGCGCCCGAGCGCATGGTCTACCTGTGGGGCGGCGCCAAGGCCAACGCGCCGCGCGACTTTCTGCAGCGCGGCGGCTACACCGAATCGCCCGCGCAAGAGGCCGTGCTCAAGCGCGCCGTGGCGCTGGCCGGCGACGCGCCCAACTGGGTGGCGACCGAGCTCTACAGCTGCTTCCCGGTCGTGCCCAAGATGGCGCGCCGCGTGCTGGGCCTGGCCGAAGACGCGCCGCTGACCGCCACCGGCGGCCTGAGCTTTTTCGGCGCCCCGCTGAACAACTACATGTCGCACGCCGCCGCCGCCGTGGTGCGCGCCCTGCGCGAGGGGCCAGACGACGGCCACGGCCTGCTGTACGGCCAGGGCGAGTACGTGACCAAGCACCACGCCATCGTGCTGTCGCGCCAGGCGCCGCAGGCGGCGCCCGTGGCCGCCGGTCCTGAAGAGCAGGCCGCAGCCGATGCCGCCGAAGGCCCGGTGCCGGCGCTGGT
The DNA here is from genome assembly GCF_002158865.1 of Comamonas serinivorans. Classification (NCBI taxonomy): domain Bacteria; kingdom Pseudomonadati; phylum Pseudomonadota; class Betaproteobacteria; order Burkholderiales; family Comamonadaceae; genus Comamonas; species Comamonas serinivorans. Next base: position 3,928,957 of record NZ_CP021455.1, on the reverse strand, counting down.
GCAGCGCTACGACGGCCCGGCCACGCTGGAAACCTTCACCGTGATGTACGACCGCGGCGCCGTGCGCCACGGCGTGGTGATTGCGCGCACCCCCGCGGGCGAGCGCGTGGTGGCCAAGGTGCCGCCGGACGACGGCGCCACGCTGGCCCGCTTGCTCGATGCGGCCACCAGCCCCATCGGCTCGGCCGGTCAGGTCAGCAGCGCCGGCGAGCAGCCGCTGGTGTGGCGCTCGGTGTGACTTGAAGGGGCAGTATGGGGTAGTTGCTGTTCAGCATGAAACGGCGAATGCCTGATACTGCCTGCATCCATCGAACTGATGTCACCCGCGTACTGGGCGAGCCGGCTTGAGCTCAGCCCAGCGGCTGAATCGGGGTCCGCCGACGCGCAGCGCGTGCGCGCACCCACAGGCTGACGACGACGAGCAACAGGGCCAGCAGCAGCAAGCCCGCGCTGGTCGGCCGGTGCAGGAACAGCGTCCAGTCGCCCTGGCCCAGCAACAGGGCGCGGCGCAGGTGCGCTTCCAGCGGGCCCTGCGCCAGCGTGCCCGCCAGCAGCGGTGGCCAGGGCAGGTCACACGCCATGGCGACCAGGCCGGCGGCGAACACCGCCAGGCCCCACCAGGGCCATGGGTGCTCGGTGGGCAGCAGCCCCCAGTGGATGCACAGCGCCACCGCCATCCACGCCAACACGGGCAGCACCACGTGCGCCGGGAACCGCGTCGGGCGCATCAGCAGCAAGGCGGGCAGGGTGTGCGGCATGAACAGGGCGTTGTAGGCCGTCTCTGGCCAGGCCCTTCCTGGCTGGACCTTTCCTGGCCGCGCCGTGGGCCAGCCGCCGGCGCGCTGAAGGCCGTGGGGCGGCAGCGCATACCGCGCGATGCGCGGCAGCAAAAAGCCGTAGACCACGAGCAGGGGCACCAGCGCCAGCTCGCCCTCGAAGGACAAGCCCAGCAGCTCGCGCTGCACCGGCAGGCGCTCGCCGGGGTCCCAGAGGCTGCCCAGCAACAAGCCCAGCAGGCCCATGGCCAGCGCTTTGGGCAAGGGGACGGGCGCCAGCACGATGGGCAGGGTCAGCGCCAGCACGATCAAGGCCGCGTGCTCGGCCGCGCCGAACACGACCGGGAGGTTCAGCAGCGTGTTGGCCAGATCGGCCAGTGCCTCAGGCATCGGGGTCGCGGCTGACCATGACCTGGTCGATGCGGAAGTTGTCCACGTCCAGCACCTCGAAGCTGAAGCCGCTCCAGCGGACCACGTCGGTGCGCTTGGGCACGCGCCGCAGCATGGTCATGAGGAAGCCGGCCAGGGTTTCGTACTCGTCTTCGTGCGGCCAGGTGTGCACGCCGATGGCGCGCGCCACATCGGTGATGGGCGTGGTGCCGTCGATGAGCCACGAGGTCTCGTCGCGGCGCACGATGAGCTCCTCGTCGTCCGAGGTCACCAGCTCGCCCATCACGGTGCTCATCACGTCGTTCAGCGTGATGACGCCGACCACCAGGCTGTATTCGTTGACGATGATGGCGAAGTCTTCCTGCGCCTGGCGGAACTGCGTCAGCACCTCGGCCAGGCTCAGCCGGTCGGGCACCACCAGGGCCTTGTGCAGCAGCGAAGGGTCCTTCAGGCTGATGGGCTGGCGCGTCAGCACACGCTGGAACAGCTCCTTGGCGTCGACATAACCGAGTACGCGGTCGATGGTTTCGTCGCAGACCGGGTAGGTGGAAAAGGGCTCGGCCGCGATGCGGGCCTTGAGCGTTTCTTCGGGCTCGTTCTGCGAAAACCAGGCGATGCGGTCGCGCGGCGTCATGGCGCTGCTGACCCAGCGCGTGTCCAGCTCGAACAGGTTCTCGATCACGCGCTGCTCGGGCAGGTCCAGCACGCCGGCCTGGGTGCCCGCTTCGGTCAGCGCCAGGATGTCGTCCGAGGTGATGCTGTCGTCGCGCGCCGAAGGCACCCGCGCCAGGGCCAGCAGGCCGTTGGTCAGGGCGGCGTAGCACCACACCACGGGGCGCAGCAGCTTGGTCAGCAACACCATGGGGCCCACCACGCGCATGGCCACCTGCTCGGGCTCGGCCATGCCGGCGCGGCGCGGCATCAGGTCGGCCAGCACCAGGAACAGCGAGGTGACCAACGCGAACGAGAGCACAAAGGCCAGGCGCGAGGCCCAGACCGGTTCCAGAAACCCCGAGAGCCAGGCCGTGAGGTGGGGGCTGAAGGCGCCTTCGCCGACGATGCCGCCGAGGATGGAGATGGCGTTCTGGGCGATCTGCACCACCGTGAAGTAATCGCCCGGCAGCGCCTGCACCTGGGCCACGGCGTCGGCGCGCCGATCGCCCGCGCTGGCCAGCTGCCGCAGCCGCACCCGACGCGACGCCGCCAGCGCGATTTCGGCCGCGGAGAAGAACGCGTTCAAGGCGATCAGCAGCAGCGTGATCAGCAGGCTCTGGGTCAGGCTCATGGCGGGCTGGGGTGGCCGCGCGGGCTGCCGCCACATGGCACGCAGCCGCGGTGGGGGTGCACGGCGTGGTGCAGCAAGTGTAGCGGCCACCTTCGCCGGCATGCCTGTTTCAGGGGCGCTGGGCATAATGTCGGCGCACCGCGGCCGGGCCTGTGTGCCGGGCTTGAGTCGGTCTCTTTCAACCCACAACCCAAAGGTGAAACCCGCATGTTCGACATCCTGATCCGTGAGCTGGCGGCGCGATTTGGCATCGGCGACAAGTCGAGCGAGCTGCTGCGCATCGTGCTGGCCTACATGACCCACAAGGAAACCGGTGGTCTGACGGGCTTCCTCGAACGCTTCAAGGCCGCCGGACTGGGGCCGATCGTGCAGTCGTGGCTGGGCAACACCGTCAGCCCCAAGCCGCTGAACAACACGCAGGTGGAAGCCGTGCTGGGCGGCTCGGGCGGTCTGCTGGACCTGTTGTCGCACCACATCAACGCCCCGCGGGACAACCTGGCGGGCGCGGTGGCCTACCTCATCCCGGGCCTGGTGGCCAAGCTCACGCCGGGTGGCAGCATCCCCAGCGGCTTGCCGGCCACGGTGACCGGTTTCATCGGCGATGCCCAGCCCTTGCTGGCCCGGCCGGTGGCGGCCTCGGCGGCCGGCGGTGGCGGCGGCGGCCTGGCCAAGTGGCTGCCCTGGCTGATCGGTGCCGTCGTGCTGCTGCTGGGCCTGTCGTACTGCAGCCAGAAGGGCGACGCGCCACCGGCCGACGGGCCGGCACAGACCGCGCCGGCCTCTGGTGCGTCCGATGCGGCGTCGGCCCCAGCGGCTGCCGGCGCACCCGATGCGGCATCCGACGCCGCATCTGGCGCCACCACCCCGGCTGACGCGCCGGCTGCGGCTGCCAGCGCGGCGGCCCTGCCCGCCAGCGATGGCGCGGTGGTGCTGGCCAGCATGCCCGAAGGAGCGGCCGTGGTTGCGGGCGAAGCCCATGGCGTGCCGCTGCTGCAGGTGTTCTTCGACTCGGGCAAGGTCGACGTGGCGACCGAGTTCGCGGCCCGGTCGTCGGCCCTGGTGGCCTACCTGAAGGCGAACGCCGACGCCAAGGCCGTGGTGTCGGGCTTCAACGACCCCACGGGCGACCCGGCGAAGAACGCCGAGCTGTCCAAGCAGCGTGCGCAGGCGGTGCAGGCGGCGCTGGTGGCCCAGGGCATTGCCCAGGACCGTACCGTGCTGGAAAAGCCCGTCGACCCGACCGGCACCGGCATCAGCAATGCGGCTGCGCGCCGCGTGGACGTGGTGGTCCGGCCCTGAACCGCCGGCGGCGCCGTGCGCCGCGTCTGCATGAGATGAGCGATGCCTGAGGGCATCGCTTTTTTTTGGACAGGCGGGCCGGGAGCAAGGCGGCGTGGCGCCGACCGACCAGTCCGCGCTTGAAGCGCTCGAACGCGGTCGTCCGCTGCGGCCGCGTGGCGTCTTGGGGGGCTGGCGCGGAAACGCTGGTGGCTCGTTTCGTGCGCAAGTGGGCACGCGTACCATCGCAGCTTCCCAGCGTCCAGCCAACCTGCACCGTGAGCATCAAGACCGACGATTTCGACCTGCCCGACCCGCCGCCGCGCGTGGTGTCGGCCGCGCCCCTGTCCGCGGGCGAAGACGCGCTCGAGCGGGCCTTGCGCCCCAAGCTGCTCGACGACTATGTGGGCCAGGCCAAAGCGCGCGAGCAGCTCGAGATCTTCATTGGCGCAGCGCGCAAGCGCGGTGAGGCGCTGGACCACGTGCTGCTGTTCGGCCCGCCCGGCCTGGGCAAGACCACGCTCTCGCACATCATCGCGCACGAGCTGGGGGTGAACCTGCGCCAGACCAGCGGCCCCGTGCTCGAGAAGCCCAAGGACCTGGCGGCGCTGCTGACCAACCTCGAAGCGAACGATGTGCTGTTCATCGACGAGATCCACCGCCTGTCGCCCGTGGTCGAGGAAATCCTGTACCCCGCGCTGGAGGACTACCAGATCGACATCATGATCGGCGAGGGCCCGGCCGCGCGCAGCATCAAGCTTGACCTGCAGCCCTTCACGCTGGTCGGCGCGACCACGCGCGCGGGCATGTTGACCAACCCGCTGCGCGACCGCTTCGGCATCGTCGCGCGGCTGGAGTTCTACACGCCCGAGGAACTGGCGCGCATCGTGCGCCGCAGCGCCGGCCTGCTGAACGTGCCGGCCGACGCGGCCGGCGCCTTCGAGATCGCGCGCCGCTCGCGCGGCACGCCGCGCATCGCCAACCGCCTGCTGCGCCGCGTGCGCGACTACGCCGACGTGAAGGGCGAGGGGGTCATCACCGAGCCGATTGCCCAGGCCGCGCTGGCCATGCTCGACGTGGACCCTGAAGGGTTCGATCTGATGGACCGCAAGCTGCTCGAGGCTGTGATCCACCGTTTCGACGGCGGCCCCGTGGGCCTGGACAACGTGGCCGCGGCGATCGGCGAAGAGCCCGGCACCATCGAAGACGTGATCGAGCCCTACCTGATCCAGCAGGGTTTTCTGCAGCGCACGCCGCGCGGCCGCGTCGCCACGCTGGCGGCGTTTCGCCACCTGGGCGTGACGCCACCCCAGAATCAAGGATCAGGCGGTCTGTTTTGATTTTGGCAGTATGGGGTGGTTTCCATTGTAGATGCAACGGGAATGAACTCATACTGCTTGAAATCAAAAATTATTGGAAATTCTGGTATGCCGATGTGACAGCTTGGGCGTGACAGCCGCCCGCGCATGACCGATTCTGGATGGTGAAAACCACCCCAGGAGACATGCGCCCATGACCGAAGCTGGCACCCCGACACGCCCCATCGACAAGGAAGCCCTGCGTCAGAAATACCTGTTGGAACGCGACAAGCGCCTGCGCGCCGATGGCAACGACCAATACCTGGAGCTCAAGGGCGAACACGCCCACTACCTGGAAGACCCCTACACGCCGGTGCAACCGCGCGCGCCCAAGACGGACCACGTGACCTTCGCCTTCATCGGCGCGGGGTTTGCCGGCCTGGCCACGGCGGCGCGGCTGAAAGAGGCCGGCGTGCAGGGCGTGCGCCTGATCGAGAAGGGCGGCGACGTCGGCGGCACCTGGTACTGGAACCGCTACCCCGGCGCCCAGTGCGACACGGCCTCGATGATCTACATGCCGCTGCTCGAGGAAACCGGCCACATGCCGACCGAGAAGTACGCGCATGCGCCCGAGATCCTGGCCCATTGCCAGCGCATCGCGCGCCATTACGACCTTTACGACGACGCGCTGTTCCACACCCAGGTCGAGTCGCTGACCTGGGACGAGGCCGGCTCGCGCTGGCAGATCCGCACACAGCGCGGCGATGCCTTCACGGCCCAGTTCATCGGCCTGGGCACGGGGCCGCTGCACATCCCCAAGCTGCCCGGCATCCCGGGCATCGACACCTTCCAGGGCCACTCTTTTCACACCAGCCGCTGGGACTACGCCTACACCGGCGGCGACCCGCTGGGCGCGCCCATGGACAAGCTGCGCGACAAGCGCGTGGCCATCATCGGCACGGGGGCGACCTCGGTGCAGTGCATCCCGCACCTGGCCCGCAGCTGTCAGCAGCTCTTCGTGTGCCAGCGCACGCCGTCGTCGGTGGATGTGCGGGCCAACGCGCCCATCGACCCCGAGTGGTTTGCCCGCATCGCCACGCCCGGCTGGCAGCAGCGCTGGCTCGAGAACTTCACCGAAAACCAGGCCGGCGGCTCGCCGACCGTGGACCTGGTGCAGGACGGCTGGACCGACCTGAACCGCCGCATCCGCGCCCAGATCGGCCGCCTGCCACCCGGCGAGCGCACCGTGGCCACCATGCTGGCGGCCTACGAAGACGCGGACTTCCAGAAGATGGAGGAAATCCGCGCCCGCGTTGACGAGTTGGTGGACGACGCCGACACCGCCGCCAAGCTCAAAGCCTGGTACCGCCAGCTGTGCAAGCGGCCCTGCTTCCATGACGCCTACCTGCAGTCGTTCAACGAACCCGGTGTCACGCTGCTGGACACCGACGGCCAGGGCGTGGAGCGCATCACGCCCCGCGGCGTGGTGGTGGCCGGCGTCGAGTACCCGGTGGACTGCATCATCTACGCCTCGGGTTTCGAGGTGGGCACGGCGTTCCAGCGTCGGGCCGGGTTCGACCTGACCGGCGAGGGCGGTCGCACCCTGTCCGAGCACTGGGCAAACGGCATGCGCACGCTGCATGGCATGCACGTGCACGGCTTCCCCAACGCCTTTTTCGTGCAGCCCACCCAGGGTGCCAACCTGATCTCGAACGTGCCGCACAACCTCACCGACGGCGCACGCAGCATCGCCGCCGTGGTGTCGCACGCGCTGGCGGGGGGGCATGCCCGCGTCGAGGTCACGCCCGAGGCCGAAGAGGCCTGGGTCGAGCTGCTGCGCACCGCGCCCGGCCGCATGACCTCGTCCCCCGACTGCACGCCGGGCTACTACAACAACGAAGGCCGCGACCCCGGCCCCGCCGCGCGCCTGAACGTGGGCTACCCCGCCGGGCCCGCGGCCTACTTCAAGTACATCGCCGCCTGGCGCGCCAGCGGCCGCTACGAGGGGTTGGCGTTCAGCAGCTGATCGGGGGCTGCCGTCGCGGCGGTCTTCGCCGTCGACCGGCCCCCGGCGTGAACAGGCTGGGCGAACAGGTCGCGCGGTCAGGCTGGGCCGCACGGCGTTCCTGGCAACGGGCCAACGCGGGGCCCAGCCATCCGGTCTGCGCATGCGGGAAGTTCTTCGATGAGTATGCTTGCATTGCCGATGGCACGACAACGGCAATGGATTGATACTCCGTGTTGGCTGGCGTCGGCATCGCCCGGCGAAGGACGCGAGCGAGCCGGGTTCGACACGGCTGTGCGTGCGCTGCGGCGTCGAGCACCCGTGTCTTCCAGCGGCCGCACCCAGCCAGCGCGCTCGGTCACCCCGCGCCCTGCTGTGCCGCCGACGGGATGGGGACGAGCGCCCAGCTGCCCGCGCTCAGGTGGTCACGGGCGGATGATTTGCCGCGAGACGCCCGGCTGGATCAGCGCCAGGGCTTGGGTCGTGTGGGCCGCCACCCAACACATCTCCTGCGTGTGCATCACCAGCAGGTCGGTGCGGGCCGGGTCGCAGCCAGGCACGCGGTGGAAATGGTGGCTGTCGGGGCCCTGGACGAGCTGCCCGTTCAACCACAGCGGCTGCGCCGGCACGGTCAGCACCTCGTGCGGGCTGGCGCCGTGGCAGACGAGCAGGTGTGGCGCGCTCAGGCAGGCTTCCTGCAGGCACAGCGTGGTCAGAAAGTGGCTGAGCGACGGGCAGGCCAGCGTGAAGCCCGGGGCGTCGTCGTCCCACGCCTGCGCGGCGTCTGACCACACGGACGGGTCATCGCCGGTGGTGGCGCAGCGGGCCGACCAGTTGCCCTGGTGGTCGGTGGCGAAGGTCAGCTGGCCGTCCGCCACGACCAGGTCCGCGGGGCGCAGCAGCCGATCCTGGGTGGCGAAGGGCGCGCGGTGGCCGTTGTCGGGGGATGGCCGAAGCGCGATCAGCGGGGCGAACTCGGCCTGCAGCTCGGCCAGCGGTGCGGGCAGGGCCAGGTTGGGCGCTGCGGCCGGCCGCGCTGCGGGCAGCCAGGGCGCGTGCCAGTCGTGCAAGAACGCGAACAGATCGGGTTGGGTTCGGATCATGGGCTGGGCTCAGGGTGGGTGATCGAGGCGGCCGAGCGAGGGGGCCCCGAGGGCGATGCGGTCGAGCCCAAGCGGAGGCATCGCTCAACCACCGCGGCGGCGCGGCCTGCGTCCGAAATCCTACCGTGCCAGCCGTGAGGGACGGGCGACGTCAAACGCGCGTGGGCCTGACTGCGTCAACGTGGCCGAGGCCGGTGCCTGGCCTCGGCTTGCACAAGTGATCGGTGCCGGTATGCACCGATTTGCGTTGCATCCTGAATCGCCAGGGGTGGATACCCTTTGGGTGGCCTGGCCGCACCTGACCGACGCATCGGCCCGCACTGGCCCTCAGTCGAACAGGCCTGCAAATGTCACGCGCATGGCTTTCTTGTCCATCTTGCCCAGGTTGGTGACGGGGATGCTGTCGACGAACACGACCTTTTTGGGCGTTTGCACCGGGCCTTTGTCCTTGTGGACGAGTGCGATCAGCTCGGCTTCCAGGGCTTGCGCGTCAAGGCTGAGCCCCGGCTTTTGCACGACCACGGCGACCACGGCTTCGCCCCAGCGCGCATGCGGAATGCCGATGACGGCGGAGTTGGACACGGCCGGGTGGGTGGCCAGGCAGTTCTCCACCTCGGTGGGGTAGACGTTGAAGCCGCCGGAAATCACCATGTCCTTGGCGCGGTCGACGAGGTAGAGGTAGCCGTCTGCGTCGAAGCGGGCCAGGTCGCCCGTGTGCAGCCAGTCACCGCGGAACACCTTGTCGGTTTCTTCAGGACGCTGGAAGTACCCGGCCATCACCAGGGGCCCGCGAACGCAGATCTCACCGATCTCCCCTGTGGGCACGGGCTCGCCGGCCTCGTTCAGCAGGGCCACGGTGTTGCCGGCGATGACGGTGCCGGCCGACGCCAGGCGGTGGGGCTGGCGCAGGTCGTGCGCATCCTTGCTCAGGTAGCTGATGGCCATGGGGGATTCGGCCTGGCCATAGAGCTGGCCGAAGATGGGGCCGAAGGTCTGCACCGCCTGCGTGATGCGCGCGACGTTGATGGGCGCCGCGCCATACAGCACCAGCTGCAGGCTGGCCAAGTCGGCCGGCGCGATGTCGGCGTCGAGCAGGTCGTAGATCTGCGTCGGCACCAGGAAGGTGGCGGTGATGCCCAGTGCCTTCACCGTGTGCGCAAAGCCTTGCGGCGTGAACTTGTCCTGCAGGCAGACGGCGCCGCCCTGGCTGAACACCGAGCTGATGATGGAGCCCGCGGCATGCGAGATGGGCGTGACGGCGAGGAAGCGCAGGGCCGAGGCCGGGCGCGGCCAGTCCCAGGCCTGGTTCTGCTGCGTGATGGTGGTGACGGACACGCGCTGGGTGTGGACCACGCCCTTGGGCTTGCCCGTGGTGCCGCCGGTGAAGCCGAGCTTGGAGACCGCGTCGCTGGGGATGTCGCGCACCACCGGGGCATCGCTTTGCTGTGCGCTCTGCGCCATCACGTTGGCGCCATAGTCCACGGCATCCATGGTCAGCACCTGCAGCTGCAGGCCCGACGCGAAGCGCGCCTGGGCGTAGTCGCGGCCACGCGCCTCGAAGCGCTGGGTGTCGACGATCACCGCCTTGGCGGTCACTTCTTCCAGCGTGAACAGGTGGTCGGCCAGCGAGCCCAGCGGGTGCAGCGCCGTGCTGCGCAAGCCCAGCAGGTGGCAGGCGATGACGACGAGCAGCGCTTCGAAGCGGTTGCCCGACAGAAGGCACACGCCGTCGCCGACCTTCAAACCCATGGCTTCGAGCTGGCGCGCGAGCTGGAAGCTGCGGCGGGCCAGCTCGGCGTACGTCAAGGTGCCCTGCTCGCTGATCACGGCCGGCTGGGCCGCGTGCACGCGAAAGGCATTGAGGTAGATGCCGGCCACCGAGGGCAGGGCGTGCAGCGGGCTGGTGGGGGCGAGGGTGTACGTCATGCCCGCATTGTTGCCGTGCGGGGCGGGGCGCTCCACCACGCGCGGGACAGCGCAGGAGACAGCGCAGGTCGCGGCGTCAGCGCTTGGCCTGCAAGGCCTGCACGGCCTTCAGGGTTTCGCTCACATGCTCGAGCGGGTTGGCACCGCTGTGCACAAAGGCGATGCGCCCGTCCTGGCCGATGACGTAGGACAGGCGCTGGGCGGTGCCGGGCCGGGCGGCGGCTTCGGCGTCGAAGGCGCGGATGACCCGGCCCTGCGGGTCGGCGGCCACGGCGAAGCGGTCGCGGCAGGCCTCGGACGAGAAGCGCGTCAGCGTGGCGATGTCGTCGTGCGACATGCCGATCACCGTGGCGTCCGCGGTGGTGAACTGCGGCGAGGCCTCGGCGAAGGCGTTGGCCTCGATGGTGCAGCCCTGGGTGAAGGCCTTGGGGAAGAAATACAGCACCACGGGGCCGCGCTTCAGGGCGGCGGCCAGCTCGAAGGCCTGGGGCTTGCCGGCCAGCGCGGCCTCGGCACGCACAGGCGGTGCAGGCTGGCCCACGGCCAGCGCCGCCTGGGCCAGTGGTGCGGCCACCGCCAGGCACAGGGCAAGCAGCCAGCGCGCGCGTGGGGCTGCGGGGGACAAGGCAAGGGCAGGCGAACGCATGGCGTGGCTCCAGAAGGCGGGTCGGGAATGGGCCATGGTAGCCCGAATGACCGGCCCGTGTGTGACGCCAGGGGCCGAGGGTTGGAGAGGTGATTGGGAGTATGGGGCATGGGCCGATGTGTTTGCATCGAGAGTGTGTCGATACCTCTGGTGCTGGGTGCGACTGCACAGCACGGTGGATCCAGGCGGAGCGCGCGCCGGTCCACGCGTTGCCCTGCGGATGCAGCAGGGGCTACGCAGGGCCTCGGTGGCTGCGGCAGGCGGTCTGGCATCCGGTTCAGGAGGGCAAGCACGGCCTCGCTGGACCCGCGGTTGAAGCAACTGGCCCAGCGCCGCACAAAGGTGGCTGTGCAGGCCGACGGCGCAGCCACGGACAGCGGATAGCGGGCAGGTGGCGAGGTGGCGAGGTGGCGAGGTGGCGAGGTGGCGAGGTGGCGGACCGCGCCTCGGCGACACGAAGGGTATTTACGTGCATCTACACTGAAGTGCCCAACTGGAGTCTTCCATGAGCACCGCTTCACCCTCCGAGCGTGCACCGCGAGAGCGCTGCAACTGCTTCCTCATCCGCAGCCTGTCGCGCAAGATCACGCAGCTTTACGACGATGTGCTGGCGCCCAGCGGTCTGCGGGGCACGCAGTTCAGCCTGATGCTGACGGCGCGCAAGGGGCTGGATGGCGCACCGGCCTCGGTGTCGGCGCTGGCGGACCGGCTCAACACCGACCGCACCACGCTGACGCGCAACCTGCGCATCCTGCAGGCGGCGGGCCACATCGAGCTGGTGGCGGGGCGCGACGCGCGCAGCAAATGCGTGCAGCTGACGCCCGCGGGCGAGGCCGCGCTGAGCCACGCGCAGACCTTGTGGCGTGAGGCGCAGCGCGAGGTGCGCACGCGTTGCGGCGACGACACGGTGGATCAATTCCAGCAGCTGGCCCTGACCATGCTGCCGCGCCTGGGCGAGGTGGCCGCATGAACACCCAAGCCCTGCCTTCTGGTGCCCAGGTGGCACCCCCTGCCGGCCCGGCCGGCGTTGTGGCCGAGCCGTCCGCGGCGCCGGCCGCACCCGCCCAGCCGGCCACGCTTTCGGGCAACCCGTTGCTCGATGCGCCCATCTTCCCCACGCTGACGCGCCTGGCCATCCCCAACACGGTGGCGCTGGTCATGGCCGTGCTGGTGGCGATTGCCGAGACCTTTTACGTCGGGCGCCTGGGCACGGTGCCGCTGGCGGCCATGGCGCTGGTGTTCCCCTTCGTCATGCTGATGGGCATGCTGAGCAACGGCGCCATGGGCAGCGGGGTGTCGTCGGCCATCAGCCGCGCGTTTGGCTCGGGCGACCGCGAGAAGGCGGCCGTGCTGGCCGTGCACGCGGCGGCAATCGGCGGTGGCCTGGGGCTGATCTACACGCTGGTGTTCGTGGTCGGGGGCGCGACCTTCTACCGCGCGCTGGGGGGCACGGGCGAGGTGCTGGCGGCGGCGACGCATTACGGCCAGATCCTGTTCGCGGGCGCGGTCCTGGTGTGGCTGTGCAACACGCTGGCGTCGGTCGTGCGTGGCACCGGCAACATGCGCTTGCCGTCCATCGTGCTGATGGCGGCTTCGGCGGTGCAGATCGTGGTCGGCGGCGTGCTGGCGCTGGGCCTGGGCCCGGTTCCCCGTTGGGGCATGACCGGGGTGGCGATCGGCAACATCGTCGCCATGGCCCTGGCCGACCTGGCCTTCGTCGCCTACCTGCTGTGGGGGCAGGACAAGCTGCGCCTGCCGCGCGGCGGCGTGCGCCTGTCCTGGCCCATGTTCCGCGACATCCTGCGCGTGGGGGCCATTGCCTGCCTGTCGCCGCTGCAGACGTCGCTGTCGGCCCTGCTGTTCACGGGCATGGTGGCGCGCTTGGGCCCCGACGCCCTGGCCGGCTACGGCATCGGCCAGCGGCTCGAGTTCCTGCTGATCCCCATCGCCTTTGGCATCGGCATGGCGGCCGTGCCCATGGTGGGCATGGCCATGGGGGCCGGGCAGGCGGCGCGGGCGCGTCGCGTGGCCTGGACCGGGGCGGCCATGGCGGCCGTGCTGCTGGGGGTGATCGGCGTGCTGGTGCTGATCTGGCCGCACCTGTGGTCGGGCATCTTCACGCAAAGCGGGGCTGTGCAGGCGGTGGCCAACCAGTACCTGCGCACCGTGGGGCCGGGCTTTGCCTTGTTCGGCTTTGGCCTGGTGCTGTACTTCTCGTCGCTGGGGGCCGGGCCGGGCCACCTGATGGGGGTGGTGCTGGCCAACACCGCGCGCCTGGTGTTCGTGGCCGTGGGCGGCTGGTGGCTGCTGCACACGGGGCGCGGCAGTGCCGAGAACCTGTTCGTGCTGGCCCTGGCCTCCATGCTGGTGTTCGGTGCCGCCACGGCGGTGGCGGTCAAGCTCACGCCGTGGCGCTCGCCCAAGCGTTGATGAATGGGGTATGGCGAAATTTCCGATGTCATGTCATCGGAAATTCAGGCATACCCCATTAATTCCTTGTATGCGCTGCGGGAGCGCAGGTCGTCTGGCTTCAGGACCGAACGCCGATGACGATGCAGGCCAGCCCCAGCAGGAGTTGCAGCACCAGCGCCAGGCCATACAACTGCGGCGAATCCTCGCGCGAGATGTGCAGCCACGACAGCCAGTGGCTGAAGATGCTGGCGTCAGTTTCTTCGCGCTGCCAATCCCAGACGGTGAAGGCCATCAGGGCCAGGCCGATGAACACGAACAGCACGACGGGGCTTTCGAGACGGTGAAGGCGTGATTCTGGCCTGGCCTGACCGGGCCGACCCGCTGGGCAAGTGCGCTGACGCGGGTGGCAAAGCCCATGTGCCCGGGCCGTTGTGTGGCCACACCACGCCGGGTCCCGGCCCGACCAGCGCGCCGCTGAAGCTCAGCGTGGCCGCGTTCAGGCGGCAGCGGCGGGGTTGCTGCCGGCCACACTTGCTGCATTGGCTGTGCCTGCAGGGATTGGTGTGCCAGGCACGACGCCGGCATCGGCGGCCGCCGGCTCGGCGGGCGGGTTGAACGGCTTGGGGGTCACCGGGCCGTCGACCGGGCCATGCCAGCGACGCAGGCTGCGCTGGAAGAACAGGCTGTTGGGGACCTTGAGCTCGGTGCCCTGAGCGCCGTTGCCGGTTTCCTCCAGCGTGGTGTAGATCAGGTTGATGTCGATCACACGGCCCTTGAGCCCGGGCTTCTCGCCGTTTTCCAGCAGCTCGATGTGGTCGTGCAGGCGGAACAGCCGCGTGGTGAAGACGAGCAGCGAGCAGAAGATGTTGGACAGCACGCTCCACGCGGCGAAGAACGCCACGGCGGCCACGGCGGTGAAGCCGGTCAGGGCGCTCCAGAGCACGGCCCCCGACACGCCCAGGCGTTCGAGCACCAGCAGCAGCGCGCTGCCGTAGATCAGGAAGCCAGCGATGCGGCGCGCGCCCACGGTGAACTCGATCGGCAGGTGGTAGCGCAGCGTCATCTGGGCGATGAGTTTGCGTACCAGGTGGCGCAGCAGCACGGCGACGAGGATGATCAGCGCGATCTGCAGCACGGGCGCGATCAGGGCGACCAGTTCTTGCACGGGCGCGGGCAGCTTGGCCAGCAGGCGGTTCCAGGCGTGATCCATGGGGGTGAAGCAATCGGTGAGGCAGTATGGAGCTGTTGCCGTTCAATTCAAAACGGCAATCGGGTGATACTGCGGTAACTTAAAAATCAGGGCAGGTCGCGGCTGGGGTCCGGCGTGCCGGTCGCCAGCGGGCCCACGGTGCCCAGCCTGGCCTTGAGCGACTGCGGCTGGCCGCTGAGCATGGCCCCGTAGTCAACGGCGTTGGCCAGCACGGCCTTGACGTAGTGACGGGTCTCCGAGAACGGAATCGTCTCGGCCCAGATGGCGCCTTCCAGGGTCGGGCCATTGCGCCAGCTGCGCGGCCGGCCCGGGCCGGCGTTGTAGGCAGCGGCGGCCAGCGGCATGGAGTCCTGAAAGTCGTCCAACGCCAACTTGAGGTAGTGGGTGCCCAGCAGGATGTTGGTGTCCATGTCGTACAGCTGGTCGTTGGTGTAGCCGCTCAGGCCGATCTTGCGCGCGGTCCAGCGCGCGGTGGCGGGCATGACCTGCATCAGGCCCTGCGCGCCCACGCCCGAACGCGCCGCGATGATGAAGCGGCTTTCCTGGCGGATCAGGCCATAGACGTAGGCCGGGTCGAGCTTGATGGCGCGCGACTGCGTGACCACGGCGTTGCGGTAAGGCGTGGGAAACCGCTGGCTGGTGTCGCTGAAGCTGCGGATGCGGTCGCTGGTGTTGATGCAGCGGTCCCAGATTTCGCGCTGGCACGCCAGGGCCGCGGCGGCGTGGCGCTCGCGGTCGTTCATGCCGCCGGGGGTGTGCAGGTTGGCGGCGTAGTTCCACTCGCGCACGCCTTCGCTGCGCAGGCCGATCTGCATGGCGTAGAGGGCGCGCTGCAGGCTGGGGTTCTGTGCGGCCTGGCGCAGGGCGTCGGCCGATGGCGGGGGCACGGCGGGCGCCGGCGGAATGCGCTGTCCCAGCTCCTCGTGGGCGAGCTTTTCGTAGAAGTCGCCGCTGGCCTTGGCCACGCTGCGCCAGGCCTGCTGGGCGGCGCTGGTGTTGCCCGCGGCCAGGTGGGCGCGGCCCAGCCAATAGGTCCAGTCGGCTTGCTGACGCAGGGAGGCGGGCATCTGTTCGATGCGGCTGCGCACGGCGGCCCAGTCCTGGCTGCGCAAGGCCACGCGCACCAGCCACTCCTGCCAGTCGTCGGACAGGATGCCGGACTGGGTGACCTGACGCGCGTAGGCCGAGGCGGTGTCGCTGAGGTTGAGGGCCGCGCGGCGTGCGATGGCGGCCCAGACCCAGTCACGCGTGGCGGCAGGCAGCGGCGCGCCATAGGTGGCCATGGCACTGGCGGCCTGGTCGGCATCGGTGCTGGCCAGGCGAATCAGCGCCAGGGCCTGCAATTCGGCCGCATGCGGGCTGGCTGGTGAGCTGGCGAGGAAGCGGGCGGCATTGCCCTGCAGCTGCGTCACCTGCGCGCCCAGCGTGGGGTCGAGCAGTTCGAGCGCCGAGCGCGCGGCCCCGGGCTGGCCGGCGTCGATGGCCAGGCGGGCTTTGGCCCAGAGGTCGGCCGGCTGCAGCACCTTGGCCTGGAAGGCCAGGCCGGCGGCCAGGTCGCAGGCATCGTCGGGGCTTTGCTGCCGCGCCAGCCAGGTCTTGCGCAATTCGGCCGCCGTGTTGGCGCCGCGTGCGCTTTGGTCGATGGCCAGCGCATAGCAGCGCACGTTGCGGTCGTCCTGCATGCGGAATGCCGGGTGGTGTTCGGCGAATTTGGCGAAATCGCGCCGTTTGCCCAGCACCAGCAGCCAGTCGTTGCGCAGGCGGTCTTCCTGGTAGCTGCCTGCCCAGCGTTTTTCGAAGGCACGCACCTCGTCGTCGGTGGCGGTCGTCTCCAGCCTGGCCTTGAGCTCCCAGTAGGCGGCCCAGGGCTCCAGCACGTGGCCGCGGGCCTGCGGCAGCAAGGCCGTCAGCCGCGCGGTGTCGCCACGCCGAAAGGCCTGCTGCATGTCGAGGATGACCGAGTCGGCTGCAGCGCCGGCGGGCGAGCCCTGGGCCTGCGCGGCGCCATGGGCGCCGAGCACCAGGGCCAGGGCCAGGGTGGTGCGGCTCAGGCACCGGGCCAGGCCGCGTGTCATGAATCGGTCAGATGCCACGCGGGCAGTCGATGTCAAAATGTTCTGCACAACCATGTGGGAATTATGGACAAGCACGCATACAAGAAGCAGCTGCGCCAGCAACTGATCGAAGCGCGGATGAACCTGCCCGACCGAGAGGTTCGCGCCGACCTGTTGCAACGCGTGATGCGATTCTGGCTGGTCAGCCGGCCGGACACCATCATTGGGGCCTATTGGGCCATCAAGGGAGAGTTTGACCCGCTGCCCGCCTTGCACCGCTGGAAGGAAGACGGGGAGCTGCTGGACCAACCGCAGCGCCGCCGCATTGCGCTGCCGGTCATCGACCGCGTGCACCGCACGCTGCGCTTCCACGTCTGGTATCCGGGCTGTCCCATGGAAGAGGACGCCTATGGCATCCCCAAACCCAAGGACACGGACGTGGTCGAGCCCACGCTGTTGTTCGTGCCCTGCGTGGGCTACGGGCCGGGGGGCTATCGCCTGGGGTATGGGGGCGGTTTCTACGACCGCACGCTGGCGGAGCTGACGCCTGCGCCCACGACGGTCGGCCTGGGCTTTGCCAATGGCTTCGTGGACGACTTCGAGCCGGAGTCGCACGACATGCCGTTGGATGCCATCCTCAACGACAACGGCGTGGTCTGGCCGGTCTGAGGCTGGCGCGCTGACGAGCGGGGGACCATCTGGCATGCGAATTGCACACTCCTTCACACCTGCACAGGGATGGTGCGGGGTTAGCCCTAACGTCTGTTTTTCTAGAATGCCGTTACAAGAGGGCATGGCAGAAACCGTCTGTCTTGCTGTCTTGCAACTTTTTTGAAGGGAACGCTTTATGAAAAAGCAACTGATCGCGCTTTCGGTGTTGGCTCTGGTGTCCGGCGTGGCATCGGCGCAGGCTGTGGACACCTTGGCGAAGATCAAGTCCAGTGGCACCGTCAACCTGGGCGTGCGCGACTCGTCCGGCCTGGGCTTCACGCTGGGCAATGGCAAGTACGTGGGCTTTCACACCGAGATGGCGGAACGCATCGTCGATGACCTCAAGAAAGATGTCGGCGCTTCCAGCCTGAAGATCAATTACGTGCCCATCACGTCGCAGAACCGCGTGCCCCTGGTGCAGAACGGCACCGTGGACTTCGAATGCGGCTCGACGACCAACAACCGCGCTCGCGGCAAGGACGTGGCCTTTGCCGTGACCACCTACGTGGAAGAAGTGCGCATTGCCACGAAGAAGAGCTCCGGCATCAATGGCATCAAGGACCTCAATGGCAAGACCGTGGTGACCACCACGGGCACCACCTCGGTGCAGACGCTGCGCAAGAACGAGCGCGCCAATGGCATCGACTTCAAGGACGTGCAGGGCAAGGACCACGCCGACAGCTTCCTGCTGCTGGAGTCGGGCCGTGCCGACGCGTTCGTGATGGACGGCTCCATCCTGGCCGCCAACATCGCCAAGGCCAAAAACGCCGGCGACTTCCACATCGTGGGTGAAACCCTGTCGGTCGAACCCATTGCCTGCATGTTCCGCAAGGACGATCCCAAGCTGAAGACCGCGATCGACAACTCGATCAAGCGTCAGATCAAGGACGGCTCGCTGGCCAAGCTGTATGACAAGTGGTTCATGCAGCCCATTCCTCCGGCCAACGTGAACCTGCACATGCCCGCTTCGGAAAGCACCAAGGCTGCGTGGGCCAACCCCAACGACAAGCCCATGGAGGACTACAACACGAAGTGATCGACACGCGAGTGTCGAAAGCAAGACGCTCGTCGCACGCGACGAGCGTTTTTTGATTGCGGCCAACAGGCCGGGCGTTAGGAGGTGCCCATGCTAGATAACTGGGACTGGCAGTTGTTCTGCCGGGATACGCTGGATGAATCGGTTGTCTTTTCGTCCTGTTTTGGACAAGACGGCGAGGTGTCCTATCTCGATTGGTTGTTCACGGCATGGGGCTGGACCGTCTCGGTTGCCTTGAGTGCCCTGGTGATTGCACTGCTGGTGGGGTCCATCATCGGGGTGCTGCGCACGCTGCCCGACAACAAGGGGCTGGTGCGCTTCGGCAATGCCTGGGTGGAGTTGTTCCGCAACATCCCCCTGTTGGTGCAGATCTTCCTCTGGTACCACGTGCTGCCGGCCTTGATCCCGGCCTTCAAGCAGTTTCCGCCCTTCATCCTGGTGGTGCTGGCCTTGGGGCTGTTCACGTCGGCGCGGATCGCCGAACAGGTGCGCGCAGGCATTCAGGCCTTGCCCAAAGGGCAGCGCTATGCGGGCATGGCCCTGGGGTTCACGACGCCGCAGTACTACCGCTATGTGATCCTGCCCATGGCGTACCGCATCATCATTCCGCCGCTGACCAGCGAGTCCATGAACATTTTCAAGAACTCGGCGGTGGCGTTCGCGGTGTCGATCCCTGAGCTGACGCAGTACGCCATGCAGGTGGGCGAAGAAACGGCGAAGCCGATTCAGGTCTACTTGGCAGTGACCGTGCTGTACGTGATGTCGGCGCTCGTCATCAACCGCATCATGGCCACCATCGAGAAGCGCACGCGTGTGCCAGGCTTCGTCGCTGCTGGTGTTGGGGGAGGGCACTGACCATGAACCTCGATTTTTCGATCTTCAGCTGGGGCCTGGTCCACGACTACATCCTCAAGGGCCTGTACTTCAGCGTGACCTTGACGGTGCTGGCGACCTTGGGGGGCATTTTCTTCGGCACCTTGCTGGCGCTCATGCGCCTGTCGGGCAAGAAGTGGCTGGACACGCCGGCCGCCATCTACGTCAACGGCATGCGCAGCATTCCGCTGGTCATGGTGATCCTGTGGTTCTTCCTGATCGTGCCGTTCATCATCGGTCGGCCCATCGGTTCCGAAGCGTCTGCCATCATCACCTTCATTGCCTTCGAGGCCGCGTATTTCTCCGAGATCATGCGGGCCGGCATCCAGTCGATTCCGCGGGGCCAGGTCTTTGCCGGACAGGCGCTGGGCATGAGCTACAAGCAGAACATGACCCTGGTCATCCTGCCGCAGGCCTTCCGCAACATGCTGCCGGTGCTGCTCACGCAGACCATCATCTTGTTTCAGGACACGTCGCTGGTGTATGCCATCGGGGCCTACGACATGCTCAAGGGCTTTGAAACCGCGGGCAAGAACTTTGGCCGCCCGGTCGAGATGTACCTGTTGGCCGCCGTCTGTTATTTCGTGATCTGCTTTGCCTTGTCTGCGCTGGTCAAGCGCCTGCACAAGAAGATCGCCATCATCCGTTGAGGGAAGTTGCCATGTCAGAACCGATGATCCAAATCAAGAACGTGTCCAAGTGGTACGGCCCCGTGCAGGTGCTCACCGACTGCTCGGTCAACATCGACAAGGGCGATGTGGTGGTGGTCTGCGGCCCTTCGGGCTCGGGCAAGTCCACGCTCATCAAGACCGTGAACGCGCTGGAGCCGTTCCAGAAGGGTGAAATCTTCGTCAACGGCATCGCCTTGCACGACCCCAAGACCGACCTGCCCAAGCTGCGCTCCAAGGTTGGCATGGTGTTCCAGCACTTCGAGCTGTTCCCGCACCTGTCGGTGACCGAGAACCTGACGATCGCCCAGATCAAGGTGCTGGGCCGCAGTGCCGACGAAGCCAAGACGCGGGGCCTGAAGATGTTGGACCGCGTGGGCCTGATGGCGCACAAGGACAAGTTCCCGGGGCAACTTTCGGGTGGCCAGCAGCAGCGCGTGGCGATTGCCCGTGCGCTGTCCATGGACCCGATCGTGATGTTGTTCGACGAGCCCACGTCGGCCCTCGACCCCGAAATGGTGGGCGAGGTGCTGGACGTGATGGTGAGCCTGGCCAAGGAAGGCATGACCATGATGTGCGTGACGCACGAAATGGGCTTTGCACGCAAGGTGGCCAGCCGCGTCATCTTCATCGACGTCGGCGGTCACATCCTCGAGGACTGCACCAAGGACGAGTTCTTCAACCACCCCGAAAACCGTCAACCGCGAACCAAGGATTTCCTCAACAAGATTCTGCAGCATTGATGAGGGAGTATGTATCGGTTTCCGTTATTCATTGAACGGGAATGAATGCATACTCCATGTTGATGGAGTGAAGGCTGACAACCCGGATACATCCAACGCCGGGTCATGAGCACATGAAGACTCTGTCGTTGTCCCCCAGGGGCGCCGCTGGTAAGCTGCGCCCCTTGTCCTTTTTT
Source organism: Comamonas serinivorans (assembly GCF_002158865.1). Classification (NCBI taxonomy): domain Bacteria; kingdom Pseudomonadati; phylum Pseudomonadota; class Betaproteobacteria; order Burkholderiales; family Comamonadaceae; genus Comamonas; species Comamonas serinivorans. The sequence goes on along the minus strand of NZ_CP021455.1, from coordinate 3,908,367 downwards.
GTATCCCGTTCATCGGGGGAATCTGCATGTTCAAGACAACAAGACGCCTGACCCTGACCGCCGTGGCTGCGCTGACGCTGTGGGGAACAGCGGGCCTGGCCCAAGCCCAGGAAGTGTTGAAGGTCGGTGCCACCGCCGTGCCGCACGCCGAGCTGTTGAACCACGTCAAGCCCAAGCTCAAGGCCGAAGGCGTGGACCTGCAAGTGGTCGAATTCAGCGACTATGTCCAGCCCAACCTGGCCGTGTCCGACAAGCAGCTGGATGCCAACTTCTTCCAGCACAAGCCTTACCTCGACAGCTTCAACAAGGAGCGCAAGACCACGCTGACCGTGGTGCCCAATGGGGGCGTGCACGTCGAGCCCTTCGGCGCCTATTCCAGCAAGCTCAAGTCGCTCAAGGACTTGAAGAATGGCGCCACGGTGGCCATTCCCAATGACGCCACCAACGGGGGGCGCGCCCTGCTGCTGCTGCAAAAGCAGGGCCTGATCGAGCTCAAGGACAAGGCCAGCCTGAGCGCGACGCCGCTGGACATCAAGTCCAACCCCAAGAAGCTCAAGTTCCGCGAACTCGAAGCCGCGCAGCTGCCGCGATCGCTGCCCGACGTGGACATCGCCTTGATCAACACCAACTACGCGTTGCAAGCCAACCTCAACCCGCTCAAGGATGCCCTGGCCCTGGAGAGCAAGGAGTCGCCCTATGTGAACGTGGTGGTGTCGCGTGCCGACAATGCCAAGTCGCCGGCCATCGCCAAGCTCATGGCCGCCTTGCGTTCGGCCGACACCAAGCAGTTCATCCTCGACAAGTACAAGGGCGCCGTGGTGCCGGCGTTCTGAGCGGTGTCCACGCGGCGGCTGCCGCACCTTGCCTGAGGCCCGGTTTGCACCGGGCCTTTGTTTTGGCCGGGCCCACCCGATGTGCCTTGGCCTGGCCGAACAGCATGGCGACCAGCCCAGATGCGGGCGACACCGGTTTGGCCGTTCGCGCTGTCACCCCTTTGAGGTGACACAAGGGCGCCGCGCGGCGTTGCCGCTATCATCTGTCTCCATCATGAAACGCGTCGCCTGGACCACCGACCCCCTGCGCATGGCTGCGCGGGTGCCGCTGCGCGCGCGTCATTCCGGCGCGGTGGCGCTGCAGCATGTGATCCAGCACGACCTGGTGCAACGCCAGGCCGCACCCCTTTCCGCCCGACGATCTCCATCCACGCCTTTGTGCACCTGCTGATCGTCGGGCCCGGCTCCGACTCCAGGTGCCCGTCTGCCTTGCAGACGTCGTGTTGCCCGACCGGCGGGCACCCCTTGTGAAGCATGGGCGGATCGATGTCCGCCCTGGAGAACGTCATGACCGACCCCATTGCGCCGACGGCGCGCACCATCACCGACCTGGACGAAGTGCGCTTGCTCAACCTGTTGAAGCGCCAATTTGGCGCCACACCGCCGCCTTCCACCCGGGCGCTGCTGGAGGTGCTGGACAACGCCGATGTGGTGGCGCCGCAAGCCATTGCCCCCGAGGTCGTCACCATGGGCAGCCAGGTGGCGGTCGACATCGGGGGGCGGGCCCAGACCTTGAGCGTGGTGTACCCGGAAGACGCGGATGCCGAAGCGGCCCGCGTGTCCATCCTGTCGCCCATCGGGGCGGCGCTGCTCGGCGCCCGCGTGGGCGATCGCGTGTGCTGGCAAGGCACGGGCGGCGCGCCCATCACCGCGCAGATCCAGGCCGTGCCCTTTCAGCCCGAGGCAGCTGGCGACTTCATCGCGTGACGCGCGACCGGCGTGGCCGGTCGAATCGGGGACCCCGTGCCGGCCCCAGCGGCGCTAGGCTGGCGGTTTGTTCAGCCGATCAGGTGCCATCCATGCTTTACCTCGTCACCAGCAGCCCGCGCCCTGAGGCGCCCTCCACCGTGCGTGCGCGTCAGCTGCAGTTCTGGAACTGGTTCGATGGCCTGATCGAACAAGGCACGGCACGGCATGTCTATGCCCGCCTGGGCCGAGGGCTGGTGGCGGTGATGGATGTCGAGTCGCCTGAAGACCTGCATGCCTTGTTGAACCAGTGGGCGGAGTATGTGCCCGCGAGCTTCGAGGTGCAGACCCTGTTGCCGCGAGAGCACCAGGCCCAACTGGTGCGTGCGGCAGCGGGTGCGTGACGATTGGCAGGGGCCAGCGGTGGTCTGCGCCGAGACCGTCGCCCAACCGGGATCGGATCGGGCGCTCGGCGATAATGCCGGCTGCTGTCCGTAGCTCAACTGGATAGAGCAGCTGCCTTCTAAGCAGCAGGTCGGGGGTTCGAGTCCCTCCGGACAGGCCATCCCAGACACCGCCCCACACCCAACACTCAGGTGCGTGGCGGTTTTTCTTTGGCATGTGGGGTGTGGTGGTGTCTTGAAATTCACACCGCATGCGCACCGGTCCCTATGCACCGAGCAAGCCTGACACTCGCATGCCAGTGCTGTCAGCTTGTGACGCGCAACTGTGGCTCAAGTGCCAGGTCTGCCAAGGCTGGAGAATGCATGAAGTAAGCCCTGAATGCCGTTGATGACATATCGGCATTTGGGTCATACCCCGTTTCTTGTGGCATGACCGCATTCAGCCTGGTCGATTCAGCCAAGAAAAAACCGCATGACGAGCGCCATGCGGTTGGTTGTGTGAGCGACCAGGCGGTGCTCAGAACATCATTTCCTTGTCCACGTCCAGCACCTTGCGGCGGGCCATGGCCAGGTTGGCGCGGGCCTTGTCGAGCACGAAGTAGATGAACACGCCGTCCTTGCGCGACGAGGGGCGGATGATGTGGTACTGCTTGCCCAGCGTGATCAGGATGTCTTCGATCACGTCATTGAGGCCCAGCGCGCGCATGGTCTTGTTCTTGGCGCGCACGACTTCGGTGTTGCCCGCTGCGGCGACCTCGAGGTCCACGCCAGTGCCGATGGCACCCAGCATCATGCCGCTGGTGGAGTCAACGACGGCTGCACACATGGCGCCATCGATGGCCATGAGATCGTCGAGAGTTTGCTTGATGGTTGCCATGAAGGGTCTCCTGTGAAGGGCTGCGTGAGGGTGAAGGCGTCACGCAAAAGCGCCATGAAACTTACAGTGCACGGTCCACCACCGACGCCAGCTGGCGGGTGCGGGATTGCCACGCTTTCCAGTCCACCTGGGCTTCCTGCAGGCTGACGGTGACCAGCAGCACGCCGCTGCCGCAGGGCAGCAGGGTGATGCGGCCGGCGTCGTGCATCATCACGCAGGCCCGCAGCTTGCCCACCTGCTCGAAATTCGTGTGCAGGCGGCGGTACAGGCGCCAGTAGTCGCTGGCGGCTTCGGCCAGGGCGGTCAGTTCGGGGATCTGGCCGGCCGAGTGCCAGACCATGCCCGTTTCCACCTCGACCAGCGCACACCCCATGACGCCCGGTAGTTCCGCCATCTCGGTCAGGTGGGAGACCAGCAGCGAGTTCATGCGTCCCGGAGGTTGCGGGCAAATTCGGCCGCCCGGTAGGCCACCTGGCCCAGCATGGCGTTGCCGTTGGCGATGATGTTGATGATCAGCTCGGCATCGTCGCGCGCCACGCTGTAGACCATGGCAAAGCCCGAGTCGGTGTCGATGGTCACGCTTTTGCTTCGGCCCAGACCGGCTTCTTGCGACACCACGGCGCTGATGGCCGAGATCGAGCTGGCCATGGCGGCGATGCGCGCGGCTTCGACCTCGTTGCGCATCACCGAGACCACGTCGAAGCCATCGATGGTGGCCACGACCACGGCGGTGACACCGTCCACGTCGTGGATGAATTGCTCGGCCTCGCGCTGCGCCAGGGCGCGCGCCAGGCCCGAAAGTCGGATGTCTGCGGTCATGGTTGTTCTCCGTGCAGGTTGGCTTCGATCTGGGCGAGCAAGGTGTCGATCAACAGCACCACGTCGTCCTTGCGGCGCACATCCACATCCAGCACGGGAAAAATGCGGTTGCGCTTGCTCAGCTCATCGATGTAGTCGTCCAGCGTCGGGGTGGGGTGGGTTTCCAGGCGGCCCACGCCGACGGCGCAGGGCAAGGTGTCGAGTTGGTCCGCAAACCCGTCGAGGTACATGCCGAGGTCGGCCAGCGGGTCGGGGCGCGAGTTGTCGATCAGGATGATCAGGCCCAGCGCGTTCTTGGCCAGGATCTTCCACAGGAAGTCAAAGCGGTTCTGGCCCGGTGTGCCGAACAGCCGGACGCGGTCTCCGTTGTCCAAGGAAAATTCACCGAAATCGAGGCCGACGGTGGTGCGCTCTTTCTGGACGGAGCTGTCCGAGTTGTGGACATCCGTGACGATGGGCGCGGTGTCGCTCACCGCCCCGATGGCGGTGGTCTTGCCAGCGCCCATGGTGCCGGTGAACAGGATCTTGTATTCGTTCATGACTGCGAAGTTCAGGCGGTTACAGACCGAGGCGTTTGCGTATGCTGCCAATCAGTCCCTTGCCAAAGAAGCCTTTGCCGGCGCTTGGTGTTTCAGGTGCGGCGATCTGCTGGGCCTGGGGCGTGGGACTGGGTTCCCGCTCGCGCTTGAGCTCGACCAGGCCCACCAGTTGCAGGTTGTGCAAAAAGGGCTGGACCTCCTGCGGGCTCAATCCCGTGATGCTGGCCAGCTCGCTCACTTTCAGGTAACGCCTGGACATCAGGGTGGCCATGCGGATGCGGATTGGATCCCGGTGCAGCAGGCCCACCGGCGGCCAGCGGCGCAGCTTGAACGCGGTTTCAGGCTCCGATGGACTGGGCGCGGCGACTTCGGCTTCCAGGGGACTGGGGGCGGAGGCCTTGACCTCTACCGGGTGGTCCTCCACCGACTCCAGCCACAGCTTCAGGCGATCGGCGCGCAGTGGCCGCGAGAGGCGGTTGGGGCCGTCGGCGTCCAAGGTGCGTGTCAAAGCCAGCACAGCGCGCGCTTGCTGGGCGGCGGCTTTGACCGCTTGATCGGAGTTGGCGCCGTCCACGATCAGCGCGTCATAGGGCGCTTCTTCGACGAAGCGCCATTGGAAGCTGGCATCGTGGGCGAACAGTCTCAGCAGCGTGCGCACCAAAATGACCTCGGCGGCGGGCAATTGGTAGGTGCCGAGTCGGTATACAGACATGGGGGTAGGGGGGCTCATCGGTCCGTATGGGGGCAGCGACTGTTCAAGAAATTGGCAAGCAATCGTAACAGTATAGGCCTCTGCAGTTTGAAAATCAGGCGGATTTCTGCGGATCGCCAAATAGTCGTCAACTGCCCCCAGCACGCGTTTGGTGCTGTGGCGGAAACCACACAAATAGTACTTAGGAATTAATCTGGGGACAATGAGGGGGTGTTGAAGGCATCTTTATTCCCCATCAATATAAGAAAAGAAAAAAACAGTGGTTTGTGATCATCAAGGACGGCTGCACACTCCAGGCTTTCGTGACGGTCGTCCGGTCGGCTTGGCTGTGCGTCGATACATCGCAGTTACATTGAGTGAGTTATGAATACATCTGCAATCAAATGGGCTTTGGGTGGACTGGTCTTGGGCCTGGCGGGACTGGCGAATGCGCAGCCGTCGTCCTTGCTCAACGCGTCGTATGACGTGGCCCGCGAGTTCTACAAGGACTACAACGCCGCCTTCGTCGCGCATTACAAGAAGACCACCGGCAAGGACGTGAAAGTCGACCAGGCTCATGGCGGCTCCAGCGCCCAGGCGCGTGCCGTGAACGATGGCCTGGCCGCGGACGTGGTGACCTTCAACACCACCACAGACATCGAGTTCCTCGCCAGCAACGGCGTGGTGGCCAAGGACTGGGCGAAGAAGTTCCCCAACGACGCTTCGCCCACCACCTCGACCATGCTGTTCCTGGTGCGCAATGGCAACCCCAAGAACATCAAGGACTGGAACGACCTGATCCGTCCGGACGTCAAGGTCATCGTCGTCAACCCCAAGACGGGTGGCAATGGCCGTTACGCGTACCTGGCGGCCTGGGGTTCGGTGAAGGAAAAGGGTGGCTCGGATGCCGAAGCCGCCGATTTCGTCACCAAGCTGTTCAAGAACGTGCCTGTGCTGGGCAAGGGTGGCCGCGATGCCACCAGCATCTTCCTGCAGCGCAACATGGGCGATGTGCTGATCACCTTCGAATCCGAAGTACTGTCGGTCGAGCGTGAATTCGGCAAGGGCAAGGTGGACGCGGTCTACCCGTCGGTCAGCATCCTGGCCGAAAACCCGGTGGCCGTGGTGGAACGCACCGTGAACAAGAAGGGTGACCGCAAGCTGGCCACCGACTACCTGGCCTGGCTGTACTCGGACGAGGCGCAAGAGATCGCCGCCAAGCATGCGCTGCGTCCGCGCTCGGAAAAGGTGCTGGCCAAGCATGCTGACCTGTTCAAGCCCGTGAAGCTGTTCACCGTGGGCAAGTACTTCGGCTCGCTGGGTGAAGCGCAGAAGGTCCACTTCAATGATGGTGGACAGTTCGACAAGATCTACGCCAAGTAAGCACCTGCAATGACTGCTGTGAATGCGGCGCCTGCCTCGGGCAGCGCGCCTGGCCGTCGGCGTGGCCCGAAGCGGGTGTTGCCCGGCTTCAACCTCACGCTGGGCTACACCCTGTTCTACCTGAGCATCATCGTGCTCATCCCGCTGGCGGCCCTGTTCCTGCGCAGCTTCACGCTGACCTGGCCCCAGTTCTGGGAGGCCGTGAGCAGCCCGCGCGTGCTGGCCTCGTACCGGCTGACCTTTGGCGCCTCCTTCATCGCCGCCTGCGTGAACGCCGTGTTCGGCCTGCTCGTGGCCTGGGTGCTGGTGCGCTACCAATTCCCGGGCAAGCGCATCGTCGATGCCCTGGTGGACCTGCCGTTTGCGCTGCCCACGGCTGTGGCCGGCATCTCGCTGACGGCGCTGCTGGCGGGCAACGGCTGGCTGGGCCAATACCTCGAGCCCATGGGCATCAAATTGGCCTTCACCCCGGCGGGTGTGGTCATCGCCTTGATCTTCATCGGCTTGCCCTTCGTGGTGCGCACCGTCCAGCCTGTGCTGGAGGACTCGGAGAAAGAGCTTGAGGAAGCCGCCACCTGCCTGGGTGCCACACGCTGGCAGACCTTCACCAAGGTGATCTTCCCGGCCATCATGCCCGCCCTGCTGACCGGCTTTGCCCTGGCCTTTGCCCGTGCCATCGGCGAATACGGCTCGGTCATCTTCATCGCCGGCAACATGCCCATGGTGTCCGAAATCACGCCCCTCATCATCATCAGCAAGCTGGAGCAATACGACGTGCCCGGCGCCACCGCCGTGGCCGTGGTCATGCTGCTGATCAGCTTCGTCATGCTGTTCGTCATCAACTGGCTGCAGGCCTGGCAACGCCGCCGCTATGGAGCGCCCGCATGAGTCAAGCCGCCTCCCTCTCCAGCAAGGCTGCGGCGCAAGCGCTGCAAGTCAAGCGCCAACGCGCCGGCACCACAGAAGCCCCCTGGGTGCGCCGTGTCTTGATCGGCGTGGCCATGGCCTTCATGGCCCTGTTCCTCGTGCTGCCCCTGACGGCCGTGTTCACCGAGGCCCTGAGCAAGGGCCTGGATGCCTACCTCGAGGCCCTGCGGGAGCCCGATGCGCTGTCGGCCATCAAGCTGACGCTGATCACGGCGATCATCTGCGTGCCCCTGAACCTGGTCTTCGGCATCTGCGCCGCCTGGGCCATCGCCAAGTACGAGTTCCGCGGCAAGGCGTTCCTCATCACCCTGGTCGACCTGCCGTTCTCCATCTCGCCGGTGGTCGCGGGCCTGATGTACGTGCTGGTCTTTGGCGCCCACGGCTGGCTGGGCCCCTGGCTCGACGCGCACAACATCAAGATCGTGTTCGCCGTGCCGGGCATCGTGCTGGCCACCATCTTCGTCACCTTCCCGTTCATCGCGCGCGAGTTGATCCCGCTGATGCAGGCGCAGGGCACCGACGAGGAACAGGCCGCCATCGTGCTCGGTGCCACCGGCTTCCAGACCTTCTGGCGCGTCACCCTGCCCAACATCAAGTGGGGCCTGATCTACGGCGTCATCCTGTGCAACGCGCGGGCCATGGGCGAATTCGGTGCGGTGTCGGTGGTGTCGGGCCACATCCGCGGGCAAACCAACACCATGCCGCTGCACGTCGAGATCCTCTACAACGAGTACCAGTCCGTGGCCGCCTTTGCCGTGGCCTCGCTGCTGGCGCTGCTGGCCCTGGTGACGCTGGTGCTCAAGTCCTTCGTCGAGTGGCGCAGCGAAAGCGACAAAAAGGCGGCCGCCAACCTGCCGCCCGAGCCGCCGCGCAAGGATGACGAATGAGCCAGCCGCCTGGCGAGCCTTTCGGCGGCCCTCCGGCAAGCCCTTCGGCATGCCGTTTGGCGAGCCCGGGTCCGCGCCACACACGCCCGACCTGGGGCGCCCGGAAGGCTATAGAAATCAACAGTATCCGCTGATGAGTCAACCTTCATCATCGGAAACAAACGGATACCCCCCATGAGCATCGAAATTCGCAACGTCATCAAAGAATTTGGTGACTTCAAGGCGCTGAACAACGTCTCGCTCGACATCGGCTCGGGTGAGCTCATCGCCCTGCTGGGCCCCTCGGGCTGCGGCAAGACCACGCTGCTGCGCATCATCGCGGGGCTGGAATCGGCCGACCAGGGCAGCATCCTGTTCTCGGGCAGCGACACCACGGACGTGCACGTGCGTGACCGCCAGGTCGGCTTCGTGTTCCAGCATTACGCGCTGTTCCGCCACATGACCGTGTTCGAGAACGTCGCTTTCGGCCTGCGCGTGAAGCCCCGCAAGGAGCGCCCCAGCGAGGACAAGATCCGCGCCAAGGTGCACGAACTGCTGGGCTTGGTGCAGCTGGACTGGCTGGCCGACCGCTACCCCTCGCAGCTGTCGGGCGGCCAGCGCCAGCGCATCGCCCTGGCGCGTGCCCTCGCGGTCGAGCCCAAGGTGCTGCTGCTCGACGAGCCCTTTGGCGCCCTCGATGCCAAGGTGCGCAAGGAACTGCGCCGCTGGCTGCGCCGCCTGCACGACGAGCTGCACGTCACCACCATCTTCGTGACCCATGACCAGGAAGAGGCGCTGGAAGTGGCCGACCGCGTGGTGGTCATGAACAAGGGCCAGATCGAGCAGGCCGGCACGCCGCAAGAGGTGTGGGATCACCCCGCCAGCCCGTTCGTCTACGGCTTCCTCGGCGACGTGAACCTGTTCCACGGCCGCGCGCACCAGGGCCAGGTGCAGATCGGCTCGGCCACCGACAGCGTGAGCCTGCCGGCCACCGGCACCTACGACGACGACGCGCGCGCCCTGGCCTACGTGCGTCCGCACGACCTGATCGTGACGCGCGCCGAGGCCGGTGCCAGTGGCATCCGCGGCACGCTCACGCGCGCCCTGGTGGTGGGCCCGGTCGCGCGGCTGGAGATCACGCGCAGCGACGTGAGCGTCAGCGACGACAACGCCATCGTCGAGGCGCAGATGACCTCGAGCGAGTACCGCGCCCTGGGCCTGTCCGAAGGGGACGCGGTGGTGGTGAACCCGCGCCAGGCCCGCGTCTTCGTGGACGAAGGCAGCGGCATCTGAGCGACCATGGGGCGTCGAGCGTCTGCTCGGCGCCAGGCGTGGGTGTGACGTCTGCCGACAGTCGGCGCGCGTCACCGCGATGGTGTCCGGGCGTGATCGTCGACCTGAGCCGATAGGGGGTATGAGTCCATTGCCGTTGCATTGAAAACGGCGATGGCTTCATACCCCTTTTGTTTCACAGCAACACGTAGTCCCTCACCTCAGGCCGTGCCGTGCGGGGTGCTTCGCCCACCAGCTCGAGCAGCGTGGACTCGATCATGTGCGACATCGCGCCGAGGGCCAGGTCGTTGGGCTCGGTGCCGAACGGGTCTTCGATCTCGGCGCCCAGGGCTTCCAGCGCGAAAAAGGTGTAGGCGACGAAGCAGACGATGAGCGGCGTCATGGAGCCGATGGTGTCCAGCAGGCCAAATGGCAGCAGCAGGCAGTACAGGTACACGCTGCGGTGGATGATGACCGAGTAGGTGAACGGGATCGGGTTGGCGGCGATGCGCTCGCAGCCGCCCAGCGCCGTGCTCAGCTGCGCCAGCGAATGCGCGAAGGCCGGCACCACGGGGGCGTCGACCTCGCCGGCCCGCAGGCGCTCGCCCAGCCATTCATCGGCCAGCAGCAAGGCCACCGCGGCCGGGTGGCGCGCGCGCAGCACGCGTTCGGCGGACTCGGTCGGCACAAAGTGGGCCAGGTCGGCACGGGCGTCGGTGCCGCGCAGCTGGTGGCGCAGGGTGTGGACGAAGGCGCACAGGCGCAGCGCCAAATCGCGCGCGGCCGCGGGGTTGCGACTCAGCGTCAGCGCCAGCCGCGTCAGGCTGCGCGTGTCGTTCAGCAGCACGCCCCAGAGGGTGCGCGCCTCCCAATACCGGGCGTACGAGGTGCTGTTGCGAAAGCTCAGGAAGATCGCCAGCGTGAGGCCGATCAGCGAGAACGGCACGAAGTTGAGCGACACCTTCCAGCCCCCGATGTGGCCATGCAGCCAGGTGACGAGGAGCGCCAGCACCGTGGTGCCGATGAGCTGCGGCGCGATGCGCGGCAGCACCGAGCCGCGCAGCACGAACAGCATGCGCAGCCAATGCAGAGGGGGCCGGACGACCATGGCGAGGAGGCTTCAAGCGGTGAAGCGGCGAGGCTACCGCATGTGCACGCGGCGCTGTCCAGTTGGAGCCGTAGGCATCGCGCATCGTTGTGCATTCAGTGCAGGTATGGGCAGGTGGCCGATGGATGAAAAATGGGTATGAGGTCATACCCTGTCTGGGTGATGGGATGACGCGGTTGTTGAATTGGCCTCATGCAGGGTGCCTGGCACGGGCGCACAGCCGTCAGGGGCTGCTTGGGCGGTGGATGCGCCAGCGGGGCGGCTGTCACGGCGGGCGTGCAGGGCGCACGATCCGCGATTGCTGCCGGGCACGCGGGCGTTTTGGCGCCCAACTCCGGCAGGTCGACTGAACGCAGCGGCTGGCTGGTGCACCTGGTGCGCAGGTGCGGAGGCTCCGCCAGCGACCTAGCGCTCTACGGGCGCCCCCGTTTCACAAGCGCGGGCCGAGTTGGGCTGCACGTTCGGGCTGCGGTGGGCCTGGCAGGTCAGAAGTGGGGAGCGCCCAGGTGCATGGCATGCAGGCCATTGCGTTCGGGCGCGGCACGCTCAGGGTTGCCCGAGCGCGTTGTCCGGCTGGACCCAGCCGCCGCCCAGCGCGCGGTACAGCGCGATGAGGTTGTCCATCTCGGTTTGCCGCAGGCTGACGCGGGCGAGCTGCACGGTGAACAGGTTGCGCTGCGCGTCCAGGGTCTCGAGGTACGAGGCATAGCCGGCCTCGTAGCGGTCCTTGGAGAACGACAGCGCGCGCGTCACGGCCTCTTCACGCAGCTTGGCCTGGGCCTGTTGCTGGGCCAGCCGGGGCAGGGCGCTCAGACTGGCTTGCACGTCGTCCAGGGCGCGCAGCACGGTGTCGCGGTAGGTCCAGGCCAGCTGGTCGCGCTGGGCGGCCGCGGCGTCCATCTGCGCCTGCCGCCGGCCGCCATCGAACAGCGGCGCGAGCGCGCTGGCGCCCAGGCTCCAGACGGTGAGGGGGTTGTAGTCCAGCGCGTTGACCACCAGCGAGCCCAGGCTGGCGCTGAGCTGGACGTGTGGCAAAAAGGCCGCGCGCTGGGCCGCCAGGCGCGCATCGCCCGCGGCCAGGCGGGCCTCGGCGGCGGCGATGTCGGGCCGGCGGCGCAGCAGGGCCGACGGCTGGATGGCAGCGGGCTGCGGCAGCTGCAGCGCGCTCAGCGGCAGGCCGCGTGGCACGGGGCCGGGCGGGTCGCCGCTCAGCAGGCGCAGCGCGTCTTCCTGGCGGCGGATGGCGAGGTCGAGCTGCGCCATGTTCTGGCGCACGCTGGCGGTCTCGGCCTGCGCCTGGGCCAGCGGCAGTTGCGAGGCATAACCGGTGCGCGCCTGGTCGGCGGTGAGCTGTTCGGACTGCAGGCGCGAACGCTCGGTGGCCTGGGCGACGGCCAGCTGGGCGTCGAGCGCCCGCAGCGCCACATAGGCCTGCACCACCTGTGCGGCCAGCGCCACGCGGGCGGCGGCTTCGTCGGCCTGGCTGGCGGCGGTGCTGGCGCTGCCGGCGCGCGCCAGGTCACCAAGCCGGCCCCACAGGTCGGGCTCCCAGCTGGCCTGCAGGCCGGGCTGCAGGCTGCGGGTGTAGCCGGGGCCGGTGGCGAGCAGCGAGTGCGAGCTGTTCACGCCCAGACTGGCGTCCAGCGTCGGGCGCTGTGCGGCTTCGGCCAGGCGCTGTTCGGCGCGGGCCTGGGCCACGCGGGCGGCGGCCAGGCCCAGGTTGTTGTTGTGGGCCAGGGCGCGGTCGACCAGGGCATTGAGCTGGGCGTCGCCCAGGGCCTGCCACCACCGGGTGTGCAGGTCCACGGCCTCGGGTGCCGCGGCCGGTTGCAGCGGGTCGGCGCGCCAGCCGGTGGGCACCGTGGGCTGGGCGGCTTCGGGCGCGATGGGCAAGGTGGGCGCGCAGGCCGTCAACAGCATAGCCAGAGGTATGCCTAAAAAGCCGATGAAAAATTGACGAGATTGGGCCGATACTGCGGTGAGGATGTGCCGACTGGCGGCCAGGCGCCGGCTTGGCCGATTGCCGAGGACGGGCGTGGCCGGGTGGTGGCCGGCTTGCAAAGGCCGGCCAGCGGGGTGGAGCAGGGTGGGCATCAGCGGCCTCCCTCGGCGGCCGGGGCCGCGGGCTGCGAGGCGCTGGCCGCAACGCTGGCGCTGGTGATCGCGGTGTTGGCCCTGGCCGAGGCAGCAGCGGGCGGCGTGCGGGACTGCCCGCCAGAAGGCGTGCCGGATGGCATGCCGGAAGGCGCATCCGACGCCGTGCCGGGCACCGCAGCGTCACCCGGCTCGCGGGTGTCCACGGTGACCTCGACCGACAGGCCGGGCGCCAGGCGTTGGGCCAGCGGCTGATCGGGCAGCAGGCGCAGGCGCACGGGCAGGCGCTGCACCACCTTGGTGAAGTTGCCGGTGGCGTTGTCGGGGCGCAGCACGCTGAATTCCGAGCCCGTGGCGGGTGCAAAGCGCTCCACCACCGCCTGCAGCTTGGCGCCGCCCAGCGCGTCCACCCGCACCGTGGCGGGCTGGCCGGCGCGCATGTGGGCGACCTGGGTTTCCTTGAAGTTGGCCACCACCCAGACCTGATCGGGCACCAGGGCCATGAGCTGCGTGCCCACGGCCACGTACTGGCCGGCCTTGACGCCGACCTCGCCCAGCTGGCCGTCGCGCGGCGCGCGGATCACGGTGTTGTCCAGGTCGATCTGTGCCAGCTCCTGCTGGGCCTGCGCGGCCTGCAGCTTGGCCTTGAGGCCTTCGCGCGACACGCGGACCGACTTGATGCGTTCTTCCCCGACGCGGATGTCGGCCTGGCCCTTGAGCACATTGGCCTGCGCCGAGCGCGTGGCCACACGCACCTTGTCGCGCTCGTTGAGCGAGACCGAGCCCTTGGCCGACAGCTCGTCCACGCGGGCTTGTTCGGCCGTGGAGCGCTGCTGTTCGGCCTGCAGGCTGACCAGGCTGGCGCGCGAGGCCATGAGCGCGGCCTCGGCCTGCGCCTGCGTCTGGTCGGCATTGGCCAGGTCGGCCTGCGCGGCAGCGATCTGGGCGTCGGCCTGGTCCACGCGCTGGCGGTAGATGCGGTCGTCGATGCGCAGCAGCGCCTGGCCGGCCAGCACGGGCTGGTAGTCCTGCACCAGCACCTCGGCCACGTGGCCGTTCACCTGCGGGGCCAGCTGGGTGACCTGGCCGCGCACATAGGCGTTGTCGGTGGTCTGCAGGGCGCTGGCAAACGGCCACAGGCTCCAGGCGCGCAGCACCAGCACGATGCCGGCCAGGCCGACCAGGAGCATCAGCGCCACGGCCTTGGCGCTGGGCTGAATGGTTTTGGACAGGGGCGCCATGGCGGGGGCCGCCGCGGCGGCCGGCGCCGCAGGCGGGGCGGGGGTGCCGGATGCGGCGGCCACGGGCGGGCGGTCGTCGTAGCCGTCGGTGGCTTCGCTGGCCAGCTCCAGGCGTTGCCTGAGGTGTTCGGCGGTGTCGCCTTCGTCGGAATTCGGGTTGGACCCGGGTGTGGTGACCATGATGAGGTGTATGGATGAGGTGCCGTTTGATGTTGTTGGTCTGTGGCGGAATACCGTCATGAAGCCGGGGATGGGGGGCCGCTGCCGGCCTGCGCGGCCGCTTCGCGCTTGAGCTGGCGCGCCTTGAGCCAGACGCGCCACAGCGCGAGTGCAAAGAAGCCCAGGGCGATCTGGCTCAACAGGGCAAACACGTCGTTGTAGGCCAGCACCGTGGCTTCGCGCCGCACGGCCTGGCTCAGTTGCGTGGTGCCCTGGGCGCTGCTGAGCTGCGCATCGGCACTCTGGCGCGCGTAGCTGCCTTGCTGCAGCTGCAGGCGTTGCGCCACCAGGGGCTCGTCCAGGGTGATCTGCGCCGTGAGCGCGGTCGAGTGCACGTGCTCGCGGTGCGTCATGTAGCTGCCGAAAAAGGCTGAGCCCGCGAGCCCGCCCATGGCCTGCGAGCAGGTCACCAGCACGATCATGCTGATGACGGTGTTGGGGCCGTGCTTCAGCGCGCTTTGAAAACCCATCAGCATCAGCGGGCCCATGAACAGCCCCATGCCGATGGCCACGAGCGACTGGCTGAGGTAGAAGTTTTCGGGCCGGGCCAGGTTGGTCTGCCCCTGGTCCACCCAGCCCGCCAGCGCGAACAGCACGATGGAGGTCAGCACCTGCGGCACCATGGTGCGCGGCCCGAAGGTCAGTGCGCCCAGGGCGATGCCGCCCAGTGTGGCCAGCAGGATGACGACGAACAGCGGTTGCATCTGGTCCGGCCCCATGCCCAGGGTACGCAGCAGGCCGACGGCGCCGTAGGTCTGCTCCGAGGTCAGGAAGCGCAGCATGAAGGCGGCGATGCCGAAGCGGATGGTCTCGGGCATGAGCAGCCAGCGCATGTGGATCAGCGGGTTGTCGCGGTAGAGCTCGAGCAACAGGCCCGTCACGAACAGGACAATGGCCGTCACCAGCGCCCAGGCCAGCCAGGGCGTGTCGGTCCACCACAGCGTCACGCCTTGTGCGATGACGCTGCACAGCAGCACCGTGGCCGGCACGGCCAGCGCAAAGGTGAGCAGGTCGCGCCGCTCGAAGACCTTGATGTGCAGGCCGCGCGGCAGCTTCAGCACGACCACGGCGGCGAACGCGCACAGCGCCAGCCCGGCCTCGAACATGTACATGCGGTGCCATTCACCGCCGATCAGCAGGCTGGGCGACAGGATCCAGGCCAGCGGGGTGGCCAGTTGCGACAAGCCCAGGGCCACCACCAGCGCATTGCCCACCCACACCCGCGGGATGGCCTGCAGCATGTACAGCGTGCCCAGCGTGCTGCAGGTGGCGGCCGCAAAGCCGCTGCCCAGGCGCAGCAGCGCCAGCGTGGTGGGGTTGTTGACGGCCAGGTGCAGCACCGCCAGGCTGGCATACAGGCCCAGGCCGATTTCGGCGTACAGCCGCATGCCGAACTGCTGCCGGAATTTGTAGAGCACCAGGTTGGCCGTCATGTTGGCGCTGACGTACACCGCCGACAGCCAGGCGGCCTCCGAGGGTGTCAGGCCCAGGCTGCCCTGGATGTAGGGCAGGTTGACGGTGACCAGCGCGTTGCCCAGCGAGCCGGCGAGCGACACCAGCACGGCCACCAGCCCGAAGGCCACGCGCAGCGGCGTGGCATGGGCGATGGCGGCTGGCGAGCCCGGCAGGACGGGGCGCTCGGCATCCGTCCATTCGGGCTGCGGCCGGTCGTACAGCGGCACGCGCGGGCTGCGGTTCAGCATGATGCTGTCCCTTCGGGGGCCTGCAGGCCGTGCCAGAGCAGGGCAATGGCGCGTTCGGCCAGGCGGGCGCGCTCAGCCTGGGTGCGTCCGCGCAGCGCGGCGCCCAGCATGCCGGCCGCCAGGGTCACGTCCTGGGCCGTGAGGTCGGCGCGGCACACGCCTTGCGCCATGGCGTCGTCCAGCGCCAATTGCAAGGCCGCCAGCACCCGCTGGCGCTGCGTGGCCAGCTCAGGCTCGTCACGGTTGGCCCCGCGCCAGTAGTCGACCAGCGCCGGCGAGTGCACGATGCCATCGGCAATCTGGCGCAGCATGAGGTGCAGGGCATCGCCGCGGCCCCGCAGCTGGCTGGCCCGCGCCTCCAGCGCATCGGCCGTGCGGGCCATGAGGCCGGCGACCAGGGCCGTGCGGTCGGGGAAATGACGGTACAGCGTGGCGCGGCCCAGGCCGGCATGTTCCACCACCAGATCCAGCGGAGCGGTGATGCCATGTTCGGCGAACACGTGCGCCGCTGCATCGAGCAGCTGCGCACGTCGGGCGGCGACATCGGGTCGTGGGGAAGTCATGGACGCGATTGTGGTCTTGTGCGGACAATTTTGTCCGTTTTGAGGCAAAAACCATGGCTGCAGCGAATGTATTGCGTTCAACACCGATGCGCCATCGAGGGAAGCGAACGCGGTCGCAGGAGGATGTGCTGCTCTGACATTCGCTTGGAGTATGGTGGTGTTGGCAATTAAAAAAACATCGGAAATGAATAGATACCCCTTAACATGTCTGTCACCCTGACCACCTTTGCCCAGGACCTGCGCAGCGCCGTGGCCCTCTGCGTGCGTGCCTGAGTGCGTGATGCGGCGGCGGCCAGCGTCGAGACCGGGCCACGGGTCAGACCTGCCCGCTGCCTGTCGTGGGGAGTCGCGCAGCCCTCACGGCCACGGCCCCCATCAGCCGCTGGATGGTGAACGGCGTTGGCGAACGCACGAACAGGCTCTCCCGATCTCACCGACGGTTTGGGTCAGTTCGCAACCTGCGGGATGCGCCTGGGGGCATGCAATGCCCACGCTGGTCCCGCGGGGCATCGGGCAGGCCTTGCGCCTGCAGCTTGTCTTGCGGGGACAATGGACCCCTGGCGCGACCCCGTTCGCGTGAGCAAGGAAAGACTGTTCAATGGCTTTGATGATCACCGACGAGTGCATCAATTGCGATGTGTGCGAGCCCGAATGCCCCAACCAGGCCATTTACGCGGGCGAGCTGATCTACGAAATCGACCCGCGCAAATGCACCGAATGCGTGGGGCACTTTGACGAGCCGCAATGCGTGCAGGTGTGCCCGGTCGAGTGCATCCCGGTCGACCCCGCGAACGTCGAAGACCGCGAAACGCTGATGCAGAAATACCTGCGCCTGCAGGCGCAGGCCTGAGCGCGCCTGCCATTGGGCGAGGCGGTATTTGCCGCAGGCTTGACGCGCACGCGTTTGCCCTGAATGGGATGTGGTGGATGGGGGTGATCTGCCAGTAGCCGTGCCACTACGTTCTCCCTTAAATGAAGAGCGCTCGATACTCGGCGCCATGACTCAAGCGTCGGCGTCATGGGTCATGGACTGCGGAGCGAAGGCCGGGCCACGTCCACGCCAACCCGGTGGCTGACAGACCGATGGCGGCGACACCGCAGGTGTTCAGCGCCTGCAGGTGCGGCACGGGCGATGCCGCAACGGCTACGGCCGTGCCATGGTCAGGCAGGTGGACGTCGCCAAACCTCCCCCGCGTCGCGTCGTCTGCGCGGCGATACGGCGCGCTGTGCTGCACCCCTTTCAGGTTCTGCCGCACGCCATCCGTGGGCAGCGTCGCTCCCGATGGCGAGGCTTTGAGGCGCTCAGGCTGCGGTCGGGTCTGCCGCAGGCGGCGTGGGCGTTGCGCTGGACGCGGCATCGTCCGCTTCGGCAGCCACGGGTTTGGGGGCCTTGGGGGTTTTCGGGGGCTTGGGCTTGGCCGGGTTCTTGTGGACGATGCGCGTCGCCTTCTCCAGTTCGCCTTCGGCCAGGGGTTCGAAGGCGCGGATGGTGCGCGTGATGCAGTCCGAGATGGCGTCGCGCTGGGCTTGTGGTGGCTTGCCCAGCACCCAGCTCACCACCTCGCTGCGGTGTCCCGGGTGGCCGATGCCGATGCGCAGACGCCAGTACTGGTCGGTGCCCAGGTGCTGGTGCGTGTCGCGCAGGCCGTTGTGCCCGGCGTGCGAGCCGCCCAGCTTGAGTTTGGCGTGGCCCGGATCCAGGTCGAGCTCATCGTGCACGACCAGGATTTCCTCGGGCGCGATCTTGTAAAAGCGCGCCAGGGCGCCGATGGACTTGCCCGAGAGGTTCATGAAGGTCTGGGGCTTGAGCAGCCACACCGTGTGGCCATTCACGTTGGCCCGGGCCAGCTCGCCGCTGTAAGCGCGTTCATCGCGCAGCGTGAGGCCCAGCGCCTCGGCCACGTTGTCGATCCACCAGAAACCGGCGTTGTGGCGCGTGAGTTCGTATTCGGGGCCGGGGTTGCCAAGGCCGACGAAGAGCTTGATCATGGGCAAAGCATCCTGGGGTATCAGACAGTTGCCGTTCATCATCTGACGGCAACGGCATGATACTGGAGAGTGTGCGGGGCGCTTCAGCATGCGCGGCATGCGGACAGCAAAAAGCCCGCTGACGCGGGCTTTCGGGCACGTGCCGCGGCGTTGGCCGCGGCAACGAGGGGCAGCAGGCCTCAGGCCTTGTCGGCTTCGGCAGCGGGTGCTTCGTCGCTGCCGCCCTTGGGGGGTGTGGCCAGCACGAGCGAGTTCTCGGCCAGGCCGGCGCGCAGTTCCACGCCTTGGGGCAGCACGATGTCGCTGAAGTGCAGGGTCTGACCCTTGGTCAGCTTGCTCAGGTCAACCGTGATGTGCTCGGGCAGGGCGCTGGCCAGGCAGACGACTTCGACTTCGTTGGCCTGGTGCGTGATCAGGCACTTGTCGGTCTTCACGGCCGGCGATTCGGCTTCGCCTTCGAAGTGCAGCGGCACCTTGATGGTGATCTTCTGGTCAGCGGCCACGCGCTGGAAGTCGATGTGCAGCACTTGCTGGCGGTAGGGGTGGTACTGCACGTCGCGCAGCAGCACCTTGGACGACACGCCGCCCAGTTCCATGTCCAGCAGCGAGGCGTGGAAGGCTTCCTTCTTCAGGGCGAACCACAGGGCGTTGTGGTCCAGCTCGATCAGTTGGGCGGGGGCATCGGCGGTGGCATACACCACGCCAGGCACCTTGCCGGCGTTACGCAGGCGGCGGCTCGCACCCGTACCTTGCGTGCTGCGCTCAAAAGCGACGAATTTCATGACGGACTCCGGAAGAGGGCGACCGCGACCAGCAGCCCTCGATTTGTGAAAAGCCCGCGCGGCTGCTGCAACGGCGTTGCAGGCCTGGCGCGGGCCGCTTGGTGTTCCAGCAGATCAGGACGCGTCGTGCTCCTGGAACAAACTCATGACCGATTCCCCCTTGATGATGCGCGTGATCGTCTCGGCGATCAGCGGTGCCACCGACAGTTGGCGGATCTTGCCGCAGGCCTTGGCCGCGTAAGACAGGGGAATGGTGTTCGTGACCACGACTTCGTCGAGCGCGGCGCCACCGGCGATGCGGTCGATGGCAGGGCCCGAGAAGATGGGGTGGGTGCAATAGGCGTGCACGCTCTTGGCGCCGCGCTCCTTGAGCACCTCGGCGGCCTTCACCAGCGTGCCGGCCGTGTCGATCATGTCGTCCATGACCACGCAGTTGCGGCCCTCGATGTCGCCGATGACGTTCATCACCTCGGACACATTGGCCTTGGGGCGACGCTTGTCGATGATGGCGAGGTCGCAATGCAGCTGCTTGGCCAGGGCGCGGGCACGCACCACGCCGCCGACATCGGGGCTCACCACGATCAGGTCTTCGTAGTTCTTCTGGCGCAGGTCGCTCAGCAGCACCGGCGAGGCATAGATGTTGTCGACGGGGATGTTGAAGAAGCCCTGGATCTGGTCGGCATGCAGGTCCATGGTCAGCACACGCGCCACGCCGCAGGTCTGCAGCATGTTGGCCACCACCTTGGCCGAAATCGGCACGCGGCTGGAGCGCGGACGGCGATCCTGGCGGGCGTAGCCGTAGTAGGGGATCACGGCGGTGATGCGTTCGGCCGAGGCCCGGCGCAGGGCGTCCACCATGATGAGAAGCTCCATGAGGTTCTCGTTGGTGGGGGCGCAGGTGGGCTGGATCACGAACACGTCGCGGGCGCGAACGTTCTGCTTGATCTCGACCGTGACTTCGCCATCGGAGAAGCGGCCGACATCGGCGGCGCCGAGCGAGATGCCCAGGTTGTGTGCGATTTCTTCAGCAAGCGCCGGGTTGGCATTGCCCGTGAACAACATGAAGTCAACGGGAGTATTGGAAGTCATGGGAAACGTCCAGCGCAGCAATCAGTGGGGGTGACACGTGCAAGTGCACGAAAAATTTGGCAGAGGAGGAAGGATTCGAACCTTCGCATGCCGGAATCAAAATCCGGTGCCTTAACCAGCTTGGCGACTCCCCTACACAGGATCTGCAACTTGGCGCTGCAAACCCCAGTATCTGGTTGATTGTCAGGTGCTGCTCAGACCTGTTGGGCCCACCCCAGCAAAGGGTGTTGAGCGAGCGTTTGACAAACCCTGAATTGCCAGTTTGTGTCTTGCGGCAATTCGATGCTGACATCGTCCTGCAACAGGGCAAAAACCGCGCT
The DNA here is from genome assembly GCF_002158865.1 of Comamonas serinivorans. NCBI lineage: Bacteria > Pseudomonadati > Pseudomonadota > Betaproteobacteria > Burkholderiales > Comamonadaceae > Comamonas > Comamonas serinivorans. The sequence goes on along the minus strand of NZ_CP021455.1, from coordinate 3,887,742 downwards.
GCCGGAGCCAGTCATTCTGGGCTTAAGTCCTTGAATTGTATACCAATTTAGAACCTTGCCAAGCTCGGGAAGCATTTCCTGAGCAACTGGCTGCAAATCGTTTCGGCCCTTTTCGAAAAAGCCAAATGGGTCAGCAGCGAAGTCCGTGACTGTAGCACGTTTTGTGTTGCGCCGTAAAGTTTCGGCAGAAAAAATTTTCTGCGTGGCCAGGCCTTGAGCGGGTTTGACGACCAGCAGGCGCGTCGGCGGCAGGTCGATCGGCTGGATGTGCTCGCCAATGCCCTCGACCCAGGCGTTGCGGCCGTGGATGAAAAACGGCACGTCGGCCCCGAGTTGCTGGGCCAGCTGCGCCAGGGCATGGGCGGTGAGCCCCAGCCCCCACAGGCGATTGAGCGCCAGCAGACAGGTGGCGGCGTCGGAAGAACCTCCGCCCAGCCCCGCTTCGGCCGGCACCTGCTTGTCGATCTGGATGTGGGCGCCCTGGGTGCAGCCGGTGGCCGACTGCAGCAGGCGCGCAGCGCGCAGGCACAGGTCGTCGTCGGGCAGTTTGGGCCCCAGGTCTTCGCGGCTCAGGCCCTGGGGGCGGCGGTCGATGTGAAGGCGATCGCACCAGTCGATGAGCGCGAACGCCGATTGCAGCAGGTGGTAGCCATCGGCACGTCGCCCGACGACGTGCAGGAACAGGTTGACCTTGGCCGGCGCCGGCAGGTCGTACAGTGCGTGCATGGGTATCAGTTCAAGATCAAACGCAGGTCAACGGAAGGTAATGGATACTGCCGTGTTGCTGTGATTCGGCCCGAGGCATGCTGGCTCAGGTCCACCTGCCAGCCGGGGGCGTCGTGGGGCTGCCCCTGCAGCCAGCTGAACAGGGCTTGAACGGGCAGGGCTGCCGATGCGAAGTGCGTCAGCAGCTCATCCAGCGAGGCGAATTCCCGCACCTGTCCGCCTTGGGTGAGCGTGGCGCCCTGTGGGCGCCATTGCGCCTGGGCCACGGTGCTGCCCAGGGGGGTGAACAGCGCCAGGGCGCCTTGCTCGGCGTTGCCTTCCAGCGTGAACGAGGCCGCCAGGCGCTCGGGGGGCTGGCTGTCCACCGTCATGGCCAGGCGGCCCTGCCAGCGCGACGCGGTGGCGAGCGCGCTGCCGGCGCTGGGGGCCGCTGGCGGCGCGCTGGCACAGGCGGTCAGCAGCGCGGCGCAGACCGCCAGTGCGGCCGCGCGCCAGGCATGGCCCGGGCGGGGGGCTGCATGCTGCGGCTGTTGCGTCAGGCGGGCGGGCCGGGCTGGGACACGGATGGTTGCAGGGCGGGAGGGCAACGTTGCCGGGCGGTCAAAGGGCATGCGTTGTGGATGGGGTATGGCCGATCTGGCGATATTGAATCAACGGAAAGCTGTGGATACTGACTTCATTGAGGACGAAGACGCTGCAAGGTCTCGCGCAAGGTCTGGTTCTGGGGATCGGCTTCCTGAGCCGCTTGCCACACGGTCTGGGCGCGCGCCCGGTCGCCGCGGGCCCACAGCACCTCGCCCAGGTGGGCGGCCACTTCCGCATCGGGGAATTCGGCATAGGCCTGTTCGAGCAGCTTGAGGGCTGCATCGAGGTTGCCCTGGCGGAATTCCAGCCAGCCCATGCTGTCCTGGATGTGCGGGCTGTCGGGCGAAAGCTCCAGCGCCTTGGTCAGCAGCGTGCGCGCCTCGCTCAGCTGCACATTGCGGTCGACCATGGAGTAGCCGAGCGCGTTGTAGGCGTTGTAGTTCTGGGGTTCCAGCGCAATGATCTGCCGCAGGTGGCGCTCCATGGCGGCCAGGTCGCCGGCTTTCTCGGCCGCCAGCGCGGTGTCGTAGAGCAGGTCGGTGTCGTCGGGCTGCTGGGTGAGCAGCTGCTGCAACAGGGCGTAGGCCCGGTCGGCATGCTGGGTTTCGCGCAGGAACTGGGCCGTGGCCATCACCTTTTGTTTGCGCTCTTCGGCCGAGCCATCGGGCAGGCGCGACAGCAGGGCCGCGCCGGCCTGTTCGTCGCCCAGGTCGGCCAGCAGCTTGGCGTGGCGCAATTGCTGGCCCACGGTGGCATCGGCGTCCTGCACCAGGGTGAGGGCTTTGCGGGCATCGTCGGGGCGGTTGGCGCGCAGGGCCAGGTCGGCCAGGCTCAGCGCGGCGGCGTTGATGCCGCGCGGCGTTCCCCCGGCGGGGCCAGCCTGGTTGGCGTTTTGCAAGTAGGCCTGCAGCGACCGCTCGGCGGACCCGAACTGCTTGCGCATCAGCTGGGTTTCGCCCAGCAGCAGCCAGCCGTCGGCGAACTTGGGGTCGTCGCGCACGGCCTGTTCCAGTTGGGTTTGCGCATCGCTCACGCGCTTGAGGTCCATCAGCGTCTTGGCATAGGCCAGGCGCACGGGCACCGCGGCCGGGGCAGGCGTGCGGGCCAGGTAGTCGCGCACCACGGCCTCGGCATCGGGCTGATCGCCGATCAGTTCCAGGGCCAGGATGGGCACGGCGTCAAAGGCGGGGTCGGCTTGCTGTGCTTCGCGGATCGCAGCCATGGCGCCGGGGGCGTCACCGGCCATCAGGCGCAGGCGGCCCTTGCTGACCCAGGCCGGGCTGCGGGTCGCTGGGTCGGCCAGCGACGGCCCCAGGGCCTGGTCGATGACCGTCAGCGCTTCGGATTTGTCGGTGCTGCGCGCGAACAGCACGGGCAGGGCCAGGATCACGGCGGTTTTCTCGGCCTGCGGCGAGGTGGCGATGGTGTCGCGGATCGCGGGCACCATGTCGCCCAGCCGGTTCATGCCGGCCAGCACCTGCAGCTCCAGCCGGGCCGCATCGCGCGAATCGGGCTCCACCTTGCGCCAGGCCTGCACGGCGACCAGCGCGGCCTGTCCATCGCGCGCCGCCATGGCCACGCCCGCTGCGCGGCCGAACAGGTCGGGGTGGCGGGTGCGCTGGGCGGCATCGAGCAGCAGGGCGTAGGCGTTGGGCAGGTCGCCGCGCTGCGCGCTCATTTCGCCCACCAGCACCTCGTAGAACAGCTTGGCGTCCAGCAAGCCCATGCGTTCCTGCGCGGCGACGGCCTGGGCGCGCGCCTTGGCCAGATCGTTGTCGGTCCGCCCGGGCGCTGCGTGGGCGGACAGGGCGGCGGTCAGCGCGAGAACCGTGGCCAAAGCGATCGAATGGCGGGAGAAGGGCTTCATCGCTTCATGATAGTTTATGAGTCCATTCACCCACCCCGCCTGATCTCAATGCCGGAACTGCCCGAAGTCGAAGTCACCCGACAAAGCCTGCAAAAGCTCGCGGGCGCGCAGGTGCAGCGGGTGCGCCTGGGGGCGGCCTTGCGCTGGCCGCTGGGGGTGGCCCCCGAGCACCTGGTCGGCCGCACCATCACCGAGGTGGCACGGCGCGGCAAGTATCTGCTGCTGAGGCTGGACGAGGGCGTGCTGCTGGTGCACCTGGGCATGTCGGGCCGGCTGGCCCTGGTCGATGCGGCCCTGCCGCCGGGCAAGCACGATCACGTCGACGTGTTCACCGACGTGGGCCTGCTGCGCCTGCACGACCCGCGCCGCTTTGGCGCCGTGGTCTGGGCCGCCGGCGAGGAGGCGGCCGAGGCCCGCAAACTGCTGGGCCGCCTGGGCGTGGAGCCGTTCTCCGAGGCCTTCACCGTGGCCCACCTGCAGCAGGGCGTGGCCGCGCGGCGCGCGCCCATCAAGCAGGTGCTGTTGGCGGGGGACATCGTCGTGGGGGTGGGCAACATCTACGCGTCGGAGGCGCTGTTCCTGGCCCGCATCCGGCCTACACGGGCGGCCAACACCCTCAAACCGCGCGAGGTGGTGCGCCTGCACGCGGCCATCGTCGAGGTGCTGGCGCGTGCGGTGCGCGAGGGCGGCTCCAGCCTGCGCGACTTCCAGAGCCCGGAGGGCGTCAATGGCCACTACCAGCACGAGGCCCACGTCTACGGACGCGCCGGCGAGCCCTGCCGCGTCTGCGGCCAGGCCGTGCGCATGATCCGTCAGGGACAGCGCTCGAGTTTTTACTGTCTGCGGTGCCAGAAGTAGGGGTATGGGTGATTGCCGATGAAAAAACATCGGCGACAGATGGATACCCATGGAGATGAGGGGGTTGATCGTTGGTGACCGCACCGCTTGCCGTGCTGAGCGGCAGGTCAGCCCTGCATCGCACCGGGACGACGCACAGCGGCCGGACCGGCACCGCCGCAAAGGCTGCAGCGGCCACCACGGCAGGCCGGCTCGGTTCCGTCGCGATGCCCACTCGCGGCCCCGTTCGTCGTCGGCCTGGAGGCGAAGCAGGGCGGCGGCTGGCGGTGCGGCACCGTGATGTCGTTCACGCAAACACCCGGCCAAACAGCCCGCCGGGATTGTTCAATGCTGACAGACACTTGCTGTCGACGTGGCAAGTGTTTCACGGTGTAATATCGTTCGATCCCTTCAGGAGTCGCGCGTGTCCTCGTCCTTCAATCAACAGTTTGGCCAGTTTGGGCAGTGGCGCGAGCGCCTGGGTGGGCAGCTGCGCGAGCTGCGCCGCTGGATGCAGGACCACGACCTCCTCGACCCCGCGTTCGACGAGCGCCTGCGCGACCTCGAGCTCAAGGCCCAGGCCGACAAAGTCATGGTGGCCTTCGTGGCCGAGTTCTCGCGCGGCAAGTCCGAGCTCATCAACGCCATCTTCTTTGCCGGCTATGGCCGCCGCATCATGCCGGCCACGGCGGGACGCACCACCATGTGCCCGACCGAGCTGGGCTTCGAGGCGCGCCTGGCGCCGTGCCTGCGGCTGCTGCCCATCGAGACGCGGCTGCAGCCCCAGCCCCTGAGCGAGTGGCGCCTGGCGCCCGAACGCTGGCAGCACCTCGACCTCGATGTGGGCGACCCCGAGCAGCTGGCGCAGACCATGGCGCGCGTGGCGGACACCATCCGCGTGGACCTGGACCAGGCGCGCGCACTGGGCTTCTGGAGCGATGACGTCCCGGAGGACAACCTGCCCGTGGGTGCCGATGGCCGCGTCGAGGTGCCCAAGTGGCGCCACGCGCTGATCAACCTGGATCACCCCTTGCTCAAGGCCGGCCTGGTCATCCTGGACACGCCGGGGCTGAACGCCATCGGCGCCGAGCCCGAGCTGACGGTGAGCCTGATCCCTCAGGCACAGGCCGTGGTCTTCATCCTGGCCGCCGACGCGGGCGTCACCCGGTCCGACCTGGCCATCTGGCGCGAGCACCTCGCCGGCACCGGGGCGCCCGGCGTCGCCACGCGCTATGCCGTGCTCAACAAGATCGACACCCTGTGGGATGGCCTGTCCACGCCCGAGCAGACCCAGGCCCAGCTGGACAGCCAGTGCGCCAAGACCGCCGAGCTGCTGCAGCTGCAGCCCGCGCAGGTGATCGCCGTGTCGGCCCAGAAAGCGCTGCTGGCCAAGGTGAACGGGGACGAGCGCTTGTTGCAGGACAGCCGCCTGCCCGTGCTGGAAGACCTGCTGGGACAGCGCCTGATCGGCGAGCGCCAGCAGGTGCTGATGGCGGCCGTGCAGACCGGCATCGCGCAGTTGCGGCAAGAGACCGAGCGCATCCTGGCCTTCCGGCGCCGCGAGCTGGCCGAACAGCTGCTCGAGCTCAAGGGCCTGCGCGGCAAGAACGGCACCGTGGTGCAACAGCTGCGCCTGCGGGTCGAGCGCGAGCAGGCCGAGTTCGACCAGAGCGGCGCGCGCCTGAACGCGGTGCGCTCGGTGCACCTGCGCCTGCTCAAGGACGTGTTCGAGCTGCTGGGCAATTCGGCGCTCAAGCGCGAGATGGCCGAGCTCAACGCCAAGCTGCGCCAGCCCGGCATCAAGTTCGGCCTGAAGGCGGCCTACGCCGGCACCTTCGACCGCCTGCGCAACGTGCTGCTCAAGGTGCAGGCGCTCGAGGACGAGATCCAGACCATGCTCACGACCACCTTCCGCCAGCTCAACGCCGACTACGGCTTTTCGCTGCAGGTGGCGCCCACGCCCGACATGACGCGGTTCGTGCGGGACCTGGACGTGGTCGAGCGCACGCACCTGCAGTACCTGGGGACCAGCAACCTGCTGCGGCTGGTCAGCCCCGAATTCACCGACCGCCTGGTGCGCGCCCTGCATGCCCGCGTGCGCTCCATCTGCGAAACCGCGTTGGCCGAAATGGAGCTCTGGAACAAGTCGGCCTCGGCCCAGCTCGATGCCCAGCTGCGCGAGCGCCGCCGCCACCACCGCCAGCGGGTCGAGGCGATTGCGCGCATCCAGCAGGCCGCCAGCGGCCTGAGCGAGCGCATCGAGGACCTGGGCGAGCAGGACCAGCTGCTGGACCGCCTGCAGGAGAAGCTCGACGTGCTCATCATGCCCTTCCAGCGCGGCGTGCGCGCTGGCGCGCAGGCCGTCAACGGCTGACGCAGCGGGCGTCCGGACGCCGTTGGCAGCATGGGCGTGGCCGCCCGTCAGCCGGGGCTGCGGTCTTTCAGCAGCGGGTTGTGTACGAACCTTGCTCGATGTGCAAGTGCTGGACCACTGCGTGATGCCGGCCAGCGCCGCCACGCGGCCGGGCCTCGGAGGGCACCAGCACAGCCGCTTCGGGTGGCTCGCTTGAGCGCCTTGAACTCGTCGTGCACCACGCAGGCGCCGTTCCACAGCAGCATGTCGGCGGCCGGTTGGCTGCTGGATGCAGTGGCCCAGGTGACAGTCGGGTGCCCTCAGGATGCTTTCGCCACGCGCATGCAGGTGGGCCACGATCTGCTCGCCACTGGACGAGCTCACCACTCAGCCCTCGGTGCTCGGCGTCATGGCGGCTCTGGGGGTGAGGGTCGATCCGCCACAGTGCGGGCGCGGCCTGCCACGCGTGCACGGGCAAGCTTGCTGCGGAGGAGGACGCCCCAACTCCCGTTTATGGCAGTATTCATGGCTGGCCGTTTCTCGATGAACGGCAACCCATGGATACTGATTGTCGATGAACCCCACCCCGCCCGATGCCTGGCCCGAGGCCGTGCCCCCTTCACCCGATGCGCTGCAGGCCGGCCTGTCCCGGCTGCAGCAGGCTCCCCTGGCGGCCGAGCTGATCGCCTGGCAGGCCCGCCATGGCCGCCACGACCTGCCCTGGCAGGCCACGCGCGACCCGTACCGGGTCTGGCTGTCCGAGCTCATGCTGCAGCAGACCCAGGTCAAGACCGTGTTGGGCTATTACGACCGCTTTCTGGCGCGCTTTCCCGACGTGCAGCGCCTGGCGGCGGCCAGCCAGGACGAGGTGTTCGCCCTCTGGAGCGGCCTGGGCTACTACGCGCGGGCCCGCAACCTGCACGCCTGCGCCCAGGCCGTGGTGGCACAGCATGGCGGGGTCTTCCCGCGCACGGCCCAGGCGCTGTGCACCTTGCCCGGCATCGGCCCCTCCACGGCGGCGGCGATCGCCTCCTTTTGTTTCGGCGAACGCGTGGCGATCTTCGATGGCAACGTGAAGCGCGTGTTGGCCCGCGTGCTGGGCTTTGACGAAGACCTGGCGGCGTCGCGCGCGGCCAAGCGCTTGCAAACCCTGGCCCAGGCCGCCTTGCCCCCGGCCGCGGCCGACATGCCGGCCTACACCCAGGCCATCATGGACCTGGGCGCCACGGTCTGTACCCCGCGCAAGCCGCGGTGCGAGGCCTGCCCCTTCCAGACCCATTGCCAGGCCCGCCTGCAGGGAACGCAGGCCGAGCTGCCGCGGCTCACGCGCAAGCTCAAGCGCACGGCCGAGGCCTGGCAAATGCTTGTGGCGCAGGCCCCCGATGGCCGCGTGTGGCTGGAGCGCCGACCCAGCCGCGGCGTGTGGGCCGGTCTGCATGCCTGGCCGCTGGTGGCCGAAGACAAGCCGGTGCAGGCAGCGGGCGCAGTGGTGGAGCCGGGCGAGGTGTTCAAGCACGTGCTCACGCACAAAGACCTGTACCTGAGGCCGGTGTGGCTGCGCTTCGCCAAGCCGGCGGCGGCAGACCGGTGGGCGCAGCAGCAGCCCGACGGCGGCCAGTGGTGGACGCCCGAACAGGCGGCCGCCCTGGGCCTGCCCAAGCCCGTGCGCGACGTGCTCGAAGCGGGTGTGGCGCCGCGGCTGCTGTGAGGGCGCCCGCGCGAACCGAGCGTGCGCGTTGCCGGCGGCGATGAGGCGGACGGCCGTTGCGCGCGCAACTCGCGTCAGGTTCGATGCACGGGCGCCGGGTCGTGAGGCGACGCACGGGTGGCAGCGCGGGCCGGGCAGTCGCTGGGCTGGCCTGTGAGGCCTGGCTCCATGCCGATGAAATCCCCTCGTCGACCTCGAACGCCACCGCACGCGGCGAAACGCTTGCAGCCTGAGCCCTCCCAGGTCGGGTGAGCGTCCAGGCCAGGCTGGCGCCGAGTCTCCGCATGAGGACTGGAGTATGGCGGGATCTTCGTTTCATTTGAAACGGAGGTGATGGGATACTCGGGTCTGCCGCTGCTTGCGTTGACGAGCCGATGGAACGTGGGCGCATGCCGGGCAGGGCCTCGTCCGGCCCGCCCCCAGCAAGCCTGGGCGTTCAGCGGTCCTGCAGCAGCCTGGCCTTGACGGTGCGGCCCTTGATGCGGCCGGCGTTCAGGCGCGTGGCGACCTCGTGCGCGATGTCGCGGGCCACGGCCACGTAGGTGGCGAATTCGTTGATGTCGATCTTGCCCACCTGCTCGCGGCTGTAGCCCAGGTCGGCGGTCAGGGCGCCCAGCACGTCGCCGGGCCGGATCTTGTCCTTGCGACCGGCTTGGATGTGCAGCGTGGCCATGGCCGGCAACAGGCGGCCGCCCGGCGCGGGGGTGAGCTCGTCGACCGGGTGCCAGACCGAGGGCCGGCCCTGCAGCTGCTCGATGTGGCCCACGGCGCCCATCTCGTCCAGCGTCGCGAGGCTGAGCGCCAGCCCCGTCTGGCCGGCGCGGCCCGTGCGGCCGATGCGGTGCACGTGCGCCTCGGGGTCGGGCGAGATGTCCACGTTCACGACGGCGGCCAGGCCTGCCACGTCCAGCCCGCGCGCGGCCACGTCGGTGGCCACCAGCACCGAGCAGCTGCCGTTCGCGAAGCGCACCAGCACCTGGTCGCGGTCGCGCTGCTCCAGGTCGCCGTGCAGCGCCAGGGCGCTGTAGCCCTGGGCTTGCAGCAGCTCCACCAGGGCGCGACAGCGGGCCTTGGTGTTGCAAAAGGCAATCGTGCTCGCTGGTCTGAAGTGGGCGAGCAGGCGGCCCACGGCCGGCAGGCGCTGGTCGTCGCTCACCTCGTACCAGCGCTGATCGATGTGCTCGCCGCTGTGCTGGGCCTGCACCTTGACCGTGACGGGGTCGCGCAGGAATTGCGCCGCGAGTTGGGCAATGCCCTCGGGGTAGGTGGCCGAAAACAGCAGCGTCTGACGCTGGGGCGGGCATTGGCGCGCGACCTGGGTGATGTCGTCGACGAAGCCCATGTCCAGCATGCGGTCCGCCTCGTCGAGCACCAGCGTGGTCAGGCCGGCGAGGTTCAGGTTGCCGCGCGTGAGGTGGTCGATCACGCGCCCGGGCGTGCCCACCACGACATGGGCGCCGCGCTCGAGGCTGGTGGTCTGCCCGCGCAGCGGCACGCCGCCGGCCAGCGTGACCACCTTGACGTTGTCTTCGGCGCGCGCCAGGCGCCGCATTTCGGTGGTGACCTGATCGGCGAGTTCGCGCGTGGGGCACAGCACCAGGGCCTGCACGGCAAACCGCCGCACGTCGAGCTTGGCCAGCGCCGCCAGGGCAAACGCGGCGGTTTTGCCGCTGCCGGTCTTGGCCTGGGCGATCACGTCGCGGCCTTGCAGCGACGCGGGCAGGCTGGCGGCCTGGATCGCGGTCATGGCCTCGTAGCCGAGCCGGCGCAGGTTGTCCAGGGTTGCAGGAGAGAGGGGAAGCGTGTCGAAACCAGTGGTCATGCCGCATCTTACGCAGCGGGGACCGTGGCCCTGAGGCAACGCTGCCTGGGCGCGCCTTTGTGTCGGTCAGGCGGGTGGTGGGATGAGGGACGCTTGCACGGCAGGGGGGCGCGTCATGACGCAGGTTGGGAGCGGCACCGGGCGCCGGCGCAAGTGGATGGTGGGCGGTGCTGGGGTGCCGTGGCGACAGCGTTCTGGTGGCGCACCCGCATCCGCACGGTGTACACGGCAGAGCCGGTGGGCGCGCGGCCTGGTTGAGGCCACCGTCACCGCCATCGGCACGTTACGTTGCAGCCCGGCGGTACATGGAAGTGGGCGCGCAGGTGTACTTGACCACGCTGGGGGGCGCCGACGCCGGGGACCAGGCCCGTCGTCGGCTGGGTCAACGCCTGACTTCGACGGCGTTCTTGACGCGTTTCACGCCCTTGGTGGCGCGGGCGATGTCGGCGGCCCGCGAGCGCTCGGCCTCGGACTTGGCGAAGCCCGACAGCTGCACCTCGCCGTTCAGCGTTTCCACGCTGATGGACGTGGCTGCCACGGTTTTGTCTTCTGCAAAGGCAGCCTTGATCTTGGTGGTGATCGCGGCGTCGTCGACGAATTCACCGGCGGTTTGCTGGTGGCGTGCCACCGAGCAGCCGGCCAGGCCGGTCACACCCACGGCCAGCGCCGTGGCCAGGGCCCAGGCGGCCGGAATCTTGCGCACTGTGTTCATGGAACGTCCTTTCACGCGGCGACGGCACCGATGCCCAGCAGCGACAGCACCAGGAAGATGACGGCGATGGCCACGAAGATGAAGAACAGGGTCTTCGCGATGGAGGCTGCACCGGAGGCGATGCCCCCGAAACCGAATAAACCGGCCACCAGCGAGATGACTGCAAAGATGATTGCCCATTTAAGCATGGCAGAAAGCTCCTTTCCTCTTGAGACGACCACTCGATTAGAAAGCGGCGAATGGAAAATCCATGTCGGACGAGGCCTTGCATTGGCGTGGGGACGACAGAGGCGGGTGTAAGGATATTCTCGCTTGGGTTGGGCATTTTTCCGACTGGTGATGAATGCATCCGAGGCCAATTGCTCCTTGTCATCGCCCGATGGCTCACCACTTTTGAAGGAGAAATCATGGAAAGCATCAACACCGAAAACACGGGCATGTCGGTCATTGCGGCCGACAAGGTGCAGGGCACCAAGGTCTACAACGCCAACGGCGAGAAGCTGGGGTCGATTGAAACCGTGATGATCGAGAAAATCTCTGGCCAGGTGCGGTATGCCGTGCTGGAGTTTGGCGGATTTTTGGGCATGGGCACAGAGCAATATCCGCTGCCGTGGGATGTTCTCAAATACGACACCAACATCGGCGGTTATGTGGTGCCCCTGACCAAGGAGCAGCTGGAAAATGCGCCGCATTATTCAAAGAACAGCGTGCCTGAATACACGGATGAATATGGCCGCAAGGTCTACGATTATTACCAGACCCCCTGGTATCTGTAATCGGTCCGATTGAACGAACGAGAGAGCGAGGTCAAGATGAACGAAAACACCATCAAAGGCAATTGGAAGCAGTTCAGGGGGCAAGTCAAGGCGCAGTGGGGCAAGCTCACGGACGACGACCTGGACGTCATCGACGGGCGACGCGAGCAGCTGGTGGGCCGCATTCAAGAGCGCATCGGCATTGCGCAGGACGAGGCGGAAAAGCAGGTCAAGGCCTGGGAGTCGTCCAACAAGCTGACGTGGTGACGCTCACGCAGGCGCAGATCATTTGAAGCATACATGGGGTATCACAAATTTCCCGTTGAATGAAAAACAGGATTGGGGTGATACCCCTTTGTCATGTCGCTGGCTGCTGGATGCGCACAGGCCGCCGCAGCGGCGGTGTCACGCGGTCTGCTCGACGCGAATGACCGCGTCGGTGTCGACGCCCAGCGCGCGCGCTTGGGCCAGCAAGGCCTCCACGGTGTCGTCCGGCAGCGTGGGTGTGCGCGAGAGCAGCCAGAAGTAGCGGCGGCTGTGACCGATGACCAGCGACTGCATCCCGTCGTCGCTGAGATGAACGACGTTGTAGCCGCCGTAGAACGGGCCGAAGAACGACACCTTCAGGGCCGCCACATCGCTGGGTCCGAGGAACTTGGCCTTGCCCACCGATTGTTTCCAGCGGCCGCGTACGGGGTCATAACCGCGGTTCACCACGCGCACGCCGCCCGGCATGCGCGCGTAGTTCGCTTCGGTTTGAATCAGGCCGGCCTCGAAGGCGTGGTCGATGCGCGCGATTTCGTACCAGCGCCCCAGGTAGCGATCGAGGTTGAAGTGCTGAATGGGCGCGATGCCGCGCGGCACGGTCACGCGGGTTTGCAGCCAGGCGGCGCCTGCGGCAATGCCCAGGGCATACAACAGTCGAGGGTTCATGGTGGCCAAGGTCCTTCAAGTGGGGGGATGACACAGGTACTGACCGTGCGCGGTGCCCCCAAGTTCACGCGCCAGGCAATCGGGGTCCGCTCGGGTCAATACGAGGTGGCCTTGATGTCGGCCTTGGCCCGTTCGTGGTCGGCTTCAGCCTGCTTTTCGCACGCGCGCTTGGTGGCGCCGCTGTGGTCATCGCACTTTTCCTTGGCCACTTCGTAAGTGCCCTTGGCACGGGCTTCGTCCAGTTCGCGTCGGTGCTTGGCGCTGGGCTTGTACTGCTGCTCCAGCTCGGCCTTGGCGGTGCGTTCGCGCGCTTCGGCTTCGGCCTCGCAGACGTCTTTGGCGTTGGCGTTCAGGGTGTCGCACTGGGCCTTGTCGGATTTGTGGTTGGCTTCGATCTGCTTTTTGGCGGCCGCATGTTGGTCCGAGGTCATGCCTTGCGCCTGAACGGCCCCCACGGTGAAGAGTGCCGAGAGCAGTGCCAGGGTGATTTTGGGGGAATGCATGGGTGTGCTCCTGTGGAATGGGCTTCCAGTGTGGTGACGCACCCCGCGGGAGGATGTAGGCCAAGGGCGGGCACGCGTGCAGGCCATCGCTTGGTGAAATTGACGAAGATTTGATGCGCGCAGCGGTTTTGCGCATGGAGATTTGACGGGGCCCCGTCGAATACTGGCGGCCGGCGTTTTTGCCGGTTGATCGCCAACAAGCATGTGTTTCAAGCAATTCCTGCCCGCACGGGGCAGCGGCTGTGCCCGCAGTGGGTGGAGGGCAGTCCGGACGTTCGTGAGGAAGGGGCCAGGCGGCCCGGCCGTGGGGGCAGGCACCCCGCACCGCGGCGCCGTACAGGGAGCGCGTCATGGCTGAACCCCTGCTGGTCCTGTTCGTCGTCGTCGCACTGGCCTGGCCGCTGGGCCACTACCTGGCCGCCGTCATGCGGGGCGACCCCCTGCGCAGCGACATCCTGTTCGGCTGGCTGGAGCGGCCGATCTACCGCCTGCTGGGCACCCGCCCGCAGGCCGGCATGGGCTGGCGCGGCTACGCCAAGGCCTTTCTGCTGTCCAACCTGTTGCTGGCCGTGGTGATCTGGACCATCTTCATGACCCAGGCCTGGTTGCCGCTCAACCCCGATGGCGTGCCCAACATGTCCTGGGACCTGGCGCTGCACACCATGGTGTCGTTCCTCACGAACACCAACCAGCAGCATTACTCTGGCCAGGCCCAGTTGTCCTACCTGGCGCAGATGACCGGCATCGTCGGCCTGCAGGTGGTCACGCCCGTGATGGGCCTGGCCATGGTCGCGGCCACCTTGCGCGGACTGTTCGGCGGCCGCAAGCCGCAGGCGCAGGCCGACGGCCAGGCCACCACCATCGACGTCGGCAACTACTGGGCCGACGTCGTGCGCGCCGCGCTGCGCTTCGTGCTGCCGCTGTGCCTGGTGTTGTCGGCGCTGCTGACCTGGCAGGGCGTGCCGGCCACCTTGGCGGCTGGCCCCGTGGCCACGCCGGTGGCGGCCAGCGCCGAGTTCAAGGAACAAAAGATCCCACTCGGCCCGGTCGCACCCATGGTCGCGATCAAGCAGCTGGGCAGCAACGGCGGTGGCTGGTACGGCCCCAACAGCAGCGTGCCGCTGGAAAACCCGACGCCGCTGTCCAACTTCCTCGAGGCGGTGGCCATCGCGCTGATCCCGGTCAGCATCGTCTTCATGGTCGGCCCCTTCACCGGGCGGCGCCGTTTCGGCGCCATGGTCTTCGCAACCATGCTGGCCATGTCGGTGGTGTCCGCAGGCCTGTCGCTGTGGTCCGAGGGCCATTCGGCCACCGCACTGGACGCCGCGCTGATGGAAGGCAAGGAAGTGCGCCTGGGCGTGGACGCCTCGGCGCTGTGGGCTGCGCTGACCACCCAGGTCAACAACGGCTCGGTCAACACCATGCTGGACTCCACCGCGCCGCTGACGGGCATGGTGTCCATGGTCAACATGCTGATCAACGCGATCTGGGGCGGCGTGGGCTGCGGCCTGCAGCAGTTCATCGTCTACCTGCTGCTGGCGGTGTTCCTCGCCGGCCTCATGACCGGACGCACGCCGGAGCTGTTCGGCCGCAAGATCGAAGGGCCGGAGGTACGCCTGCTGGCCGTGCTGGTGCTGCTGCAGCCGGTCGTGATCCTGGGCTTCACGGCGCTCACGCTGGCCTGGCCCGGTCTGGCCGGCAACTCGAACCCTGGGTTCCACGGCATCAGCCAGGTGTTCTACGAGTACGTCTCGGCGTTCGCCAACAACGGCTCGGGCTTCGAGGGCCTGGGCGACGCCACGTCCTGGTGGAACGTCACCTGCGCCATCGTGCTCGCACTGGGTCGCTACCCGGCCTTGGTGATTCCGCTCGCGATCGCCGCCATGCTGGCCGCCAAGCGGCGTGCCCCCGAGGGCGCTGGCTCGCTGCAGATCGAAACCCCGACCTTTGTGCTGACGCTGATCGGCATCGTCATCATCCTCACGCTGCTGCAGTTCATGCCGGTGCTGGTGCTGGGCCCCGTGGCCGACCACCTGTCGCTGAGCCAGCTGCTGGCGCGCTAAGGAGTCCTCCATGCGCAACGCAAACATTCCCCCAGTGGCCGAACAGGGCCTGGCCCTGAAGCCGGCCGTCATCGACGCCTTCGTCAAACTGGCCCCCAGCACGTGGTCAAGAACCCCGTGATGGCGGTGGTTTGGCTGGGCACCGTGCTGACCGCCGTGGCCACGCTGGCCGGCTGGACCAGTACCGGCTTCGGCTGGGCCGTCACGCTGGTCCTGTTCGTGACCGTGCTGTTCGCGAACTTCGCCGAAGCTGTGGCCGAGGCGCGCGGGCGCGGCCAGGCAGCCTCGCTGCGCCGGGCCCGCAAGGACCTGGTCGCGCGCCGCCTCGCCGACGGCAAGGAGTCGTCCGTGCCGGCCGCCGACCTGCGTCCGGGCGATCTGGTCGTCGTGGAGGAAGGCCAGTTGATCCCGGCCGACGGCGAGATCGTCGAGGGCCTCGCCACCATCAACGAAGCAGCCGTCACGGGTGAATCCGCGCCCGTGCTGCGCGAGGCCGGCACCGACCGCTCCGGCGTGATCGGCGGCACCCAGGTGCTGTCCGACCGCATCGTCGTGCGCGTCACGGCCGAGCCCGGCCACAGCTTCCTGGACCGCATGATTGCGCTGGTCGAGGGGTCCAACCGGCAAAAGACGCCCAACGAGGTCGCGCTCGGCATCCTGCTCATGGTGATGACCATCACCTTCCTGGCCGTGGTCGTCACGCTGCCCTTCATCGGCGGTTTCGTCGACGTGCAGGTCAACGTGGTGTTGCTCGTGGCGCTGCTGGTCTGCTTGATCCCCACCACCATCGGCGGCCTGCTGCCGGCCATCGGCATCGCCGGCATGAACCGCGCGCTCAAGGCCAATGTGCTGGCCAAGTCCGGCAAAGCCGTCGAGGTGGCCGGCGACGTGGACGTGCTGCTGCTGGACAAGACCGGCACCATCACCTACGGCGACCGCCAGGCCACGGCCTTCCATGCGCTGGCCGGTGTCGATGCTTCGCAGTTGCGCCAGGTCGCGCTGCTGGCCTCGCTGGCCGACCCGACGCCCGAGGGCAAGTCCATCGTCAAGCTGGCGCGCGAGAAGGGCGAGCAACGGGTCGACCCGCAAGGTGCCCACTTTGTGCCGTTCACGGCACAGACGCGCATGTCGGGCGTGGACCTGGGCGAGCGCCGGATCCGCAAGGGCGCGCTCGACGCGATCGGCAGCCACGTCAAGGCGCTGGGTGGCCGCGTGCCCGCCGAGCTGCAGGCGCGCGTGGACGACGTGGCGCGCAAGGGCGCCACGCCGCTGGTGGTCAGCGACGGCCGCCATGTGCTGGGGGTGATCGAGTTGTCCGACGTGATCAAGCACGGCATCAAGGAGCGCTTCGCCAAGCTGCGCGAGATGGGCGTGAAGACCGTGATGATCACCGGCGACAACAAGCTCACGGCTGCCACCATCGCGGCCGACGCCGGCGTGGACGACTACATCGCCGAGGCCCGGCCCGAGGACAAGCTGGCCCGCATCCGCGCCGAGCAGGCCGGCGGCCGCCTGGTGGCCATGGTCGGCGACGGCACCAACGACGCCCCGGCCCTGGCCCAGGCCGACGTCGGCCTGGCCATGAATTCGGGCACGCAGGCCGCCAAGGAGGCCGGCAACATGGTCGACCTGGATTCGGACCCCGCCAAGCTGCTGGCCGTGGTGGAGATCGGCAAGCAGCAGCTCATCACGCGCGGCGCGCTGACCACCTTCTCGCTGGCCAACGACGTGTCCAAGTACTTCGCCATCCTGCCGGCGCTGTTCGCGGCCGCCATCCCGCAGATGGCCGTGCTCAACGTGATGCAGCTGCACAGCCCGAACAGCGCCGTGCTGTCGGCGCTGGTCTTCAACGCCATCATCATCCCGGCGCTGATTCCGCTGGCGCTGCGCGGCGTGCGTTTCAAGCCGGCCAGCGCCACCGCGCTGCTGCGCAACAACATGCTGGTCTACGGCCTGGGCGGCGTGCTGCTGCCCTTCGTGGGCATCAAGCTGATCGACCTCGTGCTGACCGCACTGTTCACCCTTTGAGGAGCCCGTCATGACCATGACATCCACGCTCGCGGCGCAAGCCCGCGAGGCCTCCACGGCCACACCTGCACCGGTGGTGGCGGACCAGGGTGCCTGGCGCGGCGCCATCGGCCTGGCGGTGTTGACGCTGGCCGGCTTCGGCTTCCTGTACGTCCTGGCCGGCGTCGGCATCGGCCAGGCGCTGTTCCCGACCACGGCCAACGGCAGCCTGGTCGAGCGCGGCGGCCACGTTGTCGGCTCCACGCTGGTCGCCCAGCCGTTCGCAGGCGAGGGCTACTTCCAGCCGCGGCCTTCCGCGGCCAGCTACGACCTGATGGCGTTGGCCGGCAGCAACCAGGCGCGCACCAACGCCGCCATGCGCGAGCGCATCGAAGGGGCGCGAGCCGCCATCGCGCAGCGTGAAGGGGTGGCGCCGGCGGCGGTGCCGGGCGATCTGTTCACGCAGTCGGGCGGCGGCATCGACCCGCACATCAGTCCCGAGGGCGCGGCGGTCCAGGTCGCACGTGTGGCGCGCGAGCGCGGCCTGGGCCGCGACGTGGTGGAGCAGCTTGTGGCCGAGCACACCGAAGGGCGCCAGCTGGGTCTGCTCGGCGCGCCACGCGTCAACGTGTTGGCACTCAACCTCGCGCTCGACGCGGCGCAGGGGCGGTGAACGATGCCGGCGGGTGGGGCTGCACAGCCGTACGATTCGCGGACCGTGACCGGCGCGATCCTGCGCCGGCACCCCAACGCCACGCATGCCCATGGAACCTGAGCAGACCGAACACGCCAACGCCCTGATGGGCGAGCTGCGCCGCCAGGCGGCCGGGCGGCTCACGGTGTTCCTGGGGGCGGCGCCGGGCGTGGGCAAGACCTACGCCATGCTGTCGCGCGCCCGCGAACTGCACCGACAGGGCATCGACGTGGTGATCGGCATCGTCGAGACCCACGGCCGCGCCGAGACGCTGGCCCTGGTCGAGGGTCTGCCCAACCTGGCGCGCAGGCGCGTGCACTACCAGGGCCGCGAGCTCGAGGAGATGGACCTGGACGGCCTGCTGGCGCGCAAGCCCGCCATCGCGCTGGTGGACGAACTGGCCCACCGCAATGCGCCGGGCAGCCGCCACGAACGCCGCTGGCAGGACGTGGAGGAACTGCTGGACGCCGGCATCGACGTCTACACCACGGTCAACATCCAGCACCTGGAGAGCCTGAACGACGTGGTGCACCAGATCACGGGCATCCGCGTCAGCGAGACCGTGCCGGACGCGGTGTTCGAGCGCCTGCGCGACATCCGCCTGGTCGACCTGCCGGCCCGCGAACTCATCGAACGCCTGAACCAGGGCAAGGTCTACCTGCCCGAGCAGGCGGCCCAGGCGCTGCAGGCCTTCTTCTCGTCCTCCAACCTCACGGCGCTGCGCGAGCTGGCCATGCAGACCGTGGCCGTCCACGTGGACGCCGACCTGCGCGAGACGCGCGCGGCGCGCGGCCTGGCGGGCATCGCGCTGCAGCGCCACGTGCTGATCGCGATCGACGGGCTGGGGCAGTCCGAATACCTGGTGCGTGCCGGTGCCCGGCTCGCCGAGCGGCGCGGCGCACCCTGGTCGGTGGTGACGGTCGACACGGGCCACTCCGCCGAGGCCGCGCTGCACAGCGACGACCTGGACCGCCAGGGCGCGCCGCGCAACACCACCGCGCAAGCGGGTCAGCAGCGGCTGAGGGAACTCGACAAGGCCTTCGCGCTGGCGCGCAGCCTGGGCGGCGAGACCGAGGTGCTGCACAACACCGACGTCACCCAGGCCCTGCTGGATGCCGCCGCCGCGCGCGGCGCGCGGTCCATCGTGATCGGCCGCACGCGCGAGCGCCCGATCGCGCGCATCTTCAACCGCACGCTGACGCAGCAGCTGCTGCAGCGCGGCGCGCGTTACGAGCTGACCATCGTCAGCACGCCCCTGGCGCGCCAGGGCAGCAGGCGCTTCCACGATCTGGCTGGCGAACGGCTGGCACGCGGCGAGCCGGCCCTGATCGTGGGGGCCACGCTGGGGGCCGTGGCCACCGCTGCGGTGGCCGAGCGCTTCGTGGGCCTGCAGGACATCTCGCCGGTGTTCCTGGTGGCGGTGATGCTGGTGGCTTCCCGCACGCGCATGGTGGCGGCCTTCATCACGGCCCTGCTGTGTTTCCTGGCCTACGACTTCCTCTTCATCGAGCCGCGCTTCACGCTGTTGATCAGCGCCCCGCGTGGCGTGGCCACGGTGATGCTGTTCTTTGCGGCGGCCTTGATTGCTGGGCGGCTGGCCTCGCGGCTGCGCATGCAGGTCGTTGCGCTGCGGGCCGCCAACACGCATGCCACGGCCATGCAGAACCTGGCACGCCAGCTGGCCAAGGCGGCGGACCTGGGCGAAGTGATCGCGGCCAGCACATCGGTGCTGCGGGGCGCGCTGGGCGCCGAGGCCTGGGTTCGCGTCCAGACGGAGGCGGGACCCGCGGTGTCGGACGCACAGCAGGCCGAGCGCGACAAGGCCGCCGCCGATTGGACTGCGCGCCATGGACAGCCCAGCGGGCGCTACACCGACACGCTGTCCCAATCGGACTGGTGGTTTCTGCCAATTCCGGGCGACCCCGCCACGCAGGGCGTGGTCGGCCTGCGCTTTCCGGCCAGCATGGCCCGCCTGTCGTTCGAGCAGCGGCGCCTGGCCGAGAGCATGACCGAGGACATCGGCCAGGCCGCGCTGCGCACCCGCCTGGTGGCGGAGTTGGAGGCCGCCCGCGTGAGCAGCGAGACCGAGCGCTTGCGCTCGGCGCTGCTGTCCTCGGTGTCGCACGACCTGCGTTCGCCGCTGGCGGTCATGATCGGCGCGGCCGACAGCCTGGCGCACTACGGCAAGGACATGGATGCCGCGGACCGCAGCAGCCTGCTGGACACCATCCGCGTCGAGGGCGAGCGCCTGGACCGCTACATCCAGAACCTGCTGGACATGACGCGCCTGGGCCACCAGGGGCTCACGCTCACGCGCGACTGGATCGGCGTCGACGAGCTGGTCGGCTCGGCCGCGCGCCGGCTGCAGCGCTACCTGCCTGCCACGCGGGTGGTGACCGAGATGGCGGCCGGGATCGGGCCGGTCCATGTGCACCCGGCGCTGATCGAGCAGGCGCTGTTCAACGTGATGGAGAACGCCGCCAAGTTCTCGCCGCCGGGCGTGGCCGTGCAGGTTCGCGCTCAGCGCGAAGACCCGGGCCTGCTCTGCATCGAGGTCTCCGACCAAGGGCCCGGCATCCCGCCGGACGAGCGCCGACGCATCTTCGACATGTTCTACAGCGTGGAGCGCGGCGACCGCGGCAAGCAGGGCACCGGGCTGGGCCTGACCATCGTGCAGGGCATCGTGGGCGCGCACATGGGCCGCGTGGAGGCGCTGCCGGGGCCGGGCGGCGTCGGCACCACCCTCCGCATCGTGCTGCCGGTGGAGTAGTCTTCGGGCCACCAAGGAAGGATGCACATGACAGATGCAGGCGATGCGCCCGCGGCGAAATCCGGGCACCGCGTGCTGGTGATCGACGACGAGCCGCAGATCCGCAAGTTCATCGACATCAGCCTGCGCTCGCAGGGCTATGCGACGCTGCTGGCCGAGAACGGCCAGCAGGGCCTGGGCCTGCTGGCCAGCCGGGGCGCCGACATCGTCGTGCTGGACCTCGGCCTGCCGGACATGGATGGCCGCGAGGTGCTCCAGGAGCTGCGCCAGTGGTCGCGCGTGCCCGTGGTCGTGCTGACCGTGCGCGCCAGCGAAGCCGAGAAGGTGGCCCTGCTGGACGCCGGGGCCAACGACTACGTGACCAAGCCCTTCGGCATCGCCGAGCTGATGGCGCGCCTGCGGGCCTTCCTGCGCCATGCCACCTCGGCCGACGACGCCGGACCGGTGTACGACGACGGCACGCTGCGCATCGACCTGGCGCGCCGCGAGGTCCACCGGGACGGCCAGGCCGTGGCCTTGACGCGCAAAGAGTTCGCGCTGCTCTCGCTGCTGGCGCGTCAGCCAGATCGCCTGGTCACGCAGGCGCAGCTGCTGCGCGAGATGTGGGGCCCCACGCACGAGGCCGATGCGCACTACCTGCGGGTGCTGGTGGCCAAGCTGCGCCAGAAACTCGGCGATGCGGCCACGGCGCCGCGCTACATCGTCACCGAGCCGGGGGTGGGGCTGAAGTTCGTGTCGGCACGCGGCGAGTCCCACTGAGGCTGCTTGGGTTGGCCAAGATCTGGTGCGTTCAAGATGGGGTATTGGCCAGTTCTCGATGTCCGATCAACGAGGATGGTATGAAACTCCTCCCTTGATGAGGTTTCTCTGGCGCACCCGTCAGTTCGGGCTCGCTCGTTTGTTCGGGCTCGCCCGTCAATTCGGGCTCGCCCGTCAGGCCGGGCCCGCCAGCAGCGCTTGCAGCGCGGCCAGGTTGACGGGTTTGACCAAATGGGCGTCGAATCCCGCCTGTTCCGATTGGCGGCGGTCCTCGTCCTGCCCCCAGCCGGTCAGGGCGATCAGCGTGACGTGCCGACCCCAGTCCAGCCGGCGGATGCGGCGGCAGACCTCGTGGCCGCTCATGCCCGGCATGCCGATGTCCATCAAGACCACGTCGGGGCGCATCCGGTGGCCGATCTCCAGCGCCTGGGCGCCGTCGTAAGCCATGCGGGCCTCGTGCCCCTCCAGCGTCAACAGGCTGGCGAGCGACTGCGCGGCGTCCTGGTTGTCGTCCACCACCAGGATGCGGCGCGAGGCCACCGCGGTCGAGGCGTCCAGGGCCAGCGGCGCGCCTTCGTGGGCGTCCGCCAGCGGCAGGTTGACGATGAACTCGCTGCCGCGCCCCAGGCCCTCGCTGTGCACCCGCACCGTGCCGCCGTGCATCTCCACCAGCCGTTTGACCAGCATCAGGCCAATGCCCAGCCCGCCTTGCGCGCGCTCCAGCGTGCGGTCCACCTGGGTGAACATGTCGAAGATCTTGTCGAGCTGGTCGGCGGGGATGCCCGAGCCGTTGTCCCGAACCCGCACCGCCACACCGTCCGGGCTCGCGTCCACCCGCAGTTCCAGGTCGCCGCCCGTGGGCGTGTACTTGACCGCGTTGGTCAGCAGGTTGCCGAACACCTGGGTCAGGCGGGCCGGGTCGCCGCGCACGGTCAGCGGCGCCTGGGGCAGGGAGACGTGCAACCGGTGTCCGCGCTGTTCCAGAGCTGGGCGACACACCTCGATGGCCTGCTGCACCACGGTGTGCAGCGAGAGCTGCTGCATGCGCAGCGCCAGCTTGCCCCGGTTGATGCGGTTGACGTCGAGCAGGTCGTCGACCAGCCGGACGAGCTGCAGCACCTGCCGCTCCATCACGTCGCGTGCCTTGCGCGTCAGTGCCCAGTCGCCCTCCGAGCGTTTCTGGACCTCGAGCATGTGGTGCAGCGGGGCCAGGGGATTGCGCAGCTCGTGCGCCAGCATGGCGAGGAATTCGTCCTTGTGCTGGCGCTCCTGGGCCAGCTGGGCCTCGGTCTGGCTGCGCTCGATCAGCTCGGCGGCCTGGCGGGCCAGCAGGTCGATGTAGCGCAACGCTTCGGGTGTGGGGCCGCCGGGCTGGCGGTAGTGGTTGTTGAGCATGCCCAGCAGCCGGCCATCGCGGCTGATGAGTGGCGTGCACTGGATGGAGCGGATGCCGTCTTCCCGCACGATCTCCAGCCCCAGGGTGCCGTGCAGCGCCTCCAGCTGCTCCACGTCCTGCACGACCAGGCGCTGCACCTGCTTGGCCGCTTCGCCGCAGCTGGCGTCCCAGCCGTCTTCCAGGAAATGCGCGACCAGCCGCGTGCCCAGGCCTTGATGGACCGCGATCCGCAGGTGGCGTGTGGTGGGGTCGTAGATCTGGATGTTGCCCTTGTCGGTGCCCGAGATGTCGGCGGCCGCGGCCAGGATTTTCTGCAGCAGGGGCTCGAGCTCGCCGGGGCCGACCAGCTCGGCGCTGAGCGCCTGCAGCCGGGCGAGGGCGTTGACCTCGTCGAGCAGGTGCACCGCCGTTCGGTCGCGCTCGATCACGGTGCTGATGGCCAGGGCGCCGAACTGGGCCACCTG
Organism: Comamonas serinivorans; assembly: GCF_002158865.1. Classification (NCBI taxonomy): domain Bacteria; kingdom Pseudomonadati; phylum Pseudomonadota; class Betaproteobacteria; order Burkholderiales; family Comamonadaceae; genus Comamonas; species Comamonas serinivorans. The sequence goes on along the minus strand of NZ_CP021455.1, from coordinate 3,864,788 downwards.
CCGCTCCCAGTCGCTGGGCGCCCGCGCCACCGAAAAGCCCAGGAAGAGCGCGCCCACGGTGCGGCCGGCCGCATTCAGCGCCGGGTGCGCATGGCCCGCCAGGACTTGGTGGTCCAGGCACAGCGAGCGCCAGGGCGCAGGCCAGGCCGCTGCCGCGGCGATGTCGGGGCAGGTGCTGGGCCGGCCGTGCTGGATCACCGCGGTCACCGCGCCCTGCAGAGCCTCGTCGCCCAACTGGTCCTGCAGGGCTGCCGCCAGGGCCGGTGACACGCAGGATGCGTAAGCCTGGTGCGATCGGCGCCCCGTGGGGCCACTGCGTGTGCCGTCGGTCACCAGCGCGCAGGCGTGGGCCTCCGGCGCGAGCCGGCCGATGGCGGCGGTGAGGGCGTCCAGGCAACTGCTCATGGACGCGCCCGAGGCGATCATCAGCAACGTCTGTCGCTGTTCCTCGTTCAGCCTGGCGGCGGCGTCGGCAGGGGGCAGCTCTGAAGGGATGCGCATGAGGGGTCGCCGCCGGGCGACACGAACGCGTTCCCAGGGCGTGACGTCTGAAAAAGTGAACCGATGGCAGACCTGCAAGGAACAGGCTGCCACGCCGAGCCGGCATGCTCGCACAAGCGGCGGGCAAGGCGTGTCCCAGGTTTGGTGAACGAGCGGGTCGGACGGCGAGCACTGCGGCTGTCGGTCGCGGCCTTCAGGCGCGCGCCGGGTGGTGCCGGGCTGTGGCTTGCGCCCGCGGCCCGCAGTGCCTGGCGCGGCCGCCGTCAATCCGGGTGGGTGGTGCACCGGCTGGGCCGATTCGCGTGGGCGGGCGCTCGGCCACGGCGCTGGTGCTGGCGCCAGGGCGGGTGGGGGTCAACCCACGCGGTGTGTGGGCGGCGCCGCGGCGGGGCCTTTTTCGGGGCGGGTGCAGCGCAGGCGAGACAACCTTGAATGGGAGTATTCGGCAATCCCGATGATCAGAAAATCGGCGGGGCCGGATACTGGATCATGGGGTCGATGACGACCGCGTCGGCTGCCAGCCCCGGCACGCCAGCGGCCAGAAGCCGATCAGCGCACCGAGCAGGCCCATGGCCGCCACGTAATGCGCGGGCGCCAGCGCGTCCACGTTCTGCCAGACCGCGACCAGCATGGGGGTGAGGCCGCCAAACACCGCGTAGGCCGTGTTGTAGGCGAAGGACAGGCCGGTGAAGCGCACCTCGGGCGGGAAGGCACGCACCCCCACCACGGGCAGCAGCGAAATCGCGCCGACGAAGAAGCCGACCAGCGCGTAACGGGCCACCAGGCCTGCCGGGGTGCCGGGCAGGCTGCCGTAGAACAGGTAGGCCGTGACGGCCATGCCGCCCCAGCCCAGCACCATGGCCGTGCGCGTGCCGGCGCGGTCGCTGAACCAGCCCCAGAACACACAGCCCAGCGTCAAGGTGACGGTGGCGACGGCGTTGGTCTCCATCGCCAGCGCGGCCGGGATGTGGAACAGCTTCTGCAGATGGCTGGGCGTGAACAGCACCACCACGACCACGGCGGTCGACAGCACCCAGGTCATCAGCGCGACCAGCACGCTGGCGGCGCGGTGCTCGCGCACCACGGTGCGCAACGGCAGCTCGCGGTCGGCCTGCTTGCGCGCGCTCAGGTCCTGGAACACCGGGGTTTCGTGCAGGTAGCGGCGCAGGTAGACCGACACCAGGCCAAACACGCCGCCCAGCAGGAAGGGGATGCGCCAGGCCCAGTCGTGGATCTGCTCGGCGCTGTAGTGGGTGTTCAGCCACACGCCGATGAGGGAGCCCAGGAAGATGCCGCCCGTGATGCCCGAGGTCAGGGTGCCGATGGCGAGGCCGTAGTGCCGGGCCGGCGCGTGCTCGGCCACGAACACCCAGGCGCCGGGCATCTCGCCGCCAATCGCCGCGCCCTGCACCACGCGCATGAGCAGCAGCAGGATGGGGGCGGCGATGCCGATCGACGCGTACGTGGGAAGCAGGCCGATCACCAGCGTGGGCACGGCCATCAGGAAGATGGACAGCGTGAACATGCGCTTGCGGCCCAGCAGGTCGCCAAAGTGGGCGATCAGCACGCCGCCGATGGGTCGCGCCAGGTAGCCGGCGGCGAAGATGCCCAAGGTCTGAAGCTGGCGCATCCAGTCGGGCAGCTCGGGCGGGAAGAACAGGCTGCCGATGACGTTGGCAAAGAACACGAACACGACGAAGTCGTAGAACTCCAGCGTGCCGCCCAGTGCGGACAGGGACAGGGTTTTGTAATCGTCGCGGTTCAAGGGGCGAGCGCGTGCGCCCGCCAGGCCGGCCAGCGGCGTGTGGGTGAGGGTGTTCATGAGAGGCGGTGTGAGGTGGACGCCGCAGATCGGGTCCACTCGGCCGCGCGCGAGTCGGTGGGCCCTGGTGGACAAGGCGGCGCGTCGGTCAGTGGCATGGGTTGCAGGGCTCTTGTGGAGCGAAGCTGCCCCCTGCGGTGGTGGTATTTTAAGGGTTTACCCTGATTTTTGCCAGCCGAGGCTCGGGGATCGCGCTGGGTGCCTGGCTGGCGAGCCGGGTCCCGATCGACGCGCCGGCCCTCGCGTCACCCTGCGCGAATCCACCACGTGCCCCGACTTGTCAGCGAAAAATGGCAGAAGTATCCGGTCATTCCCGTTTTCTCTGTATCGGGAATGGCGGGTTACTCCTTGAACACCCGCTTGGCCATGAGGGTCACGCAGACGATGGCGGACTGCAGGTTGGCACCGGCGATCCAGCGATCAGGCGATCGTCATGAGGCTGGCGTTGCCGCCCGCGGCGGCGGTGTTGGTGCTGGTGGCCCGCTCGATCAGCAGGGCCTCCAGCGGCATCGCCTCCATCGAGCACCGCCACAGGCTGACGATGGGCCCCTCACGCGCCGCCAGGCGCTGCGCCGCGGCGCGCAGGCCAGCGGCATCGCCGTCGGCCAGCGCGACGTCGAACCTCACGCCGGGGGCGGTCCAGTCGGGGCTCAGCGTGATGTGCGCCTGCACCTCGTGCGGCAGGCTGGCGCGCAGGGCCCGCGTGTCGGCCCGCAGCGGCCAGATCGCGTGGCTACCCACCGCCAGCACAGCGGCCAGCTGCAGCAGCAGCGCCTCGTCGTGCTCGGCCAGGCACAGCACGGCTTCGCGGGGCAGCCAGCTGTAGACGTTGCGCTCGCCCGTCGGCCCCGCCAGCAGCCACGCCCGATGGGGACCCAGCGCCTGGGGCAGGCGCAGGCAGGCCTGGTGCAGGCGCAGGCCATGCCGGCCCCCGAGCCAGGCCAGCAGCGCGCCATGAGCGGCCGGGGCCTGCGCGGGCACGTTGGCGGGCACGTCGGCGGGCGCATCGGCGGGTGTCGCCCCCGGCAGGGCGCTGGCGACCACCTGGTGCAGTGCCATACCGGCCCCGTGCGCGCCCAGCCGGTGCAGGACCAGCGGGCCGCCGGCCTTGGGCCCGGTGCCCGACAGGCCCTGGCCGCCAAAGGGCTGCACGCCCACGACCGCGCCGACCAGGTTGCGGTTGATGTAGAGGTTGCCCACGCGGGCGTGTTGCGCAACCTCGCGCAGGGTTTCGTCGATGCGCGTGTGCAGGCCCTGGGTCAGGCCGTAGCCGGTGGCGGCGATCTGCGCCAGCAGCGTGCCCAGGGCCGGGCGCGCGAAGCGCACCACGTGCAGCACGGGGCCGAAGACCTCGCGCTGCAGCTCGGCGATGTGCTCAATCTCGATCAGCGTCGGCAGCACGTAGGTGCCGCGGCCCGGCACGTCCGGCGCGCTGCGGCCCAGGCGCTGCACCTGGCGGCCGGCGCGCTGCATCTGGGCGATGTGGGCTTCGAGGGTGTCGCGCGCCTCGGCGTCGATGACCGGGCCCACGTCGGTGCTGAGCCGGGCCGGGTTGCCGACCGTGAGCTCGGCCATCGCGCCCCGAAGCATGTGCAGCACGCGGTCGGCCACCTCGTCCTGCAGGCACAGCACGCGCAGCGCCGAGCAGCGCTGGCCCGCGCTGTCGAAGGCCGAGCCGAGCACGTCGGCCACGACCTGTTCCACCAGCGCCGAGGAGTCGACGATCATGGCGTTTTGCCCGCCCGTCTCGGCGATCAGGGGCACGGGCGCGCCGCCGGCGCCCAGGCGCTGGGCCAGCGTTTGCTGGATCTGGCGCGCGACCTCGGTCGAGCCCGTGAACATCACGGCCTGCACGCGCGCGTCGGCCACGAGCGCGGCGCCCACCGTGGCGCCGTCGCCCGGCAGCAGCTGAAGGGCGGCAGCAGGGATGCCGGCCGCATGCAGCAGGCGCACGCCCTCGGCAGCCACCAGCGGCGTCTGTTCGGCGGGCTTGGCCAACACGGGGTTGCCGGCGGCCAGTGCCGCGGCGATCTGGCCGATGAAGATCGCGAGCGGGAAGTTCCAGGGGCTGATGCAGACGACAGGGCCCAGCGGCGTGTGCGCGGCCGTGGCCAGGCTGGTGCGCGCCTGCGCCGCGTAGAAGCGCAGGAAGTCGATGGCCTCGCGGACCTCGGCCACGCCGTTGGCGCAGGTTTTGCCGGCCTCGCGCGCCAGCAGGCCCAGCAGTAGGGGCAGGCGTTGCTGCAGGTGGTCGGCCGCGCGCTCCAGCGCGGCGGCGCGCTCGGCCACGGGCGTGGCCGCCCAGCTTGGCGCGAAGGCGTGGGCGGCGGCCAGGGCCTGTTGCAACTGCCCTGCGCTGGCGGGCCAGACCCGGCCCACCACGTCGCTGGCGTCCGCCGGGTTGACGACCGGCACCCCCTCTGCGGCCGGTTCGGCCGCCGGCTGGGCCAGCAGGGGCTCGGCCGTCCAGGCCACGGCGGCGCTGGCCGTCAGGGCCTCGTCCAGCGCATGCAGGCTGTCGTCGTTCGAGAGGTCCAGGCCGTCCGAATTGCGGCGGGCGCTGCCGTAGAGCTGGGCGGGCAGGGGAATGGCGGGGTGGGGCGCACCCAGGGGGGGCCCCTGCTGCGCCAGGCGCTCGACGGCCGCGACCGGGTCTGCCACCAGCGCGGCGATCGGGACCGTGGGGTCGGCGATGCGGTTCACGAACGAGGTGTTGGCGCCGTTCTCGAGCAGGCGGCGCACCAGGTAGGCCAGCAGCGTCTCGTGCGTGCCCACGGGGGCGTAGATGCGGCAGGTCCGGCCCAGCTTGCCATTTTCTGTGTGCCCGACCACCTGCTCGTACAGCGGCTCGCCCATGCCGTGCAGGCACTGGAACTCGTACTGCCCCGGCTGCCAGGCCGCCGGGTCGGCCAGCTGGTAAATCGCCGCCAGCGTGTGCGCATTGTGCGTGGCGAACTGCGGGTAGACCTGCTCGGGCGCGGCCAGCAGCTGACGTGCGCAGGCCAGGTACGACAGGTCGGTGTAGGCCTTGCGCGTGTAGACCGGATAGCCCGCCAAGCCATCCACTTGCGCGCGCTTGATCTCGCTGTCCCAGTAGGCCCCTTTGACCAGGCGGATCATGAGGCGGTGCTGGCTGCGGCGCGCCAGGTCGACACACCAGTCGATGACGAAGGGGCAGCGCTTCTGGTAGGCCTGGATCACGAAGCCGATGCCGTGCCAATGCGCCAGCGCGGGCTCGAAGCACAGCCGCTCGAGCAGGTCCAGCGATAGCTCGAGCCGGTCGGCCTCCTCGGCGTCGATGTTCAGGCCGATGTCGTGGCGCCGGGCCAGCAGCGCCAGGCGGCGCACCACGGGGTAGAGCTCGTCCATCACGCGCGTGCGTTGCGCGCGGCTGTAGCGCGGGTGCAGCGCCGACAGCTTGATCGAGATGCCGGGGCCCTCGTAGACACCGCGGCCGTTGGACGCCTTGCCGATGGCGTGGATCGCGTCTTCGTAGGCCTGACGGTAGCGGTCGGCGTCCTCGGCCGTCATCGCGGCCTCGCCCAGCATGTCGTAGGAGTAGCGAAAGCCCTGGGCTTCCAACGGGCGGGCATGCCGCAAGGCGTCGGCGATGGTTTCGCCCATCACGAACTGCTCGCCCATCAGGCGCATGGCGATCTGAACGCCCTGTCGGATCAGCGGCTCGCCGCCCTGGCCGATCAGCCGCGTGAGCAGCGAGGACAAGGTGGTCTCGCTGTGCGTGGCCACCAGCTTGCCGGTCAGCAGCAGCCCCCAGGTGGCGGCGTTGACGAACAGCGAAGGGCTGTGGCCGGCGTGCTCGCGCCAGTGGCCCTGCGCGATCTTGTCGCGGATCAGCGCATCGCGCGTGGCCGGGTCGGGGATGCGCAGCAGCGCTTCGGCCAGGCACATCAGCGCCACGCCTTCCTGCGACGACAGCGCGTACTCCTGCAGCAGGCCTTGCACGAGGCTGGTCCGGCCCATGCGGGCCTGGCGCTCGCGCAGGCGCTGGGCGATCTGCGTGGCGAGTTCAAGCGTGCGCCGCGTCGTCTCGGCGTCGGCAACCGCCTTCACCTGGGGCAGCAGCCAGGCTACGGCTTCGGGCTCGGGCGTGCGGTGGTGCGCCGTGATGCGCGCGCGCAGCGCCGTGTGCGGGGGCAGGGCCTCGCCCTCGTGGGGGTGGGTACGGGGAGTCTGGGGCGGCGGGCGGAGCGAGAAAAGGGCCATGGGGATGTCCCAAAAAAGCGGCGTGCAGCGCGTTGAGCCCATGCTTGCGCAAAGTGAACCGCTTGGCAAATGCCTGCGTGGCGCTGCCTGGCGGTGACCCACTGACCGTTGGCCACGCAGGGTGTTGCAGGCTGTCGTCCGGCGGGCATCGCTCGCGTCGATGTCTGACGGTGGCGAAGTGAATTTTGGTATAGGTATGGTGTGCTTATCGTTGAATGAAAAACGATGATGGCGCCATACTGCTGCCGATTGATTGACGACCGTGGCTGGACGGCTGGCCTTTGGCGAGGTGCTGCGCGACCCTGGCTGACCGGGCCCTTTGAGGCTGAGGGGCAGGGAAGCACGGCCTGTGCGAGCAGGCGCACGCCGGTGTCATGCCCTTGGAGGTGCTGAAGAGGGGGACTGGGCCGGAGGGGCTTGGGGCTGGACCTGGAAGGGTCTGCTGTACCCGGTGGGATGCGCGGCCGGCTGGTGGCTGACGGGTGCGTCGCTTCGCGGAACACGTTGAGACGGTCCGCCGCGCCTCGCTGGCCTGGAAAGCCTTGGCGTGCAAGGGCTTCAGGTGGTAGGACGTGTTGGACTTGAACCAACGACCAAGGGATTATGAGTCCCCTGCTCTGACCAACTGAGCTAACGTCCCGAGAGCGCGGATTCTATCGGCACGCTGCCCGCGCTCAGCGCCCATGGCTCACCGCCCGTGGCTCAGGGCGTTGCCCACCAGGCGTGCGGTGATGTCGACGATTTCGATCATGCGGTGGTATTGCATGCGCGTGGGGCCGATGACGCCCAGCGTGCCCACGACCTGGCCATCGACCTCGTACGGGGCCGTGACCACCGACAGCTGCTCGACCGGCACGGTCATGCTTTCGCCGCCGATGTAGATGTTCACGCCTTCCCCCTTGGATGAGACGTCGAGCAGGCGGATGAGCTGCGCCTTTTGCTCGAACAGGTCGAAGGCCTTGCGCAGTTGCCCCATGTCCTGCGAGAGGTCGTTCACGGCCAGCAGGTTGCGCTCGCCCGCCACCACCACCTCGTCCTGGCCCTCGTTCAAGGCCTCGCTGCCGGCCAGCAGCGCGGCCTGCATCAGCGTGGTGATTTCGCTGCGCAGGGCGTCGGCCTCGTGCTGCAGCCGGTCGCGCACGGTTTCGATCGCCATGCCGGCGTAGTGGGCGTTGAGGTAGTTGGCGGCTTCGATGAGCTGCGCGGCCTCGTAGTCGACCTCGGGGTAGATGATGCGGTTTTGCACCTCGCCGTCGGGCGACACGATGATGACCAGCAGGCGGCGCTCGGACAGGCGCAGGAATTCGATGTGGCGAAACACCGAGGTGCGCTTGGGCGCGACGACCACGCCGACGAACTGCGACAGCTCGGACAGCAGGTTGGCCGCGCTGGAGATGACCTTGCCCGGCTGGTCGCCGCTGAGCTTTTGGGGCACGGCCGTGCCCGAGCGGGTCGCCAGGCCGCTGCCAATGGTGAGCATGGTGTCCACGAACAGGCGATAGCCCTTGGCGGTGGGGATGCGGCCGGCCGAGGTGTGCGGGCTGGCGATCAGGCCCAGCTCTTCGAGGTCGGCCATCACGTTGCGGATGGTGGCCGGCGAGAGCGACAAGCCGGACTGGCGCGAGAGCGTGCGCGAGCCCACCGGCTGCCCATCGGCGATGTAGTGCTCGACCAGGGTCTTCAGCAGCAGTCTTGCGCGTTCGTCCAACATGAATTCATTCTATGCATCCGGCCGTGCAGGGCCAGTCGCGCGTCACGGCGGGGCCGCCGAAACATGATGTAATTTGGCCATGTCCGTCAAATACCGTCGAGTCGGCCTCATCGGCAAATACAGCGATCCAGTCTCCGGCGCGGCCTTGCCCAGCACGCGGCAGAACCTGCTGGCCGTGAGCCAGCTGCTGGTCGAATTGGGGTGCGAAGTCATCCTGGAGCAGCAGAGCGCCGCGAACACCGGGGTATCGGGCTTTCGCGTCATGACGACGGAAGAGCTGGGTCAATACTGCGATGTGGCGGTGGTCATCGGCGGCGACGGCACCATGCTGGGCGCGGCCCGCGTGCTGGCGGCCTACGACCTGCCCTTGATCGGCATCAACCAGGGCCGCCTGGGCTTCATCACCGACATCGAGCTCAACAATTTCCACACGCCGCTGACGAACATGATCCGCGGCGCGGTCGAGGAAGACCGCCGCAGCCTCATCCACGGCAGCCTGTTCCGGGGCGGCGCCTGCCTGTTCGATGCCGTGGCGCTCAACGACGTGGTGGTCACGCGCGGCAGCACCTCGGCCATGGTCGAGCTGCGCGTGGAGATCGACGGGCACTTCGTCGCCAACCACCGCGCCGATGGCTTCATCATCGCTACGCCCACAGGGGCATCGGCCTATTCGCTGTCGGCCGGCGGGCCGCTTATCCACCCCTCGGTGGCGGGTTGGGCGCTGGTGCCGATCGCGCCGCACAACCTGTCGAACCGGCCCATCGTGTTGGCCGACACGGGCGAAATCCAGCTGGAGATCGTGGCCGCGCGCGAGGCCAGCGCCAGCTTCGACATGCAGGCCATCACCGCTTTGCAGGTGGGCGACCGGATCACCGCGCGCCGCTCGGCGCACCAGGCGATCTTTTTGCACGAGGCCGGCTGGAACTACTTTGACGTGCTGCGGCGCAAGCTGCACTGGAACGCGAGAAACGGATGACGCAGGTCATCGTTGTTGGCATGAACAGCAAGGGTATGCATTGATTTGCGTTGCACTGCAAACGGAAACATGGGCATACACCGATTGATTTGAACAACCCATCATGGCGCTGCTGAGTCTGGACTTGCGCGATTTCGTCATCGTGCGCGAGCTGAACCTGGATTTTTCCAACGGCTTCACGGTGCTCACGGGGGAGACCGGGGCCGGTAAATCCATCCTCATCGACGCGCTGCAGCTGGCGCTGGGGGCGCGCGCCGATGCCGGCGTGGTGCGCGAGGGCACGGCCCGTGCCGAGATCAGCGCCCGGTTTTCGATCGACGCACCGCAGGTGCAATGGTTGACCGAGAGCGGTTTCGACGTCGGCGGCGAAGAGCCCGCGGCGGCGCCCCAGGTGCTGCTGCGCCGCACCATCGATGCCCAAGGCAAGAGCCGCGCCTGGATCAACGGCAGTGCGGCCACCGCGACCCAGCTGCGCGAGCTCGGCGACCAGCTCATCGACATCCACGGCCAGCACGCCTGGCAAAGCCTGACGCGCCAGGCCGCGGTGCGCGAGCTGCTCGACGCGTTCGGCGCCGTGCAGACGGCAGCGGTGGGCCAGGCCTGGCAGACCTGGCGCGCGGCCCATGAGCGGCTGGCGCGTGCGACGGCCCAGCAGGCCTCGCTGGCGCAGGAGCGTGAACGCCTGATGTGGCAGATCGGCGAGCTTGAGCGGCTGAACCCGCAGGACGGCGAGTGGCCGCAGCTCAACGCCGACCACACGCGGCGCTCGCACGTGCAGGCCCTGATCGAGGCGGCCCAGGCCGTGTGCAACACGCTGGACGCCGAAGAAGGCGGCCGTGGCCGCGGCGCGGGCGGTGTGCTGAGCGAGGTGGGGCGCTGCGTGGACACGCTGTCCACGCAGGCCCACATCGAACCTGCGTTCACGCCGTTCATCGACCTGCTGAGCACGGGCCAGGCGCAATTCGAAGAGGCGCTGCACGGTTTGCGCGCCTACCTGCGCCACACCGACCACGACGACGACGGGCTGCAGGCGCTGGACGAGCGCGTGCAGGCCTGGCTGGGCCTGGCCAAGCGCTTCCGCGTCGCGCCCGAGGACCTGGCCAGCACCTGGCAGGGCTGGCGCCAGCAGTTGGCCGAGCTGGACGCCCAGAGCGACCTGGACGCGCTGCAACAGGCCGAGCAACGGGCCCGCACCGCGTACGACCGCGAGGCGCAGGCCTTGTCCCGCCTGCGCCACAAGGCCGCGCCGCGGCTGGCTGCCGAAGTGACCGATGCCATGCAGGCCCTGGGCATGGGCGGCGGCCGTTTCGAGGTGGCGTTGCGCGCGCAGGCGGCCACCAGCACCGGCATCGACGAGGTCGAGTTCCTGGTGGCGGGCCATGCCGGCGTGTCGCCCCGGCCCATCGGCAAGGTGGCCTCGGGGGGCGAGCTCTCGCGCATCGCGCTGGCGATTGCCGTGAAAACCAGCGCGCTGGGCCAGGCCCAGACGCTGATCTTCGACGAGGTGGATTCGGGCGTGGGCGGCGCCGTGGCCGAGTCGGTCGGCCGGCTGATGCAGCAGCTGGGCAGCGACCGCCAGGTGCTGGCCGTGACCCACCTGCCGCAGGTGGCGGCCGCGGCCGACCACCACGTGCTGGTCAGCAAGCAGGCGGTGGACGCCCAGACCTTCAGCTCGCTCAAGACGCTGGTGGCCGACGAGCGCGTGCAGGAGATTGCCCGCATGCTGGGTGGCAGCCAGATCACCCGCGCCACGCTGGACCATGCGCGCGAGCTGCTGGCGCCAGCGGCTGCCGCGTCCCCACCCCAGGTGGCCGCACGCGCCGGCAAACGGAGGTCGGCATGACCATGGACCTGGTGCTCATCACCGGCATGTCGGGCTCGGGCAAGTCCGTGGCCCTGAACGCGCTGGAAGACGTGGGCTACTACTGCGTGGACAACCTGCCGCCCGAGCTGCTGACCCAGCTGCTGACGCTGGCGCGCGAACGCCACCTGGCGCGCGTGGCCGTGGCCATGGACGTGCGCAGCGCGGCGTCGCTGCCGCAGTTGCCGCTGTTGCTGGCCAGCCTGAACCCGCGCGAGTACGTGCTGCGCTCGATCTTCCTGGACGCCAGCAACGAAACCCTGGTGCACCGCTACTCCGAAAGCCGACGGCGCCACCCGCTGTCGTCGCACGCCCTGGGCGACGACGTGCATGGGTTGATGGAGGCCATTGGCCTGGAGCGGGACATGCTGGGCGACATGCGCGAGCGGGCCCACGTCATCGACACCAGCTTCACCCGGGCCCAGCAGCTGCGCGGCTACGTGAAGGCCGTGGTGGAGGCGCCGGCCTCGGCGCTGACGCTGGTGTTCGAGTCCTTCGCGTTCAAGCGCGGCCTGCCGGTGTCGGCCGATTTCGTCTTCGACGTGCGCATGCTGCCCAACCCGCACTACGACCCCGTGCTGCGGCCGCTGACCGGGCGCGACCAGCCGGTCATCGAGTTCCTCGATCGCCAGCCCGAAGCCCAGCGCATGCGCGCGCAGGTGGCGCAGTTCGTGCGCGCCTGGCTGCAGCCGCTGGAGCAGGACCACCGCAGCTACGTCACCGTGGCCATCGGTTGCACTGGCGGGCAGCACCGCTCCGTCTACCTCGTCGAGCAGCTGGCGGAGGCGTTCCGGCACGAATGGACGACGCTCAAGCGCCACCGCGAGCTGGACGGCAAGGCCTGAGGGCGCCGGCCCGATCTGCGAGTGATGCGCCGCATGCGGCGCCGCAGGCCACGATGGCAGGCGATGGGCTCGCGGCTGGACTTGGAAGGCCTCAGGGTCGCTTCCGGATGAGGGCAGAGCGTCATCTTGACGCGGGTTGACCCGTTGGCGCAGGGTGGCAATAGGTATCCGGCGAATCCCATTGTCAACATGACGGGAATGGAGGATTACTCCCTGGTATGTGGATGAACGCACTGCAACCCATGGGCCGCATGGACCCGACGCGCGTCGCAGTCAGCCTGACCCGCGTGCGGGAGGCCGGCGCCGCCGTTCAGGTCACCGAACCGCCGAATCATCAAGACGGGGCGCGCGACATGGCCTTGTGGCCAGGGCAACGCACTCGTGCCGTTTCTGGGTGAAGCCGAAGCGTCAACGTTGACGTCAAATCAAAAGGGGTATCTGGCCATAACCGTTCGTTAAACAAAGGCCATGACCAATTACCCCTTGAATGGTCGCCCTGGCAGCCGAATCATGGCGTGTGCCGGCCGGTGCTCACTCCGGCTTCAGCTGCGCGCACGGTGGCTCATGAACCGCCTGGGTCAGCTGGGGCACCTGACAGGGCGCGCCACGGCTGTGCCGCGCCCGCCCTGCGCCTCAAGCGCGTGCGCGGCGCTTGGCGCGTGCGGCGTAGCCCCCCAGCGCGGCGGCCAATCCCAGCAGCATCCACGGCGAATCGGTGGGCACCGGCGTGGGCGCGGGGCCGGGCGGTACGCTGGCCGGGGTGTTGGTGTCGGTGGCGCTGTTGTTGTTGGGGTTGGGGTCGGTCACGCCGGCGGGTGGGGTCACTTGCACGGTGTTCACCAGGTTGCCCGTGAAGTCGGCGGGCACCTGCAGCGTCACCGTGTAGGTGGCGGACGTGCCGTTGGGGAGGTTGATGGTGTCGGTCAGGGCGCCGGTGCCGGCGTTCGTGCAGGTGGCTGCGCCCGTGGCGGTACAGGTCCAGCTGGCGTTGGTGATGCCCGCGGGCAAGGGGTCGCTCAGGGCGACGCCATCGGCATCGCTGGGGCCGGCGTTGCTGGCGACGATGGTGTAGACCACGGGGGTACCCGGTGTGTAGGTCGTGGCGCCGTCGGTCTTGGTGACGCCCAGGTCGGCCTGGGCCGAGGTGAGCACGTTGGCCGTGGGGCAGCTGGCGCCATCGTTGTTGCCCGAGGCCGGTGCACCGGACAGCAGGGTGCGTGCCCCCGTCGTCAGGCTGATCTGGAAAAAACCGGCGCCGCTGTTGGCCACGCCGAACAGGCCATTGGGCCCCGAGAACTGCGCGCCCAGCACGCCGCCGGTGTTGTCGGGCGCGCCAATGGCGGTCACCGTGCCGGTGGCCGGATCGATGGCATAAAGCTGCCCATCGTCGGCCGAGGCGTAGAGCAGGCCGCTCACCCAGCCCATGTCGGAGATCGTGATGCTCTGGGACAGCGTCGTGGCCGTGGCGGTGGGTGTGGCCGCGGTGGGGTCGATGGTGTAGAGGGTGTTGGTGTTGCCGACCGGCTTCACGTAGTACAGGTTGTTGGTGCCGATGGTGCCGGCGTTGTAGCTGGCGACGGGCAGACCGGCCACAGCACCCACGGTGGTGACGACGCCGGTGGTCTGGTTGATCCGCAGCAGGGTGTTGCTGCTGGTCTGCAGGCCGTAGAGGTCGCCGTTGGTGTGGTGGCCCAAGGCGTTGTAGGTCATGGGCGCCGCGCTGCCGACCGCCTGGAAGTTGACCGGGAAGGCGCTGTGGAGGAGCGTGGTGGGCGTGTTTTGCGAGATGAAGAGGGTGCCGTCGCAGGACTGCGCCCAGACGTTGGTGGAGGCGGTGGCCAGGACCACGGTGAGGCCTGCCAGGCGGGACAGGGACGACAGGCGTTGACGCGAGGACAACGCGGAAGAGGGGGCGCTCAGGGGCATGGGGGCTCCGGGACGGGGGGCTCGGTGCAGGACCGAATGGGTTGAGAAGGCCCGCGTATCAAGACGCGGGCGCCGCGAAAACAGCTCGACGTGCAGCTCCCAACCAGGCAGACCTGCGATGCCGGGGGCGTCAACCCTGGGGTTGGGCCTAGCCCATGCATCGTCTTGCAACGTCAAAGGTCAAAAATATACAAAAGTAAGTCCATTGGGTTAATAAATTTCACACCCGCTGTGGCGCAGCCGCGACTGTCGGGGCGGTGTGGGCAGGCCGCGGGGCGCGACGCGACTTGACGCGAGCGGCGAGTTGACCCGTGGTGCGCGGGTCGGCCCCCGACGCGCTTGTGCGTCGAATTCGCGTGGGCGTGCGTGAGGGCGAGGGGTGAACAGGCCCAAGCCGAGGCGGATGCGCGCAGGCGACTGGCGGCCATCGACACCCCTTATGCTCGCTGTTAGCATAAGTCCAGGCGCGCCACCGCGGCGCTCGTTTTTGGATTTGAAAATACTCAAAATGAGCATTAAAAACACTGCCCTAGGTGAGCGCCTGCCGGTGCCCCCCTTGCCCGACCTGATGCTGGAGCCGCTGGTGCGGATGGCTTTGCTCGAAGACCTGGGCCGGGCCGGCGACCTGACGACCGATGCCATCGTGCCCGTCGATGCCCAGGCGACCTTGCGCCTGGTGGCGCGCGAGGTCGGGGTGCTGGCCGGGCTGGACCTGGCGCGGCTGGCGTTTGGGCTGATGGGTGCCGGCCGGTTCGAGGCGTCGCTGGCCGATGGGGCCGCCTTGGCGCCCGGCGCCGAGATCGCACGCATCGCCGGCCCGGCGCGCGCCATCCTCAGTGCGGAGCGTGTGGCCTTGAACTACCTGTGCCACCTGAGCGGCGTGGCCAGCAGCACGGCGTCCATCGCGCAGGCGATCGCGCGGGCCGGGCACGCCACGCGGGTGACCTGCACGCGCAAGACCCTGCCGGGCCTGCGTGCGCTGCAGAAACATGCCGTGCGCGTGGGCGGCGGCAGCAACCACCGCTTCGGGCTGGACGACGCCGTGCTCATCAAGGACAACCACATCGCCCTGGCCGGCGATGTGCAGACCGCCGTGGCGCGCGCCCGCGCCGGGGTGGGCCACATGGTCAAGGTCGAGCTGGAGGTGGACACGCTGGCGCAGCTGGAGACGGCGCTGTCGCTGGGCGTGGACGTGGTACTGCTCGACAACATGAGCCTGGACGACCTGCGCACGGCGGTGGCCATGTGCCGGGGCCGAGCCATCACCGAGGCTTCGGGTCGCATCACGCCCGACACGGCCGCCGCGGTGGCCGCCACCGGGGTCGATCAGATCGCCGTGGGCTGGATCACGCACAGCGCGCGCGTGCTCGACATCGGCCTGGACGCCTGAGCCATGGCACCGGCATCGCACAGGGCACGGCACCGCAGCGCGCCATCGGCTGTGACCCACGGCGACGGCGGACCGCGCTGGATGGTGCATGCGACCCAGGCCGTGCAGCGGTTGGCGGCGCGGTGGGTGGGCTGGCGGCCCGGCGTCGGCGCCAGTTTGCTGACGGGTCTGCTGGCGACGGCCGTCCATGCGGCGAGCCCGGTCGGCCCGGGTGTCGCTGCGAGTGGCGCCTCGTCACCGGCGGCCGCGCGCGTGGCGTCGACCACGGTGCCGGGCGCGGTCCCTGGCGTCCCTTCGGTTCGAGGCGCGGCCACGGCCACGGCAACGGCCACGGCCGGGACATCGTCGGCGGCCTCGGCCACGCTGCGGCCCACGGGCAAGCCGCTCACCATCGTGGTCACCTTTCCGCCGGGCGGTGGCACCGACCTGCTGGCGCGCCGGCTGGGCGCCGAGCTGCAAACCCGCCTGGGCCAAACCGTGCTGGTCGAAAACCGGCCCGGCGCCAGCGGCAACATCGGCGCGCAGCACGTGGCGCAGGCCGCGCCCGATGGCCAGACACTGCTGATGGTCAACAGCTCGTTCGCGATCAACCCCGGCGTGTACCAGAAGCTCGATTTCGATCCCCAGCGCGATTTCACGGCCGTGGTCAACGCCGGCTTCATCGCCTCGGTGCTGGTGGTGCCGGCCGACAGCGCGCTGCACAGCCTGGAGGACGCGTTGGCCGCGGCCCGCAGCGCCGACCGTCCCCTGGCCTTTGCCTCGTGCGGCAACGGCACGCCGCAGCACCTGGCCGGCGAAATGCTGGCGCAGGCCACCCGCAGC
Source organism: Comamonas serinivorans (assembly GCF_002158865.1). Taxonomy (NCBI): domain Bacteria; kingdom Pseudomonadati; phylum Pseudomonadota; class Betaproteobacteria; order Burkholderiales; family Comamonadaceae; genus Comamonas; species Comamonas serinivorans. Next base: position 3,848,710 of record NZ_CP021455.1, on the reverse strand, counting down.
CACTGGCAACACGTGCCCTACAAGGGCTGCGGCCCGGCCATCACCGCCGTGGCGGCCGGCCAGGTGCCGGCAGGCCTGGTCACGGCCAGCAGCGCCTCGGCCATGATGGCCGGTGGCCGCGTGCGAGCCCTGGCCATCACCTCGCCCAAGCGCCTGCCGCAGTTGGCTCAGGTGCCCACCGTGGCCGAGCAGGGCGTGCCGGGGTTCGACGTGGAGCAGTGGCACGGCCTGCTGGCGCCTGCGGGCACACCGGCGGCCGTGGTGGCGCGGCTGCACCAGGCCGCGCAACTGGCCCTGCAGGGCCAGGCCATGCGTCAGTTGCTGGACGAGCAGGGCTACAGCGCGGCCACGGGTTCGCCGGCAGCCTTCCAGGCGCTGATCCTGGCCGACATGGACCGCTACGCGGCCGTCACGCGCAAGCTGGGTTTGCGGGTGGATTGACGACAAAGGCAGTATGCCTGGGTTGCCGTTTCAACATCATCGGCAACACCTGCATACTGCCTTGTGGAGATTCACAGGCGAAACCAGTTCGCATCCAGCGCCGTGGCGCGGCCGGCCATGCGGTCGGCCAGCAGCGCCGCGCTGCCCGCGGCCAGCGTGAAGCCCAGCGCGCCGTGGCCCAGGTGCAGCCAGGCGTTGTCCAGCCCCGGCACGCGGTCCACCACGGGCTTGCCGTCGGCGCGGGCGGGGCGCAGGCCGGCCCAGGGCGTGGGCTCGCCGCGCGCCTTCAGCTGTGGCAGGAAGTCGGCCACCTGCGCCTTCAGGGTGGCGATGCGATCGGGGGCGATGGCCAGGCTGTCGTTGCCCATGTCCACCATGCCCGCCACGCGCAGGCGCGGCCCCAGGCGTGCGTACACCACCTTGTTGTGGGTGTCCGTCACGCTGACCCGGGGCGCCTGGCTGTCCGGCCCCAGCACGTAGGTCAGGCTGTAGCCCTTCAAGGCCGCCAGACCGGCGTTTACGCCCAGCATGCGGGCCAGGCGCTGGCTGCCCATGCCCGCGGCCAGCACCACGCGGTCGGCCGCCAGCGGCCCGGCGCTGGTCTGCACGGCCACCACACGCCCCCCGCGCTGCGCAAAGCCGCGCACCGACAGGCCGTAGCGGAACTCCACGGCGCCAGCGCGGGCGGTGTCGGCCCCGGCGCTGCCAGCGGGGTCCTGGCGCAGCACGCGCTCGAGCTCCTGGCACAGCAGGTGGCAGTCGCCCGCCTCTTCAGATGGCGTGTCGATGCCGCCCACCAGCCGCTGGCCCACGCCCGCCAGCGCCGGCTCGCGCGCCACGCACTCGGCGCCGGTCAGCGCGGTCTGCTGGCAGCCCAGCTCGGCCTGGAAGGCCATCTGCGCCCTGGCGCCTTCGAAGGCGGCTTCATCCTGGTAGACGACCAGCTTGCCCGCGCGCGTGAAGTCGAACTGCAGGGCGTGCTCGGCCATCAGCGCGTGCAGCCGCTCGCGGCTGGCCGCGCCCAGCTGCAGCAGCTCGCGCGTGGTCTGCTGCGCCTGCGGCGCGTTGCAGGCCGCCAGGAACTTCAGGCCCCACTGCCATTGCGCGGGGCTGGCGCGCAGCCGCAGGTGCAGCGGCGAATCCTTGCCCCAGACCATGCCGGGCAGCTTGGCCAGCACCGACGGCTCGGCCAGCGGGGCGACGAAGCTGTAGCTCAGCTGCGCGCCGTTGCCGTAGCTGGTGGCCTGGCCGGGGCCGGGCAGGGCGTCGATCACCGTCACGGTGTCGCCCTCGCGGGCCAGGTGGTAGGCCGTCATCAGGCCCACGATGCCGGCGCCGATCACCACCGTGCTCATGACGGCCTCCCGGCGCGGGCGCGACGGCGCGGTGCGGCGGCATGCGCGCGCGGGCATGCCGGGAGCCAAGCAAGTGAACAGGGCGCTGCGTGCAAAGGCATGGCCAGGGTCTCCTCAGGGTTCCGATCACCGCAGCCTAACACCGGCGGCCTGCACGGCCGAGGCGGGCCTGGCCTGGCCAGGTCGCGGCCACGGCATGCGTGGCGTCGGCTTCGGCGCGACGCGTGGCCCATGTCGCAGGGGTGCTCATTTGTTAGTTCATAAAATGAACTAACTGAGCTACACTGTCCGTCAGATGCCACACAATGCACGAGGAGCTTCCTGCATGACACACGCCATCCCCGCCCAGCGCCCCGCCAGCCGTGCACGCGTTCAGCTGCTGCTCATCGATCCGCAGAACGATTTCTGCGACCTGCCCGCCACCTGGTGGGGCCGTGATGCCCTCAGCGGCGAGGCCGTGGCGCCCAGCCTGCCCGTGGCGGGCGCACATGCCGACATGCAGCGCCTGGCCGGCTGGCTGCGCCAGCATGGCGCGCAGCTGGACGCGATCACGGTCACGCTGGATTCGCACCAGCGCATCGACATCGCCCACCCTGGTTTCTGGCGCACGCGGTCGGGCGATGCGGTGGCGCCGTTCACGGCCATCACCGCCGCTCAGGTCAGATCGGGTGAGTATCGGCCTGTTCGCGATGACGATGTATCGCGCGTCCTGGCATACCTCGATCAACTCGAAGTGCAGGGCCGCTACACCCACATGGTGTGGCCCGTGCACTGCGAGGTCGGCCGCTTTGGCCATGGCGTGCACGCGGCGCTGGCCGAGGCCCTGGCCGACTGGCAACTGGCGCGGGGCCAGGCGGTCCGCCACGTCTTCAAGGGCCTGAACCCCTGGACCGAGCACTACAGCGCCTTCCTGGCCGAGGTGCCCGATGCCGGCGACCCGGCCACGGCGCTCAACACGCGGCTGCTCGCCGAGCTGGATGCGGCCGACTGCCTCATCGTGGCGGGCGAGGCCGGCAGCCACTGCGTGCGCGCGAGCTGCGAACACCTGGTGCAATACTTGCCGTCTGGCCGACCCGAGCGGCTGGTGCTGCTGACCGACTGCATGAGCCCGGTGGCGGGCTTCGAGGCCGCGCAGGCCGACTTCCTGCAGGCCATGCGCGCACACGGCGTGCGCCTGGCTACCAGTACCGACGATCTGAGCGCTGTGGTGACCAGCATGTGACGGTTGCCGTCCTGTTGACCACGAGCACAGATCCATACCCCTTGTCCTGATTGTTTCCATCGGCCATGCCATCGCCTTCGCCCATCATCACCAGCCTGCTGGACACCGACCTGTACAAGTTCACGATGTGGCAGGCCATGCTGCACCGCAACCCGCAAACCCAGGCCGAGTACACCTTCGTCTGCCGCAACCGGCCCGAGTACCCGCTGACCGAGCTGCTGGGCCACCTGAACCAGGAGCTGGATGCGCTGTGCGCGCTGCGCTTCACGCCGGGTGAGCTGGCCTACATCGGCAGCCTGCGCTTCATGAAGAGCGACTTCATCGACTTCCTGCGCATCTTCCAGCTGCAGCGCAGCTTCATCCACGCCTGGGCCGATGGCGACACCCTGCACATCGAGGCGCGCGGCCCCCAGGTGCACGTGATGCCGTTCGAGATCTACGTGCTGGCCATCGTCAACGAGCTGTATTTCCGCCGCTTCGACGAAACGCGGGCCCTGGACCAAGGCCGGCAGCGCCTGGCCGTGAAGATCGAGCGCCTGAAGGAGCTGGGCCGCGAGACCAGCCGCACGCACCCGTTCGAGCTGTTCGACTTTGGCGTGCGCCGCCGCTACGCGCGCGAATGGCACCGCGAGGTGGTCTCGGCCTTCGCGCAGCAGACGCCGCAGTGGTTCAAGGGCACCTCCGACGTGCTGCTGGCCAAGGAGCTGAACCTGGTGCCCATCGGCACCATGGCGCACGAGTACCTGCAGAGCTACCAGGCCCAGGGCGTGCGCCTGCGCGACTTCCAGATCGCCGCGCTCGAGGACTGGGTGCAGGAGTACCGGGGCGACCTGGGCATTGCACTGACCGACACCGTGGGCATGGACGCCTTCCTGGCCGATTTCGACCTGTACTTCGCCAAGCTGTTCGACGGCCTGCGCCACGACTCGGGCGACCCGATTGCCTGGGGCGAGAAAGCCATCGCGCATTACGAGAAGCTGCGCATCAAGCCCGAGACCAAGCGGCTGGTGTTTTCGGATGGGCTGAACCTGGACCGGGCGCTGGCGCTGTACGAGCATTTCGGCGACCGCATCCAGCTGGGCTTCGGCATTGGCACCAGCCTGACCAACGACGTGGGCCTGACGCCGATCAACATCGTCATGAAGCTCACCCACGCCAACGGTCAGCCCGTGGCCAAGATCTCCGATTCGCCCGGCAAGACGATGTGCGACGACGAGACCTACCTGGCCTATTTGCGGCAGGTCTTCAGTATCCCCGAGCCCGCGATGAGCAAGTAACGCGGACTACCCCATACCCCATTCCATCTTCACGGTTCAATCACGATGCTGCGCGTCACCCTGGCCCAACTCAACCACACCATTGGCGACATCGCCGGCAACATCGCGCGCATGCGCGCCGCTGCGGCGCAGGCCGCGGCCGAGCACGCCGACATGGTGGTGTTTTCCGAACTCTCGCTGACCGGCTACTACCCCGGCGACCTGCTCGACGAGCCGCCGTTTTTGCAGCGCGTGCACGACGGGCTGGAGCAGCTCAAGGCCGCGACGCGCGAGCTGCCCGACCTGCACTGGGTGGTGGGCGCGCCCACGCACGCCTTGCAACCGGGCAAGAAGCTGCACAACAGCCTGCTGGTCATCAAGAACGGCGAGGTGCTGCTGCGCTACGCCAAGCAGCTGCTGCCCACCTACAACATCTTCGACGAGCACCGCCACTTCGAGCCCGGCCCCGACCGCGCCCAGGTGCTGCGGGTGGGCGACACGCAGGTCGGCTTCCTGATCTGCGAAGACGGCTGGAACGACAGCGGCGTTGATTACGCCACCAACCCGCTGGTGCGCATGGGCGACGCGGCGCCCGACCTGGTCGTGAGCATCAACGCCAGCCCCTCGCACCTGGACAAGCGCGAGCAGCGCCACCAGGTGTTCAGCCAGGCCGCCACCCGCCACAAGCTGCCCGTGCTGTTCGTCAACCAGGTGGGCGGACATGACCAGATCGTGTTCGACGGCGCCTCGTTCGCCGTCGAGCCCGGTGCCGGCGTGGTGTTCGAGGCCCGGCGTTTCGAAGAAGACGTGCGCACGCTGCAGTTCGCGAACGGCCACTTCCGCCTGAACGACGGTCAGGCGCCCGAGCCCGTGCCCGCGCAAGGCATGCCCACCATGGCGTTTTACCGCGCGCAGATCGTGCTGGGCTTGCGCGACTATGCGCGCCGCTGCGGCTTCAAGCGCATCGTGGTGGGCAGCTCAGGCGGCATCGATTCGGCGCTGACGCTGGCGCTGGCCGTCGATGCCATCGGCGCCGAGAACGTGATCGGCGTGACCATGCCCTCGCGCTACTCCAGCGCCGGCTCGGTCGATGACTCGGTCGACCTGTGCCGCAACCTCGGCATCCAGCTTTACACCCACCCCATCGCCGAGCTCGTGGCCGAGTACCACGCCCAGTACCAAAAAGCCTTCGGTGCCGAGCTGACGGGCCTGGCGGCCGAGAACCAGCAGGCGCGCATCCGTGGCGTCATCCTCATGGAGTACAGCAACGCCAACGGCCACCTGCTGCTGACCACGGGCAACAAGTCCGAGGTCTCGGTCGGCTACTGCACGCTGTACGGCGACACCAACGGCGGCCTCGGCTTGCTGGGCGACCTCTACAAAACCGAGGTGTTCGAGCTGTCGCGCCACATCAACGAGGCCGCAGGCCGCGAGCTCATCCCGCAGGCCGTCATCGACAAGCCGCCCTCGGCCGAGCTGGCGCCGGGCCAGAAGGACGAGGACAGCCTGCCGCCATACCCCGTGCTGGACGAGATCCTCAAGCTGCTCATCGAGGGCGAGCGCCTGTCGACGCGCGAGTACGAGGCGGCCAAGGCCTTTGTCGCGCAGCTGAGCCTGAGCGAAGACGGCCGCGCCACCGTGGACCGCGTGCGTCGCCTCATCCACCGCAGCGAGTACAAGCGCCGCCAGGCCCCGCCCATGCTGCGCCTGCGCCCGCGCGCCTTCGGCACGGGCCGGCAGATGCCCATCGCCGCGCATTACGACTGACGGATGAGGTTGGTAGTATGGGTGTGTTCCCGATGTTGACAAAATGCGGATGAGCCCATACTCATGCTTAGGTTGTTGAGCAGGACAGGGGTGGCCCGGCGCTGAACCCAGGCCCAGGCGACGGCGAAGCCAAGGCCAAAGCCAAAGCCAAGGCCTTCGCCGCCTACCCGGTGCTGCGCGCGGCCTGTCGCCTGCCAGCCCGTGCCGTTCCAGGCCGCCGGCTGGCGCCCCTCCCCGTTGTGCCATCCCCTGAAAGTCGCTGATGCCTGACACCCGCTACCACTCCGTTTTTGCGCCTGGCCTGTTCGCGGGCCAGACCCTCGTCGTGACCGGTGGCGGCTCGGGCATCGGCCGCTGCACCGCGCATGAGCTGGCGGCCCTGGGCGCCCACGTGGTGCTGGTGGGCCGCAACACCGACAAGCTGCAGGCCACGGCGGCCGAGATCGCGGGCGATGGCGGCCAGGTCAGCTGGCAGGCGTGCGACATCCGCCAGGAAGCCGCCGTGCAGGCCATGGTCGCGGCCATCGTGGCCGAGCGCGGGCGCATCCACGGCCTGGTGAACAACGCAGGCGGCCAGTACATCACGCCGCTGGAGGCCATCAGCGCCAAGGGCTGGGACGCGGTACTCGCCACCAACCTGACCGGCGGTTTCCTGGTGGCGCGCGAGTGCCTGGTGCAGTCCATGGGCGTGCACGGCGGCGCCATCGTGAACATCGTGGCCGACATGTGGGGCTCCATGCCCGGCATGGGCCACAGCGGCGCGGCCCGCGCGGGCATGGTCAGTTTCACCGAAACGGCGGCCGTCGAATGGGCGGCGCGCGGCGTGCGCGTGAACGCGGTGGCGCCCGGCTACATCGCCTCCAGCGGCATGGACCACTACCCGCCCGAAGCCGGCGACATGCTGCGCGCGATGCGGCAGACCGTGCCCCTGGGCCGCTTCGGCACCGAGGCCGAAACCTCGGCCGCGATCGCCTTCCTGCTCAGCCCCGCGGCCAGCTTCATCAGCGGCACCGTGCTGCGCGTCGACGGCGCGCGGCCCCAGGTGCGCATGGGCTGGGGTTCGCCCGTGGCCGACGAGGCGGCGCAGCAGCGCGAGGCCATCCGGCCGTTCGACGGCTTTCACCGGGCGGCCACGCCCAAGGTGTTTGGCGGGGGCGCGCCGAGCTGATTTGAGATTCAGGAGTATGCAGAGGTTCTCGTTTTCAGTGAAAAGGGAACAGGTTGATACTCCGAAACATTGACGGAATTCCATGACTGCATTTTTGAACTCGGCGGCCGTGCTCATCGGCCGGTTCCAGCCCGTCCACAGCGGCCACATGGCGCTGCTGCGGCATGCGCTCACGCTGGCGCCCCGCGTGGCGGTGGTGCTGGGCTCGGCGTTTCAGGCGCGCAGCCCCAAGAACCCGTTCACCTGGCAGGAGCGGGCCGACAGCATGCTGGCCGCCTTGCCCGAAGCCGACCGCGCCCGCGTGGCCTTTGTGCCGGTGCGCGACTACTACAACAACGCGCGCTGGGTGCGCGCCGTGCAGCGTGGCGTGCGCGAGCTGCTGGGGCAGGACGGCAAGGACGTGGTGCTGGTCGGCCATTTCAAGGATGCAAGCAGCGATTACCTGGACGACTTTCCGCGCTGGCGCCTGGTGTCGCTGCCGCGCCAGGGGCGCATGGATGCCACCACCGTGCGCGATGCCTGGCTGAATGCCGAGCCGGCGCAGGCGGCGCAGGCGGCGCGCGCGGCGCTGGCGCCCGTGGCCGATGAGCTGCCGCCCACGGTGCTGGATGAGCTGGTCGCGTTCGCGCAGACGCCGGCGTTTGCGGCCCTGCAGCAGGAGTGGCGCATGCTGCGCGGCTACAAGGCGGCGTGGGCCACGGCGCCATACCCCCCGGTGTTCGTCACCGTGGACGCCTTGATCCGCTGGGGCGCCGACGTGTTGCTCATCGAGCGCGGCCATGCGCCTGGCAAAGGCCTGCTGGCCCTGCCGGGCGGCTTCGTCGAACCCCGCGACACGCTGTGGGAAGCCTGCCTGCGCGAGCTGGCCGAGGAGACCAGCCTGGCGGTGCCCGAAGCCGTGCTGCAACGCGCACTGGAGAAGGTGCAGGTGTTCGACCACCCCGACCGCAGCCAGCGCGGTCGCACCATCACCCACGTGCACGCGTTTGACCTGAGCAGCCGCGAGCGGCCCCAGGTGCAAGCCGGCGACGATGCGGCGCGCACGCTGTGGGTGCCGGTGCGCGATCTGGTGGCGATGGAAGCGCGCTTCTTCGAAGACCATTTCCACATCCTCAATCAGTTTCTGCAACTGACCGAGTGAGCGGGCGGCAGCGTCTCCTTGGTTCGCCCGCGCCTGTCGTCATGGGGACCGCGCCTCACCACCCGAGAGGACGCCAAGTGCTCAGGCGCGGCGTGATGATGTCCAGGTGCTGAGGCCTTGCGTGCCAGGCAGCACCATGTGCCGTCGTACGGGAGTAGCCGTTGTTTGCCGTTCACCAACAAGCGGTTGATCACCGGTACTCAACAACGGACAGTGATCCGATGACGCGCCATTCACAGGTCAGGCGATGGCAGGGTGCGTGGATCTTGGGGTGGCAGGGTGATGCTTTTGTATTGTTCTTATACTTTCGATACATCTTGTCTTGAGGTTGAGTGCATGACGACACGCCCCACCCCGTTCAGCCTGGCCCTGGGGGCTTTGGCATGGAGTTGCTTGCCGGTCACCGGCCTCGCTCAGCAGTATGTGCATGCCCCGACCAGCTTCATGGGCGTCGATGGGTTTGTGGCGGGGTGGATGAGCAACTTGCCCTTGGGCACGTTCAACCAGGACTGGTATCCCGGATCGGGCGTGAGCAGCGCTTGCCCCGCTGCGCCGGCGCCCTGCGTGTTGCCCAGCGAGACCCATGACCCGCTGTTCCTGTCTGCCACAGGCCCCATGGCGGTAGGTGGCGGCGTGACGATGGCACCTCACCCGGGGTGGCAGGATTTCCAGGTGCTGTCCGGCCTGACAACGACCAGTGCCAGCGGCGCGATGGCGGCTGGCCAGTACATCCAGATGCCGTTCACCACGGGCGGGCTGACCTACGCCGATGGCTCGCCAGCTGACGTGAAGTTCTACGTCAACACCATCGGCCTGGCGCCGCGCTGGCTCATGAATGCCGGCAATCCCAACCAATTCGGGTACGCCGCCTATGTGGTGGATGGTGCAGGCACGCCCGTGGGGGGTGTGATCGAGACCGTGCCCAATGTCAGCGCCCTCACCGACCCGAATTTCCGTTTGGTTCGTGCGCCGGATGGGCCGGGGCCAGGCATTGAGCTGAATGCCAACACCGCTTACGCCTTGCGCTTTTACGTGTTCGGCGTCGGCGGCGCCAGCCAGGCGGTCTGGGACGACACCTTGTTCACCATGAGCCGGCAGCGAATCGCCGAGTTGAGCGTCACGACCACGCCGGTCACGGCCTCGCCCACAGCCGGCGGCAACGACTACGCCTACACCTTCACCGTCTACAGCAACGGCCCGGACGACACCAACGCCCGCATCGTCGATCCGCTGCCAGGCACGGCCAACGGCGCCAGCGCCAGCTGGACGTGCGTGCTGCAACCGGGTGGGACGCCCTGCGCGACCCCATCGGGCACCGGCCCCATCGACGCCAACGAGGCGCTGACATCGGGGCAATCGGCGGTGTACAGCGTCACCTGGTCGGGGCCGTCGGTCGCCACCAGCGACACGCACGACATCACCGTTCAGCCGCTGGACAACAACCCCATCGATCCCAACTCGGCCAACAACGCGACCTCGATCCGGCTGGCTCCGACGCCCGCCGCGGTGTTGCCCCAACCCGTGCCGGGGCTGGGATGGCTGGGCATGCTCGGCTTGGCCGCCTTGCTGGGCCGCGTGGGCATGCGATCGCGCCAGCGCGCGCACGGTTGATGCCTGGGATTCATGCTGTAGAGGCCTGAGCGGCCGGGGCTTGCGCCGGCCTGATGCAGGCGATCGCCCGCCTGTGGGCGACGTCGTGGCATCCGGGCAGGTCTAGGGTTCGCACCCTGGGCAAGCGGCGGGTTTTGGGGCCCAATGATCGGCTGTGCCTGGCACAGAAGAAGTCAACCACAGGAGTGAATCAATGCAACGTCGAGCTTGGGTGAAGTGGGGCTGCGCGGTCGTGGCCGTCGCAGGGATGTCGGTCAACACCTGGGCTGCGGACAACTTTCCTTCTCGCCCCATCCGCCTGCTGGTGGGTTTCCCCGCCGGGGGCCCCACCGACATCACCATGCGGGTGATTGCCGAGAACGCCAGCAAGATTTTGGGGCAGCCCATCGTGGTCGAGAACAAGCCCGGGGCGGGCGGCACGCTGCCCGCCGCCACCGTGGTCACCTCGCCGCCCGATGGCTACACCATCGGCCAGTCGCCACTGGGCATCTTCCGCATGGGCTACACGCAGAAAATGAGCTGGGACCCGCTCAAGGACCTGAGCTACATCATCAACCTGACGGGCTACACCTTCGGCCTCACCGTGCCGGCCAACAGCCCGTTCAAGAGCTGGCAGGAGTTCGTGGCCTATGCCAAGGCCAACCCCGGCAAGGTGAGCTTTGGCTCGGCCGGTGGCAACCTGACCAGCCCGCACCTGACCATGGAGCGCATCGCCGAGGCGGCGGGCATCGAGCTCAACCACGTGCCCTACAAAGGCAGCGCCGATCTGGCGCAAGCGCTGCTGGGCGGCCACGTGATGGCGGCGGCCGACAGCAGCGCCTTCGTGCCCTACGTCGAAGGCGGCAAGGCCCGGCTGCTGAACGTCTGGAGCGAGAAGCGCATGGCGCGCTTCCCGGCCGTGCCCACGCTGCGCGAGCTGGGCATCAACATCGTGCAGACCTCGCCCTATGGCCTGGTGGCGCCCAAGGGCACGCCGCCCGAGGTGGTCAAGAAGCTGCACGACGCCCTGAAGAAGGCGCTGGAGGAAAAGAGCTCCATCGATGCGCTGGCCAAGTACGACATGCTGCCCAACTACATGAGCAGCGAGCAGTACACCCAGTTCGCGCACGAGGTCAGCAAGAGCGAGGGTGCCATCATCCAGCGCCTGGGCCTGGACAAGGTGCGCAACTGAGTTCGCATCTAGCAGCACACAACGGGAGCCTCGGCTCCCTTTTTCATGGCTGAGCGCCGTGACTCCCTCGTTCTGCCTGAACCTGAGCCTGATAGCGCGCCACCAGTTCGGCTGGCACACAGTCAGGCGGAAGCAAGTTCACGAAGTCGTGTTCCAGCGCCACGTCCAAGGTGCCGAGCTCATGGCTCAGCAAGGCTTTCAGCGATTGCTGCACTGTGTCCCCAATCTTGGCGCTTCAGCGCGATGCGAATGCGTGCGCCCAGCGTCTGCCTGACAAAATTGCCCTCCTGCAAGGCCTTTGCCAGCGTGGTCTCAACGCATTGAGCCGCCTCGTTCAAGTCTTGCGAGACATAGTGAAAGTGCTCGGTCAAGCGCAGCCAGTTCAGTGCGTCCTCCGGGCACGGGGCCACGCAGGTCTGCAAAGCGTTCAGCGCACGCTGATTCGCTGCTGGGTCCTTGGTCAACAGCGCGGTGACGTGGTGATGGCCTGCCAGTTCCGCCCACGCACAGTTTCGCTCGCTGTCGTCATGAGCGGCGTCCAGCAAAGCGGTCAGTTGTGCTTCAACGTCTGCGAATCGGCGCTCTCGGTAGGCCGCCGATTGCGAATTACAGATCTGCGTGTGTTGTTGGTTGAAGGCGTCACGCATCGGCTCGCCCTTTCCCTCAGTCATACACCCCGTCGAAGAACGCGCGCTCACACGCCACGGCGCGGTGGAAGAAGCGGCGTGCTTCGTCCTGCTGCGCGGCCGGCAGCGTGAGGGCCACGCGGTCCAGCTCGCTGCGCAGCCAGGCCACGAAGCCGCGGAAGAAGTCGTTGGCGTGCAGCGTGATCCACTCGGCATGCTCGAAGCGCGGCGGCAGGGCACGGCCTGGCACGTCGGCCCAGTCGAGGTACAGGCCTTCGGCCACGCAGAGCACGGCCAACGCGTTCGCATACTGGCGCGAGTCGGCCGCTTCGCGCATCAGCGCCTGAAACGCCGTGGTCTCGGGCTTCAAGGCGGGTGACAGGCGTTCCCCGGCCGGCACGCCCAGCGTGTCGAAGCTGCGGATGAAGTAGGTGTTCTCGTCGCTGGTGATCATGGCCGCGAATTGCGCCAGCGTGACGCGCGCGGCGAACTGGTCGGCCGACGCGATGGCCGCGCCGAGCAGGGCGACGAAGCGGTCGATGAACTGGTAATCCTGCACGAGGTACTGGCGCAGGTGCGCATCGTCAAGGCTGCCGGCGAACAGTTCATCGACGAAGCGGTGCTGGCAGCAGGCCTGCCAGTCGGCGGCGCACTCGGCGCGCAGGGTGTGGGCAAATCCGGTCATGGCGTGTGTGAGGATGGGCTGACCACCGGGCCATGCCAGGAGGGGAGTATAGAAATCCCGCCACAGCCCGCGATGGGCCGCTGAACCTGAGCCGCCACGATGTGCTGCGGCTGGACGAAGCTGCTCGTCGGTCAAGTACGCGAGGTGCTGCCGGTGGCGCCGCAGGGGTGGCTGCCTGCCATGCTGACTGTCACAGCCTGGTGCGCGTACCGATGGTGAGCGCTGGCTCATCAGGTGCAGGCGGATGGCAGTCTGCAGGGCCACGGCCCGCCACAGGCCGCGGCAGGCCCGTGGACCCGCCACGCGCCCTGCGCAGGGCCGCCTGCTGACCCTGAGCCTGGCGCGGGTCTGCTGGATGACACCGCCGAACTAGAGGACGGTGAAGCGTTGAAGTAGATGGGGTATGCGCTTATTGTCGTTTGTGTGCAAACGGCAACGCGCCCATACCCTGTGTCCATCAAACGCCAAGGATGGACACGGCCTTGGTGTTCAGGTAGGCCTCCATGGCTTCGACGCCACCTTCGCTGCCATAGCCTGAATCCTTCACACCGCCAAACGGCATTTCGGCCGTGGCCATGGCTGGCTGGTTGATCCAGATCATGCCGGTCTGCACCTCGTCGGTCAGCAGCTGGATGTTCTTGAACGACTTGGTGAAGGCGTAGGCGGCCAGGCCATAGGGCAGGCGGTTGGCCTCGGCAATCGCATCTTCCAGCGAATCCACCGTGCGGATGGCGGCGATGGGACCAAAGGGCTCGTCGTTGAACACGCTGGCTTGCAGCGACACATCGCCCAGGATGGTGGGGGTGAAGAAGTTGCCCACATCGCCCACGGTTTCGCCGCCGGTGAGCACCTTGGCGCCGGTGGCGCGTGCGTCGGCCACGATCTTCTTCATGGCGGCCACGCGGCGGTCGTTGGCCAGCGGGCCGACCTGCGTGCCATCGGCCAGGCCGTCGCCGAGCTTGACCTGCTCGGTGTAGGCGACGAAGGCGTCGGTGAAGTCCTTGGCAATGGCCTTGTGCACCAGGAAGCGCGTGGGCGAGATGCAGACCTGGCCGGCGTTGCGGAACTTGGCCGCGCCCGCGCTCTTGACGGCCAGTTCGATGTCGGCGTCTTCGGCCACGATGACGGGGGCATGGCCGCCCAGCTCCATGGTCGAGCGCTTCATGTGCTGGCCGGCCATGGCCGCCAACTGCTTGCCGACGGCGGTGGAGCCGGTGAACGTGACCTTGCGGATGATGGGGTGGGGGATCAGGTACTCCGAGATCTCGGCCGGCGAGCCGTAGACCAGGCCGATCACGCCGGGCGGCACGCCCGCGTCGACGAAGGCCTTGATGAGGGCGGCGGGCGAGGCCGGCGTTTCCTCGGGTGCTTTCACGATGCACGAGCAGCCGGTGGCCAGCGCGGCGCTGAGTTTGCGCACCACCTGGTTGATGGGGAAGTTCCAGGGCGTGAAGGCGGCCACCGGCCCCACGGGCTCCTTCACGGCCAGGTTCTGCACGCCCCAGCGGCGGCTGGGCACGATGCGGCCGTAGACGCGGCGGCCTTCGTCGGCGAACCAGTTGATGATGTCCACGGCGGCCAGCGCTTCACCGCGCGCCTCGACCAGGGGCTTGCCTTGCTCCAGGGTCAGCACGTGGGCGGTTTCCTCGTTGCGCTCCTGGAACAGGGCCGCGGCCTTGCGCATGATGGTGGCGCGTTCGATGGCCGGGGTCTTGCGCCAGACCTCGAAGCCTTGCTGCGCGGCCGCCAGGGCACGGTCCAGATCCTTCTTGCTGGCATGGGCGACGGTGCCGATGACGCGGCCCGTGGCCGGGTTCAGCACGTCGATCGTCTTGCCGCCTTCGGCGTCTTGCCATTCGTTGTTGATCAGCAGCTGGGTGTTCGGGTAGTTGAACGACATTCGATCTCCTGGAGACTGGGGGACACGGCCCGTGCGGCCGAGACGCCGGACATTGTGGCACTGCGGTTGCGCCGGGCACCGAGCCCGCAGGACACAGGCATGGTGGCAGCAGGGTCGGGTGGCGCCGCTGCGTGCGGCATGTCGCGGACGGTGCTCGGGTCAGGCGACGAGCGCATGCCGCGATGGTGGATCGGTCAGGCGGCCCGCGACGGGACTGGCTCCGTTGGCACCGTTCGCAGGGTTGGCCGAGCGGTCGTTTCCACTGACGGACTGCGCGCAGGTGGCGTGGATCGTCTGGCTTGATGCAGGCGAGCGTCCACCTTTCGCGTGGTCAGGCCGGCCTCGCGACTGCCGATTTCCAGTGCGATCAGCCAGCGTGCGGTTGGCAGATGACAGGCTGATCGCCGGGCCGGGGATGCGGTGTGATCCAGATCACGCGCAAGCGTGGAAGGGTGAAACACAAAATGGGGGGTATGTTCACCTCCCCGTTTCGTTGATAACGGGAATGGATTGATACTGCATCAACCTGAGGCGATCGACGCGCGAGAGAGGCCGGAGAGTGCGTCAGTTCAGCGGCGCATCGGCATTCGCCAGCGTGCGGCTGAGCGCTTCGCGCGGGCTGCTTTCGATGTCGATGTGCAGGAAGGCGATCAGGAACTGGATCCCGATGATGATGGGCAAGGCCGCGAACATGACGGTGCCGCTGCTGGCGACCGCGTTGTGGGCCGCGCTCATGGCCCAGCTGTAGACGCCAAAGCCCACGCCCCACAGCAGCAGCAGGGCGCCCGCCACGCTGTAGATGCTGCCCATGTTGAAGTCGCGCACCCAGTAGTTGTAGAGGTAGCGGCGCACCAGGCGCGAGCACTGCTTGCGCAGGAATTCCGGGGCCACCTTGGAGATGCGCAGGTTCGACTCCTCGTCGGCATAGACCGAGTCCATGGGCACGTCCTTGACCAGGGCGCGCACGGTGCCCAGGCGGAACAGCATGTCGGTTTCGAAGAAGTAGCGCTTTTCCAGCTTGTCCAGCGGCAACTCGCGCAGCACGCAGGTGCGCACGGCGGTGTAGCCATTGGTCGGGTCCATGATGGACCAGTGGCCGCAGCTGAGCTTGGTCATGAACGACAGCACTGCGTTGCCGAACAGGCGCATGGGCGGCATGCCGCGCACCGATTCGGGCCGGAAGAAGCGGTTGCCCTTGGTGTAGTCCGCCTCCTCGCGCAGCAGGGGCCGCACGAACTGCGGCAGCAGCTTGGGGTCCATCTGCCCATCGCCATCGATTTTCACGACGATGTCCATGCCATCGGCGATGGCAGCGTGGTAGGCCGTCACGATGGCGCCGCCCACACCCATGTTCTGCGGGTTGTAGAGCACGCGCACGCGCGGGTCGGTGTTGCGGGCTTCGATGAACTGGCCACTGCCGTCCGGGCAGCCGTCGTCCACCGCGTAGATGCGTTCAACCTCGGGGCCGATGGCGGCGATCACGCCAAGTACATGCTGGGTGACCTTGTAGCAGGGGATGACGACGGCGATGTGCATACACGGTTTCAACGAGCGATGGGGAAGAGGACGACGGCAAGAGCTTATTCAGGATACAAGCGATCCCTCACCGAAGCGGGGTGTGGAGATAGGGGTCGATCGGCACGCCTTCATGGAGGAACCTCTGCACAGCTTCCGACAAGGCAGAGCGGCGCAGCTCCAGGCCTTCCCAGTCCAGACGCGTTCCAATGGGGCAATGAAAAGTGAGGACCATCTGGGCCTTGCCTTTGGGACGCAGCCGACCGTTGGCGGATACCATGTGGACATGCATGTGTCCATCGGGACGCGTGAACACCTGGGCTGGCGGGGTGTAGGCGTTGATGTCCGCCTCGTGCGGCTCCACGACCAGGGTGGCCTTGTCGCACGATGCAGGCGATGCGCCACCGGGGGGATACAAAGCAAATTGCATGCGCCACATGGCATCTTTGACGTGATTCAGTTCGGACGTCAGGGGCAGGTTGATGTGAAGGGTTGCAGGCGTGGCGACCACCTGCCAAGCCTGGTCCGTCCACTGCAGGCCTTCTGTGTGCACCTCGCGCAGGTGATCGGCCGGTATGACAACCGCTGTAGGTCCGGGCCGTTGCGGGTCCATTTCCCAGACTTCACGGCGTACGGCATGCTGCGTCAAGGCGTAAGCAACCCACACGATCAAGCCGATGAGGGCCAGTTTGCCCAGCGTGGACACCCAAGTCAGCAAAGCAGGCAGCGATCGTCCGCAGACTATGTAGGCCACTGAGAGCCCGGCAAGCATCATCAGCCAAGGCTCCATGAAGTAGCTGGCATAACGGGTGTTGTAGAGCACCGGCGTGAGTTGGACCGCCATGGTCAGGCACAGGGCGAGCAGAGCGACCACCACGCCCATTTTCTGGCGGACGGACAGTTGCTGCGTGCCTGGTAGCGTGATGGCACCTGAAATGGTCTTCCGCACTCGCCACCAGCGGACTGCCGACAGGACCAACAAAGCTCCCACACTCAGCCACTCCACCCACCTTAGCCAACGCAGCTTGAAGTTGATGTACAGCTCAGGGGTTGCGGTGAGGAGCCACATGTGCAGCTTGTGGCCAAAAAACCGGAGATTGTCGGATGGTGCAGTACTTTTGATGAGTTCGATGGCCAGCATCCGGTTGATGGCGTCTGAACGGTGGTCGAGCGGATTGCCGCCCAAATCGGGAATGTGCTGTCTCGGAATTTCGTCAGCGTCGTATGAAAAGTTGCTGTAAACCGGCTCTGCGCCCTGGCGATAAGGACTGGTGCCGTAATACAGCCCCGTACCGCTGCCGGTGCTGATGCTCCAGACGTCGAAATAGACGCCGTTTTTCAGCACAACGCCCAGTGGCAGCACGCTCGCCGCCAGCAGCGCGATCGCCAGGTGTTTGGCACTTCGCGGGGCGATGCCTTTGACCTTGGACAGCCAAGATCCGATGGCCAGTAGGCAAGTCGCCAGCATGAGGTACTGAAAGACAGGGCGTGTCAGCAGGGTGAGGCAAAGTCCCAAGGCCATCACTGCGAGCCATCGTGTCCTCCTGGATGGGTAGATCAAGGCATGCACGGCACCGAAAAGGGCCAGCACCATCCCAAACAGATAGGGGGCTTCGGTCAACACCTGTGGAATGTTTTCCACCACGCCAGGATGAATGACGAGCAACCCGGTGGTGATGAACGCCGCCAGCACACCGCCTAACTTCTGCATGAGCAGCCACAGCAACCCAATGCTGAGGAAAAATAGGCCGCAATTGGCAAATTGAATGGCCAGTTGGTCGGCTTGCCATACGGCTGGCCAAACATAACCCAGAGGCGCGACGTGGTAGCTGCTGGGATTGGTGGTGAGGAATGCCCATGGGTTGGCCAAGAGCTCACGGGCGCTCGGCAGGTAACTCCATTGCGCATCCGAGTTCAGCTGCCCTTGGGGCGCAAAGGCGGGAATCAGCCGTTGGACCGCGACCCACAAGACGATCGAGAGCGCGCCCAAGCTGACAAGGAATGGAGCTTTGCCTACCAGCTTGAACTTAGATGGTATTACTTGATGCATTAGGTAATTACCGGGAGGCCAGGGCAACGCCAGCAAGAATCAAGGCACCTCCAGCCAGGGTGCGCCAACCTATTGGCTCACCCAGGAAGAGCCATGCCAGCAGCGGCACGATGAGGAAGGCCAGCCCCATGAAGGGGTAGGCCAAGTGCAAAGGCGCATGGCGTAGGATCCAGACCCAACCCAGAGTGGTCAGGCCATACAGAGCCAGGGAGGCAAACAGCCAGCCATTGGTGACCCAATCCAAGATTTGTGGATTGGCAGGAAGCGCCATGGCTGCCTTCTTGAACAGCAATTGGCCGATGGCAATGCATAGCACGCAGAGCAGTGTTGCAAGGCTCAGAGGAAGATTCATGGCATAACCGGTGAGGATGATTTGAGATGAGACATGCGATCCGCCATTTCATGGACATGGCGGCTTTCTAGCAAACGGGTCCCATGCCAACTGATCACCGTCCCTGGCGGACAGTGGAACACCAAGCGATAGCTGCCACTCTCTTCAGGGCGCATCTCGAAATTGGCGTGTGTAGCCAGAAGCTGGGGGGCGGCACTGCTTTCCAACGTCAATAGCGGCATTTTAATTAAGGGTGGGCGGATGACGCCAGAATTCAGCTGATAGGCGACTTCCAATTTGCCGCATTTTTCAGACTCCTGCACCTGTACCGATATTTTAGATAACCAAATTGCATTGAAAATATTCCGCTCTTTAACCGTGCTTGCCTCTTCGCTGGATATGAAGACTTTAAATTCTGAGCGAGGCTCTGTTGTTTTCCATGTATGAAGACCATAGTTCTTCATTCCTGTAATATTTATTCGGTCGTCAGAATTAATATTTAAAATGGTTTGTGTTGAACCCATTTGCTCAGGATCGATGGCTGCGCGATATTCATATTTTCGTGACAAATTATAGACCAACGCAAAAATTAGGGCCATGCATGCTGCTCCGATCAAAAATTTTGAAACGGATTGTGTGTGCCGAAGTCCGAAGAGCCAGTATTTTTGCTTTATTCGAATGATGCAGGAAAAGCCCTGAGTCAGGTGCGAGATGCCGAAGGCTGTAAGCAGGATAAGCCATGGATCAAGCAAGGCTGAGCTATATCTTGTATTGTAGAGAATTGGAGTTAATTGAAGGAGTGTTGCTGCAAAAGCGGCAAGAAGTGCAATAATGAAAAAATTGGTGTTTTTGTTTTCACCATTGAAATAAAAGTTCTTTTTCTTATAAAGGCAGAGTGCAGCGAAAGCAATTACTACGAATTCAAAAATTCTGAACTTTCTCAGATTTCCGTGTTCTGAAATCATCTGGGCAGGATGGTGCATGAGCCACCACCAGATTTTTCTGAGATGAAATGCGATCGATTCACTCCAAGACATGTCACTGAGTTGCATCAGCGCTGCAGTCCTTGAGATGCGATCACTGACTATGCTCAGGTGATTGTCACTTCTAGTAAGGCTGCCAATGAGGTCGCTGTTGTCGTAGCCTAACCCAAGAAAGGGCGGTTCCGCGCCTTGAAACAAGGGGTGTGTTCCCAAATATAAGCCAGTTCCAGATCCTGTGCCTAGTCCCCACAAACCAAAAAGGAGGCCATTCTTGAGAATTAGTGCGAAAGGTAAAGCAAAGCTGAATAAGAGAATCCAACTGAGATGTATCAGGGTTGGTTGATGTTTTTCGATGAAATTTAATTTTTTTGGATATTTTATTAATGTAATACACAACAATAGAGTTGCAGGGGCCAAAATTTGTAGAATGGGCCGAGATAAAAGTGTGATGCACAGCATGCATGACCCGATCCACAAAGAGGTGGATGTGATTTTTTGGTGGATGAGAACTCTTGCTAGTTGATGCAGGAAACCAAACAATCCAAATAAAAATATTGGCTCGGTTAGCTCGGTATAGAAATAATGAGGTAGCTCAGGATGCAGGATGAAAAGAAAAATCGAGGCGATTCCTGCATTTTTACCACCAAGGTAGCAACCGGTTTGCCACAAAAAAAATATGACTCCGGTTAAAAGGCCTGCGTTGGCGATGCGTATTGCTGCTGGATCGGCCCCCCAGAGTGCGGGCCATAAGTACGCCAAAGGTACAACGCGATAGCTGTCGCTGGTAAGTAAATATGACCAGCCTTGATCAAGAAAAGCGCGTGCTGCTACGAGGTAGACATGTTCCGCATCAAACTGAATGGGATGATGGAAATTGTTGTAAATGTTGATGTAGCCAATCGCGCAGGCTACGGCTGGAAAGAGCCAGACGAGAGAGGGCAGAAGGTTCAATGGCTTCATGTCGCGATTGACAGGCAAATTGATTGGTTGCGGGCAGTCAACTCGCCTGCAACTCCAACCCCGCGTGCTCGCGCAGGGGATGGAACTGAATTTTCGGGAACCGCTCCTGGGCCAGGCGCACGTCGTAGGGGCTGGTGCACATGTAGGCCAGCGCGTTGGCGGCGTCGTGGGCCATGCGCAGCGGGTAGGTGGTTTCGAACTCGCGCAGGGCTTCCGGGGTTTCGGCGGTGATCCAGCGGGCGCTGGTGTACTGGCTGCTTTCCAGGCGCACCTCGGCGTCGTACTCGGTTTTCAGCCGGTGCTGCACCACTTCGAACTGCAGCTGGCCGACGGCGCCCAGCAGCATGTTGCCGCCGGCATCGGGCTTGAAGACCTGGATGGCGCCTTCTTCACCGAGCTGCATCAGCCCTTGCTGCAGCTGCTTGGTGCGCAGCGGGTTCTTCAGCACGACGGTGGCGAACATCTCGGGGGCGAAGAAGGGCAGGCCCGTGAACTGCAGGTTGGCGCCATCGGTGATGGTGTCGCCGAGCTGCACACCGCCGTGCGTGGTGAAGCCGATGATGTCGCCGGCATAGGCCTCTTCGACGGCTTCGCGGCGCTGGCTCATGAAGGTCACCACGCTGGTGGGGCGCAGCTCCTTGCCGGTGCGCTGCACCTTCATCTTCATGCCGGGCTCGTACTTGCCGCTGGCCACGCGCACGAAGGCGATGCGGTCGCGGTGGTTGGCATCCATGTTGGCCTGCACCTTGAAGACCACGCCCGCAAAGCCGAGGTCGGAGGGCTTGACCTCTTTTTGCACCGGTTGCTTGTTGACCAGCACGGTGCTGACGCGCGGTCCGGGCGAGGGCGACATGTCGACCACGGCATCGAGCACCTCCATCACGCCGAAGTTGTTCACGCCCGAGCCAAAGAACACGGGCGTCAGCTTGGCGGCCAGAAAGGCGTCGTGGTCCCAGGCGGTCGATGCGCCCACGGCCAGCTCCATGCTTTCCATGGCGTCGTCGAAGGCCTGGCCGAAACGCGCGCGCAGCTTGTCGGCCTCGGTCAGCGGAATTACCTCGAAATCCTGCGGGCGCTTCTCGCTGCCGGGCGCGAACACCGTCATGCTCTGCGTGCGCAGGTTGATGATGCCGCCGAAGCTCTTGCCCTGGCCCACGGGCCAGGTGATGGGGCAGCAGGGCATGCCCAGCTCGCGCTCGACTTCGTCGAGGATGTCCAGCGGGTCGCGCACCTCGCGGTCCATCTTGTTGACGAAGGTGATGATGGGCGTGTCGCGCTGACGGCAGACCTCGATCAGGCGCCGCGTCTGCGATTCCACGCCGTTGGCGGCATCGATCACCATCAGCGCCGAGTCCACCGCCGTCAGCACGCGGTAGGTGTCTTCCGAGAAGTCCTTGTGGCCGGGCGTGTCGAGCAGGTTGACCACGTGGTCGCGGTAGCTCATCTGCATGACCGACGAGGCCACCGAGATGCCGCGCTGCTTTTCGATCTCCATCCAGTCGGACGTGGCGTGGCGCGAGGCCTTGCGGCCCTTGACTGCGCCGGCGATCTGGATGGCGCCCGAGAACAGCAGCAGCTTTTCGGTCAGCGTGGTTTTGCCGGCGTCGGGGTGGGAGATGATGGCGAAGGTTCTGCGCCGCTTGGTTTCGGTCTCGAGTGACAAGGGAATCTTTCCGTGATGCGTGGCGGGCTGCCTCCAATCGGCCCCGCATGAAGGGCTGTATTGTCGGTCATGCGCTTTGGATGCCCTGTGCCGGTGCAGGCGCGCCTGGCCCTGCCGTGGATCTGGCCCAGGCCGTCGCCAGCGGCTGAACGGACGCACCCGCCGCTCGGCACGGTGTCGGGTCTGCCGACCGCTTACGTACGCCAGTCGCCAGTTCGAGAGCGGGGACGTGCGGTGCTGCGGCGTCTCAGGGCCACCCAGGCCCGTCCGGCATGGCTCAATCGGTCACGGCGTGGGCCTGCGTTCTGGCGCTGCCGCTTGGCCTCGCGCACTTGGATCGCCGGCTCGCTGCACCATGACCGGCAGTTGATCCCTTGGCCCGCTTCAAATGCAAGCTGAATGCCTGGGCCTCTTGATCACGCCAACCTGCGGCGGTGAGCAGCCGTCAGGCTCGGGGATCAGGGCAACAGCACCAGCTGCGGCACGGCGTCGGCGCCACTCCAGAGGATGGCGTGCTGCCCCAGCTGCGCGCCCAGGGCCCCGGCTTCTGCTGGGTCCAGGCCCAGGATGAGGAAGCTGGCCTCGCCAGGCCATGGGTTGGAGGGGTGCTGGCCCACGCCCGGGATGAAGGCCAGACCGCGGCGGGTCAGCTCGTCGGCCAGATCGGCCTGGCGCGCGGCATTCGTCGCCTCGTCCAGCGGGGTGCTCTGCGGGTTGCAGGCCGTCACGAACGCGCTGCAGCGAACGCCGGCACGCGCATGCAGCGCCAGCAAGGCGGCGCTGGCCTCGTTCACGCGCAGGGTGAAGGGCGGATCGCCGTGCACGTGGTAGTCGGTGTCCAAAAAAGCCTGGTGGGTTGACGCGTCCAGGTCGCGGGCGGGATGGGATGGCATGCAGATCCTGTGAAGGGCGGGCACCAGGCGGACCGCCCGTGGTCAGCCGCAGGATGGCGTTCGCGGTGTTTCAGGGTGGATGACAAAGGCAGTATGCAATCTTTTTCGTTTTGGATAAAACGGAAAAGGGCGCATACTGGTGGCCAAGAGCTGAATGGGGCGTGGGGTGATCCGCACGACACGGACCACCGCCAGCGCACCCCCAAGCGTGCGTCAGGCCGAGCCTGCGACCCAATCGCCCGACTTGCCGCCGCGCTTTTCCAGCAGCTTCACCTCGCCGATGACCATGCCGCGGTCCACCGCTTTGCACATGTCGTACACGGTCAGCAACGTCACCTGAACGGCGGTCAGGGCTTCCATTTCCACGCCCGTCTTTCCCATAGTATGGGCCTGTACCCGACATTCGATGAACGGCAGGCCGGGTGTACTGCCATCATGGCATTGCAGGTCGACGTGCACGTGCGTGAGGGGCAGCGGGTGGCACAGCGGGATCAGCTCGGCCGTGCGTTTGCTGGCCATGATGCCGGCCAGGCGCGCCGTGCCCAGCACGTCGCCCTTCTGGGCCGTGCCGCTGCGCACCCGATCCAGGGTCGCGGGCTGCATGTGGATGCGTCCCATCGCCACCGCCACGCGTTCGGTGTCGGGCTTGGCGCCGACGTCCACCATGTGGGCCTGGCCTTGGGCGTCGAAATGGGTGAGGGCGTGCTCGGCAGTCATGCCGCGATGTTAGGCGAGGCCGGCTTAGGCGAGGCCAGCGGCATTCGGCCGCGTCACGCGGGCGGTGGGCTCGATGAGACGAGACCAGCGGCGTTCTGCCCCGTCCCGCGAATGGCGGGGCGGGCCATTGGGCACAAGACAGCCATTCGCCATCGGCCAGCAGAAGCGCGCAGCCTGTCGACCGCGCGCGCCGCCTTCACGCCACGTTGCGCGCCTGGCCCACCCAGTCCTTGGCGCGCAGGGCCTTTTTGTCGATCTTGCCCAGCGGGGTCATGGGCAGGGTTTCGGCGAATTCGACGAGCTTGGGCGCGTGCACGGCGCCCTTCTTGTCCTTGACGAGCTGGGTCAGCTCGGCCGTCAGCGCGGCCACGTCGGCCGTGACGCCGGCACGCAGCACCACCACGGCTTTCACGGCTTCGCCCCATTTCGGGTCGGGTGCGCCCACCACGGCCGACATGGCGACGGCCGGGTGCGTGGCCAGCACGTCTTCCACCTCGCGCGGGTAGACGTTGAAGCCGCCGCTGACCACCATGTCCTTTTTGCGGTCGACGATGTAGAGGCGACCCTGCTCGTCGGCACGCGCCACGTCGGTGGTGTGCAGCCAGCCGTCCTTGAAGGCCTCGGCGGTCTGCTCGGGGTTGTCCAGGTAGCCCGACATGACGTTGGGGCTGCGCACGCAGATCTCGCCCGGCTCGCCGGGCTTGACGGGCTGGCCGTCATCGTCGAGCAGCACCACCTCTGCGCCGGCCACCGGAAAGCCGCAGGCGGCCAGCAGCTCGGGGCGCTTGGCGTCGTGGTCTTCCTTGGGCAGCGAGGCGATGGGGTAGCACTCGGACTGGCCGTACAGCTGCGTGAACACGGGGCCAATGCGCTCCAGCCCTTCCTGCAGCCGTGCCGGGGCCATGGGCGACGCGCCATACATCAGCAGCTGCAGCGAGCTGAGGTCGAAGTCGCCCAGCCTGGGGTGGTCGAGCAGGGCGTAGATCATGGTCGGCACCGAGAGCGCGGCGCTGATGCGCTGGCGCTGGATGGTGTCCAGCATCAGCTCGGGGTCGAACTTGGGCAGCATGTGCACGGTGCCGCCGCGCATCAGCACGGGGACCACGTTGGTGCCCGTCACGTGGCTGATGGGCGCCACCGCCAGGAAGGCCGGGGCCTGCGGCCATTCGAACCCGGCCAGTACCGTGAGCGCCATGTGGCCGTTGCTGCCGCCGGTGCGCGTCACGCCCTTGGGCTTGCCCGTGGTGCCGCCGGTGAAGGACAGGGTGCTGATGAGGTCGGGCGTGGCGCGGTTGATGGCCGTCTGGCTGCCGGCCTGGGCCATGGCGCGGCTCATGTCCAGCCCATAGTCGGTGTCCGCGCCGACGGTGATGATCTTCAGGTCCGGGTGGGCTGCGGCGATTTCGGCGCCGCGCGCGGCGTAGTGGTCGGCGTCCACCACCAGGGTGCGCAGCTCGCCGGCCACGATCTGGTAGCTGTGCGCATCCAGCGAGCCCATGGGGTGCAGCGGGCTGTAGGTCACGCCCAGGGCCTGGGCCGCCAGGCTGATGCACCAGGTGTCCCAGCGGTTGGCCGACAGGATGCCAAAGCGTTGGCCCCCGCCCACGCCCAGGCCTTGCAACACCGACTGCGCGCGCGCGATGGTGTCCAGCGCCTGGCGGTAGCTCACGCGCGTGTCGCCCATCTGAAACGCGATGCGGTCGGGGTAGCGGTGCAGCGCGGCCAGGGCCAGCGAGGCGATGTGCGGGCTTTGGTTGGGGGCAGTGCTCATGTCGGTCTCCAGGGGATTGTTGTGGGGTATGGCGCCATTGCCGTTTTTTCACCAACGGCAACTGCTGGATACTCTTGAAAGTGAATCAGGCTGCCACGGCCGGAAGCGCCGCCTGCGCCAGGGCCAGCGCCTGCTGCGCCGCGCTGCGGTACTCGGCCTCGGTCTGCGCCACCAGCTCGGCCACGCTGCGCACCGCCGTCACGCCCGAGGTGCTGTGGCCCGCGCTCCAGATGTCCTTCCAGCGCTGGATCTGGGCGCCGCTGCCATACAGCGCCTTGGCGCGCTCGGCGCTCATGTCGGTCGGCAGGGCCTTGGGGTCCAGGCCAGCGGCTTCGATGGACGGGATCAGCGTGTTGGTCTCCAGCCCCGTGAAGGCGCGCGACAGCAGCACGTCGTCCAGCTCGCTGTCCACCAGCATCTGCTTGTAGCCGTCCACCGCCAGGCTTTCGCGCGTGGCGATGAACTTGGTGCCCATGTAGCCGAACTCGCACCCCAGGGCCTGCGCCGCAAACAGCGCCTGCCCGTCCGACACGCCGCCCGCCATGACCACCGGGCCGTCGTAAAAGCGGCGCACGGCACGCGCAAACGCCATGCCGTTGGCCCAGCCGGTCTGCCCGCCCGCGCCGGCCGTCAGCAGGATCAAGCCGTCCACACCGGCCGCCACCGCCTTGTGCGCATGGCGCACCGAGGCCACGTCGGCGAACACCGTGCAGCCGATGTCGTGCAGCGGCCCCAGGGCCGCATCGGGCGCGCCCACGCTGGTGATGACGAACTCCACCCGGTGCCGCACCAGGCAGGCGATCTCTTCCGCCAGGTTGTCGCGCCGCATGATGAGGTTGACGCCGAAGGGCGCGTGCTGCTTTGCCCCCACGCTCTCCGCCTCTGCCTGGTCCGCTGCCCCCGAGGGGGCTGGCCTTGCTCGGGAGCGGCCCTTCGCTGCGGCCACTGCGGCTCAAGCGCGCCCTTGATCTGCGTGAGCCAGGCATCCAGCCCGTCAATCGTGCGCGCGTTGACGGTGGGAAACGTGCCGATCACACCCGCCTGGCACGCCGCAATCACCAGCTCGGGTCCCGAGACGCGGAACATGGGCGCCGCAATCAGCGGCAGGCGCAGCCGTGAAGACCAGTCGGCACGGGGCAGGGCTTGAGCAGGCATGGGCAACGATCCCTCAAAACTGAACGGAGAACAGTTGTGGATCGTGCAGGGGATGGGGGGCGCTGTCAGTCGCTGGGTGGACTGAGCGTTGATCCCTTGAACTGGTGGTTAGTAGGCCGGCGGTTGTACGAAAATCATTGCAAATCTTGCATTCCCGCGCACATGAATTTTTACGACTGGATGATCTACAAGGGGCTGTCGGAGTCCTCGGCCAAGAAGTACGACAGGGCGCTTGGGGGACCGTTGTCTCAATGGGCGCAGGATCATGGATTGACCTTCGGGCCTTTGAATGCGTTGACTAGTTCATCCGCCCTTCACGACCTTCAGCCAAAAATTCAGGAACTACCCCTTTTCAAGGAGCGGAACGCACGTGGGCATCAGATGTATAGCGCCACGCTGTCGCATTTCGCTGCATATCTTGAGAGCAACGGTAGTGATGACGTGCAAGCGGACCTTGAATCGGTCATCAACGACTCAAACATACCCGCCACCGAGAAGCTTGCATTAATTCAAGCCAGGATTGGGCAGGGGATATTCAGGGAAAAGGTGCTGAGGCATTGGACTTGCTGTGCTGTCACAGGCTACCGAGACACAAGCCTGCTTGTTGCCTCCCACATCAAACCTTGGAAAAAGGCAACTAGTGAAGAGCGAATTGATCCGTGGAATGGACTTTTGCTTTCACCGAACTTGGACAAGGCCTTTGATAAGGGTTTCATCACGTTTGACCCAAACGGAATAATTCGCTTATCGCCGCTGTTTACCGAGGCAGCCAAGCTTGGAATTACGCACTCTATGAAAATTGCTCTTCAACCTCAACACGAGCGGTACATGGCGTACCACCGTGAAGAGGAGTTCAAAAGCGACTAAAGCTTTGAAGTCTGGCTGCCGTTACAAAGGCTCTCAAACCCCGTTCGGCCGAATCAAATACTTCTCACCCGTTGCCGCCTTGCCGTAGGTGGCGATGGCCTTGGGGTCAAGCGCACCGGCCAGCGTCACCTCTTGCGTGTAGCCGCTTTTGAAGGTGGTGGTCAGCTCGTCCATCACGCGTTGCTTGAGGCGCTGGGTGTCTTCGCGGCCGATGCGCTGCAGGAACGGGGTCAGCAGCCAGCCGGCCACGCCCCAGGCCATGCCCACATTGCGGGCGATTTCGGTCGGCATGCGGTCCAGGTTGCCGTAGAGGTAGACCTGTTTGTGCACCTCCGAGCCGTAGCGGCTGTAGCCCTGGGCCTTGCGGTTGATGGCGGCTTCCATGCAGGTGAGGATCTGGCCGGGCAGCTTGCCGCCGCCGATGGCGTCGAACGCGATGGTGGCGCCGGTCTCGGCCAGCGCATCGGTCAGCTGGGCCATGAAGTCGGCGTCGCTGGTGTTGATGACGTGCTGGGCGCCCTGCGACTTGAGCAGCTCGGCTTGCTCGGCGCGGCGCACGATGTTGACGAGGCCGATGCCGTCCTTCAGGCAGATGCGGTTGAGCATCTGGCCCAGGTTGGAGGCGGCGGCCGTGTGTACCAGCGCGGTGTGGCCTTCGCGGCGCATGGTCTCGGTCATGGAGAGTGCCGTCATGGGGTTGACGTACCACGAGGCGGCGTCGCGGGCCATGCAGCCGGCGGGGATCACCATGCACTGGTCGGCGCGGATGAGGCGCTCCTGGGCGTACATGCTGCCGCCGGCCATGGCCACGGCCTTGCCCAGCAGGGCTTGGGCTTGGGGCGACGAGCCGGCGCGCACCACGGTGCCCGCGCCTTCGTTGCCCACGGGCAGGGACTGGTCCCAACGGGCCTTGAGGCCGGGCACCACTTTCTCGGGCACGCGGGCCAGGGCCACGGGGCGCTCGGGCGTGCCGGCGGCCTGGAAGCTAGTGGGGTCGGCCAGCGCCAGCAGCAGGCCCAGGTCAGAGGGGTTGATGGGCGTGGCATCCACGCGCACCACCACCTCGTCGGCCTGGGGTTCGGCGGCGGGCGCGTCGACGAGCGAGATCTCGAGGTCGCCGGTGGACTTGAGCAGGGAGCGCAGTTGCAGTGTCATGGGTGAAACGCCTGAGGCAGTGGGTGAAGACGCCGGCATGCTAGGCCGGCGCGGCGCTTGGGGGGTTCGCCTCGGCGTCAGCGCAAGTGCTTGGCGTTCAGCCCTTGTGCGAATGAGAAGATGAGTATGGTGTCATCGTCGTCATTTTGATAAAGACAATGGACCCATACTCCTTGATGACAAGCAATCTAAGCGGTTGCTCGGCTTGCCGGCTTGACCGCGCGAACCCGGGCACGCTGGCCGCGAGCGCTGGGTCACATGCACATGCACATGCACCGGTGCCTGCTTATCCGGTGGGCATGCCGCCCGGGCGCGGCCCTCGCCCAAGCGGCGCAGGCACCCGCTGTCCTCAGCCGCCCAGGTGCATGCTGAAGCGCGCACCGTTGTGCAGCTCGCACTGGCCGGTGCCCAGGCTGGCCGAGTTCATGCGGTAGTTGCACTTCATCCAGCCGCCACGGCTGCCGGCGGCGTTGGCCACGCCCTCGCGCGTGCTGCCGGCGTTGCGCGTGGCTTCGCCGGTGTAGGCCTCGCCGTTCACGTTGGCGGTGAAGATGCCCCGGCCGTGCAGGTCGTTGGTCACCGTGCCGGTGATCACCCCCAGCTTGGCGGCGAGGTCGTTGGCCGGGTACATGCGTGCGCTGAAGGTGATGGGCGCGTTCACGCCGGGCTGCGCGGCGGGGGCCATGGGCGCATTCACGCCTGCTGCTGCGGCCGCCGGCGACTGCACGGGCGCCCCGGGCGCAGGCTGCATGGGCACCACGTAGCACCCACCGAGCGCCGCCGACAAGGCGACTGCGGACAGGCTCAACACCAGGCGGTGGGCGGTGCGGGACATCGAGAGGGGGGTCATGATGTGTTCAGCTTGGCTCAGGCACATGCCTGTGCCGCCAGTGTCTGGCAGGCGCCGCCCGGCGCGCACGGTTTCGCAGCGTGTGCCGCTGCAGGACGCGTCCGGTATCGGCTGGTGATACCGGGTTGGGGCGGGCAGCATGTCATGCCTGGCTGGCCCGGGCACAGGGTGGCTTGTCGCACGCTGGCCAACCCCGGTCAGCCGCGTCGCATGGCTGTTCAGACCCTTGGACCTGCCGCGGTCTCACTGCCTCGCGCGGCGGCCAGTCCGTCTCTGACGGGGTGATCAGCCCATCCGGGTTGGCTTGCGGGTGTGCCGGGTGTTGCTGGGGACTGAGCGCTGACGGCGCGGTTCTGCATCGCTGAGCGGCTGCCGGGTCGCGCCGGCACAATGGTCGGGTCACGCGTCTCACTCCTGCCACCATGCCCTTGCTTCACCCGCTCACGCGCCGCCGGTTTGCGGCCGGCCTGGCCTTCTCGACCGCCTCGTCCGCCGTGCCGCTGGCCTGGGCGCGAACCACCGCCAACCCCTTGACCACGGTCATGCAGCGCAGCCTGGGCGACGAGACCCAGGCCGTGCTGTTGTGGCACCACCTGAGCGAGCAGGTTCAGCGCGCCGCCATGCTGGCCCGCTGCCAGGCGGGCGTGCAGCCCTTGGCCCAGCTGGAGTGGGACGGCCCGTTTCAAGCCGCCCTGCGCGAAGATGGCCAGCGCTTCACCCAGCTGCCCCTGGTGCAGCGCTACTGGATCCAGCCCTGGCTGGAGCGTGCTGCACGCGATTGGGCGGCATTGCCGGTCGCCCAGCGCACGCGCTGGCAAACCTGGCTGGCCACGCCCGAGAGCCGCGACACGCTGGCCAGCCTGCGCGCCGCCTGGCTGCTGGACAGCTGGCAGATGGACGGCTGGCTGACCGACGCGCGCACGGGCCAGCCCTTGGCGTCGCCGCCGGTGCTCGCGGCGCGCGCCTTTCAGCAACTGGGCCAACTGCCCGCCGTGAGCCAGGCCATCGCCGCCGTGGACCCGCGCCTGGCCCAGGGCTGGGCCCGCATTGGTCCCCCCGCCACGCTGACCGTGGCCGACGCCGCGTGGGTGCGCCCGCTGGCTCAGGGGCTGGCGCAGCGGGCCGAAGCCATCGCCGAGGCCTTCGAGCGACGCGCCAACACCCAGTGGCCACGGCGCGAGGCCTGGGGCGACAGCGGCCTGGGTGACTTCACGCAATGCGACCTGCTGGCCGAGGCCTCGGGCCTGGCCTTGGACCAGGCCTCCATCACCACCAGTCCTGCCCATTGGGTGCCCGTCAGCATGGCGCGGCTGTGTCCCAAGGGGTGAGCGGTGGCGTGGGCACACTGGCGCGGGCGCGTGCGGCACACTCGCGTCATCCGCGAGGCTTGATCGAACCCGTTCTCCATGTCCATCTCCCGTTTCCTGTGGGCTGACCACACCCAGACCGACCTGGCGCAACGCGACCTCTCGCAGGCCGTGGCGGTGCTGCCTGTCGCGGCCATCGAGCAGCACGGGCCGCACCTGCCGCTCTCGGTCGATGCCGACCTGGCCGATGGCATCGTCGCCGCCTGCTGCACGCAGCTGACGGCGGCGTCTGCCGCGCCGCCGCCGGTGTTGTTCCTGCCCACCCAGCGCGTGGGCTACAGCCCCGAACACGTGGGCTTCGCCGGCACGCTCACGCTCAAGGCCAGCACCGTGATGGCGCTGTGGACCGACATCGCCGAATCGGTGCAGGCCAGCGGCGTACGCCGCATCGTGCTGTTCAACACGCATGGCGGCAACGTGGGCTTGATGGACGTGGTCGCCCGCGACTGGCGCACGCGGCTGGGCATGCTGGCCGTCAGCCTGAGCTGGTTCAACCTGCCGCTGCGCGACGCATCCGGCGCCGACGTCAACGCGCGCTTCCCGGCGCACGAACACCGCTTTGGCGTGCATGCCGGCCAGGTCGAAACGGCCATGATGCGCGCGCTGCGGCCCGAGCTGGTGCACATGGACCGCGCGCAGGCCTTCCCCTCGGTCACCGAGCAGCGCGCTGCGCAATGCCCGCTGTTCGGCGACGGCCGGTCGGCCAAGCTGGCCTGGCACATGGCCGACCTGAACCCGCAGGGCGCCGCAGGCAATGCCGCGGCCGCCACCGCCGAGGACGGCCAGGCCGTGGTGCTGGCCGCTGGCCGCGCGCTGGCGCAGCTGCTGGGCGAAATCGCCGCCTGGCCAGTGCCTGGCCCCGAACTGCCGCGCGTGCCGTGAGCCGGCGCCGGGCCAACAGGCCTGCCAGGCAGGGGGCATGGCAAAGGCCCTGTCTTTGCCGCCGGTGCGGTGGGGTTGAGTCGCACGCTGCGGCAGCCCTGCACGGGGCCCAACCATGCGACCAGCATCGGTGGCCTGCAAGGTGCCGAGGCAGCCAGCCTGAGTGTTTCGGTGCGCACGGGGTTTCTCTGCGCAAGCAGGGCCCGACCTTGCTGCCTGCGGCACCGAGTGGCGGCTGCCGCAGTCGTGGGGGACGACACGCGGGCCGGGCGGACGTCCTTAAAATTGCGCCTCCGTCGCCGAGCTGGCGCGTCTTCTGAGATCCCCATCATGTTCAATCGTCGTGAATTTGCCGTGCGCGCGGGCGTGGCCGCCGTGGCCGGCCTGAGCGGGCCGCTGGTGCAGGCGCGCCAGGCCATCCAGCTGATGGTGGGCTTTCCGGCCGGGGGCGGCACCGACGTCATCGCCCGCCTGCTGGCCGAGAAGCTGCAGCCGCTGCTGGACGAGACCGTGGTCGTCGACAACCGGCCCGGCGCGGGCGGCCAGGTGGCGGCGCAGCTGCTCAAGGGCGCACGGCCCGACGGCCACACGCTGTTCCTCTCGCACGACCACACCATCTCCATCCTGCCGCAGGTGGTGAAGAACGCCGGCTTCGAGCCCCACACCGACTTCATCAACCTGGGCGGGTTTGCCTCGTTCGTGAATGGCCTGGCCGTGTCGCCCGGCACGCCTGCCAAGACCTTCGACGAGTTCGTGGCCTGGATGCGGGCCCACCCGGGCCGCGGCAACATCGGTGTGCCGGCCCCGGCTTCGACGCCCGAGTTTCTGGTGCAGTTGCTGGCCAAGCGGTACCAGCTCGACCTGGTGTCGGCGCCCTACAAGGGCAGCGCACCCATGATCGCCGACATGCTGGGCAACCAGATTCCCGCAGGCGTGGGCTCGGTGCAGGACTTCATCGAAAACGTGCGCGCGGGCAAGCTGAACGTGCTGGCCGTGCTGGGAGGCCAGCGGCAGGCCGCGCTGCCCGATGTGCCCACGTTCGCCGAGCTGGGGTTCAAGGGCCTGGAAGACATGCCGTACTACGGCATCTTTGCGCCCAAGGGTACGCCGCAGGCCTTCGTGAACCGCTTCACCCAGGCGCTCAAGCGGGTCGTGGCCATGCCCGATGTGGTGAAGACGCTGAGCGACATGGGGCTGAGCGTGGGCTACATGTCGCCCGCCGAACTGGCGCGCCGCGAAGCCGCCTACCGCAAGGTGTGGTCGCGCATCATCCAGGAGTCGGGCTTCAAGCCGCTGTGAACAGGCGGTCGCGGCCCCGCCGTGGCGCGATGGCGTTGGCCTTGGCAGGGATTGGGTGATGGGCGCCAGCGCACGGCCCACAGCATGCCCGATCCGCGTGATCCGTTCACATTCGGAAATCACGATGTGACCTGAGTATGTGGCTGTTCCCGATGAAATTTGAACGGTGATGTGGTCATACTCCGCATGGATTGAGGTTTCAATCCGGCGCATGCCGCAGCGCCGGACGGCTCGTTCACACCCAGGCCAGCCCTGAGCACGGTGGGCGGCCCGCAGTGCCCATGCCCGTGCCGCTACGCTCGGGGGCATGGAAACGTCATGGGTTCAGCTGCTGAAGCTGCAGATCGTCGGCGCCGTCGGCCTGTCCAAGGATGCCTTGCACATCCACGTGGGCCTGGCGGTGTTCGTGGTTGCCTGCTGGGTGCTGCGGAAGACACCGCGGCCCGCGCTCGCCTTCGCGGCCGTGTTCGCGGTGGCCTGCCTGGGCGAGCTGCTGGACCTGCGCGATGACCTGCGCACCTTCGGGGTCTGGCGCTGGCCGGCCAGCGTGCACGACATCGTGAACACCTGTTGGTGGCCGCTGGTGCTCGCGGGGCTGCACGCCGTTCACCTGCGGCGATCAGGGCTGTGTGAGTGAGAGGGCGCGTGGGCCACAGCATCGCGGTTGGACCGCGGCACGCCCAGGGTTGAAGTGCGGCAATGGCTGCCCAGGCGAGGGGGCGAGAGGCTGAGATGACCGGGCCAGCTCATCTGCTGCGCCAGGGCCTGGCGCCGTTGCTCAGGGCGTGCAGGCCGTTGCTGGCGTCAAACGGTCGGTGCACACCAAGCCCTGATCGGTGCCTGCCTACCCCAACTCGGAAGCCGGTCAGGCGTAGGTCAGCAGGTCTTGCGTGGCCGGCGTTTGCAGGTGCGGCGTTTCGTTGAAGCTCAGCAGCGACATCCGGCGCGAGGTGGTGACCAGCTCAGCGATCGCGGTGTTCTTGATGCGCAGGTTGAGCTCGATGCTGGATTCGGGCGGCATGCCGGTGAGCCCGCCGATCAGCGTGGTGATGGGGCCGCCGCTGCTGACGATGGCCACGCGGCCGTTGGGGGCCAGTGCATGGGCTTTCTGCAGCGCGTCCTGCTGTGCCGCCACCCAGTCGGCGTAGCTGGGCATGCCGTCGGGCTTGAGCGTGCCGGCGATCCAGGCCTTGAGGCCTTCGCGCAGCTTCTGGAAATGCAGGCGGCGCAGCTCGGGCGTGTCGGGCTTGCCCAGGGGTTCGGGCAGATGGGCGCGCAGCACGGCGCCGCTGTCGTATTCGTTCAGGCCGGGGTGACGCAGGGGTTCGTGGTGGCCCCAGCCCGCGCCTTCGCAGATGCCGTCCCAGGTGTGGATCTGGCGTTGCAGGGTGCCCGTCATCACGGCGTCGAACTGCACGCCCAGGGCCTGCAGGTGCTGGCCCAGCACGCGGCTTTGCTGCCAGCCCCGCGGGCTGAGTTCGTCGTAGTTGGCGCTGCCAAACGAGGCCTGGCCGTGGCGGATGAGGTAGATGCTTCCCATGCGCGGCATTGTCCACGCGCGGCGCGGCGCGGCATGTCGCCTGGGTGTGCGGCTGGCCGGCGCCGGTTGATGGCGAGTGGCTTTGCGCAGTGCGGCTCCCGGCTTGCAGAGGAGACTGGAGCCAGGCGACCTGGTGACGGCCAGCCGAGGATGCGGGCGGACAGCCGGCGGCCCGCCCGGAGGCGGCGAGGGCTCGCGCACAATCCGGGCTTTGCGTTGCAAGGGGGCAGGCCCCGCCAAGGCGGGCGTTCCCGGCCGGGATGGCCCGCCAGGATGGATCCCGGCCCGGGCCCAAGCTCGGTGGCCGCCGGATCCGCTTGCAATGCGTGCCAGAGGTGCTGGATGGTCGACGTGTTGATTTCGTGGCCGCGCGGGGCGACAGGCCCTGCACGGCAGTCCGTCGCGTGCTGCGGCTGGAGCCGGCAGTGACGCGCGCCGGCAAGACGGCGCTGCGCGCGCTGCTGGGGCTGGCGCTGCTGGCGGCTCTGCTGATGCTGGCCAAGCCGCAGACGTTGTGGTCGGCGCTGCGCGGGGCCGATGGCCGCTGGTTGCTGGCGGGCCTCGCCGTGGCCGTGGCCTCCAACGTCGTTTCGGCCTGGCGCTGGCGCCTGCTGGTGCGGTTTTTCCAGGCCGACCTGCAGCCTGGCCAGGCCTTGCGCTGGTACTTCCAGGCCATCGGTTTGAACGCCTTGCTGCCTGGGGCGGTGGTCGGGGGCGATGTGTTCCGTGCCGTCATGCTGCGCCGCGCGGGCCAGCCGGTGGCCGCCAGCACGGCGTCGGTGCTGCTGGACCGCATCAGCGGCCTGTGGATGCTGTGCGGTCTGGGGGCGCTGGGCGCGGTGGTGTGCGCGCCGCAGCTCGCCCAGGCCATGTCGGGCTGGCTGGGCCTGCCGGTGTCACCCGCCCTGCTGGCCACCGTGGCCGTGGTGGTGGCGCTGGGCTGGCTGGCCTTGCCCTGGGGCCTGCCCTGGCTCGCGCACCGCCTGCCGCAGCGGCTGGGGCCGGTCACGGCCGCCCGCGAGGCGGTGGTGGCCTTGACGGCGCGGCCCGATTACACACGCCAGCTGGCCTGGCAGGTGCTGGCCTCGGCCCTGGTGCAGGTGCTGTCGGCGGCGGCTTTGGCCTGCGCGGGCCTGGCGCTGGGGGTGTCGCTGAGTTGGCCGGTGTGGGGCTTTGCCATGGCGCCCATCTTCCTGATGGCGGCCTTGCCGGTCAGCGTGGGCGGCTGGGGCACGCGCGAAGCGGCCTGCGTGGCCACGCTGGCGCCGTTTGGTGTGGCGGCGCCTTTGGCGATCGGCATCGGCCTCGTCTACGGGGCCTATGGCTTGGCGCAGGGCGCGCTGGGGGCGCTGGCCTTTGGCTTGCCCGGCGCGGCCGAACGGCGCTGAGGCCGCCCGCCTCTTGCAGCATGGGTCCCTTCGTGCCACCTGGCCTGCGCCAAGCGCCGCAGGGCGCTCCAGGGCACCGCTCAGGACATCTCAGTAGACGCCGAAATGTCTGACTGGCAGTATGGGCGAGTTGCCGATGATGATTGATCGGCTGTGTGTGCATACCCCCTGTAAAAATCAGGCACCGCCGCGCGACGCGGCGCGCGCCAGGCCCAGCGCCTGCACCAGCTCGCGTTCGCGTGCCACGGCTTGCGTGGCATAGGTCCGGTAGTCGGCGCCGCTGCGGTAGTCGGGCTCCATCACGTAGGTGTCCAGGGCCTTTCTGAAGTTCTCGGTCTCCATGGCCTGCTTGAACGCGTCGTGCAGCCGGGCGGCGATGGCCGGCTGCAGGCCTTTGGGGCCCACCAAGCCCCAGGGCGCGTTCTGCACGATGTCGATGCCCGACTCGCGCAAGGTGGGCACCTGCGGGTAGCGCGCGATGCGCTTGGCGTTCCACACCACCAGCAGGCGCAGCTTGCCGGCGTCCACCATGGGCACCCAATTCGAGCCCTCGGCCGCGGACATGACCTCGCCGGCCAGTGCGGCCTGCACCGATTCGGCACCGCCTTTGTACGGGATGTGGCGCAGCTGCAGCTTGTACTGGCGCGCCATCTGCTCCATGGTCATGTGGTTGGTCGAGCCCACGCCCGAGGTGCCGTAGGTCAGCTCGCCCGGGTTCTCGCGGGCGAACTTCAGGTAGTCTGCGAAGGTCTTCAGCGGCGAGTCGGCCCGCACCACGATGCCGAAGGTGTAGCCCGTGATGCCGATGACGTAGCTCAGGTCGGTGAGTGGGTCCCACTTGACCTCGCTGGTGAAGGGCACGCGGTAGGTGCTGGACGGTGCCATGGCCAGGGTATAGCCGTCGGGCGCCGAGGTCTGCAGCGCCTGGATGGGCATGGTGCCCGATGCGCCGGGCTTGTTCTCGATCACCACGGGCTGGCCCAGCAGGGCGCCCACGCGTTCAGCCAGCGCGCGCGCCGGGCCGTCGGTCGAGCCACCGGGTGCGTAGCCGATCATGAGCTTGATGGGGCGGCTGGGGTAGGTGTTGGCATGGGCCTGGGTGGCCAGCACGGTGGCGGCGGCCCCGGCGGCAAACTGGCGGCGGTTGAGCATGACGTCTCCTGCGTTGCGTGTTGTGGTTGACGCGACATTCAACCCCGCACCAATGGCGAATGCACGCCGGCTGCGCTGCCTGAGCGACAGCGGCCCACCGCAGGCCATGGCCGCCCCGCGTCTGCCCCATCCGACCCCGCGGAATGCTGTCCAAGGGTGTGGCGAGGCCCGATCCCGTCGCCGATTGCCGGCAGCGCCCTGGCGATCGTCCGCGAGCGGGTGCGCTTGGATGCGCTGCGGCGGCCTCCCTTGCGCACGCCGGTCGTGGGTGAGTGCCTGGGCGCGTGCAGCCGCCGTGGCGGCAAGGGGCGCGCCGGGGCGAAAAAAAGGCCTCCGGAGGGTCCGAAGGCCATGCAACACGCGCTGCCCTGCCGTGAGGCAGGCTCATGTGGCGGCGCGCGATCAGGAGCTCAACCGTCGTTCAGGCGGCCCAACACGCGTCGCGTGCAGCGCGGGGCACTCGGCTCAGCGGTGCCCGGCTCGTCGACGCCTTGCGCCGCGGTTGCACGCCGCCCCGCTCCCGGCCACGCGGCTTGTTCGTGCCGCTGGGCACGCCGCCCGAGGTGCAGGCCAGCCTGCGCGACGCGGTGGCCCAGGTGTTCAAGAGCCCCTCGGCCCGCGAGCGCTTTGCGGCCCAGCAGATTCAACTGCCGCAGGCCGCAGGTCAATTCGCCGGACGCGTGGCGCAGGAGCAGCAGCGCTGGGCGCGCCTGCTGGCACCCCAAAGCGCCCAG
This sequence comes from Comamonas serinivorans, assembly GCF_002158865.1. Classification (NCBI taxonomy): domain Bacteria; kingdom Pseudomonadati; phylum Pseudomonadota; class Betaproteobacteria; order Burkholderiales; family Comamonadaceae; genus Comamonas; species Comamonas serinivorans. The sequence continues at coordinate 3,811,095 of NZ_CP021455.1, read as the reverse complement.
CGTTGAGTGCGGCGCTTGACCGGACGCGGGGTGGCGGATCGGACCTGTCCACAAGCGTCGTGAGGGTCGCGGCGTGAGGAAGGCATCCGGCTGGGCGCTGCGCCTGTTCGCCTGAACGGGCGAGCAAGTGGCGCCGCTTGCGCTGAGCGGCCACGCTGCCGGCGTTCCAGGCGGCCAGCAGGCCGCTGTCAAAGGCCGGGCTGTGCGGGGTGAGCCGGCCAGGCGCGCGCCACGCGCCTGCTGCGGGACCGCCAGGGCATCGTGGGTCTGACCACGGAGCACGGAGCCTTGTCCACCGTCCGACGGGTGGGCCAGACCCACCCGGTCAGGCCGGTGGCGAGATCGGTCCGGATGCCGCGGCCAACAGGCGCTTGCGTGTGGCGTGGATGTTGTTGCGCAGCGCGTAGACCTCGCCGGCGTGCGCCAGCGGCACGGCGATGCCGTTGGCCACGCGGTCGAGGTCGTCCAGCTCGCGCAGCAGGGCCTCGCGCGAGGCCTTGCCCGTTTCGGCGCGGGCTTCGATGTCGCGCAGCCGCGCATACCAGCGGAACACCCGGCGCCGCACGCGGAAGGTGTAGAGCGGCGGCACCACGCGCGACAGCGGCAGGATCAACACGATCAAGCCGCCGATCACCAGCCACATGCGCTCGATCACGTTGCTGGCCCAGAACGGCAGGTAGCGCTGCCAAAAGGGCGGCTTGCCGTTGATGGCGCGATCGCCCTCGGCGCTGACGGGCAGCTCGCTGGTGCGGGTGTTGGGAAACTCGCGCGCCTCGTTCAGCCAGCCGGCCCGGCTGTGGATGCTTTGCGCCGCCTGGGCGAACAGCTGCCGCAGCGCGGGGTGGGTCTGCTCGCGGGCCAGCAGCGAGGTGGAGGCTGCCAGCAGCGTCACGTCGTGCGGCGGGATGTCTTCGGCCAGGTCGGCCACGCCGCGCGGCAGGGTGACGGCGCGCATGAAGGCAAAGCGGCGCGCGTAGGCGTCGGCCTGGGCCAGGCTCAGCGGCCGGATGTCGGGCGCACGCAGCAGCTCGCGCACCACCGCCGACTGGGGCGCGCTGGTCAGCACGGCGACGTCGATGTCGTCGGCCAGCAGGGCCTGCGTCGCCTGTGTGGGCGGCAGGTGGCTCAGCGTCAGCGCCGAGGCGTCGAGGCCGTTGGCCTGCAGCAGGCGGGCCATGAGCTGCGGCACGCCGCTGCCGTCCTGGTCGACGCTGACGCGCAGGCCGGCCAGCTGGGGCAGGAAGGCCGGCTCGGGCGGCGGGGTGCCGGGGGGCGCAGCGGGCTTGCGGCCCGGACGCGCGGCGCGCGGGGCAGGCCCGCCCGCCGCGGCCACGATGCTGTGTTCGCGGTAGAAGATCCACAGCGGGTCGTAGAACAGCGCGCCCAGCGACACCAGGCCGGCGTCCGGGTCGGGCGCATCGGCTTCGGCGGCCGAGGCGGTGGCGGCCGGCATGGGACGGGGCCGGCTCAGGCTGGACGTGCCGCCGCGCACGAAGGCCACGTCGACCTGGCCGGTGCGCAGCAGCGTCAGGTTGTCGAGCGAGCCTTCGGTCGCCACCAGCTCCACGCGGATGCCATCCCGGGCCAGCGCGCGCGCATAGCGGGCGCCAAAGCCGGCGTAGGCGCTGCCTTCGGGGCCGGTGGCCAGGCGCACGGTGTGGGGCGGCTGCGGGTCCAGCCACCAGTACGCGGCCACCAGCAGGCCCACCGCCAGGATCAGCAGCGGGCCGGCGGACACGATGAGGTCGCGCAGGTTGAGGAAGAACAGCTTGATGCGGAGGGCCATGGCGGCGATTGTCGGTCAAGGGCATGCGCGGCGGGCCGACGCGGGCCGTGCATGCGCGCGTGGGGCGTGCAGGCCGGCGGCCAACCCGGATGATCACGCAGAAGGCAGTATCAAGCCATGGCCGATTCTGATGAATCGGCAGTGGGGCTGTACTGCCTCATGTTGGCCGAGACTGACCGGATCGGCTCGGGCGCGACAGCCGCGCGGGACGGCTCGGCCAACAATCCGGTGCACTGTTCGTCCTGCGCAGCTTGCGCTGCCTGTTCCGGCGCCTTGGGGCGCCGCCCAACCGCCTTCACCATGACCGCCACCTCTGCACCCGACACGCGCCCGCCCGTGGCCACCGAACGCCACGGCCATGTGCTGGTGGTGCGCCTGCAGCGCCCCGAGGCGCGCAATGCGCTCGACCTGGCCACAGCCCGCGGCATCCACGCCGCCATGGACGAGCTGGACGACGACGACAACCTGTTTGCCGGCATCCTCACCGGCAGCGGCGGCAACTTCTGCGCCGGGGCCGACCTCAAGGCCGTGGCGCGGGGCGAACGCCCGACCACCGAGCGCGGCGCGGCGGGCTTGATGGCCAAGCCGGCGCGCAAGCCCTTGATCGCGGCCGTCGAGGGCTGGGCGCTGGGCGGCGGCTTCGAGCTGTGCCTGGCGTGCGACCTGGTCGTGGCGGCGCGCGATGCGCGGTTTGGTTTGCCCGAGGTCAAGCGCAATCTGGTGGCGGCCTGGGGCGGCCTGTTCCGCCTGCCCAAGCGGCTGCCCCAGGGCCTGGCGATGGAGCTGGCGCTGCTGGGCGAACCCCGCAGCGCCGAGTTCTTCGTGCCCCACGGCCTGGTCAACCGCGTGACCGAACCTGGTCAAGCCCTGCAGGGCGCCCTGCAGCTGGCCGGGCAGATGCTGGCGAACGGCCCCACGGCCTTGGCCGCGACCGTGCAGATCATGCGCAACGCCCACAACTGGAGTGAAGCCGAAGCCTGGCGCGAGCAGGAGCCGTTTGTCATGGCGGCGCGCCAGGCCGAGGACTGCCAGGAAGGCCTGGCCGCGTTCATGGAAAAGCGCCCGCCGGTCTGGAAAGGGCGCTGACTGGCGAAGCGGCGCGGTCGATGCGCTCATCCTGACTCGACTCGACTCGACTCGACCGCGCCGATGCGCGCTGAACCGAATCGCCCCGCAGGCCGACTTTCCCGCACATGCACCCTGAAGACGATGTCCCCGATCACGAGGCCTGGATGCCCTGGTCGCCCCAGCAGCTGGCGCAACGGCTGCAGGGCCTGAGCGAGCCCTGGTGCGTGGTGGGCGGCTGGGCCCTGGACCTGTGGCATGGCCGCCAGACGCGGCCCCACGGCGACCTGGGGTTCGCCGTGCTGCGCGAGCACCTGCCGGTGTTCATGGCGCGCCTGTCCGACCTGCGCTTTTTCGCCGCCCGCCAAGGGGTGCTGACCCCGTGCCCCGCGGGCGCGGCCCTGCCCGAGGCAGCCCAGTTCTGGGGCCTGGACCCGGCGACGCGGCGCTGGTGCGTGGACCTGATGGTGGAGCCCGGCACGCCGGACACCTGGGTGTTCAAGCGTCAGGCTGACCTCACCGGCGCGCGGGTGGACATGGTGCGTGGCCTCGAGCCGACGTCTGCGAACGAGGAACCTGGCGTCCGCGTGCCCCACCTGTGTCCTGCAGCGGTGCTGCTCTTCAAGGCCAAGGCCACGCGCGACAAGGACGAGGCCGATTTCGAGCGAGCCTTGCCGCGCTTGAGCGAGGCAGAACGCGCCTGGCTCAGCGCCGCCTTGAGCCGCACCGCACCCGGGCACCCCTGGCTGCAGCGGCTCGCCAGGCGTGAGGTGGGCGAGGCGTGAGGCGACCCGGTGACGGGACGAACGCGGCAGCGCTTGGGGCTCGTGCGGGCGTGGACGTCGGTGAAGGCCGGTCATCGGCTCACACGTCATGACCGCGTGGCCGTGGTGCGATGCGGGGTTTTGGAGAGGCCCGGTCAACTGACCCGGTCTTCGGGCGGGCGGCGGGTCGCGGGCTTGCGCCAGCCATGGCGGTGCAGCAGGCGGTAAATCGTGCTCAGGGCCACGGGGCGGCCCACGCGGGCTTCGTAAGCGCGCTGCAGCGCGTCCATGGGCACCGCGCCGGTGGCGCGGCCTTGCTGCAGAAAGGGGGCGACGAGCTGGGCTTCGTCATCGGCCGACATGTTCTGGTTGCGGCGGCCCCCCTTGGGGCGCAGGTTGAACACGTCGTCGCCATCGCGCGCCCAGCGTGAATGGATGGTGTGCACCGTGGTGGGAGCCCAGCCCAGCAGCAGGGCGATCTCGGCGGCCGAGCACCCCAGGGTGAGCCGCATCAGCACGCACTGGATGCGCTGGAACTCGTGCAGGTCGCGCGTTTGCTTCAGGCGCTCGCTCAAGCGCGTGATGACGGCTGGGTCGGCCTCGAGCAGGTGCTTCATGGAGTCCTCGCGGTGAGGCGAAGATTATCTGTCACATTGGTCGCGATTCACCTCGGGGGAATCCATGGAAAACCCGGGTGACCACCGGGGGCCGGCGGGTGGCCCGAAGTCCGTCGCAGGACTGCCGAGGATGACGCGCTCGCTTCTGTTTGTGTAGCAGTTGGGGCAGGATCGGAACACCCGAACACGGCCGCTGCGCTGGTCGTGTGCGCGACCAATCGAGCAGACGGGCGACGCGGCCCGGCAGCCCCGCGCCGCGCTGTGATGGCGCTTGGTACGATGCGCGCCGTGTTTGACCCGCTGAGACTTTTCGCATGACCACCACCCAATTCGACAACGTGGCGCTGACCACCCAAGCCAATGTGTACTTTGACGGCAAATGTGTGTCGCACAGCTTTCGCCTGGCCGACGGCACGCAAAAAAGCGTCGGCGTGGTGCTGCCGGCCGAGCTGACCTTCAACACGGGCGCCGCCGAAATCATGGAATGCGTGGGCGGTGCCTGCGAATACCGCCTCAAGGGCAGCGACCAGTGGCTGAGGTCCCAAGCCGGCGAGCGCTTCGAGATTCCGGCCAACTCGTCCTTCGACATCCGCGTGAGCGAGGCCTATCACTACATCTGCCATTACGCCTGACAGGGGGTATTGCGTCATTGCCGTTCCATTGACAACGGCAGTGGCTGCATACTGCCTGAATGAATGGATGCTTTCACCCCTGCAGCCGGGAGCTTGCCCATGACGCCGCTGTGCATCGTTCAGACCAGCCTGCCGAGCGAGGCTGCGGCGCGCGAGCTGGCGCTGGCCCTGGTGCAGGCGGGCTTGGCGGCGTGTGCGCAGGTGCAGGCCCTGCACAGCGTGTACCGCTGGCAAGGCGAGGTCGAGCAGGCGCAGGAGTGGGGGCTGACCCTCAAGACCACGGCCGCGTGCTGGCCGGCGCTGCAGGCCTTTGTGCGCGCGCACCACCCGTATGACGTGCCCGAGCTGGTGATGTGGCCCATGGCCGCCAGCGCCGATTACGGGGACTGGGTGCAGGCCAGTTGCACAGCCAGCGCGCCGCCCCAGTCGGACGGGGCAGAGGGTGCCTGAGCGGCTGCCGGGCGGCTGGTGCGTCGGCATGACCGCCGGCCTCGCGTCGTGAATTGGGCAGCGCGCTGTTGGCAGCAGCCGTGGCGCACAGCGGATGGCGCACCGATTGCATGCCGTGGCCGCAGGCACCTGGGTGGAAGATGTGGGCGCTCGACTGCGGTGGCCAAGATCCCGCCGCGGCGCGGGAACAAGCTGAAGGCTTGGCACCTGGCACAAACGTGGCTCGGGTTTAACCCCATTGGGCCGGGTCATCCGTTCAAGACCGCTGATCAACAAGGAGCACACATGCTGCACATGACACGAAGCACCTGGATGAAAACGATGCTGGCGGCGACCGGCCTGGGCCTGGCGCAGGCGGTGTGGGCGGTCACGCCCCAGGTCAGCCAGCCGCAGGCAGGCGAGCAGGCCCTGCAGACCCTGACGCGCAACGTGTGGCAGTTGCAGCGCGTGACGCCGGGCGCCGACCGCGCCGGTGCGCTGCGGCTGCCCGGCCCGTCGGCACGCCGACCCGAGCTGCGCTTCGTCCCCGAGGCGCGGCCGCACCAGGGCCGCCTCGTGGTGAGCCAGTTGTGCAACACCCTGCAGGGTGGGTACTGGGTCAACGGCCACCAGCTGCGCGCCACGCAGGTGTCGGCCACGTTGATGGCCTGCGCCGACCGCGCGCGCATGCAGCTGGAGCGGGGCGTGGCCGAGCAGCTGCCCAAGGTGACGGGCTATCAGGTAACGGGCGAGCGTTCGCCGCAGCCGCAACTGGAGCTGCGCTTTTCGGACGGCAGCCGCTGGCAGCTGGCCGGCACGCTCACCGACGAGGCGCGCCATGGCGGGCCCGGCGAACGCGTGTTCCTCGAGGTGGCGCCTGAGCAGGTCAGCTGCAACCACCCGCTGATGCGCGACGCGCGCTGCCTGCGCGTGCGGCCGCTGCGCTATGACGAGGCCGGCCGCAAGCAGGTGGTGGGCGATTGGCAGGTCTACAGCGGCCAGATCGAGGGGTACCGACACGAGCGGGGCTTGCGCCAGGTGCTGCGCCTGAAGCGGTATCCGGTGGCGCGGCCGGCGGCCGATGCGCCGAGCCACGTCGACGTGCTGGACCTCATCGTGGAGACCGAGCGCGTGCGCTGAGGGTTGGCACCGGGCGCGGCAGGTGGATGCGTCGCGTCAAGCAGAGTATGGCCAGGAATCCGTTGAATGATGAACGGGTATCTGGCCATACTGCTTGATAGAGGTGACCGCCTGTCGGTGACCGGGTGGGCCTGCAGGCCGTTGCGGTCTGGCCGAGGCATCCCGCTGACGCCGAGATGCTCCGGCGAGGCACTCAGGCCGAGGTGTGTTGCAGGCCCCGCTGCGGCGCGCGGTCGCGCTGGGTGCGCGCCCAGCGCTCCACGGTGTTGAACGAGAGCGCGGCCAGCCCGATGGAGATGGCCGAGCCCAGCAGCACGACGGCGGGCCAGTCCATGTGGGCCCGCAGCGCGCGGTACACCGGGTAGTGCCACAGGTAGACGCCGTACGACAACTGGCCCAGCTTGATCAGCAGCGGCTGGTTCAGCATGTCGTAGACCAGGCCCTGGCGTGGCAGCACGGCGACCAGCACGATCACGGCGGCCAGCTCGACCACGGTCATGGCCCAGGTCATGACCTGCATGTTGTCCCAGTCGAGGGCCATGAGCACCGGCACCAGCAGCACCAGCCACAGCCCGTGGTGCACGTTCTGACGGGCGCGCTCGAACCAGGCGGGGCGCTCGATCACCAGCGCGGCGAGCAGGCTGCCGGCCAGCAGGCCGGTGGCGCGCGTGTCGAAGCGGAAGAAGATCTCGTAGAACGCCTGGTCCTGGGCCACCCAGTAGACGCGCCAGGCCCAGGCGAGCAGGAACAGCCCGAAGATGCGGCACCAGATCTGGCCGCGCGGAGTGCGCCTGACCAGCACCAGCAGCACCAGCGGCCACACCAGGTAGAAGTGCTCTTCGACCGACAGCGACCACATGTGCAGCAGGCTGTTGGGCAGGTCAAAGAATGCGATGCCGTAGTCGGCCAGGTACAGCGCGGACACCAGGGCGTCCATGTACCAGTCCGGTTCGTCGGGCCACAGCAGCGGGGCCACCAGGCAATAGACCGCCAGGAAGGCCAGCAAGGCCGGCATGAGGCGGAAGAAACGACGGCGGTAGAAGCGCCAGAAGTCGATGCGCTCGGTGTTGCCGACTTCGATCAGCAGCAGCGAGGTGATGAGGTAGCCGCTGAGGACGAAAAACAGGTCCACCCCAAAAAATGCGCCGCCGAACAGGGGCACGTGGGCGTGGGAGAGCATGACGAGCACGATGGCCACGGCGCGCAGGCCATCGAGCGCAGGGTTGTACGGAAGCTTGAGGGGAACGGTGGGCACGTGCACTCCAATGTCTGTGCGCAGCGGCTGCGGCATGCCGCCATCGGCTGGACAGACCGTCGGCATGGCGAAACCATGCGGTGGACGAGGGGCTGACGCAAATCCTTGCGCAAGGCAGCGTTCATGCGCTGCAGCCCATTCGTCAACGTGACGAAAAGACTGCTGCCCCAGATGGATGCTGGTGCAGCAGCTCGGAATTTGGAAGCAAGTATGGTCTGAGCCCGAAAGCCCCTGGTAAGCAAATGTGGCCTGAAATCTACTCGATTGTGTGCTAAAGACCCACTGCAGGCGGGCCTGATGGTGCACCAGCGACGGCGCCACGGGGCCTGTCAGGTGCTGTGTGCGGTTTGACTGACGGAGCGGGCTGAACGCGCCTTACAGGTGGGCACGCTTGGCGCTGACCGGACCGGGGAGGGCCGCAGATCATGCAACCGGTGCGGCGGCGAGGCGATGAAGGCCGAGGTGGCTGGGCATGGCGCGATGTGGGGCTGGCACCGAGATGGCGCTCCCCGCGCACGGGCGACGCACAGGAGGCGCTGCGGTGGCCGCGGCAGGCCGCAGCGCTCGTGCCCGGCCCGGCCACCGATCGGGTGACCAGGCCGAACCGCGTCAAGCCGGCGGCGGCTCATCGCGGTGAGCCGCACGCGGCCCGACGCCCGATGCGCCTCATGCCACGACCGAGCGGCCCGAGCCGGCCGCGATGGCGCGCAAGCCCGAGATGGCGTGGATGCAGGCCCGGGCGGCTTCCTGGCCCTTGAGCTGGAAGTGCTGGCGGAAGAACTGCTGGTGCTCGGCGTGGTCGTGGAAGTGGTGCGGGGTGAGGACGACGGAGAACATGGGCACGCCGGTTTCCAGCTGCACCGTCATCAGGCCGTTCACCACGGCGGCCGAGACGAAGTCGTGGCGGTAGATGCCGCCATCGACCACCAGCGCGCCGCCGGCCACCCCGGCGTAGCGGCCGGTCATGGCCAGGCGCTTGGCGAAGAGCGGGATTTCGAAGGCGCCGGGCACCTCGAACACGTCGACGAGCTCGGGGCCCACGCCCAGTGTGTTCAGTTCGTTGACGAAGCCCGTGCAGGCCTGCTGCACGATGTCGGCGTGCCAGCGTGCGGCCACGAAGGCCAGGCGTTGACCGGCAGGCAGCACCACGGGGGCTTCGGCCGGGGTCACCACGTCGGTGGTGCGCTTGGCGGAGGGGACGGAGATGGAAAGGGTAGGGGTCTGACTCATGAAGACATCCTGGAAAAGATGGGAATCGTGAATCAGGGCATGCGCGCGCACGGCCGGCGTCTGTTGCGGTCAAGGCAACACACGATCCGGCAGCAGGCCACGCTCTCTTTCATCCGGACTGTGAGTGCGCCATGAAACACGGCAGCACCGAACCGTCGGCCCTGGAGTCACACCAGGTCTGCTGACCCCGCTGCCGACAGGCAACGGGCGCTCGCGGGCTTGTGTTGGGCATGCCAACCATCACCGCCGGTGGGGAATTTCACCCCGCCCTGAGAACGCTTGCCAGCGGCACAAGGTGTGCCACCGACGAGCGCCATTGTAGGGCAGCGGTCGCCACAGTCCTGTGCCGCAGCGGACGGTGGATGAGGTTCTTTTGAATGATGAATGAGGAGTATCAGGTCATCGCCGTTTCATGTTCAACGGCAATGGATGAATACTCCGTGATTCACTCGCGGAACATGTCGAGGATGCGCTGTCGGTCGGTCGTGTCGCCGTGGCTGGTGCTGCCCTCTTCGGACACGGGGGCCGAGGGAATGCCCAGGGAGCGCACGCCACTGCCATCCGCGTATTCGGCGTACATCCAGTCGCCCCCGACGTTGACCACGCCCTCGGGCGGCTCTTCCTTCACCACGGGCGCGCCCTTGAGCGCGACCTGCATGAAGTCGATCCAGATCGGCAGGCTCAGGCCGCCGCCGAACTCGCGCACGCCCAGCGAGCGCGGGCTGTCATAGCCCATCCACACCGCGGCGGCCAAGGTGGGCTGGTAGCCCACGAACCAGGCATCCAGCGCATCGTTCGTGGTGCCGGTCTTGCCGTAGATGTCGGGCCGCTTGAGCTGCGCCTGCGCCTTGGCGGCGGTGCCCGTGCGGGCCACTTCGCCGAGCAGGCTGGTGGTGATGAAGGCGTTGCGGGCGTCGATCACGCGGTTGGCCTCGCTGGGCTCGGCCGGGGTGGTCTCGACCAGCACCTTGCCGCGGTGGTCGGTCACCCGCGTGATGAGGAAGGGGTTCATCAGGTAACCGCCGTTGGCGAACACGCTGTAGGCCGTGGCCATCTGCATCGGCGTGGCGGCGCCTGACCCCAGGGCCATGGGCAGGTAGGCCGGGTGCTTGTCGGCATCGAAGCCGAAGCGGCTGGCCCATTCCTGGCCGAACTGCGGCGTGATCTCATCAAGGATGCGGATGGAGATCATGTTCTTGGAGCGCGCCAGCCCGCGGCGCATGGTCATGGGGCCGTCGTAGCGGTTGTCGGCGTTTTTGGGCTCCCACGGCTTGCCGCCGGTGCGGCGGCTGTCGAAGAACAGGGGGCCGTCGTAAATCGTGGTGCTGGGCGAAAAGCCTTTTTCCAGGGCAGCCGAGTAGATGAAGGGCTTGAAGCTGGAACCCGGCTGGCGCCAGGCCTGGGTGACGTGGTTGAACTTGTTCTTGCCGTAGTCGAACCCGCCGACCAGGGCCTTCACGGCGCCGTTGCGTGGGTCCAGGGCCACGAAGGCGGCTTCAACCTCGGGCAGCTGGTTCAGCTCCCAGGTTTCGCCCTTGCGGGTGGTTTTGGAGATGCGCACCACGGCGCCGCGGCGCAGCTTGATCGCCGGTGCGGCAGCTGGGTTGAGGCCGGTTCGGGCCACGTCCAGGCCCTGGCCCGCGATGCTCACGCGCTCGCCGTTGGCGCGCTGAACCGTGACCTTGGTGCGCGAGGCGTCGAGCACGACGGCGGGGTAGAGGTCGCCGATGTCGGGCAGGTCGCCCAGGGCTTCCTCGATGGCGTCATCGAGTTGGGCCGCATCGCTGGGCAGGTCCAGGAAACGCTCCGGCCCGCGGTACATCTGGCGGCGTTCAAAGCCCATGATGCCTTTGCGCAGGGCCTCATAGGCCACCTGCTGGTCGGCGCTCTCGATGGTGGTGTAGACCTGCAGACCGCGGGTGTAGGTCTCCTCGCCGTATTGGCTGTAGATCAGCTGGCGGGCCATTTCGGCCACGTACTCGGCGTGCACGCCGTAGCTTTCGGCGCCGCTGCGCAGCTTGAGGGGCTCGGCCCGCGCCTGCTGCTCTTGCTCGGCCGTGATGAAGCCGTTTTCGTGCATGCGCTGCAGCACGTAGAGCTGGCGCTCCTGGGCCTTCTTGAAGTTGGCCACCGGGTTGTTGGTCGACGGCGCCCGGGGCAGGCCCGCCAGCATGGCGGCTTCGGCCAGCGTCACGTCCTTGAGCTGCTTGCCGAAATAGGTTTCTGCAGCGGCATAGAAGCCATACGCACGGTTGCCCAGAAAGATCTGGTTCATGTAGATCTCGAGGATCTGGTCCTTGGTCAGCGTGTGTTCCAGCTTCGTCGTCAGCAGGATTTCGTAGACCTTGCGCGTGAACGTCTTCTCGGACGACAGGTAGACGTTGCGCGCGACCTGCATGGTGATGGTCGAGGCGCCCTGGCTCTTGGCGCTCTTGAGGTTGGCCAGGGCGGCGCGGGCCAGGCCGATGTAGTCCACGCCACTGTGCTGGTAGAAGCGCGCGTCTTCGATGGCCAGCACCGCGTCCTTCATGACCTGTGGAATCTCGGCGACAGGCACAAAGGTGCGGCGTTCCTTGCCGAATTCGCCGATCAGCAGCCCATCGGCGGTGTAGACCCGCATGGGCAACTTGGGGCGGTAGTCGGCCAAATCCGAAATGTCGGGCAGGTTGGGGTACGCCACGGCCAATGCAGTCAACACGGCCAACGCCAAGGCAACTGCGCCTGCAGTCGCCAGACCCATGCACCAGGCCACGATGCGCCACAGCCAACCCAGCACACCGCGAGGCGGGCGCTGGCGCGTGTTCGGCGCTTTGCGCTCGGGCGATGAGGAAGGAGTGGTGGCCATAAAAAATCACGCTGAGAGGGTGGGAAATTATAAAAAACTGGCCCAAACCGTCGGTGGGATCGGGAGAACCTGTTAGTGTTTCGACTTGTTGCATCTCTCCGTGAATTTGCATCAAATCGTACGAGCGCGTGACCAATGACGTGTGCTTTTGACAACGATCATCGGCCTTGGCTGGGGAAAGCGATCAAATCGCAGAGGCATTGCTTTAGCATCGAGCGTAAGGCAACGTTTCTAAAACGCTAAGTTTGTAACATTTGGGGGCCAAGTTGGTAGCTTTGAATTCACTGTTTGGCCGGGGAGCGCCTTCCCTGGTGGGCATCGATGTCAGTGCTTCCAGTGTCAAACTGGTCGAGCTCAGCCAGGCCAGCGGCGGGCGCCTCAGTGTGGACCGATGTGCCATGGAGCTGCTGGAGCCGGGCTGGATCACCGACGGCAACATCGAGAACCTGGACGGTGTGGCCGAAGCGGTCCGGCGCGTGGTCAAGAAAAGCGGCACGCGGACCAAGGAGGCGGCCCTGGCCTTGCCCGCGTCGGTGGTGATCACCAAGAAGATTGTGCTGCCGGATGGCCTGTCCGAGCTGGAGATGGAGGCGCAGGTCGAGTCCGAGGCCAACCAATACATCCCGTTTTCGATGGACGAGGTCAGCCTGGACTTTTGCGTGACCGGCCCCAGCGCGAACTCCATTGGCGACGTGGATGTGGTGCTGGCTGCGGCGCGCAAGGAGAAGGTCCAGGATCGCCAGGCGCTTGCCGAGGCGGCTGGCCTGAAGCCCGTGGTGGTCGACATCGAGAACCTGGCCTCGCGTTTGGCGGCCGAGCGGCTCATCAGCCGACTGCCCGGCAAAGGGGCGGACGTGGTGATCGCCCTGTTCGAGCTGGGGGCCAACAACATGTCCATGCAGGCCATCCGCAACGGCGAGCTGCTGTATGAGCGTGATCAGGTGTTTGGCGGTTCGCAGCTGACGCAGCTGATCGTTCGCCAATATGGCTTTTCCCACGACGAAGCCGAACAAAAGAAGCGCAACAACGAGTTGCCCGACGATTACACGGCAACGGTGTTGAAGCCGTTCATGGACAGCACCGCGCAGGAAGTGGGACGCGCCCTGCAGTTCTTCTTCACGAGCACCCCGTACAACAAGGTGGATTACATCTTCTTGGCCGGCGGAGGCGCGTGCATGTCGGGCATCGCGAACGTGGTGACCGAGCACACGGGATTTGCCTGCAACGTGACCAACCCATTTGACGGGATGACCATGGGGCGGACCGTGCGCGAGCCCAAATTGGCCAAGGAAGCACCCTCCTACTTGACGGCGTGCGGCTTGGCCATGCGGAGGTTCCTGAAATGATCTTGATCAACCTCCTCCCACATCGCGAAGCGGCCAAGCTTCGCCGCAAACGCGATTTCAACGTCGCGATGTTCGCGGCCATTTTGGCGGGTGTGGCGCTGGCTTTTCTGGGTTACCTGTGGCTGCAGTCGCAACTGGCCGATCAGGCGCAGCGCAACCAGTTTCTGAAAACAGAAAACACCAAACTGGACGAAACCATCAAGGACGTGGCGGGGCTTGAGGCCGAAATCCAGGCCTTGATCGAGCGCCAGAAGGCCGTGGAGGACCTGCAGGCCGATCGCAACCTGCCCGTGCAAATGATCAATGAGCTGGTGGCCTATGCGCCCGAAGGCCTGTACCTGCGGTCCCTGAAACAAGAAGGCATGGCCATCACGATGTCGGGCATGGCGCAATCCAATGAGCGCGTGTCGGAATTGCTGCGCCGCTTGAACACGGAAAGCAAGACCCTGGTCAAACCCCAGCTCATCGAAATCGTGGCGGACAAGATCAACATCAGCAAAACTGAACAGCGCCCCGCATTCAAATTCACAGTCCGCGCACTGATTCAGAGGCCAGCATCAGAAAAGGCCGATGACCCCAAGGGCGCCGCTTCGGCAGGGGTGAAAAATGGCTAAAGTGAAAAAAATCAAGAAGCCAAACATCGATCTGAATCGATTTGCCAATCAATTCAGAAACCTGGATACCTCCAATCCGGCCGCATGGCCCTCCGCGCCCAAAGCGCTGCTGTTGACGGGGCTGGCGTTGTTGGTCTTGGTGGCACTGTGGTTCGTGTGGTTGAAGGGTGTCAAGGAAGAGTGGGATGCGGCCATTGCACAAGAGGCGACGCTGAAAACCCAGTACACCGACAAACTGCGCAAGGCCATCAACCTCGAGGCCTTGCTCAAACAGCGCGAACAGGTCCAGCAGTATGTTTTCCTGCTGGAAAAACAGCTGCCAGGAAAAGCTGAAATGGACGCGCTGCTGCTGGATGTCAACCAGGCAGGGGTTGGCCGCGCCTTGAAGTTTGAGCTTTTCAAGCCTGGGGCAGAGGTGGCGCGCGATTACTACGTCGAATTGCCCATTGCTGTGCGGGTGAACGGCAAGTTTCATGACATGGGCGAGTTCATGGCCGACATTGCCAACCTTTCGCGCATCGTGACCTTGAACAACGTGGCCATTGAGCCCAACAAGGACGGCGATCTGGTCATGAATTCTTTGGTGAAGACCTTTCGTTATCTGACGGCTGAGGAACAAGCCGAGCAGGCCGCCAAGCGAAAAGCAGAAGCGGCGAAAGCCAAGAAAAAGTGAAGCCATGAAGACAGTCAACATACTTGATGGCGTCATCCGCGGACGATGGCTGCGGTGGGCGGGCTGGCTGGGGTTTGCGGTTTTGCTGCATGGCTGCAGCAGTGATCAAGGCGAATTGCGCGCATGGATGGACCAGCAACGCAAGACGATCAAACCCAATGTGAAGCCGATCGCCGAGCCCAAGCAATTTGTGCCCGAGAGTTATCTGAGCTCGGCGCACATTGACCCATTTGATGCTCGCAAACTCATGATGGTCATGTTGGCCGACCGGCGTTCTCCCAACAGTGCCTTGGCTGAATTGGAGCAAAACCGGCGCAAACAACCCTTGGAGGCCTATGCCCTGGACACCATGGCGATGGTGGGCAGTTTGCAAAAAGGCGGGCGGCTGGTCGGCTTGGTCAAGGTGAACAACCTGCTTTATCAGGTCGTTCCCGGCAACTACATGGGGCAGAACTACGGTCTGGTCAAGTCGGTGGACGATCAGAAGATTGTGCTACGGGAAATTGTTCAGGATGCCGCGGGTGAATGGATCGAGCGTTCAACCGCTTTGGAACTTCAGGAGAAATAACATGGATCATCGTCTGCTGCGCGGCATTCGGCTCTCCGCCTTGGCGGTGACGACGGCCGTTCTGCTTCCTGCCTGGGCGTTTGCGCAGAATCACATCGAAGCGATTTCTTCCATGATTCAAGGGGGGCGCGAAGTCGTTCGCATCGATTTCAAGGAGCCTTTTGCAGACCAACCGCGGACCTTCGGGGTTCAAAGCCCACCGCGGATTGCATTTGACTTTCAAGACGTGACCAGCGACATGCCGGTTGCCGCTCAGGACCTCAACACCGGCAACCTGCGCTCGTACCAGGTGGCCCAAAGTGGTCAGCGCACGCGTGTCATCCTCAACCTGAAGCGGTACGCTGCATACCAAACCAGCGTGGCCGGGAGATCGGTGTATGTCACGCTGGAGCCTGCGGCGACGGCCACACCGCCCGCGGTCACGGCCAGCAATTTTTCGGAGGATCACAACTCCACTGCACAAGGTCTGCGAGGCGTTGACTTTCGACGCACGGCGGACAACGCGGGTCGGGTGATCGTGGATCTGGCCAATGACAAGGTGGGGGTGGACATCCAGCGACGTGGCAACGAGCTGGTGGTGGAGTTTCAAAACTCCCGACTGCCCGAAGGTTTGCGCCGCCGCTTCGACGTCACCGACTTCGGAACGCCGGTTGATCGGGTGACCACCACCCAGGTGGCGGGTGATCGGGTTCGCATGGTGATCGAACCGCGGGGGCTGTGGGAGCATTCGGCGTACCAGAGCGACAACCAGTTCGTGATCGAAGTCCGCCAACAGAAGGTGTCCCATGACAAGCTCACCGCGGGCGTGGGCTACAACGGCGAGAAGCTGTCGCTGAACTTCCAGAACATCGAGATTCGTGCGCTGCTGCAGGTCATCGCCGATTTCACGAATTTCAACATCGTGACGTCGGACACCGTGACGGGCGCCGTGACGCTGCGGCTGAAAGACGTGCCTTGGGATCAGGCCCTGGACATCATTTTGCAGGCCAAGGGCCTGGGCATGAAGAAATCGGGCAACGTCCTGATGATCGCCCCCAAAGAAGAAATCGCCGCCAAGGAGAAAAAAGAACTTGAAGACATGGCGGCGGTTGAAGGTTTGGAGCCCCTTCGCACCCAGGCGTTTCAGCTGAACTATGCCAAGGCTGCAGACATCGCCAAACAGCTGAAGGATTCAGGCAGTGGCGGCGGTGGGGGTGGCGGCGGCACCGGCCGGATGAACCGCTTCCTCAGTGAGCGCGGCACCGTCATCACCGAACCGCGCACCAACCAGTTGTTCGTGACCGATGTGGGATCCATCCTGAACAAGGTGCAGGAACTCATCAGCAAGTTGGACATCCCGGTTCGACAGGTGTTGATCGAGGCCCGCATCGTCGAGGCGACCGACACCTGGGGGCGTTCCCTGGGGGTACGTTTGGGTGGCGTTGACCTACGGGGCGTACGTGGTGGGGATGCGGGCTACGGCAACAACAATGGCCGCATCAGCTTCGGTGGTTCGTACGACGCCGTGTCGGGGCAAACGGGGCAGATTGCTCAGGCTGATCTGGCGGATGCGTTGAACACCAACACGAGTTCATTCTTCAACCTGCCTGCCGCTTTGCAGGGGCGCAGTGATCCTGCGCGCCTGGCCTTGACGCTGTTCAGTCCCTCGGCCAACCGCTTTTTGAACCTGGAAATTTCGGCGCTGGAAGCCGATGGCAAAGGCAAGGTGGTGTCCAGCCCGCGTGTCATCACGGCCGACCAGACCAAAGCGCTGATTGAACAAGGCACGGAACTCCCGTATCAAGAAGCGACCTCCAGCGGCGCCACCTCGATTTCCTTCCGCAAGGCCAACCTCAAGCTGGAGGTGACGCCTCAGATCACGCCCGAGGGCAACATCATCCTGGACGTGGACGTCAACAAGGACACTGTGGGGCAGGTGACGCCAGCCGGTTATGCCATCAACACCAAGCACGTCCAGACGCAGGTGCTGATCGAGAACGGCGGCACGGTGGTCATCGGGGGCATCTTCTCGCTGACCGAGCAGGAGGACGTGGAGAAGGTGCCGCTGCTGGGTGACATTCCGGTGCTGGGCAACCTCTTCAAGAGCAAGACGCGCACCGTGGACAAGCAAGAAATGCTGATCTTCCTCACGCCCAAGGTGATCAGCGATCGGACAGCCATCCGTTGAACAGAGAAAGGTGAATCATGACGATGAATTGGATGAGAACCGGCTTGGCAGTCGCCAGCGCCACGGCGGCTGCCGTGTTGGTGGGGTGTGGAGGTGGGGGTGGCAGTTCGGGCTCCACCACGCTGGAGTACAGCATTGAGCTGACCGCGGCGCGCACAACGCTGCCGATCAACATTGCCAATGAGTTGGCAGGGATTGGTGCCTACGCCCCCTACACCACAACGCTCTATGTGTCGGCCAAGGAGGGGAATGACGCCATCGTGAACACCGAGGGGGCTTTCTCCTGCAACGTGTCCAGCGGCTTGGATACGGGCGCGCTGTATTACCTGGACGGTGACGAAGACCACGAAGATGATGAAACGGGCTTGCCGCTGGCCTATCGCAACATCTCACTGGACTCCAACTCGGGTGGGGCGTCTTTCCACTTTCACGCGGGTGATCAAGCCGGCACCGCCGTCATCTCCTGCTCCATTACCGATCCGCGCGACAACAGGGTCAAAACGGCGACGCAGACCATCACCGTGGGCGCCGCAACCGGCAAGCCCGCCAGCGTGCAGACCACGGTTGCGGCGCCTTCTTACCTGGGCTCGCAATACAACGTCAACAACATCCGCAACAACATCGGCTTGCAGGCGCGCGTGCACGACGATGCCAACCAGAGCGTGCCCAATCCCGCTGCGGCCAACCTGCAGGTCAGCATCCGCCCGACCCCGGGCAACGACGCGTACATCGGCGCACGCCTGCTGTCGGGCAGCCAGTCGGGCAGCGTGGTTCAGCTGAGCACGCTGGCTGGCATGGGTCAGATCTCGCTGTCCAGCGGCCCGAACAGCGGCGCCATCCTGCTGGAGATGACGACCGACCGTGCCGACAACAACGTGGCCAATGGCATCCAGGATCCGATCACCCAGCTCCTCGTGGTGCCGGTCGTGGACGTGATCGCCTCTGAGCCGCTGGCCCTGCCGGAAGAGTTGCCAGAGTTGGCCGCTGCCAATGGCAGCCCCTTCGCCTACGCCATGACGGCAGAGGGCGGTGTGCCGCCGTACACCTGGAGCGCCGTGGGCCTGCCCGCTGGCTTGACCATGAGCGCGAACGGCCTCATCAGCGGTACGCCGAATGCGACTGCCGGCACCTACGCCTTCGTGGTGACCGTGACCGACGCCACGGGCGTGACGGTGACGGCCAACTTGTCGTTTGTGATCAGCGGCCAGACCTCGCTGGAGCGTGCGCTGTCGCTGAACTGCGGCACGGGCACCACCTGCACGCTGCCTGGCGGCACCGCTGGTGAGCCCTACACCTATGTGTTCTCGGCTTCGAGCGCCACGCCATCCACCCCCATCACCTGGAGCTTCAGCGGCTTGCCCGCTCGCGGTTTGACGGGCAATGCGGCCACAGGCACGGTCAGCGGCACCCCGACCGAAAGCGTGAACGAGAGCTGCCAGCCGATCAGCTTCCAGGTGACGGCAACCCAGGGCATGCAGAGCTTGACCCGGGTGGTCACGATTCCGCTGGTGTGCCCGCAGCCGCCGGAACCCACGCCTGCGCCGGCGCCAGCTGCTTGACGCGTAGCGGGCTTGTGGTCACGTGGCTGATACAGCCCGCGTGACCACCTGCTAGAGTGCGGGCCATGTGCTGCACTCAACCATTCCCAACATCCCCGGCCACGCCGGGGATGTTTCGTTTGTGGGCTTGCCAGGCGCAGTCCCGGGGGTATTTGTCATGATCGTCATCCTGGTCGGCATGCCCGGCAGCGGCAAATCGACGGCGGGCCGGCAGCTGGCGCGCCGCTTGAACCAGCCCTTCATCGATTCCGACGCCGTCATCGAAGAGCGCATGGGCATGCCCATCCGGGCGTACTTCGATGCCCATGGCGAGGCCGCCTTCCGCGACCTGGAGCAGCAGACCCTGGCCGACCTCTGCCAGGGGGCCGATTGCGTGCTGGCCACGGGCGGTGGCTCGGTGCTGCGACCCGAGAATCGCGACATGCTCAAGTCGCACGGGGTCGTGATGTACCTGCGCGCCTCGCCCGACCAGCTCTACCGCCGCCTCAAGAACGACACCAAGCGGCCGTTGCTGCAGGTGGCCGATCCGCTGCAGGCGCTCAGGGACCTCTATGCCCAGCGCGATCCGCTGTACCGCGACACCGCGCACTATGTGATCGAGACCGGGCGGCCGTCGCTGGCCATGCTGGTGAATAAAATCCTCATGCAGATCGACATGCTGGCCTGAGGCCAGCGGCCCTGGCGGACGGATGTGGCTCCGGGCGTGTGCCCGCAGTCGCCCCTTGGGATCTGTTGAAGACTTTTGCGGAGTATGTGGCAGCGGTCGTTTTTACTGAAACGACAATCGGCTCATACTCCCGTTCATTGAGCACCTCAGGTGCATGCACATTCGAAAGTGGCGAGGATGGCTTCTGGCAAGGTTTTGGCGCGCGTGTCCATTGCGCTGGACGACCGTGGGTACGACATCGCGATCGGCACCGGTCTGCTGGGCGATGCGGCCACCTGGCAGCAGGCGCCCAAGGGCACCAGCGCCATGATCGTCACCAACGACGTGGTCGCGCCGCTGTACCTGGCACAGCTGCAGGCGGCGCTGGCGCCGCGCTACGCCCAGGTGCACACGGTGGTGCTGCCCGATGGTGAAGCCCACAAAGACTGGACCACGCTCAACCGCGTGTTCGATGCGCTGCTGGGCCAAGCCGCCGACCGCAAGGCCGTGCTGTATGCGCTGGGTGGCGGCGTGGTGGGCGACATGACCGGCTTTGCGGCTGCCTGCTACATGCGGGGTGTGCCCTTTGTGCAGGTGCCCACCACCTTGCTGGCACAGGTGGACTCGTCCGTGGGCGGCAAGACGGCTATCAACCACCCGCTGGGCAAGAACATGATCGGCGCCTTTTACCAGCCAGGCTTGGTGGTGTGCGACCTCGAGGTGCTGCGCACCTTGCCCGCGCGCGAGCTGTCGGCCGGCCTGGCCGAGGTCATCAAGTACGGCCCCATCGCCGATGTCGGCCTGCTCGACTGGGTCGAGGCCAACATGGGCCCGCTGCGCGCGCTCGATGGCGCGGCTCTGGCGCATGCCGTGCAGCGCAGCTGCGAAATCAAGGCCCAGGTGGTCGGCGCAGACGAGCGCGAGGCCGGCCTGCGGGCCATCCTCAACTTCGGCCACACCTTCGGCCACGCCATCGAGGCCGGCATGGGCTACGGCGCCTGGCTGCATGGCGAGGCCGTGGGCTGCGGCATGGTGATGGCCGCCCACCTGTCGCAACGCCTGGGCGGGGTGGATGCGGCGTTCGTCGAACGCCTGACGCGCATCGTGGCGGCCGCGGGCCTGCCCACGCGCGCGCCCGTGCTGGACGAGGCCGACAACGCCGGGCGTTACCTGTCGCTCATGCAGGTGGACAAAAAGGCCGAGGCCGGCGAAATCCGCTACATCGTGATCGACGAACCCGGTAAGGCCAGCCTGCGCACGGCGCCCGAGGCGGTGGTGCGCGAGGTCATCGACCATTGCTGTTCGGCGGCGGTGGCTTAAGGGTATGCACAGTGTGCCGTTGAAAAGCAAACGTGTTTGACGGCGTACGCCAGCACATCGACCTGACGCCCGCCATGGCCGAGCGCGGCTGGCAGCTGAGCGCGCTGCCACCCACCGGGCCGCGCGACGGCGGCCTGGCCCCGTATGCCCTGCAGGCCCACCAGACGCGCGGTCGGCGCCATCCCGAGCCCGGCGCGCCCACGCGCGATGCCTTTCAGCGTGACCGCGATCGCATCGTCCATTCCACGGCCTTTCGGCGCCTGGTCTACAAAACCCAGGTGTTCCTCAACCACGAAGGCGACCTGTTCCGCACGCGGCTCACCCATTCGCTGGAGGTGGCGCAGCTCGCGCGTTCGCTGGCGCGTGGCCTGCGCCTGAACGAAGACCTGGTGGAGACCGTGGCCCTGGCGCACGACCTCGGCCACACCCCGTTCGGCCACGCCGGCCAGGACGCGCTCAACCACTGCATGCGCGAACACGGCGGCTTCGAGCACAACCTGCAGTCCTTGCGGGTGGTGGACCTGCTGGAGCACCGCTACCCCGATTTCGATGGCCTGAACCTGAGCTTCGAGACGCGCGAGGGCATCCTCAAGCACTGCTCGCAGGCCAACGCCCTGGCGCTGGAGGCGGCCGAGCCCGGCGGCGTGGCCAGCCGCTTTCTGGATGGGCGCGAAGCCAGCCTGGAGGCCCAGCTGTGCAACCTGGCCGATTCCATCGCCTACAACGCGCACGACATCGACGACGGCGTGCGTTCAGGCCTGCTGGCGCTCGAGGCCGTGCGCGAGGTGCCGCTGTTCCGCATCCACTGCGACGCGGCGCTGGCCGATCACCCGCAGCTGCAGGGCCGGCGCCTGCTGTACGAAGCCATCCGCCGCATGCTCAGCACCCAGGTGTACGACGTGCTGTCGTCCTCCTGGCAGGCGATTTCGTCCCAGGCGCCGCAGTCGCCCGAGGCGGCGCGGCGCACGCGTCACCTGGTTCGCTTTTCCGAGGCCATGCAGGCGGACAGCACCGAGCTCAAGCGCTTCCTGTTCCGGCACCTGTACCGCCATCCGCAGGTGACCGAGATGACCGACAAGGCCAAGCGCATCGTGGCCGACCTGTTTGCCCTTTACCTCGCGCGTCCGGCCGAGATGCGGCCCTCGTTTGCCGAGCGCCCGGACCGCGCGCGGGCCGTGGCCGACTACATCGCCGGCATGACCGACCGCTTTGCCTGCGCCGAGCACGAGCGCCTGACGGGCCAGCGCCTGCTGGCGCAACGCGTGTGACGGTGAGTGAGTGAAAAATGTCTGAAGAGAGTATGGGTTGAATATCGTTGAAGAAAAAACGGAAATGGCTCCATACCCCTCATGATTTCGGTGACAGGCCACACGAACGCCGTCGCCAAAGTCGCCCATCGCCGACAATGGCGGCATGAACGAACACGATGAAGTGATTGCCGACACACGCCGCTGGGTAGAGCGCGCGGTGATCGGCCTCAACCTGTGCCCCTTCGCCAAGGCGGTGCAGCACAAGGGGCAGGTGCACTATGCCGTCAGCAGCGCCGAGGACGTGCCGGGCCTGCTCAAGGACCTGGCCGTGCAGCTGCAGGCCTTGATCGACCAGGACCCCGAGGACCGCGACACCACCTTGCTCATGGTGCCGCACGGCTTTGACGATTTCCTGGTGTTCAACGACTTCCTGGACCTGGCCGATGAGCTGCTGGTCGAGATGGCGCTCGAAGGCGAGGTCCAGGTGGCCAGCTTTCACCCCCGGTTCCAGTTCGAGGGCACGGCCGCGAGCGACATCGGCAACGCCACCAACCGCTCGCCCTATCCCACGCTGCACCTGCTGCGCGAGGCCAGCATCGACCGCGCGGTCGAGGCCTTCCCCGAGGCCGAGGCCATCTTCGAGGCCAACATCGCCACCTTGACCGAGTTGGGTGCCGCGGGCTGGCAGGCTCTGCAGGTCGGACCCGGCGATGCCGCCAAGGCCGCCGGCGAGGCCACGCCCGCCACCCGGCAGGACGCGTCATGAAGCCGTCGCGTCGTGACGACCAGCGCGCGGGGCGCCCGGCGGGTCGCTCGGCCCGTGCCGCCCAGCCTGCGCCTGATGTCGAGGGGGACAACCCCGCGCTGTTCGAGGGCAAGCACTCGGTCGAGCTGCTCAAGGCCCTGCACATCCTGACGCGCGAGGGCAAGCTCAACCAGGATTCGCGCCGCAAGCTCAAGCAGGTTCAACACCTCGTGCAGTTCATCGCGCCCCTGATCCAGGCCTTGCCCGACGGCGGCGCGCACGCCACGCTGGCAGACCATGGCGCTGGCAAGTCCTACCTGGGCTTTCTGCTGTACGACCAGTTCTACCGCGACCTGCCCACGGGGCAGATCTTCGGCATCGAAACCCGGCCGGAACTCGTCGCGCATTCGCAGGACCTGGCCCAACGGCTGCACTTTGTGCGCATGCAGTTCCTGGCCATGCGCGTGGACGAAGCCACCACCGACACCCGCTTGCCCGAGCGCATCGACGTGGTGACGGCCCTGCATGCCTGCGACACGGCCACCGACGATGCCATCGCCTTTGGCCTGGCCAAGCGCGCGCGCGCCATGGTGCTGGTGCCGTGCTGTCAGGCCGAAGTGGCCCGCGTGCTCAATGCCGGCAAGGCCCTGGCCTTGTCGCGCACGCCGCTGGCCGAGCTGTGGCGGCGCCCGCTGCACACGCGGGAGCTGGGCAGCCAGATCACCAACGTCATGCGTTGCCTCTACCTCGAGGCCATGGGCTACCGCGTCACCGTGACCGAGCTGGTGGGTTGGGAGCACAGCATGAAGAACGAGCTGATCCTGGCCGAATACACGGGGCAGAAAAAGCGCAGCGCGGCCGAGCGGCTGCACGTGCTGCTGGCCGAGTTCGGCCTGCAAAGCCTGCAGGCCACGCGGTTCGCCGGCCTCGGCGAGGCCGAGCCCGGCACCGAGGTCAATCCGGCGGCGTGAGCGGGGCGGGACGCCTTCCCGGCAGCCTGTGCCTGGCGTCGCACGTTCCGGCAGCCTGTTCCCGGTGGGTGACGGGCGTTGCTTGACGCGCGGGGCCTGACGCTCACCGGGGACCTGGCCCACGGCACCGCGCCCCAGGCATGTCCCGAGGGGCAGCGCCTCTGCAGGCCTCGACGTCGTGCAGATCCAGGCCGGGTGTCCGGGGCCCCAGCCGCCGACCGCAACCGCCTGCGACGCGCCCCCTGGCATGGCGACTGCGGGTGGCCTCGGCCCCTGGCATGATCGCCCGCATGGACGCAACGCGCATCATCCTCATCCGCCATGGCGAAACGGCCTGGAACGCCAGCACCCGCATCCAGGGCCACACCGACATTGGCCTGAATGCGCGGGGGCTGCTGCAGGCCCAGCTGGTGGCGCAGGCCCTGGCCCAACGCGAGCCGCTGGCTGCCATCGTCAGCAGCGACCTGAGCCGCGCCCGCCAGACGGCGCAGGCCACCGGCGATGCCACGGGCGTGGCGGTGCAGGTGGATGCGCAGTGGCGCGAGCGCGCGTTTGGCCGTTTCGAAGGCGAGCGCTTCGACGACATCCTGGCCCGTTGGCCGGAAGAAGCCCAGCGCTGGCGCACCCGCGAGCCCGACTGGCAGGCGCCGGACGGTGGCGAATCGCTGGTGCAGCTGCGTGCGCGCATCGCGCAGGCCCTGAACACCCTGGCCGCCCGCCATGCCGGGCAGCTGATCGCCATCTTCACGCACGGCGGCGTGATCGACGTCGTGCATCGCCTGGCCCGCGGACTGGACCTGCAGGCCCCGCGCAGCTGGCAGCTGGCGAACGCCGCCATCCACCGCCTGCTGTGGACGCCCGATTCGCTGCACATCGTCGGCTGGGACGACCAGCAGCACCTGCAACACCCGCAATTGATGGAGTCCCTGGATGAGCGCAGCGCTTGACACGCGAACCCCGCAGCACCTCACCGTGGTGGGCATGCCGGTGCACGACCTGCCCACGCCATGCCTGGTGGTGGACCTGGACGCGCTCAACCGCAATGTGCAGCGCATGGCCGCGTACTGCGCGCGCCACAAGGTGCGCCTGCGCCCGCACGCCAAGACGCACAAGAGCGCCGACATCGGCCGCGTGCAGATGCAGGCCGGCGCCGTGGGCGTGTGCGTGCAGAAGGTGTCCGAGGCCGAAGCCCTGGTGGACGTGGGGGCCTCGAAGCTGCTCATCACCAACGAGGTGATCGCCCCGCTCAAGCTGATGCGGGTGGCCGAGCTGGCGCAGTGCGTGGCCGGCCGCAACGGGCAGCTGGGCATCGTGGTCGACAGCCTGCAGGGCATCGACGCGCTGGGGGCCGCCATGGCACTGGTCCATGCCTCCATCGACGTGTACGTCGAGATCAACGTGGGCCAGAACCGCTGTGGGGTGCCGCCGGGCGAGGCGGCTGTGCCATTGGCGCAGGCCATCGGCCAGCATGCCAACATGCGGTTTGCGGGCCTGCAGGCCTACAACGGCAAGCTGCAGCATGCGCGCACGGTGGCGGCCCGACGCCAGGCCGTGGCCGACGTGGCCGTGCAGATCCAGGCCACGCGCGATGCGCTGCATGCCGCCGGCCTGCCGGTGCCGCTGGTCACGGGCGGGGGGACAGGCGCGTTCGCGATCGAGATCGCCTCGGGGCAGTACGACGAGATCCAGGCCGGCAGCTACGTCTTCATGGACGCCGAGTACATGGACAACGAGCGCGATCCCTCGCAACCCGAGTTCGAGAACAGCCTGTTCGTGCTGACGCAGGTGATGAGCGTGAGCGCCGACCACGTGGTGTGCGATGCGGGCCACAAAAGCCACGCCATCGACGCCGGTCTGCCGCGGGTGTGGACGGCCGAGGATGAAACGCCGCTGGTGTTCGCCAATGGCGGCGACGAGCACGGCATCCTGCGTGCGGCCCAGCCCGGCGAGGCGCTGCCTGCGCTGGGGTCGCTGATCTGGCTGATCCCCGGCCACTGCGACCCGACGGTGAACCTGCACCGGCGCCTGTATGGCGTGCGCGGCGGCTTGCGCCACGGCCGCGTGGACCACGTGATCCGTGTGGACGCGCGCGGCTGCGTGCAGTGACGGGGGCTGCATGCGCCGAGGGCAGGGCGCGCGCGGCACCAGCGCGTGATGGCGGCCGCTGGCCCGTGGGCCACGGCCTGACCGGCGTGTGGGCAGGTGTGGGGGCACGGGGCTAAACGTCACCCGTCGATGCGCGATTTCTGATGGAGTATCCATGGCTTGCCGTTTTCTTTGAAACGGCATTGGGGTGATACTGCCAATTGTTTCGTGACAGATTGCGTGAGCTGGCCTTCCCCCGTGTGGCGTCGTGAAGCGGCGTGCCATCGAGCACGATCCGGGGAAGCCATCGCGCGGGCGAAAAAAAGCCTGGTCATCGACCAGGCTGTTCACGGGCGCCGCTGCCGTGACGGCAGCGAACCTCAGTCGCGGGCCACGCCGCGGTAAACCAGGGCGCCCAGGATGCCACCCACGATGGGGGCGACCCAGAACACCCACAACTGGCCGACCGCGCCGGTCGAGGCGAACAACGCCACGCCGGTCGAACGCGCCGGGTTCACCGAGGTGTTGGACACCGGGATGCTGACCAGGTGGATCAGCGTCAGGCACAGGCCGATGGCGATGGGTGCGAAACCCGCAGGCGCGCGCTTGTCGGTGGCGCCCATGATCACGAACAGGAAGATGGCCGTCAGCACCACTTCGCAGACGATGACCGCGGCCAGGCTGAACTTGCCGGGCGACAGGTCGCCGAAGCCGTTGCTGGCGAAGCCGCCGGGCTCGAAGCCGGGCTTGCCCGAAGCGATCAGGTACAGCACACCCGCGGCGGCAATGGCACCCACGACCTGCGCCACGATGTAGGGCACCAGGTCACGCGTTTCGAAGCGCCCACCGGCCCACAGGCCGAACGACACGGCGGGGTTGAGGTGGCAGCCCGAAATGTGGCCGATGGCAAACGCCATGGTGAGCACGGTGAGGCCGAAGGCCAGCGACACGCCGGCAAAGCCGATGCCCAGCTCGGGAAACGCCGCCGCCAGCACGGCGCTGCCGCAGCCGCCCAGGACCAGCCAGAAGGTGCCGATCAGCTCGGCCAAGTATTTGTTCATGGGAAGGTTTCATGAAAGGTTGAACACGGGCAAATGGTAGGGCGCTATGCCGTCAAAACAAAGTCTGCGCCCGCAGGGCGATGAAAAAACCACAGACAGTGTCGGAAAACGCACACCACCAATGATGGTGTAACGGGCTGTGAGCGAGATGGCGTGGACCTGTCCCGGGGCATCTCTACCTCGCCGGGGTCATGCGCCGGGCACCCGTGCGCGACACCGAGGCGACGCGAAGGTGCTGGCGGCGGTCGATGCTGAGACGGTGAGACGGAACCAGGCGGGCGATGCAGCAGCGGCTTGAACCCCCCGGGGGTGAGTCGCGGGCTGACCGAGGCTGGACGCGCGCCCGGTGACGGAGGAAAATACGGGTTTTCCCTGGTTCGAAATGCGCAGCCCCGTGAAGGCCGGCGCCCACAATGATGCAGATGAACGACTTGCCGATCGGCATGCCCATGATGAACAACCAAGCCGTGTCGGCTCCGCTGGTCGAGCCGCCCAAGGACTACGAACTCGTGCTCAAGGTCATCCCCATGCCGGGCGATTGCAACGGCAATGGCGACATCTTCGGGGGCTGGGTGATGGCCCAGGTCGACCTGGCGGGCTCGGTGCTGCCGGCACGCCACACACAAGGCCGCATGGCCACCGTGGCTGTGAACGAGTTCATCTTCAAGCAGCCGGTGCGCGTGGGCGACATCCTGAGTTTTTATGCCAAGGTGCTGCACATCGGCACCACGTCCATCCGCGTGCACGTGGAAGCCCTGACCGAGCGCTTCGACACCCAGGGCAAGTACATCAAGGTCACCGAAGCCACCATCACCTACGTCGCCATCGACGAGCAGGGCCGGCCGCGCCCCGTGCCTCGGCGCTGAGCAGCCCGGCGGCCCGTGGCGTCGATCACGATCCGCGCTGCCGCAGCTGCCCTGGGTCTACCATGAACCCTGCCAGCACGACTACCCGATCGGGTAGTCGTGCTGGCCTGCGGCCTGGATTCAGGCGTTGGCCGCCAGCGGCGTGGACGCCGGCAGCGCGTGTGCGATGCCGGCTTCCTGCAGCAAGCTGCCCAGGCCGTGCGCCACGCGCTGGGCGATGTCGGCGTCGATGTGCACGCCATCGGGCGAACGCTTGATCTGGGCATCGGTGGCGTAGATGCCTTGCAGCACCAGGCGGGCCCCCAGCGCTTGCAGCACCGGTCGCAGGGCATAGTCCAGCGCCAGCAGGTGACCCGGGCTGCCGCCCGTGGCCAGCGGCAGCACCGCCTTGCCCTGCAGGGCGCTTTGCGGCAGCACATCCAGCAGCGCCTTCAGGGCACCGGCATAGGCCGCCTTGTAGATGGGGGTGGCCACCACGATGGCCTTGGCCTGGGCCACCTGGCGCACCGCGGCCAGCACGCTGGCGTGGCTGAAATCGGCACGCAGCAGGGCTTCGGCCGACACGTCGCGCACGCTCAGGCGTTCCACGCGCACGCCGCGCGCCACCAGGTGGGCGTGGGCATCGTCCAGCAAGGCGGCCGAACGAGAGGGTTCGCTGGGGCTGCCAGCAATCAACAAAACAGACATTCAAGGCTCCTGCCGCGGCGTGCGGCGTGGGGCCGGGCTGACAAGGCAGCCCGGCAGGGGTGGGTGGACCGGCTGGGCCCGGCCGGTGGCGTCGCCAGGGAGCAGCCGTAGTCGGCGGGCTGTGCGGCCCCATGAGCGCCTTCGCCAGGCCAGGGCTTGGCGTGGACGCGGGACGTTCACAGCGCCAGCGCCTCGCGGCCGGCTGCCACGTGCACGCTGTCGACCTGCGGCGTGTGCACGGGGCCGCACAGCACGTCACGCAGGTGGCGCTCCAGCGGGTTGCGGCGCGACAGGCCATGGTTGCTGGTCAACGCCAGCGCCTCGTGCACGGCCTGCACGGCGGCTTCGGTCACCTGCACCTTCACCAGGCCGCTTTCGGTGGCCGACGGCACGTCGCCGGCGTCCACGCGTTGCGCCAGCTGGGCGATGAGCAGCGCGTTCACGGTCAGCAGCCGCTCGATGCGGCCCACGGCCTCTTGCACGCGCGGCAGGGTGGCCAGCGGGGCGCCCAGGCTGGCGGGCGTGCGTTCACGCAGAAAACCCAGCGTCCAGCGGTGTGCGGCGCGGGCCACGCCGCTGTAGATCTGCCCCAGGAAGACGGCCATCTCGGCCTGCAGGTCGGCATTGCCGCCTTGCCAGGCCTGCGGCGGGCGGATGTCCACGGCGTGATCGGCCGGCAGGTGCACCCCCTCGAACACGATGTCGTGGCTGCCGCTGGCGCGCAGACCCAGGTGGTTCCAGCTGTGCTCGATGCGCACGCCGGGCCGCTGTGCATCGACCAGGAAGGTGCCCACGCGGGGCGGCGTTTCATCGGTGCGGGCCCACACGGCCAGCCAGCGCAGGCCGGGTGCGCCCGTGCTGTAGATCTTGCGGCCCGACAGCACCCAGCCCTCGCCGCTGCGGCGGGCCGTGGTGGCGGGCAAGCCACCGCGCGCGGGCGTGCCCAGTTCGGGCTCCACGCGCAGCGAGTTGATGAGGGCCACCTGCGGATTGGCCGTCTGCACCACACGCCGTGCCAGCTGCACGGGCCAGCGCGAGCTGGCCCGGCTGAGGCTGCGGTGCTGGATGTACTGCATCGCCAGCACCAGGGCCGTGGCCGGGCAGGCTTCGCCCAGGGTGCCGATGACCTGCGATAGCGTCGCCAGGCTGGCCCCTTGCGTGGGCAGGGCGATGGACAGGCCGGCGCTGCGGTCGGGGTGCTGCAGCAGGTGCGGCGAGGCCGCCAGGCTCAACAGGCCGGCCGCGGCCAGTTCGGAAAAGTTGTCGTGCGGAAAGCTGGCCCGTTCGTCGTGCAGGGCGGCGCGTTCGGCGAACTGGGCCGCCAGCGTCTGGGCCAGTTGCAAAGGAGAGAGTGCGGCGTTCATGGGGCGGCGTGGCCGTGGGGCATGCAGGTGTGGGTCGAGGTGAAAGAGGATGGGGTATTCGTCGTTGCCGATTCATCATCCATCGACAAGCCTGAATACCCCATGGTGGTGATCGACCCTGGGAATCAGGCGGCCTTGCGCGAGAGCGCCAGGGCCTGCGTCTGGGCTTGCGCTTCGCGTGCGGCCACTTTTTCGCGCACCAGCGGAATCAGCTCGCGGCCGTATTCCACGGCGTCCAGCAGCGGGTCGAAGCCGCGGATCAGGAAGCGTTCTATGCCCAGCGCGTGGTACTTGAGCAGGGCGTCGGCCACCTGCTCGGGCGTGCCCACCAGCGAGGTCGAGTTGGAGCGGCCGCCGGTCTGCTTGGCCAGTGCGGTCCACAGGCGCTCGTCCACCACATCCCCCTTGGCGGCATCGGCCAGCAGGCGCTGCGCGCCCACGCTCTGCGCCGGGCCGCCGCGGGCAAAGCCCTGGGCGATGCCACTCTTGGCTTGCAGCGCCTGCGTGTCCTCGAGGATGCGGGCCGCCTTGTCCCAGGCTTCGCCCTCGGTCCGGCCCAGGATGGGGCGGAAGGAGATCGAAAAGCCGATGTCGCGCTGGTGGCGGGCGGCCGAGGCCCGCACCTGGCTCACCAGCGACTCGGCCTGGCTCAGCGACTCGCCCCACAGCGCGTACACGTCGGCGTGCTTGCCGGCCACCTCCAGCGCCGGTGCCGAGGCCCCGCCGAAGAAGATGGGCACATAGGGCTGCTGCACCGGCTTGACCTCGGACCAGGCGTTTTCGAAGCGGTAGAACTTGCCTTCGTGGTCGAAGGGCTGGTCCGCGGTCCACACCTTGCGCAGCACCTCCAGGTACTCGTCCGAGCGGGCATAGCGTTCGTCGTGGCCGACGAAGTCGCCGTCACGGGCCTGGTCGGCGTCCGAGCCACCGGTGATGTAGTGCACGGCCAGGCGGCCGTCGATGTACTGGTCCAGCGTGGCGAACTGGCGGGCCGCCAGCGTGGGCGCCACAAAGCCGGGGCGGTGCGCCAGCAGGAAGTGGATGCGCTGCGTGGCCAGGGCGGCGTAGGTCACGGTCAGCACGGTGTCGGGGCTCGTGCCGCTGGACGGGACCAGCACGCGGTCGAAGCCCGCGTGTTCATGCGCTTGCGCAAAGGCGCGCACAAAGGCCGGGTTGACGTTGGCGCCGCGCTGGGCAAAGGTTTCCGAGATTTCGTTCGGCTGGATCATGCCGATGAACTGAACGCCCATGAATGGCTCCTGAAGGTCGAGAAGGAATGGCATCGATCTTCGGCACGCGGCCAGCGTTGAACAACGAACAAAAACGTGCTTTCACATGCGTGGGGCGCATATGGGCAGGCCGGTGTGATGGCTGCGTGCCGCGGCCGACCCAGGGCCCGCCGTGCCGGCTGCGCGTCTGCATGCGGCGCTGTTTACTGCGTGTCTGCGACCACGTGACTGACGCGGCGTGGTGGCGCGGACGCCGGCCATCCTGCCGCCATCACCACGGGTTCAGCGCGGTCCAGGGTTCAGGTGGCGGCCGGTTGCTGGCGCGCACAGGCCTGGCGGCAGCGGCGTCTCAAAGCGTGGGGCTCTTCCGCGTCAGTGCTTCGCCACCGGCATTCGACCGAGGGGCTCAGCGGTGCGCAAAGCCCGCGCGCAGGGGCAGCAGCGGCGCGGCGTCCATGCGGGCGATGAGCGCATCCAGGCCTTCGCCGACGGGGCGGCTGGCATCGGCCACGGCGGCTTCGGGGCCGGTCGGGGTCTGGCACAGCAAGTCGTCGTCGCGCCAACCCGCGGCGCCCGGCGTGCTGCGCGCGCGCAGCCAGCCGGCGCGGTCGCTCAGCACCTGGTGGCCGTTCAGGCTGGTGGGGGGCACGCCCAACAGCTGGGCCATGGCGGTGCGGAAATCGGGGTCGTCGAGGGTGCAGTCGACGGCCACCGAGTCGGCCGCGCCAGATGCCGCTCCAGCGGGGGTGACCAGCACGGTGAACAGGCGGGGATCGGGGCGCAGGTCGGCCGGCACCGTGTCGGCGAACACCAGGCGCGTGCGCAGGCTGGCTGGGGCGGCGGGACAAGCGCTTTGCGCGCGGGGCAGGCGCACGGGTTGGGGCCAGCCGCCGCCCTCGGCCACATTCTGGCCGGCGGCATTGGCGCGCAGGAAGTCCAGCACCTGCCAGGTCTGCTCGGCGCTCAGCGCGGCGCCAAAGGCATGCGGCGGGTGCGGGCCCTCGTCGGCCTGCCAGCCGTGGCGCACGCGCCAAAGCAGCTCGCCCTCCAGCCGCTTGCTCAGCAGGTTGCCGATCAGCGTGGGCGGCCACAGGTCGTTCGGGCCGCCCTGGGCGGCGCGGGGACCGTCGCCGCGTGCCGTGGGGCCGTGGCAGCTGGCGCAATGGGCGGCGTACAGCTGCTGCCCGGCGACGATGGCACGCGCCTCGAAGCCCGTGGGCGACTGGTGAAAGCTGGTGGGCACGGCGCGCGTGAACACCAGGTGGGCGGGCGGCCAGGGCGCGGCCAGCAGGGCCAGCGCGGCCAGCGCCCACCAGGCCCGGGGCCAGGTCAAGAGCGGGTGGGGGCGTGCAGGCGCAGGCACCTGCCGATGCCGACGGGTCCGCCGCTGGCTGAGCAGCGCCGCGCCCGCGCAGGTCAGCGCCAGGGCGATGGCCGCCAGCGTCCACAGCAGCTGGCGCAGCAGGCCGGCGTCGTAGGCCAGCACCTGGGCCGAAAAGCGCCAGGCGTGCGGCCAGGCGGGCTGGCCGTCCACGGTGCGCGCCAGGCCTAGCAGGTCCAACCCCTGCAGCCATGCGCGCTGGGCGGCGTCGAGTGCCGCCAGCACGCGCTCACGCATCGCGGCCAGGTCCATTCAATCCGTGCTCAGGCCCAGCAGGCCCAGCGCCTGCTGGCGCAGCGCGATGAAGCGCGGGTGCGTGCGCTGGCGCGGGTAGGGCAGGTCGTTCACCAGCACCTGCTTGATGTGGGTCGGCCGCTCGCTGAGCACCACCACGCGCTGCGCCAGGTACAGCGCTTCTTCCACGTCGTGGGTGACCAGCAGCGTGGAAAAGCCCTGGCTTTGCCACAGCCGCAGCAGCTCGCCCTGCATGTGCAGCCGCGTCAGCGAATCGAGCTTGCCCAGCGGTTCGTCCAGCACCAGCAGGCTGGGCTCGTTGACCAGGGCGCGCGCCAGCGCCACGCGCTGCGCCATGCCCCCTGACAGCTGGTGCGGGTAGGCTCGGGCGAACGCCGTCAGGCCCACCATGTCCAACGCCTGCGCAACGCCAGCCGCAGCGAAGGGCCGCTCCTGAGCCAGGCCAGCCCCCCGGGGAAGGGACTCGAGCGCGGTCGGGGAGCGTGGGGGCGCCGGCCGCAGCGCAGGGCCGCCCCAAGCCAGGCCAGCCCCCTTGGGGGGCAGGGACCCGAGCGCAGCCGGGGAGCGTGGGGGCTTGTGGCGCACGCCGCGGGCCTGCAGGCCCAGCGCCACGTTCTGCCACACCGTGCGCCAGGGGAACAGCGTCGGGTCCTGGAACACCACGATGCGCGACGGGTGCGGCCGCGTGATGGCCTCGCCGTCGTGCGTGATGGCGCCTTGCCGCGGCTGCTCCAGCCCGGCCACCAGGCGCAGCAACGAGCTCTTGCCGCAGCCGCTGGGGCCGATCAGGGCGACGAACTCGCCCGGCGCGATCTGCAGGCTCAGGTCGTCGATGACCTGCAGCGCCTGCGCGTCGGCCGCGCTGCGCTGCGGCAGGTCGAACCAATGGCTGACCGCCTGCACGTCGATGTGGGCGCCGGCTTGCGGGGGTGAAGATGATGAAGGTAGTACCGGTCCATCTTCGTTTTCAGAAGGACGGTGAGGTGCATATACTGCGTCGTCATCGGCCAGGTCAAGCACGCTCACCATGTCACCACCCCCTTTTGCCAGGCCAGCACGCGGCCGCGCACGGCGAACAGCAGGCTGATCACGCCCGAGAACAGCAGGGCCATCAGCAGCAGGGCGGCGTACATGTTGGGGTAGCTGGCCCAGCCTTGCGCCCAGGTCAGGTACCAGCCCAGGCCCGATTTCACGCCCAGCATCTCCGCCACCACCAGCGTCGAAAACGCCGCGCCCAGGCCCATGAACAGGCCCACGAACACCTGCGGCAGGGCCGCCGGAATCGCCACGCGGAAGATGAGGAAGGCCTGGCTGGCCCCCAGGGTGCGGGCCACGTCGTAGTACTGCTTGTTCACGCTGACCACGCCCGACCAGGTGAGGATGGCGACCGGAAACGCGGTGCCCAGCGCAATCAGGAAGATGGCCGTGGACCAGCTGGACGGGAAGAAGTAAAAGCAGATCGGCAGCAGCGCCGTGGTGGGCACCGGGCCCAGCACGCGC
Source organism: Comamonas serinivorans (assembly GCF_002158865.1). Taxonomy (NCBI): domain Bacteria; kingdom Pseudomonadati; phylum Pseudomonadota; class Betaproteobacteria; order Burkholderiales; family Comamonadaceae; genus Comamonas; species Comamonas serinivorans. The sequence continues at coordinate 3,777,045 of NZ_CP021455.1, read as the reverse complement.
AGCACCGGGTGGATCCAGTAATTGGCCACGCGCGACCAGCCGATCCACACGCCCACGGCAAACCCCCACAGACCGCCGATGCCGGTGCCGATGGCCAGCAGCTTGAGCGAGTTGAAGGCGCTTTCGCCCAGACGGGCCCAGTCGGTCACGTAGACCTCGGCCAGGGCCGTGGGGGGCGCAAAGAACGGCGTCGGCAGCCACGCGGTCTTGGCGGTGGCCAGCTCCCACAGCGCCAGGCCCACGCCCGCGGCCACCAGCCAGGGGCCGGTGTGGCGCAGCGTGCCCAGGACAGGCGTGCGGGCCTGGGCCACGGCGGGCCAGAGCGACAGCACGGCCAACACGGCCGCGGCGGCCAGCGCCACCACGCCGAACTCGGTCGTGTACACCCACTCGCTGAAGCCGGCTTCCTGGTTGGGCACCAGCAGGGTCAGCAGGCCCAGACCCAGCCAGGCCGCGGCGGCCAGCAGGCCCACGCCCCAGGTGTGCAGCCGCCTGCGCGGGACCGGTACGGCGGGGCTGCGCGGGGCGGCGGTGGCAGAAGACGCGCGCACCTCGGGCGGCGCGGGCAGGACATGGTCGGCGACGGCACTCATGGTGTTCTCTCTCCTGGTGGCGTCAGCCCAGCACGTCGGCGAACACGTGGTTGGCGTACTTGGCAGGGTCGGTCGAGGGCTTGAGCACGCCGACCAGCTTGAAGTCGCGGGCGTAGAACTCGATCTCCTGACGCAGGTTGTGGCCCACGGGGTGGCTGCGGTGGGTCAGCGTGCCCAGCACGGCGCGCAGGTCGGCCTCGCTGGCCTTGGAATAGGGCGCGAAGGCGCGCGCCGCTTCGCCGGGGTTGTCGGCGACGTAGTCCGAAGCCTCGACGATGGCGCGCACCAGCTGTGCCACCACCGGCTTGTTCTGGCGCAGCAGCTTGCCGCCCACGCCCACCACGCAGCAGGTCTTGGCCGCGTACTCGCCCGACAGGTTGGTGGCGATGTCCACCAGGCCCGCCGTCTTGCGCTGGATGAACACCAGGTTGGGGTCGCCGTCGGCGATCGCATGGGCTTCGCCCTTTTCCACCGCCAGGCCCAGCATGTCGGCCGGGAACTGGCGCCACTGCACGTCCTTCTCGGGGTCGATGCCGTTCTTCTTGAGCAGCACGGAGAAGAAGTTCTTGCCCGGCGCATTGAGGTCGGACACGGCAATCGTCTTGCCCTTGAGCGAGGCCAGCGAGGTGATGCCGGCCTTTTCATAGCCCACCAGGCGCGAGCAGCCGCCGTGCGAGCTGCCCACCAGTTTCACGTCCAGGCCCGACTCCAGCGGCTTGATCCAGCGGTGGATCATGCCGAGCGCCGCATCGGCTTTCGAGGTGGCGATCACCTCGAGCAGCTGATCGGTCGAACCCGAGAAGTTGATGAGCTCGACCTGCAGCCCGTGCTTGGCAAAGATGCCCTTGCTCTGCGCCACGGGCGCGGCGGCCAGGCAGGGGGCGTTGGCGTTCCAGGCCAGCTTGATGGGCGTGAGGGTGGCGGCCCTGGCCGGGTGGTTCGACAGGCCCAGCGCGCCGGCGCCGCCCAGCGCGGCCAGGGCAGCACCGCGGCCCAGCCAGGTGCGGCGCGAGGGGGATGAGGGCAGGGCGGGGAAGGGGGGCAGAGTGCGCATGCAGATCCTTGCGTGGGAGGGAGAACCACGTTGGCGCAGCGCAGGCGCTGGCACGGTGTGGCGATGCTGCGCATTGCACGCCAGGCCCCCGCGGGCTGTGAACGAACGAAATCGCGCTTGCATATGCGAAAGCCGTTCAGCGCGCGCAGGCCATTTGCGGTTCAATCGCCACCATGACCCGCATTCCCCTGTCCCCGGCGACCAGCCCTCGGGCAAGCCACTCGGCAAGCCAATCGGCCAGCCCTTTGGCCAACGCCCCAGCCGGCGCGGTGGCCATGGCGCCCGCCCACGCCGATGCCGTGACCCCGGCCCCCAACCTGGCCCGGCTGCGTGGCTTTCTGCAGCGCCTGGCGGCCCTGGTCGAGCAAGCGCCCGACACCGCCCACATCGTGCAACACGGAGCCGGCCTGCTGTCCGAGCTGGTGCGCCACGACGACTGGCTGCCCGAGGCCTGTGCCCAACCGCACCCCGAGCACTACCAGCAGCACCTGCTGCACGCCGACGCGCTGGGGCGCTTCTCGGTGGTGAGCTTCGTCTGGGGCCCCGGCCAGCAGACGCCCATCCATGACCACACCGTCTGGGGCCTGATCGGCATGCTGCGCGGCAGCGAGCATTCGCAGCGCTTTGTGCAGGACGGCGTCGGCCGCTGGCAGCCCGAGGGCGAGCCCGAGCGCCTGCTGCCCGGCGACGTCGAGGCCGTCTACCCGCCCGACCACGACGTGCACCAGGTGCGCAACGCCTTCGACGACCGCGTGTCCATCAGCATCCACGTCTACGGCGCCAACATCGGCGGCGTGTCGCGCCACGTGTTCACCCCCGATGGGCAGACCAAGCCCTTCATCTCGGGCTACAGCAACACCGTGCTGCCCAACCTGTGGGACGTGTCGCGCGCGGCCTGATCGATGCATGGGGTATGGTTGCATGCTCGTTTGCCATGAAATGGCGGCGCAGCCATACGGCATGCAGATTGGCTGCTGACTTCATCCCTTCCAGCCCGACTGCCGGGCCTGTTCACCGCTGACCCTTCCTGATCCATGACCCAGGCCACCTTGACCTCCACCCCGTCTTCCACCGCCCCGTCTGCGCCCGGCGCCGCGTCTTCCTCGGTTGCCGAATGGACCCCGGCGCAGGTGCGCCAGGCCCTGCTGGCCGGGCAGGAGATCGCCCTGCTCGACGTGCGCGAGGAAGACCCCTTCGCCCAGAGTCATCCGCTGTTCGCGGCCAACCTGCCGCTGGGTCGCATCGAGCTCGACGCCTGGCGCCGCATCCCGCGCCGCGACACGGCCATCGTCGTTTACGACAACGGCGAAGGCCTGGCGCCGCGCGCGCTGAACAAACTGCGCGAGCTGGGCTACACCCAGCTGGCCCTGCTGCAGGGCGGCCTGCAAGGGTGGCGCGAGGCCGGCGGCGAGCTGTTCATCGACGTGAACGTGCCCAGCAAGTCGTTCGGCGAGCTGGTCGAGGCCAAGCGCCACACGCCTTCGCTGTCGGCGCAAGAGGTCAAGGCCCTGCTCGACGCCCAGGCCGACGTGGTGGTGCTGGACATGCGCCGCTTCGACGAATACCAGACCATGAGCATCCACACCGGCATCAGCGTGCCCGGTGCCGAAGTGGTGCTGCGCGCGGCCAACCTGGCGCCCAACCCGGCCACGCAGATCATCGTCAACTGCGCGGGTCGCACGCGCTCCATCATCGGCACGCAGTCGCTGGTCAACGCCGGCCTGCCCAATCCCATTGCCGCGCTGCGCAACGGCACCATCGGCTGGACGCTGGCCGGCCAGACGCTGGACCACGGCGCCAGCCGTCGTTTCGGCCCCGTGAGCGAGGCCGAGCGCCTGCAGGCCGCCGAGCGCGCCCGCCGCGTGGCCGATGGCGCCGGCGTGAAACGCGCCACGCTGGCCGATGTGGACCGCTTCGTGGCCGAGGCCGCGCGCACCACCTACCTGCTCGACGTGCGCACGCCCGAGGAGTACGCCCATGCCCACCTGCCCGGTTTTGCCAACGCACCGGGCGGCCAGCTGGTGCAGGAGACCGACCACACCGTGCCCGTGCGCGGCGCCCGCATCGTGCTGGTCGACGACGATGGCGCGCGCGCCAACATGAGCGCCTCGTGGCTGGCGCAGATGAACTGGGACGTGTGGGTGCTGGACCTGGCCGCCGATGCGCAGCAGCTGCCCGCGGCCGCGGCCAACGCCTTCCGCGAGACCGGTGTGCCGGCCGCCACGCTGCCGCCTGTGCCGGCCGGCGTGCGCCGCGTGTCGCCCCAGGCGCTGGCCCAGTGGCTGGGCATCGAAGGCGCCGACGTGCAGGCCAACGACACCGTGGTCCTCAACCTGACCACCAGCGCCAACCACGTCAAAGCCCACATCCCCGGGGCCTGGTTCGTGCTGCGCCCGCAGCTGGCCGAGGCGCTGCCCCGGCTGCCCGTGGCCAAGCGCTATGTGCTGACCTGCGGCAACAGTTCGCTGGCCGCGTATGCCGTGGCCGAGCTGCAGCAGCTCACCTCGGCCGAGGTGCTGCTGCTGGACGGCGGCAATGCGGCCTGGCAGGCGGCGGGCTTGCCCACCGAATCCGGCGAGCACAACCTGGCGTCGCCGCGCATCGATCGCTACCGCCGCCCCTACGAGGGCACGGACGCGCCGCGCGAAGCCATGCAGGCCTACCTGGATTGGGAATACGGCTTGGTCGAACAGCTGGGCCGCGACGGCACGCACGGCTTCCGCGTGCTGGGCGAGGCCACGGCCTGAAACCTGCGCGGGCAGGGGGTTGAACGGCCGCGCCGCTTGGCGGCCGCTCAGCCATCGTGGCGGCAGCGGCCTTGACTGCTGGCCGCTTGCTGCAGCCTATGGGGTCTGGAGTATGGCCTGATTTCCGATTGCATTGCCGTCGGTAACGCAGAATACCCCGTGATGCGAATCGCTGGATCCGCCGCACCGAACCGCACGCCCCGTTTTTCAGGGCCTGCTGCTGGGCTGCATCCAGCGTGGCCGGGTCGCTGCGTGCGCCGCAGCGTCTCGACCACCCAGGATCCTTGCGTTCAAGGCGTGTGCCGCGCGCGCTGCTGCAGCGCGGCCATGCCGCCGCCAGCCAACACGCCGTCGGCGTGGGCGCTGTGCCAGGCGCGTGCGCGGGCCTGCTCCAGCGCAAGGCCCGCGGTCTGGCTGCCAGCGAAGCCGTCGTCGATGAGCTGGCGGTAGCCGCGCAGCATGGCGTCGGGCAGCTCGAGCATGTCGCGCGCCAGCTGCAGGCCCTGGGCCAGCAGCTCGTCGTGCGGCACCACGCGGTTGACCAGGCCCCAGCGCTCGGCGGTGAGGGCGTCGATGAAATTGCCGGTCAGCGACACCTCTTTGGCGCGCGCGATGCCGATGCGGCGCGACAGGCGCTGCGACATCCCCGAGCCGGGCAGGATGCCGACGCGGCCGTGCGTGTCGGCAAACCGGGCATCGGGTGCGGCCAGCAGCACGTCGCACAGCAGCGCCAACTCGAACCCACCCGTGATGGCTGCGCCCTGCACCAGGCCGATGAGCGGGCCGTCGAAACCCACGATGCTGCCGGCCACGTTGGGAGCATCGCCCAGGAAGGCGGGGCTGCCGCCTGCGTCGGCTGCAGGCGCAGCGGCGCTTTGGGTGCGTTGCTGCAGCTCCTTCAGGTCCAGGCCGGCGCAGAACGCGCGCCCGGCGCCGCGCAGGATGAGCACGCGGGCCTGGCCGTCGGCGTTCAGGGTGTCGATGGCGCGGCGCAGCTGCCGCCGCAAGGCGCTCGACAGGGCGTTGAGCGCCTGCGGGCGGTTCAGGGTGACGATGGCGAGGCCGGGTTCGGGCCGCTCCACCAGGACCAGGTCGGGGGCGTCAGAGGGTGTCATGTCCAGCGATGTCCAATGAGAAGAGGCTGCGGCTTGCGCGGTGGCCGCTTGAGGGCGCCGTCCGCGCCGCCTTGCCCCCAGGGTCGCCAGGACGCGGCAGGTCGGCGGCATTCGGTGGCACGTGGGCCCTCTGCAGGGCTGGCCGAGACGAGGCGGCCAGCCGGATGCCCTGGCCCATGGCGGCGAAGCCACCCACCCGGATGGCGGGCCCGGCTGCGCTCGCACACCCTGGCGTGATGGTGGGTGGGGTATGGGTGCAGTCCCGTTTCCTTGAAAACGGCCATGCCACCATACTGCCTGCACACAGGCCATCTGCACACAGGCCATCTGCACACAGGCCAGCTGCGCACGGACCCTTTGCGTACAGGCCGCCGGCGCGGGGCGCCGGTGCCGGTGCGGTGTTCAGCCCTTGCGCGCCCGGGCCTGCAGCGCGGCCATGCCGCCGCCGGGCAGCACGTCCTGGGTGTTGGCGTTGTTCCACTCGCGGGCGTATTGCTGCTCCAGCGCCAGGCCTTCGGCCTGCGTGGTGGCAAAGCCCTCGTCAATGAGGCGTTTGTACTTGGGCAGGATGGTGGGCGACAGCTCCAGCATGTCCTTGCCCAGTTGCACGGCCTGGGCCAGCAACGCGTCGTTCGGCACGATGCGGTTGACCAGGCCCCAGCGCTCGGCGGTGGCGGCGTCGATGTAGTTGCCGGTCAGCGACATCTCTTTGGCACGCGCGATGCCGATGCGGCGCGACAGGCGCTGTGACATGCCCCAGCCCGGCATGATGCCGACGCGGCCATGCGTGTCGCCAAAGCGGGCGTCGGGTGCGGCAAACAACAGGTCGCAGGCCAGGGCGACCTCGAAGCCGCCCGTGACGGCGGCGCCCTGCACGGCGCCGATGATGGGGCCGGCGAAGGCCTCCATGGCGCCCACGATGTTGAGCTCGCGCTCCATGCCGAAGGCGGCCTGGCCGCTTTGGGCCCGCGCGCCCAGCTCGCGCAGGTCCAGGCCGGCGCAGAAGGCGCGCCCCGCGCCGGCCAGCACGACGACGCGCGTGCCGTCCTGCATCAGCGTGTCAAAGGCGGCGGTGAACTGGCGCCGCAATTCGTTGGACAAGGCGTTCAGCGCCTCGGGCCGGTTCAGCGTGACCACCGCCAGGCCGTCGGCGGGACGATCGATGAGGACGAGGGAGGGGGTGGTCATGCGCGCATTCCGGGTTGGTGGTGAATGGGGCATTGTCCAGCGCCGCCGCGGTGTGGCGTTTCGCGTGGCGGACAGGGTGATGCGCTGGCTCAAACCAGAGTCGTGATGGGTATGCATCGGTTGTCGATGTAACCAGATCGAGAACGGGTGCATACCCCTGGATTCACAGCGCATAGCTGATGCGCAGCTTGCCCTGGGCGTCGGTTTCGACCTGGGCGCGCACGCCGAACACCCGGCCGATGTGGGCCGGCGTGAACACCTCGGCCGGCGGGCCAATGGCGGCGATGCGGCCGCCTTGCAGCAGGGCGATGCGGTCGCAGTGGGCGGCGGCCAGGTTCAGGTCGTGCAGCACCACCACCACGGTGCGCTGCAGGCGGGTGATCAAGGCCATCAGCTCCAGCTGGTAGCGGATGTCGAGGTGGTTGGTGGGCTCGTCCAGGAACAGCAGCTCGGGCTCCTGGGCCAGGGCGCGCGCCAGCAGCACGCGTTGCCGCTCGCCGCCCGACAGGCTGGCCAGCGTAGCGTTCGCCAGGTGGTTGGCGCTGACCTGCTGCAGGCAGTCGTGCACGATGGCCCGGTCGCGCGCGCTGTCGTGCGACCAGCGCGACTGGTGGGGGTAGCGGCCCATCATCACGGCGTCGTGCACGCGGCCCTCGAGCGCGGGCGGGCTTTGGCCCATGACGGCCACCTGGCGGGCAAACTGCCGCGCATCCAGGCGCCAGATGTCCTGCCCGTGGAGGTGGACCTGGCCTTGCGTGGGTGTCAGCACGCGGTAGAGCAGGCGCAGCAGCGTGGACTTGCCGCAGCCGTTGGGGCCGACGATGCCCAGGGTTTCGCCGCGCGCCACCTGCAGGCTCACTTGGTTGACGATGGGGCGGCCCACGATGGGGCGGCCCACGAACGGGCGGCCCACGAACGGGCGGCCCACGTACGGGCGGCTCCCGGCGGGACCCGCGCGCCAGACCAAGTCGGTGGCCGTCAGCATGCGGGGCCGCCTTTGTCGGCTCGGCGCGTTTGCCGGCCCTGGCGCACCAGCATCCCGATGAAGAAGGGGCCGCCGATCAACGAGGTGATGACGCCCACGGGCAGCTCCATGGGGGCAAACGCCGTGCGGGCCAGCAGGTCCACCGCGATCAGGAAGGCCGCGCCCATGAGGGCAGCCACGGGCAACACCCGCCGGTGGTCGTGGCCGATGAGCATGCGGGTGATGTGGGGGATGACCAGGCCGACGAAGCCGATGGCGCCACTGACCGCGACCAGGCTGCCCGTCATCAGCGACACGAGCACGAACATGCGGCGGCGAAAGCGCGCCACGTTCAGGCCCAGGCTGATCGCCGATTCGTCGCCCGAGCGCAGCACGTTCAGCTCACGCGCGCTGCCCCACAGCACGGCCAGGCCCAGCAGCAGGATGAGGGCCGGTGCCGGCAGGCTGATCCACTGGCTGCCCGAGAGGCTGCCCAGCGTCCAGGTCATCAGCGAGGCGGCCAGCTCGCGCTGCCCCGCCGTCAAGGTGATGAGGCTGGTCACGCCCATGCAGGTGTACGCCACGGCCACGCCGCTGAGGATGAGGCGCGTGGGCAGCACGCGCCCTTGCTGCAGCGCCAGCAGGTAGACCAGCGTGGTGGCCAGCAGCGCGCCCGCGAAGGCCCCCAGCGTGATCGCGAACAGGCCGGCGCTGGCCAGGGCGCCCCAGGCCAGCACGCTCACGGCACCCACCGAGGCACCGGACGACACGCCCAGCAGGTAGGGGTCGGCCAGGGGGTTGCGCACCAGGGCCTGCATGGCCACGCCGACCACGGCCAGGCCCGCGCCCACGACGGCCGCCAGCAGCACGCGGGGCATGCGGATCAACCAGACGACGCGCTGGTGCTGCGGCGAGGCCTCGCTGACCGCCGGCAGGCCCAGGGCGTGCAGTGCCTCGGTGCGCAGCACCTCCCACACCTGGCTGGCCGGCACGGCGCTGGACCCCCAGCACAATGCGGCGCCGGCCGCGAGCAGCAGCACGGCCAGGGCCAGCAGGAGCAATCTGCCGTCGCGAGGCCGGCGCTCGGCACATCCGCCTCGCTGCGCATCGCTTCGCAGGGGCACCGGGTCTGGACGCGCTGGCGTGTGGGGGCTGGATGGGCTCAGCCGTGCGCCGTCGCCGCCCGCGCCTGCCCCGGTTGGGCCTGGCAGGTCCTGCAGAAGGTCGGGCGCATGCGAACGCAAGGGCATCAGGTCGCGCACCCGTGCAGGCGCGGCCGCTGGCGGTGCGGCGCCACGGTGGGCGCCGGGGGGCGTGGCACCGCGGGGGCTGTTCATGGCGTGCCCAGTGCGGGTGGGTCGACGGTGATGCGCCGTTCGGGGTGCAGCGCGGCGGCCAGGCGCTGCGTGGTCGCCACGTTGCGCGGCCCGGGCGTGGCCTCGGCGTAGGTCATGACGAAAAAGCGCTGGTGGCGGATGGCGCTGACCCCCGCCAGCTCGGGCTTGCGCATCAGGAAGTGCCGCTTGCCCTCGGCGCTGGGGTGGCCGTAATCCACGATGACGATCCACTCGGGGTCGCGCGTCACCACGTCCTCCCAGTTGCCCTGGGGCCAGTTGCTGGCGATGTCGTCGAACAGGTTGTCGGCGCCGGCCTCGTGCAGCATGGCGCGGGGCATGCCGTAGCGGCCCGAGGTGGTGGGCAGCTTGTCGCCGCTGTCGTACACGAAGACGCGCGGCCGGTGCGTGACGCCGGCCATCTCGCGGCGCAGGGTCGCCAGGCCTTGTGCCAGCACGGCCACCTGCTGGTCGGCCTGTGCCGAGGAGCGGAAGATGGCGCCGATGTGGCGCATGTCGTCGAAGGCGTCTTCCAGCCGCACCTCGCTGCGTGCGGCCACGTGGATGCAGGACTCGGTCAGCACGTACGACGCGATGCCGTGGCGGGCCAGCAGCTCGGGCGTCACCCCACCTTGGCGAAAGCCGTAGCTCCAGCCGCCAAAGACGAAGTCGGTGCCGGCGTTCACCAGCGTTTCGAGGTTCATGCCCTGGGTGGACAGCTTGGGCAGGCGCGCCAGCGCCGGCGCGAACTCGGGCGCAATCTCCTTGCCATCGGGGATGCCGGCGTAGCCCACCAGCCGGTCGGCCAGCCCCAGGAACAGGAACATCTCGGTGATGCCCACGTCGTAGGTCACGGCACGCTTGGGCTCCTTGGGGTATGCGGTGGGTACGCCGCACACATTGACGGTGACGCCAGGTACTGCGTTTGGGTGAGCTGGCGCTGGCGCGCTGCGCGGGCCACACGCGCCGAGTGCCAGCGCCAGGAGGAGGGCAAGGGCGGTGACGCGCATGCCTCAGAAGCGCAGTTGCGCGTTGAGCTCGACTTGGCGGCCGCGGCCCAGCAGCCACTGGCTGCCGTACGACGACTGGGCGTACAGGCGATTCGCCAGGTTGCGCCCGACCAGGTTGAAGCTGACCTGGCGGTTCATGCGCCAGCTGACCACGGCATCGGCCACCACGTACGACGGCAGGTAGGTGGTGTTGGCGTTGCTGCTGTAGCGCTTGCCCACGTGGCGCAGGCCCAGCGAGGCGCGCCAGTCGCCCACGGTGTAGTGCGCCCACACGTTGGCGGTGACGCGCGGCACGTTGGCCGGGCGGTTGCCCGAGCGGTCGATGCCGGTGGCGCCTTCCCGCAGCTCGTCGAACTGGGCGTCGACCCAGCCCAGGTTGCCCTCGAAGCGCCAGGCCCGACTGGCCTGCAGCGCGCCCGACAGTTCGATGCCGCGCGAGGACTGGCTGCCGCCCTGGATGGACACCGTGGGTTGCAGCGGATCGCGCGTGATGATGTCGTCCTTGCGGATGTCGTACACGGCCAGCGCCCACTCACCACGCGGGTCGGGCAGCTGCTGCTTGATGCCCAGCTCGACCTGGCGGCCACGGCTCAGCGTGAAGCCGCTTTGCGACGCGGCCAGCGACAACAGGCTGGTCACGGGGTCGTGGCCGGTGCTGACCTGGGCGTACACGTTGGTGCGGTCGTTCAGCGTGTGCGTCAGGCCCAGGCGCCACGAGGTGCCGGCCAGCTTCTTGGCCAGCGTGGCCTGCGACACCACGTCGCGGCGGTCGAAGTCGTACCAGTCGCGGCGCAGGCCGGCCATGAGCAGCCACTGGTCGTGGAGCTGCCAGGCGTCTTCCAGGTAGAGGGCGTTCTGGCGGATGGCGTTGGAGAGCTTGAGCGCGTAGGGATCGGGGCTGTCCCACACGCCATGCTGCGGGTTCAGGGCATCGACCACCGATGAGCCCGTGTAGGGCGAGCTGTTCAAGGCCTTGAAACGCGAGCGCGACAGGTCCCAGCCCGCGGCGAGCTTGTGTTGGCCCGCTTCGGCCAACAAGGCCAGCCGGTTGCCGCTCTGCGTCAGGTCGTGGCCGATCTCCAGGTAGTCGGAGCGCGCCACCGTCTGCTGGGCCGGGTTGTAGCCGTAGGCCTCGATGTTTTTCCAGTGGCGGTCCGAGCTGAAGTGGTAGCTCTCGTTCCGGAGCGTGAGGCCGGGACGGACCTGCCACTCGCCCTTGAACTTGACGCGGCGGTCCAGGTAGCGGATGTCGCTGTCGCGCACGTTGTAGTTCTGGTGGCGCAGCGCGCGGGCCACGCGCCCATCCACGGTGGGCGTGCCGAAGTAGCGCTCGGGCTGGGTGTCGCTGAAGTCGGCCGTGAGGTCAAAGCGCAGCGTGTCGCTGGCCTGCCAGCGCAGGGCGTTCATGAGCTTGGCGTTGGTGCTGCGGCCCAGTGGGCGCTCGCCATCGGTGCGCTCGCCATAGGCGTCGATGCGGTAGCTCAGGCCAGGTGCCAGCGCACCGGTGGTGCCCAGGCCGGCGCGGGCGGTGCCATGCTGGCCGCCGCCCAGCAGCATCTCGGTCTGCCGGTCTGCGCTGGGGGTCTTGCGGATGGCGTTGACCGTGGCGCCCATCGTGCCGCTGCCAAACATCAGCGAGCCGGGGCCGCGCAAGACCTCGAAACGCTCGTAGCCCCAGGCGGCATTGGGGTAGGTGATGGTGCCGGCGGCCACGGGCAGGCTCAGCCCGTCCTCGGCCACGCCCACCGAGTTGACGCCGCTGAAGCCGCGGCTGGAAAACGCCATGCCGCCGTTGCCGGGCGAGGCGGTGCTGGTCAGGCCCACGGTGCGCGTGACGGCATCGGCCACGCCGAAGTCGGCGCGTTCTTCGGCCTGCCGGGCGGTGATGGCGCTGAGGCTGGCGGGCAGGTCTTGCGTTGTCACGGGCAAGTGGGTGCCCGAGGTGGCAGGCGTCTGCAGCGCCGAGGGCACGGCGTCGGCCGTCACCTGCACACTGGGCAGCGTGTCCTGCGCGGTGGCGAGCAGGGGGCAGCACAGCATCCAGGATGCGAGCAGAGGGCTTGGGCGCAGCGCATGGGCTGGGCGCAACACGGGACGAACGGCGCGAGCGGCCGGAGTGGCTTGGGTCATGTCAAAGGTCTCATTCCACCTGATGTGACACGGCAAGCCAGAGCGTGCGGCGCTGAGTGGCCACAGGCTCAGACGCCGTCCACACCCCGCAGACAGTCATGAGGTCATGCGCCCCCGAAGGAGCGCATGGCGAACCACGAACAGGCCGGTCTCCGGGCTCACAGCATCGACCCTGAGGTCGAGGTGCACACCCACCTTCCCAAGCGTCTGGGCCACGTGGAGACCGTGGCCAGACTGAACTCAGTGGTTGCGCTTCGCCAGAGGGCGAAGCGCGGGGCGTGCTGTCTGTCTACCGTTGCGGGGGCAGCCAAGGCTTGCGGGGTTGACCCGACCTTGTTCCCGTTTCACTCGCGAAGCGAGCACCTGTGCATGGGCTGAAATCAGCGCGGCGGAGTGTAGCCCACGCGGCGCGGGACGAGGCCGCGCACGCGACGCGAAAATGGCGTGCCCGGTGACAACCAGGATAGGTATGCACCCATGGCCTTTTGTTAAATATCGGTAGCAGGACTGTACTGCCTTCAAGTCGCCATGAAGACCATGAAGGATGCGTCGCCGTTCGCCGTTCGCCGTTCGCCGGCGTGCGGGCCGGCGCCCCGCCGCACCGGGCGTTCACGCGTGGCGCGCCGCCTCAGCGTGGCTCGCTGAGGGCGAGGGGGCCGGCGCCGACCCGGACACCGGCGCGGTAGCCGCAGAAGCCGCCTGCAGCCGCCACCAGCGCGGCAGCAGGGCTTGCACGTGGGGCCGGCCGTAGCGGTCGTCGATGAGGTGGATGGTGCCGCGGTCGTCCTCGCTGCGGATCACGCGGCCCGCCGCCTGCACCACCTTGCGCAGGCCGGGGTAGAGGTAGGTGTAGTCGTCGCCCTGGCGTGCGCCGAAGCGCTGGGCCAGCACGCGCCGCATCGCGTCGTTGACGGGCCCCAGCTGCGGCAAGCCCAGCGTGGCCACGAAGGCCCCGATGAGCCGGCGGCCGGGCAGGTCCACCCCTTCGGCAAACACGCCGCCCAGCACCACCAGGCCGACGACGCGGCTGGTCTCGGTGAAGCCGGCCAGGAAGGCCTCGCGGCCGGCTGCGTCCATGGCCGGGGTCTGCAGGCACAGCGGCAGCGCGGGGTGGCGCTCGCGCAGGCGTTCGGCCACGCGCTGCAGGTAGTCGAAGCTGCTGAAAAAGCACAGGTAGTTGCCCGGTGCACGGGCGTGCTGCTGCGCCACGAGGTCGGCGATGGGGGTGAGCGATTGCGCGCGATCGGCCCAGCGCGTCGAGACCTCGCGCACCACGTGCACCTGCAGCTGGTCGGCCGCGAAGGGCGTGTCGATGTCGACCTGCGCCGTGGTCGGCGGCAGGCCCAGCAGGTCGCGGTAGAAGGCCGGCGGGTTCAGCGTGCCCGAGAACAGCACCGTGGCTTGCGCGCTGGCGTGCCGGGGCGCCAGGTGCGGCGCGGGGATGACGTTGCGGATGCCGAGCACGGCGCTGGCGCGGGCGTGCGGCCGATCGGTAGCGCGCGCGGGCAGGCGGGCGATGTCGAACAGCGCGTGGGGGCCGAACTGCTCGGCAAGCTGCAGCAGCTGCAGGGCCTCGAAATGCAGGGCCAGCAGGTCCTCGCCCAGCGCCTGAAGGCCTGCATCCTGGGCCTGGCCAACGGCCTGGGTGACGCGCTGCAGCGCCGTCAGCAGCGTGGGCGGCACGGCGTCCAGCACGGCGTAGTCGGCGGTCTGCGTGCTGGCCAGGGCCGTGCAGCAGCGCCGCAGGCGGTCCAGCGCCGTCCGCACCGGGCCGGTGGCCTGCTGGCGGGCGGCGGCCAGCGTGAAGGGCGACAGCTCGGCGCTGTACATGCGGCGCGCGCGGTCGACCAGGTTGTGCGCCTCGTCCACCAGCACGCCGACCCGCCAGCCTTGCTCGCGCGTGAGCGCGTGCAGCAGGGCGCTGCTGTCGTAGTAGTGGTTGTAGTCGCCGACGACGACGTCGCTCCAGCGCACCAGCTCCTGGGCCAAGTAATAGGGGCAGATGCCGTGCGCCAGGGCCAGGGTGCGCACGCTGGCCGGGTGCCAGTCGGCCAGGGCCGGCGCGGCGGCGCGTGCGGCCGGCAGCCGGTCGAAAAAGCCCCGCGCCAGCGGGCACGACTCGCCATGGCAGGCCTTGTCGGGGTGCTCGCAGGCCTTGTCACGCGCCAGCAGGGCGAGCACGCGCAGGCGGGGCGCAGCGGGCGCGAGGGGTGGGTCGTCAGCGGGGCAGGCCGCTGCGTCCGGCGCGGCATCGGGCGCGGCATCGGATGGTGTGGCGGATGCCGCATCGGACGACACGGTGGCACAGGCGGGCGACGGCGCGGGCTCGTTCGTCCAGGGCGGTGGTTGCAGCTGGGCCAGCGCGCGCAGCGCCACGCCCTGGCCCGTGCCTTTGGCGGTCAGGAAGAACAGCTTGTCCAGCCCTTGATGCGCCATGGCCTTGAGCATGGGGAACACCGTGCCCAGCGTCTTGCCGATGCCGGTGGGCGCCTGGGCCATGAGGCATGCCCCGTTGCCCGTTTGTGCACCCTGGCGCGCAGCGCGATACACCGCCACGGACAGCTCGCGTTGCCCGCTGCGGAAGTCGCCGTGCGGAAAGGCCAGACCGGCCATGGCGGCGTCGCGGCCCAGCCGGTGCGCGGCCTCGGCGCGGGCCCAGCTCAGGTAGCGCTGGCACAGCTGGTCGAAGTGCGCCTGCAGCTCGGCGGCGGTGCAGTCTTCGGTGAGCACCGTTTTTGCATCGGTGTCGACGTTGACGTAGACCAGCGCCACACGCAGCCGCGTCAGCCCTCGCGCCTGGCAGAGCAGGTGGCCATAGGTGCGGGCCTGGGCCTGATGCAGGGCGCGGTGGTGGTCACGTACGCCGTCCAGCTGGCCGCGGTAGGTCTTGATCTCTTCCAGCTGCCCCGCCTCGGGGTCGAAGCCGTCGGCGCGGCCCCGCACCTGCAGCGCGTCCTGGTACAGACCGGACAGGGTGACCTCGGTTTCGTAGCCGGGCGCGCGGCGCGAGCGCACCCGCGCGTGGCCGGCCATGCCCTCCAGCGCCGAGGGCGCGGGCGTGAAGCGCAGGTCGAGGTCGCCCGATCGCGCGGCGAACTCGCACAGCGCGCGCACGGCCACGGTCGCCGGGTTCATGGCAGGGCCTCGCGCCGGGCTGCGGGTGTGGTGACGGCCGTGGCGATGCGGGCCCGGCGTGTTGCAGGGCTGGGGGGCGCCGAAGCCGCAACGCCTGGCGTGGGCGGCAGCGGCGATGGCGGCAGCGCTGGTGCCCTTGACGACAAGGGCCAGGGCGCGTCGGCCCAGGCGGCATTGAGGTGCTCGTTCCCGGCCTCATCCCGGCCGCGCGGCGCAGCCTGGGTCACCTGAGGGGCGGCTTCGGCGGGGTCGCGGTCGGCGTCGTCTTCCCAACACACGTGGCAGACCTGCACGGGCAGGCCATGGGCCTCGAAATGGCGCAGCCAGCGCAGTTGGTTGTCCTGCAGCTTGTCGCCCGGGCCCTTGACCTCGACCAGGGCGTAGCGGCGCTCGGCGGGCCAGAAGCGCACCAGGTCCGGAAAGCCGGAGCGGTTGACCGTGACGTCTTGCAGCAAGCGCGTGAACACCACCTTCAGGTGCGCCGCGGGGATGCAGTGCAGCGCCAGCGCCAGCAGGTCGTCGGTCACCGCGCCCCAGTGCACGAACGGCGACTGCAGGCCCTGCTTGGCGGCATGGCGTGCGCGGATCAGCGCGGCGTGTGAACCGTCGTCCAGGGCCGCCAGGCAGCGCGCGAATTCGGACGCGCGGCGGGTCGCGAAGTCGGCGGCGCTCAGGTCGGCCGGGCCGGCTTGGAACGGGTGGAAGAACGCACCCGGCACCGGCGCAAAAATCGCCGGCCAGCACAGCAGGCCAAACAGCGCATTGAACAGCGTGTTCTCGACGTAGTGCACCGGCGCCTCGTCGCGGTGCCAGTGCCGGCAGACCACCACCTCCACAGCCTGAGGCGTGGCCGGGCGGGGCAGGCACAGCGCGATGCGGGGCGGCAGGTCGGGCCCACCTGTGCACCCGTCGGCTGGCTGCTCGGGCGCCGCTGACGCGGGCGGTGGGCCGGACGTGGCGCTGCCGCGCTGACGCGTCGGCGCAGGCAAGCGGGCCCGGTCCGCCGCGCGGCTTACCGGCAGCCCCAGCTGGCGCTGCAGGCGCGGCAGCATGCGGGCCACGCGCTGGCGTTCGGCTTCGTCTTCGGGCGCGGCCTGCGCGGCCGAGGCCAGGGCCAGCGCCGCGTTGAACTCGCCCAGGCGTTCGTGCACGCGCATGCGGCGGTGGCGGGCGCCCGGGTGGCTGCTTTGCGCGTAGGCGCGGAGCGCGAGCGGCCAGTCCTGGCGCCGTTCGCAGGCCTGGCCGACTTGCCACAAGGCCTTGGCGCGCCGGCGTTCCAGCCACACGTTGTCGCTGCCACAGGTGGCCAGGCGCTGCAGCACGGCATCGGGGTCGGCGCCATCGGCCAGGTCTTGCCGACACGCGGCCATGGTCAGGTAGCGGTCCACGTCGGCGGGCGACTGGAAGGCGCGCGAGGCGGCGTCGAAGGCCACGGTTTCGTGGCGAAAAATGCCCAGGTCGGCCAGCACAAAGGCCGACCAGTCCTGGTGCAGGTTGCCGAAGAACATCAGGCGCAGGCGCTCGCACAGCGCGTCCGTCATCAGGCGCCAGACCGGCTCGGTGGCCTGCGGGTGCCAGTCGGCGTAGGTCTGCGTGTGGTCGGCGGCCACGCCGGCCTGCGCTTGCCAGGCCTGCAGCAGCTCGGCTTTTCGCAGCCGTGCCGCGCCGCTCACGGTGCCCAGCAGCGGCAGCAGTTCGGCCTTGGTGTGCAGGGCGAACAGCTCGTCCAGCCGCATGGGGGCGTCGGCCGACAGCCAGCCCTGCCGCAGCAGCGGCGCGGCGGCGGCGCCCAGGTCGGGGATTTCGGCATAGACCAGCCGGCTGGCCCGGAACCAGGGGCCGCGCCGCATCACCAGGCGCACCAGCAGGGCCTGCGCGGACTCCGGCAGCGTGTGGAACTGCTGGATGAAGCCGTGTTCGTCGGGCTGCAGCACGTCCGCATACCGGTCGGCCAGCCAGGCCAGCGCCTGCCTGAAGTGGTGCAGGTAATAGAGCGCCTGAGACGGAGGCCGGGTGAACGGCGTCGTCGGGGCGGGGCGGGGCGGCGGCAAGCTCATGAATCGGCCCCAGCGCGCCATGAGAGCTGTGAATGCATACAGTCAATGTACACCGTCTGGCGTGGGCGCGCTGGCGGCGGTGTCGGCCGGTTCGGAGCCCGGGCTGACGCAGCAGGCTGATCCGACCCGGCGTCGCGGCTTTCAGCGTGTGGGCCGGCTCGAACGACCAGGATGGGCGAGCTGGAGCGCGGGCGATCCACCGTGGTGGCCTGCCGGTCCACGGCTTCGGCGATCTCACACCGGCCAGGGTCCCAGGGCCGCTGCACCCCAGGCCAGACAGGCCGTTGAACACCTGCCAGCTGGCCCCGACCGCATCACCCCGGGCTTTCCCTGCCCAACCGGTGTCGCCGATTGCTTTTTCAGTCGGCCTGCGGCCCAATTGAAAATGTAATACCTAAGTATTTATTGTGAATTCATGTAAATGAATCACACGCCAGAACCTCGTCCCACGCCACGCCTTGATCGGAGACCTTCATGCACGCCTGTTGCCAGCACCTGCTCTCCCGCCGCGCGCTCCTGCGCTGGACCACGCTGGCGCCCGCCGTGAGCCTGGGGCTGATGCCCCGCGCGCACGCCGCCACGACGGAGGCCCTGCTGCTCAGCTGCATGGACTTCCGCCTGATGGACGACATCGAGCGCTACATGCACGCCCGCGGGCTGCGCGAGAAGTACGACCACATCGTGCTGGCCGGGGCCTCGCTGGGGGCCGTGACGGACCGGTTTCCGGCCTGGAACAAGACCTTCTGGGACCACCTGGGCCTGGCGATTCAGCTGCACCAGATCGAACGCGTCATCGTGATCGACCACCGCGACTGCGGGGCCTACCGGATGATCGTGGGCGAGGCGCACGCCAGCAGCCGCGCCAGCGAGACCGCCGCGCATGGCGTGCAACTGCGCCGGCTGCGCGAGGCCATCGGCGAGCGCCACCGCCACCTGGCGGTCGAAACACTGCTGATGTCGCTCGACGGCAGCATCGAAGTCGTGGGCTGATCGCCGCGACGCTCGCGGCTGCCGCGTCGGCTGGCTGTGGCCCGCGAGCAGCCGCCCCGAAGCCGGACACCCGGGCGTGGCCCAGGGCCGTGCCAGCCTCACCACGCGTCGGCTTCCGGCGCACCGGCAACGCCCGGGATGCCGGCCCGCGCGCAGGGGTGTGAATGTCGGCCTCCCCCACGTTGCGCCGCGCATGCACGTCCGTGGTGTCGCTGCCCTGGTCGGCCGATTCCAGCCCCGCGATGAGCCTAGCAAGTCGGACTCGCTCATTGGTCGTCTGGCTTCCAACCCTGAGCGCTTTCGCACGATCTCCGAAGTGCTGAAGTCAGCGGTCCCCTGGCATCTGGCGGCGGCCGATGGCGGTGAACCCGGGGCTCTGCGACACTGCGGCGTTCGTGCGCCGGACCGGCCCGGCGCGGCGAACCCCGTTTCCATTCACGCAAGGAGTTTTCATGGGCAAGCCCAACATCGGTTTCGTCGTCGGCAGTGCCAGCGCATCCTCGATCAACCGCCAATTGGCTCAGGGTCTGATGAAGCTGATCGCGCCCGAGGCCAACGCCAGCCTCATCGAGATCGCTCACCTGCCGCTGTACAACCGCGACGACGACGCGGCTTATCCGGCGGTGTTCCAGGCGCTCAAGGACCAGGTGAAGGCGCAGGACGGCATCGTCTTCGTCACGCCCGAGCAAAACCGCTCCGTGCCGGCGCTGCTCAAGAACGCGCTCGACGCCGGTAGCCGCCCTTATGGCCAGGGTGCCTGGAACGGCATTCCTGCGGCGGTCATCGGCACCTCGCCGGGCGCTGCGGCCACGGCCATGGCCCAGCAGCACCTGCGCAACATCCTGGTGTTCCTCGACATGCCCGTCATGGCCCAGCCCGAGGGGTTCATCCGCTGGAGCGACGGCCTGATTGACGCGCAGGGCGAGATCGGCGAGGCCAGCCGCAAGTTCCTGCAGGGCTACATGAGCCAGTTCCTGGCCTGGGTGCAGGTGCACCGCAAGGCCTGATGGCGCGCGTGGGTGCTCATTGATTGGGCAGTATGCCCCCATTTCCGTTCATATTTGAATGGAAATGGGGATATACCCCGATAAAACGTCTTGCGAATCGCATGGTTCGCTCCGCAGACGGCACAAGGCCCGGTTGAACCCGGGCCTTGGTTTTGGGCGGGCGATCCAACAGCTCGCGGGCTTACCCGTGAGGGTCGATGATCGTCCGTCAGGAGCCGTTAGGTGCCCCAGTGAACAGCCCCGTCCCGCGAGCCTGGCGAGGGGCTCCGGGGGCGCCGTGCTGCCGCCACGCCGCCGACTCGTGGGCTCAGGCCGCGTCGGGCGCCTGGGCCAGCTGGCGCAGGGCTTGCACGAACACCTCGGGCGGCTGGCCACCGCTGATGAGGTGGCGGTGGTTGATGACGAAGGCTGGCACCGACTGGATGCCGGCCCGCTGGAAAAAGCCTTCCTGCCGGCGCACCTCGTCGGCGAACTGCTGGCTGTCCAGCACCGCGCGGGCCGCCTCCACGTCCAGGCCCGCCGCCTGCACCGCGCGCAGCAAGGCCGCGGGGTCGTCGATGTTCTCGCCCTGGGTGAAGTTGGCCGCCAGCAGGGCCTGCTTCATGGCCAGCTGCGCGGCCTCGCTCTGCAGGCCGGCCCAATGGATCAGGCGATGCGCGTCGAAGCTGTTGTGGATGCGCCGGCCCTGCTGCGGCCCGAATTCGAAGCCCAGCTGGGCCCCGCGCTCCTGGATGGCGCGCCAGTTGGCCGCCAGCTCGTCGGCCGAGCGGCCGTACTTGCGCATCAGGTGGTCCAGGCGGTCCTCGCCCTCGGGCGGCATGTCGGGGTTGAGCTCGAAAGGCTGAAAGCGCAGCGTGACCTGCAGCTCGGGACGCAGCTCGTCCAGCGCTTGCAGCAGTGCATTCAGGCCGATGGCGCACCAGGGGCAATTGACGTCGGACACCAGGTCGATGGTCAGCGGTTTCATGGAAGGGCTTTCGGTGGGTGGAGGGGAAACAGAGGGTGGGGCAGGCGAGTTGCCTTCAGGCTGGGCAACAGGCTGGGCGATGGGCTCGCCGAGGACTCGCAGTCAGGGTTCGTCGAATGGCTGGCCGGATGGCTGGCCACATGGCTTGCCGACCGACGCGGGACACCTTCTCACAGATGCGGGCCCTGGCGCCCGCTTCAAGCGGCGAGGTCTGCGGCTGGGTTGGGTGATCGCAGGGGGGTGGTGAGTGGGTGGGCCTGCGGAGCGGACGGGATCGGGTGTTGATGGCCAACCGCTGGGGGGCGCGGCTCGCCGATCCGCGCGTCCCAGGCCCATGGCTCAGGGCGTGCCGGCTTTGTCCAGCCGCCGCAGGAACACGCCCAGCTCCTTCACGACCTGGGCATCGCCCTTGGCTTCGGCACAGCGCAGGCCTTCGGTCCAGGCCGCGCGCGCGGCGTCGGTCTGTCCCTGCGCGAGCTGGGCCTTGCCCAGCAGCTTCCAGGCCACGGAGTAGTGGGGGTCTTGTTCGACGGCGCGTTGCAGGTGGGGGATGGCGTCGGCGGGCTGGTCGGCGTCCAGCGCCGCCTTGCCCAGCGTCACGCGCAGCAGCGCGTTGTCCTTGCCGGCGGCCAGCATGGCCTGCAGGCCCTGGGTCATGGTGTTCATGGCGTTCTCCGTGCGGGCCGCATCGTCGGGGCCCGGCTCAGGCTGTCATCCTATGGATGTCCCCAAGCACGCGGCCTGGGCATGGTTTTAAAATGCGAGGCTCTCGGCAACCCCGGTTGCCAGAAATCCGATGTTTCAAGCGCCTGGGCCCTCAGGCGCTTTTTTCTTGGCGGGCTGCGTGATCGTGGGGCCTGCCTCGTTGTGAAGGTGTTCAAGCCATGGCGCGTTCCCGCCTGTCGGCGCAGTCTCTGCAAGCGCAAATGAAGTCCGGGTCCCGGGCACCGGCCGGCGAGCCCCCGGCCGCGCGGGGCCGCCAGGACCCCGCCCAGGCCGCGGCGGTGCACAAGGGCGCGACCCACGAGGTGCGCATCATCGGCGGGCAGTGGAAGCGCCGCCGCCTCAAGGTCAGCAACCTGCCGGGCCTGCGCCCCACGGCCGACCGCGTGCGCGAAACCCTGTTCAACTGGCTGGCCCACCAGGCAGGCGGCGACCTGACCGGCTGGCGCTGCCTCGATGCCTTTGCCGGCACCGGCGCGCTGGGCCTGGAGGCCGCTTCGCGCGGGGCGGCGGCCGTCACGCTGGTCGAATCGCAGAAAGACGCCGTGCGCCACCTGCAGGCTGCGGTGCACACGCTGCAGGCCAGCACCGTGCGCGTGGTGCAGGGCGACGGCCTGAGCGCGCTGCGCCAGCACACCGCGGGCAGCCTGCACCTGGTGTTCCTCGACCCGCCCTTCGCCAGCGACGCGGCACTGTATGAGGCCACCTTGAAGGCGGCTGAGACGGCGCTGGCCGATACAGGGTTGATTTATCTGGAGGCCGGCCAGGAGTGGCCGGCCGAGCGCCTGGCCGAGTGGGGCCTGCAGCGCCTGCGCCACCTGAAGGCCGGCCAGGTGCACGCGCACCTGCTGGCCCGGGCGCCAGTGGCGTGATCGCCCGCGAGCCGCGCAGGCGCGGTGGCGCGCTGACGGGCCGCGGCCCAGCGCGATGCCCTGCGGGCAGGGCGAAGCCGCAGGCGGTGGCTGGCCGTGTCGCGCGGCCGCCGTCCAGGCCGCGTAGCGTGGGCTGCGCCCGGTGCCGCATGCGGCATGGCCCCCGCTGAGGACAATGGTGTTTGAGGCCCGTGCGAACGCAGGTTCGCGGGGCCCGGTTTTTGGCTCGATGGCATGCCCCGTTTCATCCACACCGCCGACTGGCAGATTGGTCGGCACTACCCGTTTCTCGAGGCCGACGACGCCGTGCGGCTGGCCGATGCGCGCCTGGCGGCCGTGGTGCGCCTGATGGCGCTGGCGGTCCGGCTCGACGTGGACGCCGTGCTGGTGGCCGGCGACGTGTTCGACGCCCAGACCGTGAGCGACAAGACGCTGCGGCGACTGTTCGCCGCGCTCGGCACCGAGCGCGCCGTCGTGCTGCTGCCGGGCAACCACGACGCGGCCCTGGCCGAAAGCGTGTGGACGCGTGCGCAGCGCCTGGACCTCGTGCCGCCCCAGGTGCACCTGGCTCTTCGGCCCGAGGCCATCGTGCTGCCCTCGATGGCGGTGCTGCCGGCGCCGCTGGTGCAGCGGCACACGCGCGGCGATGCGACGGCCTGGTTCGACACCGCCGAGACGCCGCCAGGCCTGTGCCGCATCGGGCTGGCCCACGGCAGCGTGCAGGGCATCCTGGCCGAGGGCATGGACGCCGACAACCCCATTGCGGCCGACCGCGCGCAGCGCGCACGGCTGGACTACCTGGCCCTGGGCGACTGGCACGGGCTGCGCCAGATCGACGCCCGCACCGCTTACAGCGGCACGCCTGAACCCGAGCGGTTTCGCGACAACGGCGCCGGCCAGGCGCTGCTGGTCGAGGTCGATGCCCCGGGCGCGCTGCCGCGTCTGCGGCCGCTGGCCACCGCGGCGCACACCTGGCAACAGCAGGCCGTGGACCTGCAGGTGCCCAGTGACGTGGCCGCCTTGATCGACGCCAGCACGCGCTGGCCCGCGCGGCTGGTGCTGCGGCTGGTGCTCAGCGGCCACATCGACCTGGCCAGCCACGCCCGGCTGCAGCGGGCGCTGGACGAGGCGCGGGCGCGCGTCGCCAGCCTCAGCGTGGATGAGCAGGGCTTGCAGGTCGCCGCCAGCGAAGCCGAACTCGACGAGCTGGCCGTGGACGGCTACCTGCTGGACGTGCTGGCCGAGCTGCGCGCGCGCCAGGCCCAGGGCGATGCCACGGCCGACGAGGCCATGCGCGTGTTCGCGCGCAGCCTGATGCAGCAACGGGGGCTGGCATGACGCGCCCCTCCCAGCCTGGCGACGGCGCGGTGCCGGCTGCGGCCACTGCGCAGGGCGAGTTCGACTTCAGCGCACCGGCGCCGGCCGAGGCTGCGCCTGCGGCCGGGGTGGACCAATTCGGGGAGATTGCGGCTGACGAGCAGGCATCATCATCGGCTGTTGGTCTATACCTGCAGTCGCTGGCCGTGAGCCAGCTGCGCCAGTTCCGCGCGCCGTTGCAGGTGACGGGCTTGCAGCCGGGGCTGAACGTGATCGCCGGCCCCAACGAGTCGGGCAAAAGCACGCTGGCGCGTGCCTTGCGGGCGGCCTTTTTCGAGCGCCACCGCTCCAAGTCGGTGGAGGACCTGCGCCCGCTGGGCGACAGCGCCGCCATGCCCAGCGTAGACCTGGTCTTTGCGTTGCACGGCGAAACCGCGCAGCTGCACAAATCCTTCCTGGCCTCGGGGGCGCACTGCGAGCTGCAGTGGGGCCGCGAGCACTGGAGCGGTGCCCAGGCCGAAGAGCAGCTGGCGCAGTGGCTGGGTTACCAGTACGCGAAAAAGGGTGCCAGCCGGTCCGAGCACTGGGGCATTCCGGGTTTGCTGTGGGTGGAGCAGGGCCGCGCGGGCGAGCTGGCCGAGGCCGCGCAGCACGCGCGCGAGCCCTTGCAGCAGGCGCTGCAGGCGCCGGCCGTCAGCAACCCCCTGCACCAGGCGGCCGTGCAGCTCGCGGCCAGCGAGGGCGATCGCCTGCTGACGCAGTGGCAGGCCGAGCGCCGGCGCAGCCTGACCGACACCGGCCGGCCACGCGGCGAGCTGGCCGAGGCCCAGGCCCAGCAACGCCAGTTGCAGGACGAGCTGGCGCAGGTGCAGGCGCTGCTGGGCAGCTACGCGGTGGACGTGGACACGCTGGCCCAGCTCACGCAGGCGCTGCAGGCCGACGAGGCCGAACGCCCGTGGGAGCCCCTGCAGCAGCAGCTGGGCGAGGCGCGCCAGGTCCAGCAGCAGATCGCCGCCTGGACGCAGCGCCAGGGCGAGCTGCAGCAGGCCAGCGCCTCGGCGTCGCAACACCTGCGCTGGCTGCGCGCCCAGCTGCAGCAGGCGCAGCAGCAGCGCGCGCACCTGGCGCAGCGCCAGGCGCACGCGGCGCAGCTGCACACCCAGGCCCAGGCCGCCGAGGCCACGCGCGCCCAGGCCGACGCCGCCCTGGCGCAGGCGCAGACCGCGGCCCAGGCCAGCCAGGCGCGGGTGCAGGCGGCGCAGCAGGCCCACCACCGGGCCCTGCACCAGGCCCACGCGCAGCGCGTGCAGGCCGAGCGGCAGCGGCTCGCCCAGGCCTGCGAGGCCGCGCAGGCGGCCCAGGCCCAGCTGCAGCAGGGCGAGGTCGCCTGGCGCACCCAGGCCGTGCCCGAGCCCGCGCTGCGCGAGCTGCAGGACGCCCACCGCCAGCAAGAGCGCCTGCGCGCGCAGCTGGAAGTGGCCCGCACCGGCCTGTCGTGGTCGCTGGGCGATCAGCACGGCGTGGTCCTGCAGGTGGGCGAGCAGGTGCTGCCGCTGCAGGGCACGGGGCAGATGGGCCTGACGCAGGCCGCGCGCATCGTGCTGCCCGGCGGGGGCGAGCTGCGCGTGTCGCCGGGTGGCGCGCGCGACGTGCAGCAGCTGCAGGACCAGCTCACCCAGATCGAGGCGCGCCAGGCGCAGGCCCTGGCGGCGCTGGGCCTGGCCGACTGGTCCGCGCTGCAGGCGCGCGTGCAGGCCGCGCAACAGGCCCAGCACGCGCTGGCGTTGGCGCGGCAGCAGGTCCGCACGCTGGCGCCGCAGGGCCTGGCGGCCTTGCAGGCGCAACGCGACGAGGCCGAGCAGCGCTGGCAGCAGCTGCGTCAAGACCTGGAACCTGCGGCCGAACGGGGCGATGCCGCACCCGGTGCGCCCGAGCCCAGCCTGGACCCCGAGGCGGCCGAGCAGGCGCTGAGCCAGGCGCAAGCCCTGGCCGGGCAGCAGGCGGCCCGGCTGGCGCAGGCCCAGCGCCAGGCCCAGGCGGCCACCCAGGCGGCCCTGCGCGTGGGGGCCGAACTCCAGGCCGTGCAGGCCGAGTGCGCACGTCTGCAGGGGGCGGCCGATGAAGCCGCGCAGGAAGCCGAAGGTGCGCCCGATCCGGCCGAGCAGGTGCAGCAGCTGAGCGAGCAACTGGCCACGCTGGAGACGCAGCGGAGCGCCATCGCCACGCAACTGGCGGCCGCGCGGCCGGCCGAGGTGGCGCATGCGGTGGCGCGGTTGTCGCACGCGGTGGCGCAGCTCATGGCCCAGCACGACGAGCGCAAGGTGCAGCGCCGCCTGCTGGTGCAAAAGCTGCAGCAGGCCAACGGCCACATGGCCGACGAAGGCCTGGACGAGCGGGCCCAGCGGCTGGCCGCCGAGCTGGCGCGCACCGAGCGCCGCGTGCGCGAGCTGGACGGGCGCAGCCAGGCGCTGGACCTGCTGTGTCGCCTGGCCACGCAGCATCGCCAGGCGGCGCTGGCGCGCTTTGCCTCGCCGCTGTTCCTGCGCATGCAGGCCTACGTGCCCTGGGTGTGGCCGCAGGCCCAGGTCCACCTGGGCGACGGCTTGCTGCCGCAGAGCCTGCACCGCGGTGCGGCCGACCTGCTGGGCATGCCCGTGGACAAGCTCAGCGTGGGTGCACGCGACCAGCTGGCGCTGATCAGCCGCCTGGCTTACGCCGACTTGCTGAAGGCCGCCGGCCGGCCCACGCTCATCGTGCTGGACGACGCGCTGGTGCATGCCGACGCCGAACGGCTGGCCGCCATGCAGCGGGTGCTCCGCGAAGCGGCCAGGCGGCACCAGGTGCTGGTCTTCACCTGCCACCGCGAACGCTGGGAGGGCCTGGCCGCGGCGCAGTTCTGGTTGCCGGATCTGAAGGCGGGGGCGCCCGACACTTAGGATGGCGGCAATCATGGAGTATGGTGCTGCTGCCGTTTCAAAAAGAACGGCAAGGGAACCATACCTGGGTGATGCCGTCGTTCGCTGCCCGCTGCCCGCTGCCCGCTGCCCGCTGCCCGCTGCCCGCTGCCCGCTGCCCGCATGGGTGGTGTGAGCTCCTTGCCGTCCCGGTTGGCGGTCCTCCGGTGTTCGCCATGGGCGCACCCGCTCCAGCCAGTGGTTCCGTCACCCCAGGCCGCTCAACGTGCCCAGCAAGACGGCGTAGCGCGCCCCCTTGCCCACGGCGATGGCGAGGGCGCAGCGCCAGAACGACAGGCGCAGCCAGCCGGCGGCGGCGCACAGCGGGTCGCCCACCCCCGGCAACCAGCTGAGCAGGCAGACCAGCGCCCCGTGCCGTTGCACCCAGCGCCGCGCCAGCGCCTGGGCCTGGGACACGGGGGCCGCCGGTGATGAGGATGGGGCGTGGGGCGTGAGCGCCCCGGGTGCCGTGGCCCCTGGGGTTGCGGTGCCGGACCGCGTGGCCGGCGGGGCGGACGCGTGGGGCGCGGGGAACTCGGCGGGCACCGCCTGAGTCGCCTGGTCAGCTTGGTGCGCGGGCCCACCCGGCGGCGCCACATCCGTCGGAGCCGCTGGCTCGGGCGGGTCGGGCGGCCGCTGCATCAGCCGGTGCGCGCCGCGTCCCATGGCGTAGGTGATGAGGCCGCCCAGCGTGTTGCCGGCCGTGGCCACCAGCCAGATCCACAGCCGGGCGTGCTCGTGCGTGTGCGCCAACGCCAGCAGCGCCGCTTCGGACCCCAGCGGCAGCAGCGTGGCCGACAGCAGCGCCAGCGCGAACAGCCCGCCCAGCGCGGCGGGCAGGGGCAGCTGTGTCAGCCCCGTGGCGTGCAGGCCGTGCCACAGGGTGTCCCAAACATCGGTCATGGGCGCGATTGTCCCTGCGGGGGGCGACGGGGTGGGGGGCGACGGGTCACGGACCTCGAGGGCACGGTCCGCCACCACGTGCCGCTTCGGCGTGGCGCGATTGAGCAGCAGGCCGTTCAGGGTTGGCGGGATGCATCAAGATGTTGGAGTATGTGCCCGTTGTCGTTTTCATTTCATCGACGAGTGGCGTATACCCCATAAGATGAGTGATACTTGATCGGACGCGGGGCCAAGCACCGACAATGGCCCCATGATCACGCCAGCCGACATCCACGCTGCGGCGCAGCGCCTGCAGGGCCAGGTGCAGCGCACGCCTTGTTTGCATTCGCAAACCCTGTCCCGGGTCACCGGGGCGCAGGTTTACCTCAAGTTCGAGAACCTGCAGTTCACGGCTTCGTTCAAGGAACGGGGGGCGCTCAACAAGCTCACCGCGGTCATGGACGAGGCGCGGGCCAGCGGCCAGACCGTGGCCGGCGTCATCGCCATGAGCGCCGGCAACCATGCGCAGGGCGTGGCCTACCACGCGCAGCGTCTGGGCTTGCGGGCCGTCATCGTGATGCCCCGTTTCACGCCCGGCGTGAAGGTGGCCGCCACCGAGGGCTTCGGGGCCGAGGTGGTGCTGTTCGGGGACACGCTGGAGGCGGCCCGCAGCCACGCCCGCGAGCTGGCGGTTCAGCAGGGTTTGGTGTTCATCCACCCCTACGACGACGACGCCATCATGGCCGGCCAGGGCACGGTGGCGCTCGAGATGCTGGCCGATCAGCCCGACATCGACACCCTGATCGTGCCCGTGGGCGGCGGCGGCTTGCTGGCCGGCATGGCGACCGCCGCCCGCTCGCTGCAGCGTGGCCAGGCCTCAGCGGCCGACGCGAGCCTGGGGGCCGACGCCGGGCCGCCCCAAGGCGGTACCAGCCCCCTCGGGGGACGCCCGGTTCAGGGGCCGCGAACCACGCGCAGCGGGGAGCGTGGGGGCCTCCTGATCTTTGGCGTCCAGACCGAGCGCTTCCCTGGCATGGTCAACGCCGTGACCGGCAGCCACCACCCGCAAGGGGCCAGCACCATCGCCGAAGGCATTGCCGTGGGCTCGCCGGGCGAGCGGTGCGCGGCCGTCATCCGGGAGCAGGTGGACGAGCTGCTGCTGGTCGACGAAGGCGACATCGAGCACGCCATCATCATGCTGCTGGAGATCGAGAAGACGCTGGTGGAGGGCGCGGGTGCCGCGGGCATGGCCGCCCTGCTGCGCCACAAGGACAAGTTTGCGGGACGCAAGGTGGGGCTGGTGCTGTCGGGCGGCAACATCGACCCCATGCTGCTGGCGGCCATCATCGACCGCGGCATGGTGCAGTCGGGCCGGCTGGTGCGCCTGGTGGTGGGGGCGCGCGACGTGCCGGGCTCGCTGGCACAGGTCACGCAGGCCGTGGCCGACGCCGGCGCGAACGTGCAGGAGGTGCACCACCAGCGCGCCTTCACGCTGCTGGCGGCGCAGCATGTCGAGATCGAGCTGGTGCTGCAGACGCGCGGGCCGCGCCACGTCCGCGACGTCATCACCGCGCTGCAGGACCGCGGCTTCAGCGTGCGCAAGCTGGACTGAGCGGCGCGGCAGCCTTCGCCGGAGCGGATGGACCGGCCACCCGCATCCACGGAGGGCCAGCGGCCGCGCACCGAGGGGCGGCATGCGCGGCCCACGCCATGTCTGAATTGGCGTGGTGGCCGACATCAACACCCCTGGGACGTTCCCATTCAGAAGGCCGGCCGGACTCGCCTCGGCTCAGGCGTTCGCCTCCGAGCAGGCACCCGCAGCGGAGAGGCACTTGCGGGCCACTCACGGCGCTCAATGCACACGAACTCCGGGATGGACGGCCACGCGCGGGGCACGCCTCAGCCGAGACGGCAGGAGCTGGACAGCCATGCTGTGGATTAGCGCCGAGGTCCCTCAGGTCAGGGCCACGCGCGCATCGGCAAGCCGCCAAGGGTTGGCGCATCGCGCGAAGCCCACGGTCAAGGCCGCGTGCGTATCAGCAAGCCGAACGACCCGCTTCGCGGCGGCCGCTTGAAGCCCGGCACCCATGCGAGCCTGCGTGAAACGCACGCGACCCTGCGTGGCAGGCCCAAATGCCTGCGCTGACCGGCGCCTCCGGTGCCCATGCGGGTTCGTGGTAACTTGCCGGGCTGCCGATGGCCGCTGCGGCTTGTCTCCTCACCCCGTTTTCTCTGCCATGAACCAGCCTTCCTCTGCCCCTGTGCACACCCCGCACCAGCCCTTGTCCGACTACTACGAGGGCGAAGCAGAGCGCGCTGCTTTCCTGCACGAGATCTTCAACACCACGGCGCCCGACTACGACCGCGTGGAGGCCATGCTCGCCTTCGGCACCGGCCCCAGCTACCGCCACCGGGCGCTGCAGCGCGCGGGCCTGTGCGCCGGCATGCAGGTGCTGGACGTGGGCTTTGGCACCGGCCTGGTGGCCGCGCAGGCGATTCGCCTGACCGGCGACGCCAGCCGCGTGGTGGGCGTGGACCCCAGCCCCGGCATGATGCAGGCCAGCCCGCTGGCCGCGACCGTCCAGCTGCTCGAAGGCAAGGCCGAGGCGCTGCCCGTGGGCGACGCCAGCCAGGACTTCGTGAGCATGGGCTACGCCTTGCGCCACGTCAGCGACGTGCAGGCGGCGTTTGCCGAGTTCTTCCGCGTGCTGCGTCCCGGCGGCCGCGTCTGCGTGCTCGAGATCACGCCGGCCGAAGGCCGCATGGCCAACGCCATGCTGAAGTTCTACATGCGCAGCATCGTGCCGTTTGCGTCCAGGATGCGGGGCGTCAAGACCAACACCCCCAAGATCTGGCGCTACTACTGGGACAGCATCGAAGCCTGCGCGCCGCCGGCGCGCATCCTGGACACGCTGCGTTCCGTCGGCTTCACCGAGGTCAAGCGCCACACCGAGCTGGGCATCTTCAGCGAGTACACGGCGACCAAGCCCGCCTGAGTGCGGCGCCGCCCCCGGCGTCGGGGGGCTGACTGCCGAGGGTTCTGGCCAGGGGCCCGCCCTGCTGGTTTGCACGATTGTTCATGGGCAGTATGGATGCCTTGCCGATTCATCTTGAACGGTGGTGGGTGAATACTGCATGGCACTCAAGCTGTCCGCGACGACGCACAACGGGCGCCGCGCCCAGCACGATGGTCATGAGCCACCCCATGACGTCGTTGCCGGGCTTGATGGCGCGAGCGATCAGGCCGACGACGCATCGGCCCATCACAGGCAGACCGCATGCGTCGCAGGCGAGGCCCCCCGCCATGCGCGCCCGACCGGGCTGGCCGCGGCGACGGGTTCGCCAAGCGCCCATGCATGGCCCCGGCACGGCGAAGTCAGGCTTCACCCAGGCAGGAATCCGGCGTTCGCGACCTGGGACAAACCCGGGGTGGCGATGCGGCCCAACGCAGTCGGACGCCCGCTCCATGCGTGCCATCAAGCCGCGCAATGGCGAAACTTAGAGTGGTATCTAATCACTGCCGTTGACCTTGCAACGGGGCCGGCCGGATACCCGATGCCGTGTCAAAACCGCCCGCGTGCCGCCCTGCCTGAGTGCGGTGCGGACCGCCGCGCGCCGGCCTAGCTTGCGCGACAGCGGCCGTCGCGGCTTGCCGCTACCGTTGTGCGCACAACCATTGCACTGACAAGGAGACAACGTGAGCATGTACCTGACCCTGGCCATCCACAAAGGCTTGCGCGAAAAACCCGGCTCCGTGGCCATCACCTGCGGCGACCAGACGCGCACCTATGGCCAGTTGGCTGACCGTGTGGCACGGCTGGCCGGCGCGCTGCAAAAACTGGGTCTGCAGCCCGAAGGACGGGTGGGCATGCTGTCGATCAACTCGATTCCCTATGTCGAGTTCTTCTATGGCACCTGGTGGGCGGGCGGCGTCATCAACCCCTGCAACATCCGCTGGAGCCCGCAGGAGGTCGCCTATTCGCTCGACGACTGCGACACCCAGATCCTGCTGGTGGACGACATGTTCGCGCCCATGGTGCCCAAGCTGCGCGAGCTGTCGACCTCGCTCAAGACCGTGATCCACTGCGGCAGCGGCCCCACGCCCGACGGCATGCTGGCCTATGAGGACCTGGTGGCGCAGGCCCAGCCCGTGGAAGACGCCTACCGCAAGGGCGACGACCTCGCGGCCATCATGTACACCGGTGGCACCACGGGCAAGCCCAAGGGCGTGATGCTGAGCCACCTCAACCTGGGCATCAGCGGCCTGTCCACCTCGACCATGGCGCCGCGCGAGGCGCGCAACGGCGACTCCATCGGCATCATCGCGCCGCCCATGTTCCACGTGGCCGCCTGCGGCGTCACCATCCTGGTGATGGCCAAGCTGCTGCCCATCGTCGTGATCCCATACTTCGACGAGGTCATGCTGATGACGGCCATCCAGAAGCACGGCGCCAACGACATGTTCCTGGTGCCCACCATGATCAAGCGCCTGATCGAGCACCCGCGCTTTGCCGAGTTCGACCTCTCCAGCCTCACGCTGGTGTCGTATGGCGCCTCGCCCATGGACGCGACCCTGCTCGAGCAGGCCATGCAGGCCTTCCCCAACGCGCGCTTCTCGCAGGCCTACGGCATGACCGAGCTGTCGCCCACCATCACCGTGCTGCCGCCGCAGGACCACCTGCCCGGCGCCGACCCCACGCGCATGCTGCGCTCGGCCGGCCGCACGGCGCCGATTGCCGAGGTGCGCATCGTCGACGGTGACGACAACGAGGTGCCGACCGGCACCGTGGGCGAAATCTGCGCGCGCGGGCCCATGGTCATGCAGGGCTACTGGAACAAGCCCAAGGAAACCGCAGATGCCTTGCGCGGCGGCTGGATGCACACGGGCGACATGGGCTACATGGACGAGGCCGGCTACCTGTTCGTGGTCGACCGCCTCAAGGACATGATCGTCACCGGGGGCGAGAACGTGTACTCGGCCGAGGTCGAGAACGCCATTGCGCAGCTGCCGCAGGTGTTCATGAGCGCCGTGATCGGGGTGCCCGACGAGAAATGGGGCGAGCGCGTGCACGCGGTGATCCAGCTGCGCGAGGGGGCCGAGCTGACCGAGGCCGAGGTGATTGCCCACTGCAAGGGCCTGATCGCCGGTTACAAGTGCCCGCGCAGCGTCGCGTTTCAGGACACCCTGCCCATGTCGGCGGCCGGCAAGCTGCAGAAGTTCCAGCTGCGCGCTCCGCACTGGGAAGGTCGCTCGCGCAACGTGAGCTGATCGGACGCGGCCTGCTCGCTCCGGCAGGCCCTGCCAGGCGACGTGCCGCCCCCAGGGCTGCTCGGGTCCAGCCTCGTTTGGCGTCTGGGCCCGGCGTCAGCCCGCGCTTGAACCGACATACGGCCAACGCCCGGTGCCTGGCCGCGGGCCTCGGCCCGGCCTGCAGGTCGCGGCCTCGCTGCCAAATCGGTTGGGGTTGACATGGAACACATCCTGCCAGAGGGGAAACGGCCAGGTTTGATGCCAAAGGATACATAATTCATCCTTTTAAACGTTACTTGAGGATGGGGGTCCGCATGAACTGGCAAATGGGCAAGGTCGTGGCTGCGCTGTGCGTGGCGTGGTGTGGGGTGGCACAAGCGGCGCCGCTTGTGCTGGCGGATCCTTACGTCAAGGCCGGTGTCTCTGACCTGTACGGCACGCTGGGGTCGAATGGCAGCACCTCACCGGGCATCCTGTTCGATCCGACGGGTACCTCGACTTACGGTGTCAACGACTTCCTCACGCCCGGCAGCGAATTCGAAGGGTTCTACCTGACGGCGGACGGGGCGAACTGGGGCAGCAACAACAGCGGGACACTCGACAACATCAACAGCCCCTTCACCCTGACGGCCCTGTCGCCCACCCAGGTGCGCGCGGACTCGACCACGGCCGATGGGGTGTTGTCGATCCGTCACCAGTACACGCTGGGCCGCGTGGGCACGCGGTCCGAGATCACGATCCAGACCACGCTGACCAACCGCTCGGGCACGGCGGTGACCAACCTGAAGGCCTTGCGCACGCTGGACCCGGATCCGGACGTCAACACCTATGGCGACTACGACACGGTCAACACCCTGCCTTCGGCAACGCGTGCTTGCGCCGAAGGCGCCTCTACCGGCCAGACGATCTGCCTCACCACGGCCAGCGCCAGCTACAGTCCCCGTGCAGGCATTGGCCCTGATGCGCCATGGCCGACTTCACCAGATGCCTTTTTGGCTGGGCTGAATGCAGGCAATGGCGACAACACCATCGGCCTGGCCTTCAACATCGGCACGCTGGCGCCCGGCGCCAGCGTGGTGCTGAACTACTCCTATATCCTGTCCGAAACCCTAGATGGCGCCGGCGGCGGTGCGGTGGCCAAGCCCGTGCCGGGTCTCGCGCCGTGGGGCCTGGCCATGCTGGCAGGTGGCCTGGCCTTCGTGGGCAGCCGGCGCAAAAAGGCCCGCCAGGCTTGAATCTGGGAGGGCGTCCGCCTCTCAAGCCATGGCCCGCTTTGGCGGGCTTTTTCATGCCGGTGGCGGTGCGATCGGCCATGGACCTGGTTCGGTTCGCCGGGCCTGGGGGGTGATGCTTGCGGCGGTGCATTTGCCGCGCATGCGCCGCGTGGTTGCCGCAGGCCATCGCCGGGGCTCAGGGGGCTCAGCAGCGCGTCACCGCGTCAGGGCCGCTTGCAGCGCCTGCAGGGCGGGTGCACAGGCCGCGTGCAGCTTGGCGTCGAACAGGCCGTCGGCCCGCGTGGTGCCCAGGTTGATGGCCGCGATGGCCATGCGGGGCGCGCGGGCCTGCGCGGCGTGCACAAAGCGCAGGCCCGAGTACACCATCAGCGAGCTGCCGACCACGAGCAGCGCCTCGCAGCCGCGCAGCGCCGCCATGGCGCGGTCCACGCGCTCGCGCGGCACGTTGTCGCCATAGAACACCACGTCGGGCTTGATCACGCCGCCGCAGTGCGGGCAGGCGGGCACGGTGAAGCGCGAGAAGTCGACGCCGCTGAGGTCGGCGTCGCCATCGGGCGCCACGGGCGCCTGCAGGTGGTGCCAGCTGCCATTGGCCGCCAGCAGCTCGGCCTGGAAGGCGGCGCGAGGACTGCGGCGGCCACAGCCCATGCAGACGGTGGTGTCGAGCCGACCATGCAGGTCGATCACGGCCTGGCTGCCGGCCGCCTGATGCAGGCCGTCCACGTTCTGGGTGATGACCACGCCGACCTGGCCCGCCGCCTCGAGGCGTGCCAGCGCCTGGTGGGCGGCGTTGGGGCGGGCCTGGCGGAACACCGGCCAGCCGATCAGGCTGCGGGCCCAGTAGCGCTGGCGGGTGGCGGCATGGGCCATGAAATCCTGGTGGTGGATGGGGGCCGCGCGTTTCCAGGCGCCCTGGGCATCGCGGTAGTCGGGAATGCCGCTGGCGGTGGACAGGCCGGCGCCCGAGAGCACGGCCCAGGGTTGGCGCGGCGCCAGGCAGGCGAGCAGCGCGTCCAGTTCATGGAGGGGCAGGGTGTTGCCCGCGGCAGCGTCCTCGGGGGCGGGCCCGTGTGTGCGGGCGTGTGGGACGGTGCGGCCACCTCGGGCGCGCTCAGGGCAGGTGCAGGCGTCATGGCCGTGATGATGGCGCAGCTTGCGGCAGGCTGCCCGCGTGCAGCGGCGTGGCCTGGGGCGGCCCGGTGTACGGGACAATCACGGGTTTGGCCGGCCGTGCAGCGCGCCGCCTGGCGTGCCGGTGCTCCTTGGCGTTCCGGCAACCGGCCACCAGTCACCTTCCATGCCGGACCTGCGGGTCCATCGCTTTCCTCATGACCGAATTCACCCGTCCCCTGGCCGATGCGCCGTGCCCGTGCGGCGCCGTGTCGGCGTCGCGCAAGCCCCTGGCCTACGGCGCCTGCTGCGGCCGCTTCGTCGACCACCTGGACAGCGCGCCCGCGCCCGACGCCGAGGCCTTGATGCGCTCGCGCTACACGGCGTTCGTGGCAGGCCGCGCGCCCTACCTGCTGGCCACCTGGTATCCCGGCACGCGGCCGGGTTCGCTCGAGCTGGATGCCGGCATCAAGTGGCTGGGCCTGAACGTCAAGCGCACGGTGCCCGCGCTGGACGGCGACGCCGACCGCGCGGAGGTGGAGTTCGTGGCGCGCTACCGCCACGCCGGCCGTGGGGTGCGCCTGCACGAGCGCAGCCGCTTCGTGCGCGAATCGGGGCGCTGGTTCTACGTCGATGGCGATGACCTGACCGTGGATGGTGAATCGGATTGACGCAGTATGGGTTGGTTACCGTTCAAGATGAAACGGGAATAGGCCGATACTGTGTGGAGGGTGAGGGAGTCGTTGCGCTTTGGGCGCCTGGCCGACTTCGGCGGGCCCAGCATGCAGCCGTTGTCGTCGCACAGCCCGCGCCTGCCGCAGCGGGCCGTCACCGAGCCCAGCGGCTGGTCGCCGGCAACCAGATATCGACGTTCGCCGATGCGTGCGTTCCTTGAGCCGGTGCAGCCCACGCCTGGTGGTGGCTGGCTTCAGCGATAGCGCTGCCGCTGAAGTCGCTCAGGGGCAGTTCACCCCTGGGCCGGTTGCAGCGTTCACACCGGTTCAGGCGCTCGAGTCGGCGCGCTGGCCTCGGGCGCCGGGGTGGCACCAGCCGAGCGTGCAGCCGTGGCGGGCCAGTCGGCAGGCGGAAGCAGGGGCACGCTCACACACACCTGGGTGCCGCACACGCCCGAGGTGAGGTCCAGCGTGCCGCCAATGCGCGCGGCCCGTGCTGCCATGCTGCGCATGCCCACGCTTTGGCCGGCCTCGCGCACGGCCACCACGTCAAACCCCACGCCATCGTCTTCGATGCACAGCTGCAGGCCCTGCGGCTGCAAGGCGGTGCAGTGCACGCGCACGTGGCGGGCCTGGCTGTGCTTGATGACGTTGGACAGGCATTCTTCGACGATGCGCGTGAGCGCCAGGCACTGCAATACGCTGGGCTGGCCGCCCAGGTCCTGCCACTGCGAGGGCACCTGCCAGCTCGAGGTGACGTCCAGCTCGTCGAAGATGCGCGTGAAGCGGTGGCGCAGCGGAGCCAGCCACTGCACGGGGCTGGCGGGCACGGTGGCGCCGGCGCTGGAGCCCTGGTCGATCACCTGGCGCAGGTCATCGCGCAAGGACTTGAGCAGCGAGAGCGTGCGCGCGTTGTTCACGGGCTGCGGCGATTGCTCGACCAGGGCCATGCCACGCACCAGGCTGGCGCCCAGGCCGTCGTGCAGGTCGTGCGCGATCTGCATGCGTTCTTGCAGCTTGGCGTGGTTCAGCGCCTGGGTGTGAGCCGTGGCCAGCGCCTCGGTCAGCTCGGCCCGGGCGTGGGCCACGCGGTCTTTCAGCACGCGGTTGAACCGCTCCACCGTCGTCATCTGCTGGGCCAGTTGAGCGCCCAGCAACAGCGTCATCAAGGCCACGGTGAGCACGCCACACAGCGCTGCCCAGCTGCGGGCCACCTGCCAGTTGCTCTGCAGGATGAGCACGTCGTGCAAGGCCACCCCCATGAACATCAGCCAGCAGCAGGCGAGCAGCATGTGCGCGAGCTGGCGCGAGCCCTGGCGGGGAAACCAAGCATGCCGCTGGAACAGCAGCCCATTGACCAGGAACACCGCGATGGCGCCCTGCCACACGCTGGTCATGCGCCAGCCGGTCGAGGCCGGCATGGGCATCAGCAACACCAGCGCACCCAACGCCGCCAGCCCCCACAGCACCCGCTCGGCGCGCGGCCAGCGCAGGCCGCCGATGCGCAGGCTCATCTTGCAGGCACACACCACAAAACCCATCAAGGCCAGCAGGCTGGCCTGCGACCGGGACACCGAATTGGAAAACGGCCACATGGTGGTGGCCAGGAAGGTGGACAGGTAGGCGAGCCAGCTCAGCGACATGAGGGCAAACCACCCGTGCGCCTGCTCGCCACGGCGCAGGCACCAGACGACACCGAACAGCACCACGGCCAAGGCGGACAGCACCGCGTTGATCTGATAGAGCGTGCGTTGGCGCCACAGGCTGTTGCCGTACGCATCGGCCACCACCTCGGGCGCCCCCAGGCGCAGCGCCCCCATGCCGGGCGACAGCGCGCGATGCCCCACGACACGGATCCAGATGGCATTGGTGCCGGGCCCGATGCTGGACTCGGGCAGCCACCACCAGCGCGGCACGTTCCAGCTGCGCGACAAAGGCTCGGTCAGCGAGGCATCGCGCCACAGCAGGTCCTCGTTGATGTAGACCTCGCCCGCGACACTGAGGCCGTCAACGCCCAAGCCCATCAGTGCGGCGGACGGGGCGGTGCCGGGTTGGCAGTGCCGCTGCCAGGTGATGCGGTACCACGCCGAACCCTCGTGCTGAGGCCAGCGCCGCGCCCATTGGTCGGGCAATGTGACGGGCACCCAGCCGTGCTCGGGCCGGCTGCCATCGGTGGTGGGCGCAGCCTCGGTGGCCAGCACCTGCACCGTGCAGGCGCCACCGGCCAGCGGCGAGGTCTCGATGGCATGGCCCGGGCCCCTGGGCAAGGGCTGGGCCTGCGCGCCTGGCCAGGCCAGGCACAGCCACAAGCCCAGCCACC
Organism: Comamonas serinivorans; assembly: GCF_002158865.1. NCBI lineage: Bacteria > Pseudomonadati > Pseudomonadota > Betaproteobacteria > Burkholderiales > Comamonadaceae > Comamonas > Comamonas serinivorans. The sequence goes on along the minus strand of NZ_CP021455.1, from coordinate 3,739,416 downwards.
ACCACACCCGATGCCCAAGCCCAAGCCCTCGCCACCGCCGGCCAAGTCCTGAACTCACAGCACCCCCCGCGTGCGTGCCTCACGCACCGCGTTCACGCGCGACGACACGGCCAGCTTGCGGTAGATGCGCTTGACGTGGCTTTCGATGGTGTAGCGGGACAGGCTCAGCTGCTCGGCGATTTCCCGGTTGGACAGGCCGTCGGCCACCAGGCCCAAGATCTGCAGCTCGCGATCGGTCAGGGCCTCGTCAAGCGACGTGGCCCTGGCTGCGGGATCGGCCTGGGTGGGCTGGCCCGGCAGCAGCTCCAGGATGCGACGGGCGATGAAGGGGTCGATGGGCGCGCCGCCGCGCAGCACGCTGCGGATGGACAGCATGACCTCGAAGTCGTCGCGCTCCTTGAGCACATAGCCCGTGGCGCCGGCGCGCAAGGCCCCCAGGATGGCTTCTTCCGAGCTCCAGGCCGACACCACCAGGATGCCCAGGCCCGGGTCGTCGGCCCGCAGCTGCGCGATCAGCGCCTGGCCATTGCCATCGGGCAGGGCCAGGTCGATCAGCGCCAGGGCAATGGGCATGCTGGCCAGGCAGGCGCGGGCGTCGGCCAGGGTGGCGGCGAACTGCAGGGCGTCCGCGGCGTAGCCCAGGTCCATCAGCACCCGGCGCAGCCGATGCTGCAGCACGGGTTCGTCTTCCACCACCAGCACCGGGGCAGGCAGGACGGATTCGGTCGGCAGACCAGGCAGGGTGGAGGCGGGCATGTGCATGTCGGTCGCCATCCTAGGTCAGCAGGGCGGGGGCGCCTATCCCTGAAATCAGTGAATGTGGAACGGGCGCAGGGCGCAGGGGATGCACGCAGCCGCGGAGGTCCCGCGCGTCGCTGACTTTGCACGACAGGATCACCTGACTCCGGGCAGGCCCGCCACCGCTGCGCGCTGCTGCGGCCATGCGCCAGACGGTGGCCATGCTGCCTCGGCGGGCGGCTTGATCGTTGAAACGCGACAAGGCGCAGGCCTCGCCGCTCAGGGCGTCGATTCAGGGTGGTTGATGCTGGATGGCAGTATCACTGCATTTCCGTTATCCATTGAACGGCTATGCAGGCATACTCATGCCAAGTCAGATGCACACGCCAAGGCAATCACACCAACCCGCAGGGTGACGGGGCGGATGGACCGGGCTGAGCCTCGCGCGCGCAGGCGCTTGCGGCCGCAGGGGCGCCGCCTCAGCGGGTGGCGGCCAGCACGCGGTGCGCGATCTCCAGGTGCAGGCGCTCCACCATCTCGCCGTCGATCTGGATGGCGCCCTTGCTCGCGTTTTCGGGCTGGTTGAACGCGGCCACCACGGCCTGGGCCCACTGCACCTGGGCGTCGCTGGGGGCAAAGCTGGCGTTGGCGGGCGCCACCTGCGAGGGGTGGATCAGCGTCTTGCCGTCAAAGCCCATGTCGCGGCCCTGACGGGCTTCGGCCGCAAAGCCCTCGGTGTCCGAAAAGTCGTTGTAGACGCCGTCGAGCACGGCAAGGTGCTGGGCCTTGGCGTGGATGAGCACCGTGGCCAGCCAGGGCAGCAGGTAGCGCCGGCCTTCGCCCATGCTGGTGCCGGTCAGGCGGGCGATGTCGTTGGTGCCGATGACCACGGCGGCCAGTGGGTAGCTGCCGTTGTCCACAGCCAGCAGCTGCGCGACCTGGGCAATGCCGATCGGCGTCTCCACCATCACCCAGACCTGGGTGCTGGTCGGCAGGCCGGCCTGCTGCAGGGCTTGGCGCAGCGCGGCCAGCTGAGCGTGGCTTTCGTATTTGGGCAGCAGCACGGCGCGGGGCGTGCAGCCGCGCAGCGCCTGCAGGTCGGCCGACTGGCTGGCGGCGTCGCCATTCACGCGCACCACGAGCTGGGCGGTGGGCACCGTGCCGCCTTGCAGCACGGCAGCGGTGTTGGCGCGGGCGGTGTCCTTGCGGTCGGGGGCCACGGCGTCTTCCAGGTCGATCACGTACACGTCGGCGGCCAGCGTGCCGAGCTTGTGCAGCGCGCGCTCTTTGTCGCCGGGTACGTAGAGGACGGAGCGCAGGGCGGTGGTAGCGGTGGAGGTCATGGAGGAGGCAGTGGGGTGTTGAACAGGGCGTGACCAGTGCCCCGGTCCGCCGCACGGGGGCGACGGTAGCACGCCCGTGCGGCCGCCTCGGCGCTCAGGCGTCCGCCGTGCGACGGGCGCGCTGCCGGCCGGCCCGCGCCACACCCGCGGCCAGCAGCGCCGCCAGGCCGGCCAGGGCCCAGGGCGCATCCACCGGCACGGGCACGGCCCGCGCCGTGGGTGGCACGACGACGGCGGTGGAGCGCAGGTACCAGCTGCCGTCGCCGTCCTGCACCAGGGTGTAGTCGAAACCCCCTTGCGTCAGCGGGCTGGCCAGCACAAAGGCGTCGGCCGCCGAGGCGCCATGGACCTTGACCACCAGGATGCCCTTGCCTTCGGTCAGCGCACCCGGTCCTTGCGGCGTGATCTGCAGCGTGGTGGGGCCGCTGCCCAGTGCGGCCGAATCGACCTCGAGCACGTCCGACTGCGAGGCCGCGTCGCCGGCGTTGAGCACGGTGTCGAGCTGCAGCACGCCGCCACTGGTGTAGGGGCCGGCGACCTGCAGCAGGTTGCTCGGCGCCGCGTTGGAGCGAGTCAGGCTGATGACGCCGGTGTCTTGGTGCGTGACCGCACCCGTCAGCACGAGCGGATTCACCTGCGACGCATCGACCACGGCCTGGCTGGCCACCGTCAATTGGCTGAAGGCCGAGTTGGCCGTCACGTTCCACAGCGCACGGGTGCCCAGGTTGAGGGCGAGCTGCCCGCCACTGGCGAGCTGGCTGGCGCCGGTGTAGGTGCCGCCCTCGGCGGTGAACGCCCAATTCGTGGTGGCATCGGCCTGCCACAGCCAGGGCGCGGTGACGGTGGCCGTGTTCAGCGTGACCGGGGTGGAGGCCCCCAGCAGCGCAAAGGCCGTGCCGTCGGCACCGGTGGCGCTGAGCTGCGCACCGGGGGCCGCGCTCAAGCGGGCGGCCCCCGTCATTTGCACAGCGATGCCTTGTTCGCCATTGGCCTGCAGGGACGCGGGTGCATCGATGGCCACGTCGGCTGCGGGGCCCAGGCGCACCGCCGCTGCACGCTGGGTCAAGGTTGGCGAAGCGGGTGGCGGTGGGTCGATGTAGGGCGCCCCATTTGCCGTCAACGTCGCCCCGCCATTGAGGCGCATCACGCTGGAGGCAATGAGGGCGGCGCCACCATTGGCCAGCGTGGTCAGCCGCGTGGGGCCGGTCACGGCAAAGGACGTGGCAACCGCCTCCTGGCGGACCGCAGCATGGAGTGGCGCCGTTCGGGCATACATCGTCGCCTGTTGCTCGACGTTCAAGGCCCCGTCAATGCTCACCGTGCCGCCACCAGCCTGATAAAAGCCGATGCGCGTGCCGCCCAGGCTGGTGATGGTCACATCGCCCCTGTAGTTGGACGTGCCGCCGTTGTGGCGGATGCCATCGCGCGTGTTGTTGGCATTGCTGGGCGCTGCGGCATCGCTGCGCACGGTGGTGGTGCCATGCACGGTCAGTGAGCCTGCGGCCTGTTCGATGGCGGCGGCGTTGTTGAACTCGCTGGCCATGCTGGTCTGCGTGGGCGTGGGCTTGTAGACGGTCAGGTTCTGCAGGAACTCGGCCGTGCCTCGGTTGAACAGGCCGCGGGTGTTGTTGCCGTTGCTGTCGTGGAGGGTCACGTTGCCCTGCGCCTGCAGCGTGCCTGTGGTGGTCAGGTCAAACACGCCGTTGCTGGCGCCACCGTTGCGCCAGGCCACGACGTCGGGCGCCGTCAAGGTCACGGTGCCGCCCGTGGCTGTCAGCGATTGGCCGGCGATGGGGGCCCCGCCACCGCCCGTCAACCCCATGGTGGTGACGGCGCTGTTGCACGTGCTGGTGGCCGCAATGGTGTTGTTGGCCGACAGCGTGCAGGCCTGGGCGAACACCGTGGGGGCCTGCAGGCCCAGGGCTGCCGAGCAGGCCAGCAGGCGGAGGGGGAAGGTCGTCGAAGGGGGCATGGGCGTGACGGACGGAGGCCAGGCGATCAAGCCCGGCGGGTGAAAGGGCAGGCGAAGCGGCCATTGTTGAATGGCCCACCCATAATGGGCGCCATGAAGGCTCAGAAATCCTCACACATGGTCACACATTCCCCCACTTTGTCACGCCGCCAGCTGCAGCGCTGGCTGCTGGCGGGGGCCGCCGGCGGCCTGTCGCTGAACTGGGCAGCCCTGGCGCAGGCCCAGGCCAGCGCGCTGGCGTCGCTGACCAACGCCGATGCCTCGGCCGGGGTGAAGGCCTTGCTGACCCAGGGTGCGGGTGCGGCGATCGACCTGCTGGGCCAGAGCGGCGGGTACCTGAACAACCCGCTGGTGCGCATTGCCTTGCCCAGCCAGCTGAACCAGGCGGCCAAGCTGATGCGCCAGTTCGGCCTGGGCGCACAGGTCGATGGCATCGAAACCGCCATGAACAGCGCGGCCGAGCAGGCCGTGCCCCAGGGCAAGGACGTGCTGCTGGGCGCCATCCAGGGCATGAGCGTGAGCGACGCCAAAGGCATCCTGACCGGCGGCGACACCTCGGTCACCGACTTCTTTTCGAGCAAGACGCGCGGCGGGCTCACCGAGCGCTTCACGCCCATCGTGCAGCAGACCACCAACCAGGTCGCGCTGGTGCAGAAGTACGACCAGCTGGCCGGCACGGCGGCGCGCTATGGCCTGCTGCGGCAGCAGGACGCCAACCTGGCCGGCTACGTCACGGGCAAGACGGTGGATGGCCTCTACACCGTCATCGGCCAGCAAGAGCGCGCGCTGCGCCAGGACCCCGTGAGCGCGGGCAGCGCCTTGCTGACGCGCGTGTTGGGTGGTTTGAAGTGAAGTATGCGGCGGTACCCGTTTGTTTGAAAATGGCCATCCGCTGATACTGCCTCATCTTTCCTTGGCTTGTTTTCGTTCGCTGGCGGGCGGCTGTGCCCGCTGGCCCCGTGGCGCCTGGGGTGGCGCCTTTTGTTGCCTGGCCTGAACCATGTCTGCCTCTCCCTTGTTCCGTGTGCGTGCCGTGCTCTTCGATTGCGACGGTGTCCTGGTCGACAGCGAACCCATCACCAACGGCGTGTTGCGCGACATGCTGGCCGAACGCGGCTGGGCCATGAGCGCCGACGAATGCCTGCGCCGCTTTGTCGGCAAGACCGTGCGCAGCCAGGCGGCCCTGATCGAAGCCCACACGGGGCAGCCCTTCACCGAAGACTGGCTGCAGGCCTTTTACGTGCGCCGCAATGCGCGGCTGGCGGCCGAGCTGCAGCCCATCGACGGTGCCGTGGCGACCGTGCAGGCCGTGCATGCCCGGGTCGGCGGGCGCATCGCCTGTGCCTCGGGCGCGGACCTGGCCAAGGTGCAGATGCAGCTGGCGCAGGTGGGGTTGGCGGCGCTGTTTGGCGCCCATGTCTTCAGCGGCCACGACCTGCCGCGCAGCAAGCCCTTTCCCGATGTCTACCTGAAGGCCGCCGATGCGCTGGCCACGCCGCCCGCCGATTGCCTGGTGGTGGAAGACACCGTCACCGGTGTGCAGGCCGGGGTGGCGGCGGGGGCGACGGTGGTGGGGTTTGCGCCGGCCGGCCAGGCGGCTGTGCACACCGAGGTGCAGGCCCTGCGCGAGGCCGGCGCCGCGCACATCATCACGCACATGCGGGAGCTGCCGGGCCTGATTCGGGTGTGATATTGGGTCCCAGTATGATGGACTTCTCGATGAAAAGATGGTTCACCTGATTGAATACTGCCCCCTGATTGAGCTCTGCTGAACCTTCCTGCCAGGACGCAGCCTGTCCGCCTGCGGCAAGTGGCCGTTCCGCGGCGGGGTTCGGAGGCGCGCAGGCTGGCCTGAGCCGCCCCGGCCGTTGCTGGCGCGCACGGGCCAAGCGGTTGCGATGCGCTCAGGCACCCGCCGAAGGCGATCGGCCAAGGGGCAGGGCGGGTTTCCAGGCATGGAGCGCCGGCGTGAAGTGGCGACGCGTTTCAGGGTGACGCAGGCGTTGCCCGGCCCGATGCGGACTTTGCCGAGGTGCGCCGGCATGCGATCGCGCATGGCGCCTGGGTGTCAGTTCGCCGCAGGCGCAGTCCGTATATTGCGGCGCGTCGCTCGCGTGAAACGCTCGCATGCACGTGAAGCCGATCCCACTTTGGAGGAGAGATGCCCATGTCCCGTTTGAATGCTTCCGTGGCGCGTCGCGCCCTGTGTGCCGCGCTGGCCCTGGCCGGCTTGGGGCTGTCGGCGCCAGCGCTGGCCGAGGCCAAGTTCCCCACCAAGCCGGTGACGCTGTACGTGCCGTTTCCGCCCGGCAGCGCCACCGATTCCATGATGCGCGCGCTGGGGCCGGTGATGAGCAAGTCGCTGGGCCAGCCCGTGGTGATCGACAACCGGCCCGGCGCGGCCGGCACCCTGGCGGCGGCGATGATGGCGCAGTCCAAGCAGCCCGACGGCTACCAGCTGGCCGTGGCGCCGGCCACGCTGTTCAAGGTGCCGCACATGCAGAAGGTGCCCTATGACCCGATGAAGGACCTGACCTACATCGTCGCCTTCGCGTCGTACACCTATGGCCTGGTCGTGCCCGGCAATTCGCCCTGGAAGACGCTGAACGACTTCGTCTCGGGCGCCAAGGTCGCCACGCAGCCGCTGTCCATCGCGACCACAGGCTCGGGCAGTTCGGGCCACGCGGCCACCGTGCTGCTGGCGCGCCACACGGGCATCCAGCTGCAGTCGGTGCCGTTCAAGGGCGGCTCCGAGGTGCTGCAGGCCTTCGTCGGCGGCCACGTGCAAGGGGTGATCGACGGTGGCTGGGCGCAGAACGTGCGCCAGGGCAAGGGCCGGGCGCTGGTCACGTTCTCGGAAAAGCGCCTCATCCCCGACGTGCCCACGGCGCGCGAGCTGGGCATCGACGTGGTCACCTACAGCCCCATCGGCCTGGTGGGCCCCAAGGGCATGGACCCCAAGATCGTGCAGACGATTCAGGACGTCATCAAAGAGGCCATCCAGGATCCCAACTTCAAGAAGGCCCTGGAAACCTATGACCTTGGTGAAACCTACATGACCAGCGCCGAGTACCGCAAGGTGGCCGAGCGCCTGTGGGTGGACGAGAAGAAGAACCTGGAGATGCTGGGCCTGATCGGCGCCGACGCCCCCAAGTGAGCCGGACGCGCCAGGTCCAAGGCCCTGGCATGTTCACCGCGTCAAGGTCCGCTCAGCGGGCCTTTTTCAATGGGGTATGCGCCCATTCCCGTTGTTCAAAAAACGTGGATGGGGTCATACCCCATCGGTCTGTCTGCGGGGTGGCCTGCGGAGCTTGGCCTGATCGGCGCTCAACACGTCGAGCAGGGCACGGCGGTTTCGTGCGCGATGAGGTGCTGTGGGCGTTGTGTCGCGGACCGTGGGTGTCGGCCGCATGGCGTGGTCGACTGGATCGGCACGGATCGAAGGCGGGATCAGCGTGGCGCCGGCTCGTGCTCAGGTCCGTCCGCTGGCGCGCGATGGCGCTCGAGGCGGTCGCGCGCCGCCTCCGACAGCGGACGCGAACGCTTGGTCTGCCCATCGACGAGCACGACCACGGACTGGCCATGGCCGCAGAGCTGGCCGTGCTGAAAAATGGCCTGCTCGAACGCGATGGAACTGCGGCCGACCTGGCCCACGCGGGTGGCGATCTGCACCTCGCCGGGCCAATGGATCTCGGCGCGGTAGTCGATGGCCAGGCGGGCCAGCACGAACGAGGTGCCGGCCTCGCTCAAGGCCAGTTCGGGCCGCTCGAGCACCTCGACGCGCGCCAGCTCCATGAAGGTGGCGAACACGGCGTTGTTGACGTGGCCCTGGCGGTCGGTGTCGTTGTAGCGGACCTTGTCGGTGGTCACGATGGGGAAGTCGGACGCTTGCATGGGCGCAGCATCCCACGGATGCCGGGCCGGCGTCTGTCGCCTGTGGCGAGACGCAGGGTGGCTGAAGCAGGCGCGGGCCAGGTCAGGCGATGCGGACCAGGGCTGGCGCTGGCCTTGGCCACCGCGCGCCGGCACGTGGCGGGCCGGCTGCCGAACCAGCGCGGCATCAGGCCACGTGGATGTTCTGGGGACCGAAGAAGGCGCGCATGGCCACGATGTCGCCGTCGGCATTGAAGCGGAAATGGTCGATGACGGACAAGGTGGTGTGCTTGCCATCGCGCGTGAAACTGAGCTTGAGGCCAAACGCCACCTCGTTGGCCACGGCGCGGGGTTCACCGTCGTGCACCACGGTCATGGGCGTGCTGGTCACACGCTGAAAGAAACCGCGTATGGCCTCGGTGCCACGGCGGGGCTCGCTGCCCACGGGGTCTTCCACGCAGGCATCGGCCGCAAACAAGGCCATGACGGCGTCGAGATCGCCCTGGTTCAAGGCTTGCACATAACGCTCTGCCACGGCGGTCATGTGCGCGGCGTTGGTGCTGGGGGTGTTCGACATGAAACGCTCCTGGGTGACGGGTTGGGTGATGGGGCGTGTTGATAGCACGGCGCGCCGCGTGGCCCCTGGCACCTGCAGCACACGCGAATACCCGCATGGACACGACGCGCGGGGGCGGGGGGTTGGGCCTACAATCGCCTTTGCTCCGGGGTGCACGAACATGGCGTGCTGAGACGGCGGACCTGACCGCCGGAACCGCGAACTTGATCTGGTTAGTACCAGCGTAAGAAGAGCTGCAGCCACAAGGCGTTCATGCCGTGGCGGACATCCACACCCGGCATCCGTGGTTCCCATGGCGCAGGGCAAGCATCTGGGTATCCGTCCATGCGTCATGCACACCGGGCGATGCGGGGCAATCCACTCACCCACAGGAGATGCCCGCATGAATGCCCCGAACACCCCCGATCAGTTGAGCCCGGCCGCCAAAGGCGGCCTGTCGCCAGAAGACTTTGCGGCCTCGCTGGCGCGCGCGCGCCAGCCGTTTCCGGCGTCGAGCCGGGCCTTCATCGAGGGCTCGCGCGCCGACCTGCGCGTGCCCGTGCGCGACGTGCAGCTGACCAACGGCGAGCGGGTCAGTCTGTACGACACCTCGGGCCCCTACGGTGACCCGACCCAGCAGCTGGACGTGCGCCAGGGCCTGCCGGCCCTGCGTGCGGCCTGGGTTGCCGAGCGGGCTGACACCGAGGCCTATGACGGCCGCATCGCCCAGTTGCTGGACGACGGCGGCAAGGGCGATCGCGACAACCCGCGCATCGCTGCGCTGCGCGCCGAGGCGCGTGGCCTGCAACGCCAGCCGCGGCGCGCCAGGTCCGGCGCCAACGTCACGCAGATGCACTACGCCAAGCGCGGCATCGTCACGCCCGAGATGGAGTTCGCCGCCCTGCGCGAAAACGGCCGCCGCGAGTGGATGGCCGCCTACCAGGGCCACGCCGAGCGCGAGCGCCGCCTGGCCGGCAACGCCATGGGGGCGGCCTTGCCCAAAGGCCCGATCACGCCCGAGTTCGTGCGTGACGAGATCGCGCGCGGCCGCGCCATCCTGCCGGTCAACATCAACCACCCCGAGGTGGAGCCCATGATGATCGGCCGCAACTTCCTCGTGAAGGTGAACGCCAACATCGGCAACAGCGCCGTCACGTCGAGCATCGAGGAAGAGGTGGAAAAGCTGGTCTGGTCCACGCGCTGGGGCGCGGACACGGTGATGGACCTGTCCACCGGCAAGCACATCCACACCACGCGCGACTGGATCGTGCGCAACAGCCCCGTGCCCATCGGCACGGTGCCGATCTACCAGGCGCTTGAAAAGGTGGGCGGTGTGGCCGAGGACCTGACCTGGGCCATCTTCCGCGACACGCTGATCGAGCAGGCCGAGCAGGGCGTGGACTACTTCACCATCCACGCCGGCGTGCGCCTGCCCTTCATCCACCTCACGGCCGACCGCGTCACCGGCATCGTCAGCCGGGGCGGCTCCATCATGGCCAAGTGGTGCATGGCGCACCACCGCGAGAGCTTCATCTACGAGCACTTCGAAGACATCTGCGACATCCTCAAGCAGTACGACGTCAGCTTCTCGCTGGGGGACGGCTTGCGCCCCGGCTCGGGCGCAGACGCCAACGACGAGGCCCAGTTCGCCGAGCTGAAAACCCTGGGCGAGCTGACCCAGGTGGCCTGGAAGCACGACGTGCAGACCATCATCGAAGGCCCGGGCCACGTGCCCATGCACATGATCCAGGCCAACATGGACGAGCAGCTCAAGGCCTGCCACGAGGCGCCGTTCTACACGCTGGGCCCGCTGACCATCGACATCGCGCCCGGCTACGACCACATCGCCAGCGCCATCGGCGCCGCCATGATCGGCTGGATGGGCACGGCCATGCTGTGCTACGTGACGCCCAAGGAGCACCTGGGCCTGCCCGACCGCGAGGACGTGAAGCAGGGCCTGATCGCCTACAAGATTGCTGCCCACGCCGCCGACGTGGCCAAGGGCCACCCCGGTGCCCGCCTGCGCGACCAGGCCATCAGCAAGGCCCGCTTCGAGTTCCGCTGGCAGGACCAGTTCAACCTGGGCCTGGACCCGGAAACCGCCGCCGCCTTCCACGACGAAACCCTGCCCAAGGACAGCAGCAAGGAAGCGCACTTCTGCAGCATGTGCGGGCCCAAGTTCTGCTCGATGAAGATCACCCAGGAGGTGCGCGAATTCGCCGCCGCCCAGGGCGTGAGCGCCGAGCAGGGCCTGGCGGCCGGCATGCAGGCCAAGGCCCAGGAGTTCAACCGCGCGGGCGGCGAGCTTTACATCCCCATCCACACGCGGACCAGCGACACCACGGCGCGTTGACAGCCTGCGCAGGCCGCCACGGCTGGCCTGCCAGGGCTGGCCTGTGCGTTGGCGCACCCGCGTGCAGGCGTGAAGCCCTTCTGGCTGGTGCTCTGGTCGAGGTGAGTGTTTTGAAGGAGTATGGTGTCACGTCCGTTTTTTCACCAACGGCAGTGGGTGCATACTCCTGCTAATCAGCGCTGACGCGTTCGCTGCTGCGAGGGGCGCACGTTGGGCGTCACCTCCAGCGTCAGCGCCTGTCCGCGCCGGATCAGCTGGAAGGCCACGGGTGCGCCGGGCTGCAGCTGCGACACCCGCGTGAGCAGCTCGGCCGAGTTGCGCACGGCCTGGTCGCCGATCTGGGTGATCACGTCGCCCGGCAGCAGGCCGGCGCGGGCGGCGGGGCCGTTCTGCAGCACGCCGGTGACGATGACGCCCGCGTTCACGTTGGCGCCAAAGGTCTGGGCCAGCTGGGGCGTCAGGTCGCTGGGTTCGATGCCGATCCAGCCGCGGGTCACGCGGCCGTCGCGCACGATGGCGTTGAGCACGGTGCGCGCCGTGGCCGAGGGGATGGCGAAGCCGATGCCCATGCTGCCGCCCGAGCGCGAGTAGATGGCGGTGTTGATGCCCAGCAGGGCGCCGTCGATGTTGACCAGCGCGCCGCCCGAGTTGCCGGGGTTGATGGCGGCGTCGGTCTGGATGAAGTTCTCGTACGTGTTGATGCCCAGCTGGTTGCGGCCCAACGCGCTAACGATGCCGCTGGTCACGGTCTGGCCAACGCCGAAGGGGTTGCCGATGGCCAGCACGCGGTCGCCGACCTCGGAGGCGTCGGAGTCGGCAAACGCCATCACGGGCAGGTTGGGCAGGTCGATCTTGAGCACGGCCAGGTCCGAATCGGGGTCGGTGCCCACGACCTTGGCGCGTGCGGCGCGCGCATCGGTGAGCACCACCTCGATTTCGTCCGCGCCTTCGATGACGTGGTTGTTGGTCAGCACATAGCCGTCGGCGCTGACGATGACGCCCGAACCCAGGCCGGCCTGGGGCTGCGCGTTCTGCTCACCGAAGAAGAAGCGGAACCACGGGTCGTTCATGTTCGGGTGGCGCGTGTTCTTGCTGGTGTTGATGCTGACCACGCTGGGTGCGGCCCGCTTCACGGCGTTGCGGAACGAGGCCGTGGGCGTGTCGCCCGGGGCGCTGGGGGGCGCCTCGATCACCGCGACGCCCGGGCTGGCGGGGAGCACGGCTTTGCCGGGTTTGAGCCACTGGGGCTGCAGGGTGGCGACCACGAAGTAGGCCGCCAGCAGCACGGTGACAACCTGGGCAAACAAAAGCCATACGCGTTTCATGGCGCGCATTGTCCTGCATCCGGCTGCCCCGGCCCGGCAGACAGCGTGGCGCGGCGATGGCCGACAATCGGCACATGGCTTCTTCAACCGATTCGTCCGGCGTGGACCGCGCCGCGTTGCTGGCGGCGTTCAACGCCGAGCTGCACCCCGAGCGCTTCAAGGACTACGGGCCCAATGGGCTTCAGGTGGAGGGCAAGCCCCGCGTGCGCAAGCTGGTCAGCGGCGTGACCGCGAGCCAGGCCCTCATCGACGCGGCGATTGCCGAGGGCGCCGACGCGGTGTTCGTGCACCACGGCCTGTTCTGGCGGGGGCAAAGCGGCACGGTGACGGGCTGGATGAAGGCGCGGCTGCAGCGCCTGCTGGCTCACGACATCAACCTGTTCGCCTACCACCTGCCGCTGGATGCCCACGACCGCCTGGGCAACAACGCCGAGTTGGGGCGCGTGCTGGGCCTGGCCGCCCAGACGCGGTTCGGTGAGCAGGACCTGGGGTTTCTGGGGGCGCGCGCCGATGGCGGTGCCTTTGCCGACCGCGACATCTTGGCCACGCACCTGCAAACTGTGTTGCGGCGGGCCGTGGTGGCGGTGGGCGATGTGGCGGCGCCGATTCAGCGTGTGGCGTGGTGCAGTGGCGGTGCCCAAGGCTTTTTCGAAGCCGCCATCGACGCCGGAGCCCAGGCCTTCATCACGGGCGAGATTTCGGAGCCGCAGGCCCACCTGGCGCGCGAGTGCGGGGTGGCCTTTTTCGCCTGTGGTCACCATGCGACAGAGCGGTATGGCGCGCCCGCGATGGCGGACCACGTGGCGCGGCAGCTGGGCCTGCAGCACACCTTCATCGACATCGACAATCCGGCCTGAGGGGGAACCATGAGCGAGCAGCAGCGGGCGGTGGCCCTCACCATGGGCGATGGCGCGGGCATCGGGCCCGAAATCCTGGCCAAGGCCTTTCTGCTGGCGCCCGAACAGACGTCGGGCTGCTTCGTGGTGGGCGACCTGGCCACCTTGCGCCGGGCCAGCGCGTGCGTGACGCAGGCGCTGGTTCTGCCGCCGCTGCCTTGCATGGTGATCGATTCACCGGCCCAAGCGCTGACGGCGCCACCGCGCTGCTTGCCGGTGTACCCCCTGCCTGGCCTGACGTCGCCACCGGCCTGGGGACAGGTCAGTGGCGAGGCCGGCCGCTATGCCGGGGCGTGCGTGAGCTGGGCGGCGCAGGCGGCGTTGCGGGGCGACGTGGCCGCGCTGGTGACCGCACCGCTGCACAAGGAGGCACTGGCCGAAGGCGGTGCGCCGTATGACCAGTATCCCGGGCACACCGAATTACTTCAATCGGAAGCGGCGGCATACCTGCATCAACCTGTGCATGAGGTGCCGGTGCGCATGATGCTGGCCAACGATGAGCTGCGGGTGGTGCTGGTCAGCATCCACGTCTCGCTGCGCGAGGCCATCGAGCGCGTGACGCTGCCCGCGGTGAGCGACACCCTGCGCATTGCCGACGCGTCGCTGCGCCGCATGCTGGGGCGCGCGCCGCGCTTGCTGGTAGCTGGGCTCAACCCGCATGCGGGCGAAGGAGGGCTGTTCGGGACCGAAGAGATGACCGTGATCGGCCCCGCCGTGCAGGCGGCGCAGGTGCGCGGTGTGCAGGTGCGCGGGCCCCTGGCCCCGGACACGGTCTTCATGGTGGCGCGCCAGAGCCAAGCCGGCCCTGAGCCGGTGGATGCCGTGATCGCGATGTACCACGACCAGGGGCTGATCCCGGTGAAGTACCTGGGGGTGGAAGAGGGCGTGAACGTCACCCTGGGCTTGCCGCTGGTGCGCACCAGCCCGGACCACGGCACCGCGTTCGACATCGCCGGCACCGCGCGCGCCAGTGAAGCCAGCCTGGTGCAGGCGATTCGCGTGGCCAAGCAGCTGGCAGGCTGGCCCCGTTGAATCAAGACGGTGAGTCTGTCCGGCCTTGCGCCGGGCCGGGCACCGTCAGGCCTTGTTTTTCAGGCTGTCGCGGATTTCGCGCAGCAGCGTGACCTCTTCGGGCGTGACCTCGGGCTCGGGGGCGGCCGGCGACTCCTCGCGGCGCAGGCGGTTCATCTGCTTGACCATCATGAAGATGATGAACGCCAGGATGATGAAGTTGATCAAGATGGTGATGAAGTTGCCGTATGCGAACACGGCGCCTTGCTTTTTGGCTTCTTCGAGCGTGAGGCCCGCTGCCTGGCCCGCCAGGCCGAGGTAGTAGTTCGAGAAGTCCAGGCCGCCGGCCACCTTGCTGATGACCGGCATGATGAGGTCGCCCACCACGGAGTCCACGATCTTGCCGAAGGCGCCGCCGATGATCACACCCACGGCCAAGTCCATGACGTTGCCTTTGACGGCAAATTCTTTGAATTCCTGCAGCATTCCCATGCGCTACCTCATCTGTGAAACGTGGGCGCAGTTTAGCCAATTTGCTTACCCGAAAGCACCCAGGTGACAGGCACAAATGCGTCACCTTGTGACTGGTTTACAAAGATGCCCCTCCGCTACAATGGTTTTTCGAGTCCTGACCCAGACCCAAGACCTGATACCCCGAGGATTTCCATGAGTGATACGCCAGTGGATAGCAGTAAGAGGACGTGGTTGATCGCGTCGGGCTGTGCCGGTGCAGCCGGTGCAGTCGGAGTTGCAGTTCCCTTCGTTTCGAGCTTTGGTCCTTCGGAGCGTGCAAAAGCGGCAGGGGCCCCGGTGGAGGTGGATATATCCGGCCTTCAGCCTGGCGGGAAAATCAATGCCGAATGGCGCGGTAAGCCCATTTGGATCATGCGCCGCACGCCGGAGCAATTGGCGTCGTTGAAGAAAACCGACGGCGAGGTGGCAGACCCTCAGTCCAACCGCACCGCGTTTCCCACGCCCGAGTACGCCAAGAACGAAACCCGATCTATCAAGCCAGAAATCCTGGTTGTCATCGGGATTTGTACCCATCTCGGGTGTTCACCGGTTGACAAATTCACGCCAGGCCCGCAGCCGTCGTTGCCGGCCGATTGGGAAGGCGGCTTCCTCTGCCCGTGCCACGGATCGACCTTTGACCTGGCGGGACGTGTGTTCAAGAACAAACCCGCTCCCGATAACCTCGAGGTGCCGCCGCACATGTATTTGTCGGATACCACCTTGCTGATCGGCGAAGACAAGAAGGCATAAGGGGGCGACATGGCGGAATTCAAAACAATCTCACCCAACGCCCGCAATTCGGCCAAGGTCGGTAATTGGTTCGAAAATCGATTTCCCACGGCATTCGATGCGTATCGGGTGCACATGTCGGAATACTTCGCGCCGAAGAATTTCAACTTCTGGTACATCTTCGGCTCTCTGGCCTTGCTGGTCCTGGTGATTCAGATCGTCACCGGCATTTTTTTGGTCATGCATTACAAGCCGGACGCGGCCAAGGCATTCGCTTCCGTCGAGTACATCATGCGCGACGTGCCGTGGGGCTGGCTGATCCGCTACATGCACTCCACGGGTGCATCGGCATTTTTCGTCGTGGTTTACCTGCACATGTTCCGCGGGTTGCTGTATGGGTCATACCGCAAGCCGCGTGAATTGGTCTGGATTTTCGGCTGCCTGATTTTCCTGTGCCTGATGGCCGAAGCCTTCATGGGCTATTTGTTGCCCTGGGGCCAGATGTCGTATTGGGGCGCGCAGGTGATCGTGAACCTGTTCTCGGCCATTCCGTTCGTGGGCGAAACCCTGTCGCTGTACATTCGCGGTGACTACGTGGTGGGCGATGCGACGCTGAACCGCTTTTTCAGCTTCCACGTGATCGCCGTGCCGCTGGTGCTGTTGGGCCTGGTGGTGGCTCACCTGCTGGCCTTGCATGACGTGGGGTCGAACAACCCCGACGGCATCGAGATCAAGAAGGGCCCCAAGGGCAACCGCTGGTCGGCGACTGCGCCGGCCGATGGCGTGCCGTTCCACCCCTATTACTCGGTGCACGACCTGATGGGGGTGTCGGTGTTCCTGTTGTTCTTCTCGGCCGTGGTGTTCTTCGCGCCCGAGTTCGGGGGCTATTTCCTCGAATACAACAACTTCATCCCGGCAGACCCGCTGGTCACGCCTTCGCACATTGCCCCGGTCTGGTACTTCACGCCGTTCTATTCCATGCTGCGTGCCACCACCGACCAGATGACCTGGGTGTTCATCATCGCGCTGGCCCTGGCTGCAGCCTTTGCCTGTGTGAAGACCCGATTGGCCATGCCGATCAAGGCCTTGATCGTGGTTGCGGCGGCCGTGGCCATGGTGCTGCTGCGCGTGATCGATGCGAAGTTCTGGGGCGTGGTGGTGATGGGTGGCTCGGTCATCATCCTGTTCCTGCTGCCGTGGCTGGACCACAGCCCCGCGCGGTCGATCCGTTATCGTCCCGATTGGCACCGCTACGTCTACGCCGTGTTCGTGGTGGTGTTCCTGATGCTGGGCTGGCTTGGCGTGGAGCCGCCGTCGCCGGTGTTCGAGCGCATGTCGCAAGTGGGCACCATCCTGTACTTTGCCTTTTTCCTGTTGATGCCTTGGTGGAGTCGCTTGGGTGAGCCCAAGCCGGTGCCGGAGCGCGTCGTCTATGTGCCGCATTGATTCGGAGAACGCGCGATGAAGATGATCAAAAAGATCCTGCTCGGTGCTTGGGCGTCGCTGGCCTTGCTGGGGGGCGCGCAGGCGGCGGGTGCCGAAGGCGTGTCCTGGCAGAAGGCCAAGGTCGCCACCAATGACCTGGCGTCGCTCCAGCGCGGTGCCAAGCTGTTCGTCAACTACTGCCTGAACTGCCATTCGGCCGCGTTCATGCGCTACAACCGCCTGACCGACATCGGCCTGTCCGAGAAGGACATCAAGGACTACATGGTGTTCACGTCGGCCAAGGTGGGCGACACCATGGTCGCGGCCATCGACCCCCATGATGCCAAGAAGTGGTTTGGGGCCAACCCGCCCGACTTGACCGTGATTGCTCGCTCGCGTGCCGGGCATGGGGGCACTGGCGCCGATTACCTCTACACCTTCTTGCGTTCGTTTTACCGGGATGCGAACCGGCCGACGGGCTGGAACAACGTGCTGTACCCCAATGTGGGCATGCCCAACCCCCTGTGGGAGATGCAGGGCGAGCACGAGCCGATCTTCGAGAAGGTCAGCGCACACGGGCAGGAGGTGTCGGTGTTCAAGGGCTGGAAGCAGGTCAGCCCCGGCACATCGGCCAATTTCGACCGCGACGTCAACGACCTGGTCAACTACCTGACCTGGATGGCCGAGCCTGCTCAGAACACGCGGGTGCGCATCGGTGTGGCGGTGATGCTGTTTTTACTCGTCCTCAGTTTCATGTTCTGGCGCCTGAACAAAGCGTACTGGAAAGAGGTTGAGTAAAATTCATGGGTTTGTGCCCTGAGCCTGG
This sequence comes from Comamonas serinivorans, assembly GCF_002158865.1. NCBI lineage: Bacteria > Pseudomonadati > Pseudomonadota > Betaproteobacteria > Burkholderiales > Comamonadaceae > Comamonas > Comamonas serinivorans. Next base: position 3,721,856 of record NZ_CP021455.1, on the reverse strand, counting down.
TGCTCAGGGTGTGCAGAGTGGGTTCGCCGCTGCAGTTTGCGCGTCGTCCCACTCTTTTTGGTTTTGAGGAGTTCTTGCCATGATGGTGCTTTACTCGGGAACGACGTGCCCGTTCTCTCACCGCTGCCGTTTCGTCTTGTTTGAGAAAGGCATGGACTTTGAAATCCGCGATGTGGACTTGTACAACAAGCCCGAAGACATCGCCGTGATGAACCCCTACGGGCAGGTGCCGATCCTGGTCGAGCGCGACCTCATCCTCTACGAGTCCAACATCATCAACGAGTACATCGACGAGCGCTTCCCGCATCCGCAGCTGATGCCTGGGGATCCCGTGGATCGCGCCCGTGTGCGCCTGTTCCTGCTGAACTTCGAAAAAGAGCTGTTCACGCACGTCTCCGTGCTCGAGGCCAGCAACCGCAGCGGCAAGTCGGCCGACAAGGCGGTGGAGAAGGCCCGCTCGCACATCCGCGACCGCCTGACGCAGATGGCGCCCGTGTTCCTCAAGAACAAGTTCATCCTGGGCGAAAACTTCTCCATGCTGGACGTGGCCCTGGCCCCGCTGCTGTGGCGCCTTGACCACTACGGCATCGAGCTGTCCAAGAATGCCGCGCCGCTGCTCAAGTACGCCGAGCGCATCTTCTCGCGACCGGCTTACATCGAGGCGCTGACGCCGTCCGAAAAAGTCATGCGCAAGTGAGATGAGCATGGACCCATCGCAACCGACGTCGACCCGGCCCTACCTGCTGCGCGCCTTGTACGAGTGGTGTGGCGACAACGGGCTGACGCCGCATGTGGCCGTCGCGGTTGACGATACGGTGGTGGTGCCGCACGAGTTCGTCAAGGATGGCGAGATCGTGCTCAACATCAGCCAGGACGCGGCGCACGGCCTGCGCATCGACAACGATGCCGTCACCTTCAAGGCCCGATTCTCGGGCGTGGCGCGCGACATCTACGTGCCGGTGGGGCGGGTCATCGCCCTGTTTGCCCGCGAGAACGGCCAGGGGATGGGCTTTCCACCGGAGGACACCCCCGTCTACGAGGGGGATGACGCCGCGGATGCCAAACCCGCCATGCAGTTGGTCACCAGCACCGAGGAGCAGGCGCCGGAGGCATCCGGCAGCGACACCCGCACTGACGGCACCGGCGAGGCCGAGCCCGCAGACCCTGATCCCAAGCCGGGTGGCGGCAAGCCCACTTTGCGTCGCATCAAATGAGGTGAGTCCCATCCAGTATCCCTTGACGGCCGTTGTATTTTTATCGGCCACAAGGTGATACTGCCTGGATGCATCTGTGCGCAGCCGATGTGCACCTGGATCGGGCCAGAATCGGGTTTCCCCGTTTTTTGCGATTAGAATCTGCGCTTTCGCCGCTTTAGCTCAGTTGGTAGAGCAACCGCCTTGTAAGCGGTAGGTCGTCAGTTCGAATCCGACAAGCGGCACCATTTGAGGGTCTCAAACAGACCCAAATCCTCTTGAAACCCGCATGCTTTCTAGCGTCGCGGGTTTTTTCATGGCCTGTGGTTGCTCAGGTGCCGCTGAACACCGTGCGTTTGACGGTCGCTCGCAAGATCGCCCGACGCGTTCAGCGGGCAGCCTGAACCAAGCGGCGAAGGAACAGCGTTCCGCGATGCAGCCGGCTGCGAGCCGTGGATGAAGGCCGCCGATGGGCGTGGTGCGGGCTGCCGGACACGCGAGCCGGCGCAGGGTGCGGGCGTTGGGCGCTCATCCAGCCGTGAGCGGAGGCCGTCGCGAGCTGACACCACGACCAGGTGCGCGAGCCGCTGGCTTGCGAGCTCCATCGCGGTGCATCCACCAGTGCGACGGGTGGTGCGCGTCGTGGGACACGCGAGCCTTCACCCCGGAAGAGTGCGTCGATGGCGGGTAGGCGGCAGACCTGTTCACCTACCCCGCCGGGCGTCAGGGTGTGGGCGCGGCCGGCACGCCCAGGGTCTTGGCGCGTTGCGCCATCTCCAGCCGCAGCTGTTTGCGCAGCTCGGCTTCCGCGTAGCGGCGGTGTTCGTCCGGGGTGCCGGGCTGCAGCGGCGCCACGCGGATGGGCTTGCGGTCGTCGTCCACGGCGACCATGGTGAAAAAGCAGCTGTTCACATGGCGTGCTTCCTGGGTGCGGATGTTCTCGGCCACCACCTTGATGCCCACCTCCATCGACGAGGTGCCGGTGTGGTTGACGGCGGCGAGGAAGGTGACCAGCTCGCCCACGTGGATGGGCTGGCGAAACACCACCTGGTCGACCGACATGGTGACCACATAGTGGCCGGCATAGCGCGCGGCGCAGGCGTAGGCCACCTGGTCGAGCAGTTTGAGGATGGTGCCGCCGTGCACGTTGCCTGAAAAGTTGGCGGTGTCGGGGGTCATCAGCACGCTCATGGTGAGCTGGTGCGTGGGCATGTCCATGGGGGTCGTCCTGCGGTGCGGTCTGGGCCAGCCGGGCTGGTCGCAGGCCAAAGGCGGCAGTGTAACCAGGGGCCGTTCCGGGCCGATGGCCGGGTGGGCGTGAACGGGCCCGGTGGCTTGCTACCATTCCCCGCCTCACATGGACGCCATCAACCACTTCTACCCCGCGGCCTGGCCGCCCTTGAGTTTGCTGGCCCTGTTCGGCCTGGTCGTGGCTTTCGGGACGCTGGGCGGCCTGCTGGCCAAGCGGCTGAGCTGGCTGCCCACCATCACCGGCTTCATGGCCGTGGGGCTGCTGGTCGGCCCCAGTGGCCTGGGCCTGCTGTCGGCCGACGACCTGGACCGCGCGCAGCCGCTGACCGACGTCGCGCTGGGGCTGATCCTGTTCAAGCTCGGCACCTCGCTGCACCCCCTCATGGTGCTGCGCACCCCGGCCCTGGTGGTGACCAGCCTGGTCGAGAGCCTGCTCACCTTCGTCGGGGTGCTGGCGCTGCTGATGTCCATGGGCATGGGGGCCATGGCGGCCGTCATCGCGGCCGCCATCGCCGTGTCGTCGTCGCCCTCGGTGCTGATTCACGTCTCGCACGAGCTGCACGCACGCGGCCCGACGCTGGAGACCGCGAAGGCCCTCGTGGCGCTGAACAACGTGTTCGCCTTTGTGCTGTTCACGTTCGCGCTGCCGTTTGCGCTGAGCCAGGCCGACGTGGGCCTGCACACGGCCGTGTTGCTGCCGCTGTACCAGCTGCTGGGCGCCGTGGTGCTGGGCTTGCTGGTGGCGTACGTGGCCACCTTGATCGGTCGCTTCACCACGTCAGACGATGCGCATTACCGCTTCGCCCTCATCGTGGGGGCGGTGATGATGGCCATCGGCCTGGCCACCATGTTCAAGGTGTCCACGCTGTTCACCACCTTGACGCTGGGCATCGGTTGCCGCTGGCTGCAGCGGCGCTCGCGCCTGGCGCGCGTGGATTTCGGCGCCAGCTCGGACCTGTTCTTCATCATCCTGTTTGTGCTGGCGGGCGCGCGCCTGCACGTGGCCGAGGTGCTGCACTACGCGCCACTGGCGTTCACCTTCGTGCTGGTGCGGTCGCTGGCCAAGGTGGCCTCGGTCTATGGCTGCGGCCGGCGCTTCGGCTACCCGCGCCATCAGGCGCTGTCGGCCGGGCTGTTGCTGGTGCCCATGGCCGGTCTGGCCATCGGGCTGGTGCAGAACACCACCCACCTGCTGCCCGACATGGCGGGCCAGGTGGGGGCCGTGGTGCTGGCCGCCGTGGCCGTGTTCGAGACCCTGGGCCCGCCCTTGGCGGCCTATGCCCTGCGCCTGAGTGGCGATGTGCCGGGAAGCAAGCGGGGCAAGCCGGGCGATGCCGTGGCGGTGGATGCGGTGTCGAGAGAGGCTGCGGCAGTCGATGCACCGGCAACCGCTGCACCGGCAGCGGCGCCCGAAACCGCGCTGGACACGGCACCGGGCGCCGCCACACCCGGTGCGGACGTCCCTGCCCCCTGGCCTGCCGAGACCGAGGGCCCGCCACCGTCGCAGGGGCCTTTGCAGGCCCCGCAGGCCGAGCGCTGACGCCCGCGCTGCGCTGCGCTTGCAGGCACCGCGGTGGACCCAGGCCTTGGCCTGTGCGTGCTGGCAGGTGAGCAGTATGCTGTGTCAGCCGATTGAAAATGATCGATGATGAGGCCATACCTGCATGGGACGTGGTTCACGATGGCGCTTGCCGACGTGACGTGACGGCCGCTCTCCGTGCGCCTGACGCCGTGCGGGCAAACCCTATGCGGGTTGTCGCCTGGAACTTGCGGGCCGTCCCCGCGTCAAGGGCTTGAGCGCCACCACGGTGCAGACGGGCGGCCACCCACGTGACACGCAAAGTGCGGGAACGCCTTCAGCATCTGCGGCTTTTGCGGCTATCCAGCCGCGTTTCAGGGCTTGAGGAGCGGGTATGAACACATCTGGATTGCGTCGTCGTCATGTGCTGGGCAGTGCGGCGGCCCTGGCGTTGTCGGGCATGGGCGCGGCGCCGGCCTTGGCGCAGCAGGACATCGTGCGCATCGTGCTGGGCTTTCCGCCCGGGTCGTCGCTGGACGTGATCGCGCGCCTGCTGCAGCCGCACATGGCCAAGACCCTGGGCAAGACCCTGGTCATCGAGAACAAGCCGGGCGCGTCGGGCACCATCGCGATTCGCCAGCTCGAGGGCTCGGCGCCGGACTCGCAGGTCTACTCGTTCTACCCCACGACCACCATGATGGGGTTTGTGTTGCAGGGCCACGAGCCGGCGCTGGACAAGATCACCGTGATCTCGGAGCTGTACGAGCAGTTCACCGTGTTCGCCGTGAACCCCGAGCTGCCCGACCTGGCCAAGGTGCACACGCTGAAGGACCTGGTCGAGGTGGCGCGGGCCAAGCCCGGCACCATCAACTACAGCACGGCCGGCGCCGGCAGCATCAGCCACCTGACCACCGAAAAGCTGTGCAACCTGGCCGGCGTGAAGATGCAGCACGTGGCCTACAAGGGCTCGCAGCTGGCGCTGCAGGACTTCCTGGGTGGGCAGCTGGGCATGGTGGCCATGGACCCGACCAACCTGAGCGCCCACCTCAAGAACCCCAAGGTGCGCTGCATCGCGCTGAACTACCCGCAGCGCATGCCCTACCTGCCCGGTGTGCCCACGACCGCCGAAGCCGGTTTCAAGGAACTGGCGTCGGTGCCGGCCTGGGTGAACCTGGTGGGCCCGCCCAACATGCCGGCCGAGCTGGCGGCCAAGATGAACGACGCCGTGCACAAGGCGATTGGCGACCCGGCCATCCGCAAGCGCATGGAAGACCTGTTCACCATCCCCAAGGTGGGCACGGGCGCGCAGGCCAAGGCCATGATGCAGCACGACCTGCAGTTCTGGAAAAAGGTCATCGCCGACAACGGCATCAAGTCCTGATGGCGGCATGCGGCCCGGGCGCCTCGCGGCGCTGTGGTCGCGGGGTGGCATGACAGAGGCGGGGGCTGCGGCCCCCGTTGTCGTTGGTGCGGCGGGCGGATGGCGCCAATGCTTGGCCTCGCAAACGGGGGACGCGGCTGGACCGTCGTTTCACCGGTGCGTGGCCCGCCGAACCGCCTGGACCTGGTCGCTGCCAGCACACGATTCAAGCCGGCCCGGTGCTGGCCTGAGCGTGACTACGGATCGCGAGGGCGGATCATCCTCAGCGGCCATGTGCGGCCTGACTGGTCTCAGCCGTTGAGAGGAGGGCAGTATGACCGCAGATCCGTTTTGCTGATATCGGCAATGGCGCCATACTCTGCATGGGGTTTCTGGATCACCTGTGCAGTCTTTCGACCATGGCAACCGCGCCCCGTGTGACGCTGCAGCCTTGGCAGGGCCGCCGATCCCCGCGAGTGCCATCGCGGCGCGCTCGGGGTGGTTGGCGTTTGCGCGGTGCAAGCGGTCATTCGCGTTGACGCATCACGCCAGCACTGACCTGAGCCTGTGCCAAGACGAGCTGGGCGGCAACGCCACCGACATGACGAGGCCGTTGAAGTTCTCGATGCAGCCTTGCGCCCGCGGATCGCCGGGTCCGTGGCCGATAGGCCAGTTGGCCGCCCGCATCGGCACCCGTCACTTGTCCAGCCAGTCCGCCAGTTCGTCGGCGTGCTCCTGCTCCTGCTCCAGGATGCCTTCGATGAGGCGGCGCGTGGTCGGGTCCTTGGTGCCGATGAGCTCGATCATCTGCGAGTAGGCGTCGATGGCCACGCGCTCGGCCACCAGGTTGACGCGGATCATGGTGCTCAGGTCGTTGTGCGCGTCGTAGTCGGCGTGGCTGCGCTGGCTCAGCGTGTCGGGGTTGAAGTCGGGCTCGCCGCCCAGTTGCACGATGCGTTGCGCGATGCGGTCGGCGTGAGCCTGTTCCTCGTTGGCGTGCACCAGAAACTCCTCGGCGATGGCTGGCGAGGCCAGGCCCTTGGCCATGAAGTGGTGGCGTTTGTAGCGCAGCACGCAGACGAGCTCGGTGGCCAGCGAGTCGTTGAGCAGTTGGATGATGTCTTCGCGCCAGGGGCCGAATTCGGGCGTCACGGCGCCGTCTTCCAGGCTGGTCTTGGCGGCGTTCAGGCGGGCTTGGTCGAGCACCAGGGTGTGGGAGGTCATGTGCATTCCTTGTCGTGGGTCTGAAACCAGCCACGGCCGAGGCCATGGCGTGCCCCTTCACGGTACGCGGCTGACGTGCCCGCGTCTGTGGGTCAAGCTTGAGGATTCGCACACGGCGGTGTCTGACAGGGCCGCCCGCACGGCACCCCAAACGCAACAGCCCATGGCGGGACGCCATGGGCTGTGCAGCGGGTCGAGGCGGCGATGACCGCGGCGACGGTGGGGTCAGTTCACTTCAGCCAGCTGCGTCAGGATCTGGGGGTTCTCCAGCGTGCTGGTGTCCTGCGTGATGGCCTGCCCGGCGGCGACTGAGCGCAGCAGGCGGCGCATGATCTTGCCGCTGCGCGTCTTGGGCAGGTTGTCGCCAAAGCGGATGTCCTTGGGCTTGGCGATGGGGCCGATTTCCTTGGCGACCCAGTCCCGCAGTTCCTTGGCGATGCGCTGGGCCTCTTCGCCCGTGGGGCGGGCGCGCTTGAGCACCACGAAGGCGCAGATGGCTTCGCCGGTGGTGTCGTCGGGGCGGCCCACCACGGCGGCTTCGGCGACCAGCTCGGTGTGCGCCACCAGGGCCGATTCGATCTCCATCGTGCCCATGCGGTGGCCGCTGACGTTGAGCACGTCGTCGATGCGGCCGGTGATGGTGAAGTAGCCCGTCTGTTCGTCGCGCACGGCGCCGTCGCCCGCCAGGTAGATGGTGCCGCCCAGCTCCTCGGGGAAATAGCTCTTCTTGAAGCGCTCGGGGTTGCCCCAGATGGTGCGGATCATGGACGGCCAGGGACGCTTGACCACGAGCATGCCGCCCTGGCCCCAGGGCAGCTCGTTGCCGGTCTCGTCGACGATGGTGGCGGCGATGCCCGGGAAGGGCAGGGTGCACGAGCCGGGCACCAGCGGGGTCGCGCCGGGCAGCGGCGTGATCATGTGGCCGCCGGTCTCGGTTTGCCAGAAGGTGTCGACGATGGGGCAGCGGCCGCCGCCCACGTGCTCGTGGTACCAGGTCCAGGCCGCGGGGTTGATGGGCTCGCCCACCGAGCCCAGGATGCGCAGGCTGGAGAGGTCGAAGTGGCGCGGGTGCTGGGCGGGCGCAGCCTCGCAGGCCTTGATGAGCGAGCGGATGGCCGTGGGCGCGGTGTAGAAAATCGACACCTGGTGCTTGTGGATCATCTGCCAGAAGCGGCTGGCGTCGGGGTAGGTGGGCACGCCTTCGAACACCACCTGCGTCGCGCCCAGCGCCAGCGGGCCGTAGGTGATGTAGGTGTGGCCGGTCACCCAGCCGATGTCGGCCGTGCACCAGAACACGTCCTCGGGCCGCAGGTCAAAGGTCCAGCGGGTGGTGAGGGCCGCATGCAGCAGGTAGCCGCCGGTGCTGTGCTGCACGCCCTTGGGCGCGCCGGTCGAGCCCGAGGTGTAGAGCAGGAACAGCGGGTGCTCGGCATCGACCCATTCCGGCTCGCAGGTGTCGGCCTGCTCGGGCAGCAGCTCGCTCATCTTCACGTCGCGCCCGGGCACGAAAGGCACCTGGCCGCCCGTGCGCGTGTACATCAGCACCTGGCGCACGGCCTCGCAGCCGCCCAGGGCCAGGGCGTCGTCCACGATGGCCTTGAGCGGCAGGCGCTTGCCGCCGCGCACCTGCTCGTCCGCCGTGATGACCAGGCTGGCACCGGTGTCGGCGATGCGGTCGCGCAGCGCCTGAGCCGAGAAGCCGCCGAACACCACCGAGTGGATGGCGCCGATGCGGGCGCAGGCCTGCATGGTGGCCACGCCCTCGATGGACATGGCCATGTAGATGACGACGCGGTCGCCTTTTTGCACGCCCATGGCGCGCAGGGCATTGGCCGTGCGGCACACGCGGGCCAGCAGCTGGCGGTAGCTCTCGCGCGTGATGGTGCCGTCGTCGGCCTCGAAGATCAGCGCGGTCTTGTCGCCCAGCCCGCGTTCGACGTTCACATCGAGGCAGTTGTGCGAGGCGTTCAGCGTGCCGCCCTCGAACCAGCGGTAGAACGGGGCGTTCGACTCGTCGAGCACCTGCGTGAAGGGGGTGCGCCAGGTGAGCACGTCCCGGGCGAGCCGGCCCCAGAAGGCCTGGTGGTCGGCATCGGCCTCCTGGACCAGGGCCTGATAAGCCGCGAACCCCGGCACATGGGCGGTGCGCGCCATCTCGGCGGGCGGGGGATAGAGTTGGGTGCTTGTCTCGCTCATCATTGCCTCGTGTCATGGAAGGCGGCATGCGGGCATGCGCCGGAAAAATGGCCCTGCGGTGGAGCCGTGCGTGCAGCATCGCCGATGAGTTTTTCACCAATGGCCGCCAATCGTGACGAATGATTGCAGGTGTCCGCTGTGGCTTCTGTTTGACGGAGTATCTGTCCATTCCCGATCAAAACAGATCGGCGGATAATCCATACTGCCGTGTGATGTGATTCAGCCCACCATCCTCTTCAGGCCCACCATGACCGAACAAGACTGGCCCATCCGCATCGCCACCACGCAGGCCGGACTCGACCTGATCGACCAGGGCATGTCGATCTTCGATGCCGACCTGCGCCTGGTCGGCTGGAACCGCGCCTACACCACGCTGCTGGGCTTTCCGCACGAGATGGCGTACTTCGGCGCGCCGTTCGAGTCCTTCATCCGCTACAACGCCGAGCGCGGCGACTACGGACCGGGCGACCCGCGCGAGCAGGTGTACGACCGCGTGCAGCTGGCCAAGGTGTTCGAGCCGCACGAGTTCGAGCGCACGCGCCCCAATGGCACGGTGCTGCGCATCCGCGGCCAGCCCCTGCCGTCGCTGGGCTTCATCACCATCTACACCGACGTCACCCGCGAGCGCAACGCCGAGCGCACCATCCGCGAACAGAACCAGAAGCTGGAGTCGCGGGTCGAGGCGCGCACCGCCGCGCTGGTGCGCAGCGAGCGGCGCATGCGGCTCATCATGGACTCGATTCCGGCCATGGTGGCCTACATTGATCCGCTGGGCCGCTACGAGTACCTGAACCAGCAGTACGAAACGCTGTTCGGGGTGTCGCTGGCCAGCAACCCGGCGCTGAACGCGCTGGACATCTTCGACATGGCCACCATCCGCTTGCTGCGGCCGCACCTGCAGCGTGCGCTGGCTGGTGAAACCGTCAGCTGCGAGTACGAGCTGAAGGCCAAGAACGGGTTGGCGCTGTACGTGCGAACGACGCTGGTGCCCGACTTCTCTCAGGGGCAGGTGGTGGGTTGTTTTGCGCTGACGTTCGATTTATCCGAGCAGCGGCGCTCGCAGACGCTGGTGGCACGTGCGCAGAAGCTGGAGTCGCTGGGCCAGTTGACGGGCGGCATCGCGCACGATTTCAACAACATCCTCACCGTGGTGATCGGCAATCAGGAGGCCATCGCCCAGCATGCCGCGGACGACCCCGTGGTGCAGGAGTACCTGCAGCCCGCCATCCGCGCCTCGCGCCGGGGTGCCGAGCTGATCAAGGGCTTGCTGAGCTTTGCGCGCCGCCAGCCTCTGCGCGCCGACCACGTGGACGTGCGCCTGCTGCTGGGCCAGGTCGCCCAGCTGGTGCGGCGCTCGCTGCCCAAGCGCATCGACCTGCAACTGGGCGAGGTGGACGCGGCGTTGCCTGCAGCGGCGGCCGACCCATCCCTGGCCACGGCCCCGATGACGGCAGCCGCGAATGCGGGGCCGCCGCCGCCGCTGTGGGCCTGGATCGACCCCATGCTGCTGGAGCAGGCCTTGATCAACCTGGTGCTCAACGCGCGCGATGCCATCGCGGCGCAGGGCCACATCCGGCTGCAGGCCGGGGCGGTGCAGCTGGACGAGGCCGCGGCCCAGACCCTGGAAACCGCTCCTGGGGCCTACGTGCGCATGGAGGTGCGCGACAACGGCTCGGGCATGGACGCGGCCACGCTCAGCCAGCTGTTCGACCCCTTCTTCACCACCAAGCGGCCGGGGCGCGGCACCGGGCTGGGCATGGCCATGGTGTACGGCTTCGTCAAGCAGTCGGGCGGGGCGATCGACGTCTCCAGCACCCCGGGCGAGGGCACGCGCGTGAGCCTGTGGGTGCCGGCCAGCGAGGCGCCCGAGCCCGACGAGGGGCCTGAGCCTGCGCCCGCACCCGTTCACACCGGCCTGGCGCTGCTGGTGGACGACGACGCCGAGGTGCGTGGTGTGGTGCGCCGCCAGCTGCGCGAGCTGGGCTATGCCGTGGTGGAGGCGGGCAGCGCCGACGAGGCCTTGTCGCTGCTGGCCAAGCTGAGCGAGGTGCGCCTGCTGCTGAGCGACGTCGTCATGCCGGGCACGCTGGACGGCCGCGACGTGGCGGCGCGGGCGCGCGCCAGTGGCCGTGTGGCCTCGGTGGTGCTCATGAGCGCGTACGCGCCGGGCGCCGTCGGCATGCGCGGTGTGCCGACGCTGACCAAGCCGTTCACGCGGGCAGAATTGCTGGCGGCGATTGAAAGGGGGCACGATGAACACGCAGAGCAATCCGGGCGCGCTGGCTGAGGGCGCGCCGCTGCCGCTCATTTTTGTGATTGAGGACGACGCCGATGTGGCGCGGCTGATCCTGGCGGCCTTGAAGGATTTCGGGTTTGCCGCGGAGGCCTTCGCCACCGGCGCCAGCGTGCTGCGGCGCATCCAACTGGAAAAGCCCGACCTCTGCGTGGTGGACCTGGGCCTGCCCGACATGGATGGCCTGGACCTGGTGCGGCGCCTCACGGCCGAGTCCGACGCCGGTGTGCTGATCCTGACCGGGCGCGGCCACACGGCCGATCGCGTCATGGGCCTGGAGCTGGGTGGCGACGACTACGTCATCAAGCCCTTCGAGCCGCGCGAGCTGGTCGCCCGCATCCGCTCCATCCTGCGCCGCCGCAGCGCGCTGCAGGGCTTGCCGGGCAACAAGCGCCGGCGCTATGCCAGCTTCGTCGGCTGGCGGCTGGATTGCGCGGCCAACCTGCTGCGCGGGCCGGATGGCGTGGAGCACCTGCTGGGCACGGCCGAGACCCAGGTGCTGCGCTGCTTCGTCGAGCGCCCGCACCAGATCCTCACGCGCGAACAGCTGATGGGCAACCGCGACCTGCTGCCCACGGACCGCAGCATCGACGTGCGCATCTCGCGCCTGCGCAAGCGCATCGAGCCCGACGCCAGCGACCCCACGCTCATCAAGACAGTGTACGGCGCGGGTTACATGTTTGCGGCCGATGTGAGTTGGGCCTGAGGGTGGCACGCGAGGCGCTGGCCGCGGGGCTGCGGCTGAACGGCATCTCAGGCGCGGAGGCTGGGCGCGGCGCCGTTGATCCGGCACTTGGGCGCCACGTGCGCCCTGGGGCGCAGCGCTGGCGTCAGCCCACGTCATGTCAGTGCTCAGCAATCGCGTGATGGGGTATGGGCAAATTGCCGATGGCATTCAAACGGCGGTGAGCCGATACTCCTGATGGGTCTTCAAATCTGTGTACTGACCTTGATGCGCAGGGTTTGCACCGACTCGCCCTTGGTGCGCAGGTGGGCCAGCAGCATGGGCGTGAGCTGGCGCAGCTTGGCCGCGACGCTGGCGTTGGCCACCAGCAGGCACCACTCCGTGTCCTGCACCGGGCCGGCGCGCACGCTGTTGCGCAAGGTGGGCGGTAGCAGGCTGCGAATCAGCGCCAGCCGGTGGTTGGACTGCGCCGACAGGGCCAGCAACTGCCGCAGCTGTGGCGCCTGCTCGGCGGCATTGGAGGCGGTGACGGTGGTGTGCAGGCGGTACATGGCCGGGATTGTCGCAAATCGGCCTGGCGGGACCGGGTCAGGGACCCGTTCCAGGGCCAGCTCCGCATGCCGGCGCGGGCGCCGGGGTTCGCGGCGTGGGGCCGGCGCCGCGTCGGGGCAGCGCCCAGGCGGTACTTTGCCCGGCCTGGCCATGCGGGATGGCCGGGCGGCCCGGTGTGTAACGGGCCCCGGTTAGAATGTTCGATGCCCCTGAGGCTTCGTGAAGCGCATCCTGGAGCGGCGCCTGCCCCTTGAATTCATGGGGAGCCGGGCCCACCCTTGAATCGCCGCAGACCGTCTTTCGGCGCCCCCATTCACTTTCCAGCTGCGCTGGTCGCAGCTGAGCATTCATCTCATGGCAATCCACTTCCTCACCCGGCTTTTTGGCAGCAGAAACGACCGCCTGCTTCGGCAGTACCGCAAAACGGTCGAGCAGATCAATGGCCTGGAATCGGGCATGCAGGCCTTGTCGGATGAGCAGCTGCAGGCCAAGACCGAGGAGTTCCGCGAGCGCATCGGCAAGGGCGAAAGCCTGGACGAGCTGCTGCCCGAGGCCTTTGCCGTGGTGCGCGAGGCGTCCAAGCGCGTCATGAAGATGCGCCATTTCGACGTGCAAATGATGGGCGGCCTGGCGCTGCACCACGGCAAGATTGCCGAAATGCGCACGGGCGAAGGCAAGACGCTGACCGCCACCTTGCCGGTGTACCTGAACGCCCTGTCGAGCAAGGGCGTGCACGTGGTGACGGTGAATGACTACCTCGCTTCGCGCGATGCACAGACGCTTTCGCGGCTGTACCAGTTCCTGGGGCTGACGGTGGGCGTGAACCTGCCCACGTTGTCGCGCGGCGAGAAACAGGCCGCCTACAACGCCGACATCACCTACGGCACGAACAACGAGTACGGCTTCGACTACCTGCGCGACAACATGGTGTACGAGCCGGTCGAGCGCGTGCAGCGCGGCCTGAACTTCGCCATCGTGGACGAGGTGGACTCCATCCTCATCGACGAGGCGCGCACGCCGCTCATCATCAGCGGCCCGGCCGAAGACAAGACCACGCTGTACATGGCCATGCGCGACGTGGTGCCGCTGCTCGAACGGCAGGAAGGCGAGGCCGATCCGCGCACGGGCGAGGGCGTGACCAAGCCGGGTGACTTCACGGTCGATGAAAAAGGCCATCAGGTCCACCTGACCGAGTCGGGCTACGAGAAGGCCGAGCAGATCCTGGCCGAGCGCGGCATGCTGGCCGGCGACGCCAGCTTGTACGACCCCAGCAACATCATGCTGGTGCACCACCTGTATGCGGCGCTGCGCGCGCAGCACCTGTACCACCGTGACCAGCACTACGTGGTGCAGGCCGGTGAGAACGGCAAGCCCGAGGTGGTGATCGTCGACGAGTTCACGGGTCGCCTGATGTCGGGCCGCCGCTGGAGCGAAGGCCTGCACCAGGCCGTCGAAGCCAAGGAAGGCGTCGACATCCAGGCCGAGAACCAGACCATGGCCTCGATCACGTTCCAGAACTACTTCCGCCTGTACGGCAAGCTGTCGGGCATGACGGGGACGGCCGACACCGAGGCGTATGAATTCCAGGAAATCTACGGCCTGGAAACCGTGGTGATCCCGCCGAACAAGCCCAGCAAGCGCGACGACCAGCTCGACCGGGTCTACAAGAGCTCGAAGGAAAAGTACGACGCCGCCATCGCCGACATCCGCGAATGCTACGAGCGCGGTCAGCCGGTGCTGGTGGGCACCAGCTCGATCGAGAACTCCGAGCTGATTTCCAACCTGCTGAACAAGGCCAAGCTGCCGCACCAGGTGCTGAACGCCAAGCAGCATGCGCGCGAGGCTGACATCGTGGCCCAGGCGGGCCGCTCCAAGATGATCACCATCGCCACCAACATGGCGGGCCGCGGCACCGACATCGTGCTGGGCGGCAACCTGGAGAAGGCCATTCAGGCCATGCAGGACGACCCCGCGGTGGATCCGGCCGATTACCCGGCCCGCGAGCAGGCGCTGCGCGAACAATGGCAGAAGGACCACGACGCGGTGACCTCGCTGGGCGGTCTGCGCATCATCGCCACCGAACGCCACGAATCGCGCCGCATCGACAACCAGCTGCGCGGCCGCTCGGGCCGCCAGGGGGACCCCGGCTCTTCGCGCTTTTACCTGAGCCTGGACGATCCGCTGATGCGCATCTTCGCGGGCGACCGCGTGCGCTCCATCATGGAGCGGCTGAAGATGCCCGAGGGCGAGCCCATCGAGGCCGGCATCGTCACGCGCAGCATCGAAAGCGCGCAGCGCAAGGTCGAGGCGCGCAACTTCGACATCCGCAAGCAGCTGCTGGAGTACGACGACGTCTCGAACGAGCAGCGCAAGGTGATCTACCAGCAGCGCAACGAGATCCTCGATGCCCGCGAGCTCAAGGAGCAGATCACGGGCCTGCGCGAAGGCGCGTTCAACGACCTGGTGGCGCAGTACGTGCCGGCCGGCTCGGTCGAAGAGCAATGGGACATCCCGCGCCTGCAGCAGGTGTTGCAGTCGGAGTGGGGCCTGGACCTGCCGCTGCAGCAGACCATCGAGTCGTCCAACGCCTTCAGCGACGAAGACGTGCGCGAGCAGGTCGTGCAGGCGGCCAACGCGGCCTACGAGGCCAAGCTGGCCCAGGTGGACGAACAGCAGTTCGTGCAGTTCGAGAAGGCCATCCTGCTGCAGAGCATCGACACCTCATGGCGCGAACACCTGGCCTCGCTGGACTACCTGCGCCAGGGCATTCACCTGCGCAGCTTTGCGCAGAAGCAGCCCAAGCAGGAGTACAAGCGCGAGGCGTTTGCGCTGTTCGGCCAGATGCTGGACGCCGTCAAGAACGAGGTCACGCGCGTGCTGATGCACGTGCGCATCCAGTCGCCCGAAGAGGCCGCTGCCGCCGCAGCCGAGGCCAACGCGCGCAACCAGCAGCTCGCCCAGGCCGGCCACACCGTGCATGCCGATTACAGCGACGACGGCATCGTCGAGGCCCAGGTGAGCGACGCACCGCCGGCCGCCCCGGTCGGCGAGGTGCCGCGTGTGGGCCGCAACGAACCCTGCCCCTGCGGCAGCGGCGAAAAGTACAAAAACTGTCACGGCAAACTGGCCTGATCGGCACGCGAACGACACGAGATGCAAGGCTGCCCTGGGGCGGCCTTGTTGTTTGACATCCAAGGAGAACGCCATGGCGGTGAACCTGAAGACCCCTGAAGCAAGTGACCTGCATCCCGTGAGCGGGGTGCGCATCGGTGTGGTGGAGGCCGGGGTGCGCAAGGCCAACCGCAAGGACGTGGTCGTGTTCCTGCTGGATGAAGGCGCAAGCGTGTCGGGCGCCTTCACGCGCAACCGCTTCTGCGCCGCACCCGTGCAGGTCTGCCGCGAACACCTGGCGCAGGGCCAGGGCGTGCGCGCCATGGTCATCAACACCGGCAACGCCAACGCCGGCACGGGGGCCGACGGCCTGGCGCGTGCCCGCACGACCTGCGTGGCCGCGGCCAACCTGCTGGGCGTGCGCAGCCAGCAGGTGCTGCCGTTCTCGACGGGCGTGATCATGGAGCCGCTGCCGGTGGCGCGCATCGAGGCGGCCTTGCCGCGCGCGATCGAAGCGGCGGGTGCCGACGCCTGGCTGGATGCGGCCCAGGGCATCATGACCACGGACACCGTGCCCAAGGCAGTGAGCCGCCAGGTCGACCTGGGCGGCAAGACCGTCACCATCACCGGCATCAGCAAGGGCGCCGGCATGATCCGCCCCAACATGGCGACCATGCTGGGCTTTGTGGCCACCGATGCCGCCATCGACGCCGCCTTGATGGGCGAGCTGGCGCGTGACCTGGCCGATGCCTCGTTCAACTGCGTCACGGTCGATGGCGACACCTCGACCAACGACTCCTTCATCGTCGTCGCCACCCACCAGGCGGGCAATGTGCCCATCAGCAGCTGGGCCAGCGCCGACGGGCAGGCGCTGAAGGCGGCCCTGCAGGCGGTGGCGCTGGAGCTGGCGCAGGCCATCGTGCGCGACGGCGAGGGCGCGACCAAGTTCATCGCCGTGCGCGTGGAAGGCGGCCGCAGTACCGAGGAGTGCCGTCAGGTGGCGTACGCGATCGCCCATTCGCCGCTGGTCAAGACGGCCTTCTTCGCCAGCGACCCCAACCTGGGGCGCATCCTGGCTGCGGTGGGGTATGCCGGCATCGACGATCTGGATCAGACGCAGATCGACCTGTACCTGGACGATGTGCGGGTGGCGATGCAGGGCGGACGCAACCCCGATTACGTCGAGGCCGATGGCCAGCGCGTGATGAAGCAAGCCGAGATCACCGTGCGCGTGGTGCTGGGCCGGGGCGAGGCCGCAGCCACGCTGTGGACCTGTGACTTCAGCCACGATTACGTGTCGATCAACGCCGACTACCGCTCCTGATCGATGGAGCAGTATGCCTTTGTCGCCGTTTGAAATACAACGGAAAATGGCGCATACTGCATTGAATTTTCAAGCAAACGGGACAGTGCGCTGTCCCAGGTCGATACCATGAACGAGGCCTTTGAATCCCTGCTCAGGCGCGCCGAAGCGGTGCTGGCGCGCGTGGAAGCCGTGCTGCCGCAGCCCTCGCAGGCGCCCGATTGGTCCCAGTCCGTGGCGTGGCGGTACCGCCGCCGTGCCAATGGCGTGGGGCGGCTGGAGCCCGTGCGCCACCTGGCCACGCTGGGCCTGGACGACCTCAAGGAAATCGACGGCCAGAAGGCGCGCATCCAGGGCAACACCGAGCAGTTCGTCCGAGGTTTGCCGGCCAACAACGTGCTGCTGACGGGTGCGCGCGGCACGGGCAAGTCCTCGCTGATCAAGGCCTGTCTGAACGCCTACAGCGCCCAGGGGCTGCGCCTGATCGAGATCGACAAGGCCGATCTGGGTGATTTGCCGGATGTGATCGAGTGGGTGGCCGATCGGCCCGAACGCTTCATCGTGTACTGCGACGACCTCAGCTTTGAAGAGGGCGAGAGCGGCTACAAGGCACTCAAGTCCATCCTCGATGGTTCGGTGGCGGCCGCCACACCCAATGTGCTGGTGTATGCGACCAGCAACCGGCGCCACCTGTTGCCCGAGCACATGAAGGACAACCTGAGCTACACCACGAGTGCCGACGGCGAGATCCACCCCGGCGAGGTGGTCGAAGAAAAGATCTCCCTGTCCGAGCGCTTTGGCTTGTGGATCAGCTTCTACCCGTTCTCGCAGGACGAGTACCTCGCCATCGTGGGCCAGTGGCTGTCGTCGATGGGCGCGGATGCCGCTCAGATCGAGGCGGCACGCGCCCCCGCACTGGTGTGGGCGCTGGAGCGCGGTTCGCGCAGCGGCCGGGTGGCTTACCAGTTTGCGCGCGATTGGGCCGGTCGCGCCGGCGTGGCATGAGCGGCGCGCCGTTGAAGGCCGACCCCCAGCGGGCGCGTGACCAGGCGGGCGAGCGCCAGGTGGTCGAGGTGGCCGTGGGGGTGCTGGTGTGCGACGCTGGCGAGGGCCGCCAGGCGTTTCTGATGACCTCGCGCCCCGAGGGCAAGGTGTACGCCGGCTATTGGGAATTTCCGGGCGGCAAGCTCGAGCAGGGCGAGTCGGTGACCGAAGCCCTGGTCCGCGAACTGGACGAGGAGCTGGGCGTGCGCGCGACCGAGGTGCAGCCCTGGCGCAGCCTGCAGGTCGACTACCCGCACGCCTTGGTCAACCTGAACTTTTGCAAGGTGCTGGCCTGGCAAGGCGAGCTGGCCATGCGCGAGGGTCAGCGGTTTGCGTGGCAGGACCTGCCCACCCGCGTGGCACCCATCTTGCCCGGGGCCCTGCCGGTGCTGGAGTGGCTGCAGGCCGAAGGTGGCTTCGAGCGCGCCTGATGGTTGGACCGGGATGGTGGGTTCGATCCAGCCATCACGGCATGGGCGAAGTGCCCCTGGTGACCGACAAGGGTTTGTTCGCCGTCAACGGCCTAATCCGCCCCACAGGACAGGCTTGCACGATGTCGGTTTGAGGCGGTAGCCAGGGCGATGCCCGCAGGCCATTAGGCGGTCAGTCGACTTCGGCTGCGACCAAGACCCTTTGCGCCCGTTCAACATCTCCATCTCCATGCTGCGTCAAGTGTGGGCGTTGAGGTTCTGCTGCGCGTGTATACCGCCATGGGGTATGGCTTGATGGTCGTTGATCCTTTAACGAAAATCTTGCCATACTGCTGATCCGAGCCTGAGGCGCTCAGCGCGTCGGATTCGGATCGGCTGGCGGTGCGTCGGGGTCGGGTGTCGCATCGACGGGCACGCGGAACTGTTCGCTGGCCCAGGCACCCAGGTCCACGCCTTTGCAGCGGGCGCTGCAAAACGGCCGGTACGGGTTGTCGCTGGCGTAGCGGCTGGGGCCGCCGCAGCCCGGGCAGGTGACGGTGCGGGGCTGCAGGGTCGGAGGGGAGGGACGTGGGGCCGCCATGGGTCAGCCTCCGGCGCACAAGGTGAGCTCGAACGCGGTGTCTTCGCGGTGGGGTTCGAGCTTGGCGTTGACGTCATGCCGCGTCATGCGCACCGAGATCATGAGCCGGTTGCCGCTGATTTCGGGCACCAGCCCCAGGTGTTCGTCGAGCAGCACGCGCACCAGCTGAAACGAGCGCGCCTGCGGCAACGGCTGCTGGAACTGCCCATGCTTGGCCAGCACGCGCTGGGGCGTGCCCGCGTCCCGCAGCATCTGCAGCAGCAGGCCGATGGCCTGGGCCATGGGGGTGATGGGCTTGATCCACTCGGCCAGCTGAAACTTGCGCTCCTGCACCGGGCGGTTCTGCCAGGCGTGGTACGCCGGCAGGTCGAACGAGCAGGTGCCGCCGGGGATCACGGTGCGGCTGCGCACGCTCATCAGCCAGTCGTTGTCCAGCAGTTCGCTGCCGGCCTTGCCCTGCTGCTGGTTGAGGGCCGCGTAGGCGGTGTCCAGCTGGGCGATGACGTGGTCCAGGGCCGACTCGACGATGGCCGGGTTGCCCCGGTAGCTGTTCATCAGGCCCTTCTGGCGATCCAGGTCTTTGAGGATGTCGGCCTTGAGGTCGGCGCGGGCGGCCACATCCATGATCTCGAACAGCGTGAGCAGCGCGAAGTGATGGTCGTAGGCCGTATCCCTGGCCATCATCTCGCTGAGACGGTGCAGCATCTGCTCCAGGCGCAGATAGGTTCGGATGCGTTCGTTGAACGGGTATTCGTACAGGATCACACTGGCGCCGGCAGCTGCTTCCATGGGGCCACGATCACGGGGTTGGCGTCACGCACCGTGCAGCGGCACGGCATGTGCAAGGCCCATCGTGAACTCGATGGATGGAATGAGGGGTTGGAAGCTGCCTATGATAGCCCGAAGCGGCCGATGGCTTGTTTCACCATGCTGGTGAGCTCCTCCAGCGTCTTGTCCTCGTTCAGCAGCACGACATCGGCCGCCGCCAGGCGCTGTTCGCGCGTGGCCTGCGCGGCCAGGATGCGCAGGATGGCCTCGCGCGGGAGCTGGCTGCGGGCCTGCACGCGTGCGATCTGGGTGGCTTCGCTGCAATCGACCACCCAGATTTCATCCAGGCGCTCGCGCCAGTTGCCGAAGGATTCAACGAGCAAGGGTACGTCGTGCACGATCAGCGGCAGCTGTGCAGCCTTTGCAGCAGCCTCGCGCTGGGCGCTGATGCTGGAAATCAAGGGATGGATGATGTGTTCCAGCCGCGCCTTGGCGGCGGGGTCCTGAAACACCAGGTCACGCATGGCGGCGCGGTTCATGCTGCCGTCGTCCAGCACCATGGCTTCGCCGAACTCCATCGCGACCTGCGGCATGGCCAAGCCGCCAGCGGCCGTGAGGTCGCGCGAGATCTGATCGGCATCGATCACCGCCGCGCCCGATGCCGCCATGATCTGGCAGACCGTGGATTTGCCGGAGCCGATGCCCCCTGTGACGCCAATGACTGTCATGCACCCAACACCAAATGACCCATCCCCTGCAACAACGCGGGCCCGCCCAGAAACATGGCCAGGAATCCCGCACCCGACAGAAACGGGCCAAAGGGGATGGGATCGCCTTGTCCGCTTTTGCGCATGGCCTTGAGGGCCACGCCCACCACGATGCCCACCACACAGGACAGCAGGATGATGGGCACCAGCGCTTGCCAGCCGAACCAGGCACCCAGGGCGGCAAACAGCTTGAAGTCACCGTTGCCCATGCCGATCTTGCCGGTGAGCAGCTTGAAGGCCTGGGTGACGGTCCACAGCGACAGGTAGCCGGCGAGCGCGCCCAGCACGGCCATGGCGACGGGCACGCCGGTCCAACCGACCACCGAACCCAGCAGGCCCAGCCACAGTAGGCTGTAGGTTAAATCGTCGGGCAGCAACTGGGTGTCCCAGTCGATGCAGGTCATGCTGACCAGCAGGGCAGAAAACGCGCACCAGGCCAGTGCGGCCCAGGTGGCGCCGAACTGATGGCCGCACCAGGCAAACAGCAGGGCCGTGACCGCCTCGATCACCGGGTAGCGGGCGCTGATGGGGGCCTTGCAGCCCGAACAGCGTCCCCGCAAGGCCAGGTAACTGACCACCGGGATGTTCTCGTACCAGCGGATCTGGTGACCGCAATGCGGGCAGGCAGACCGAGGGGCCCACAGCGTGTAGGGCGCGGTGTCGACCGCCTCCTGGCCCAGGAGCTCGCGGCAATCCTGAGCCCACTCCTGCTCCATCATCTTGGGCAGGCGGTGGATCACGACGTTGAGAAAGCTGCCGACCAGCAGGCCGAGCACACCCAGCAAGCCCGCCACGGCAGCAGGGGGCAGGTAAGACAGATCCAGCACTTAAACCACTTGCCCCAATTGGAAGATGGGCAGGTACATGGACACCACGATGCCGCCAATGATGACGCCGAGCACGACGATGATGATGGGCTCCATGAGGCTGGACAGGCCGGCCACGGCTTCGTCCACCTCGGCTTCGTAGAAGTCGGCCGCCTTGCCCAGCATGTGATCGAGCGAGCCGGATTCTTCGCCGATGGCAGCCATCTGCAGCACGATGCTGGGGAACAGGTTGACGTTCGTCATGGCCGTGGTGAGGCTGGTTCCCGTCGACACCTCTTGTTGGATCTTCTCGGTGGCTTGGGCGTAGATGGCATTGCCAGACGCGCCGCCCACCGAGTCGAGCGATTCGACCAAAGGCACACCGGCTGCGAACATGGTGGACAGCGTGCGCGTCCAGCGCGCGACGATCGACTTCTCGACCAGGGGGCCGAAAATCGGCAGTTTCAGCAGGAGCCGGTCCATGACGAGCTGTACCTTGGCGTTGCGTCTCCAGGCCTGCATGAAGAAGAAAACGGCGGCAAAGATCAGTGGGAACATCCACCACCAGTGCGCGACGAAGAACTCGCTGATGGCGATGGTGAACAAGGTCGGCGCCGGGAGGTCGGCGCCGAAGTTCGAGAACACCTCCTTGAACGCCGGGATCACGAAGATCATGATGATGGACACCACGACAAAGGCGACCACGATCACGGCGATGGGGTACATCAAGGCCGATTTGATCTTGGACTTGATCGCCTCGGTCTTTTCCATGTAGGTGGCCAGGCGGTCCAGGATGCTTTCCAGGATGCCGGCAGCCTCACCGGCTTCCACAAGGTTGCAATACAGGTTGTTGAAGTACAGCGGGTACTTGCGGAAGGCCGAAGACAAGGAGGTGCCGGTTTCCACATCGGCCCGAATGTCGTTGAGCAGCCGTGCCACGCTGGGGTTGGGGTTGCCTCGGCCCACGATGTCGAACGACTGCAGCAGGGGCACGCCGGCTTTCATCATGGTGGCCAGCTGGCGCGTGAAAATGGCGATGTCCCGCGGCTTGATGCGCTTGCCCGAGCGCATCTTGCGCTTTTTGATCTTGGTGGTGACGATGCCCTGACGCCGCAGCGTCGCCTGCACCTGGGCCTGGCCACCCGCCCTCAGCTCGCCACGAACGATCTTGCCGTGTCGGTCTTTTCCTTCCCATTCGAACAGCACATCCGAACCTGATCGCAAAGCAGCTGTGGCCATGGTCTTTCCTGATTCTTGATCATTCGTTGGTGACGGCCAGGACTTCTTCCAGCGACGTCACACCCAGCTTCACCTTGTGCAAGCCAGAGCGTCGAAGCGAGCGCACGCCTTCCTGACGCGCCTGCTTCGCGATTTCCAAGGCACTCCCGTCGGCCAGGATGATGCGTTGAAGGTCTTCCGTGATGGGCATGACTTCATAGATGCCGACCCGGCCCTTGTAGCCGTTGTTGCACTTGCCGCAGCCCACCGGGCGGTAGGGCACCCAGCTGCCGTCCAGTTCTTCTTCGTCAAATCCGGCATCCAGCAGCGCGTCACGCGGAACGTCGATGGGCTCCTTGCAGGCCGGGCACAGCCTTCGCCCCAGCCGCTGCGCCGTGATCAGGATGACGCTGGATGCGATGTTGAAGGGCGCAATGCCCATGTTGCGCATGCGCGTCAAGGTGGTCGGGGCGTCGTTGGTGTGCAGCGTCGACAGCACCAGGTGACCCGTTTGAGCGGCCTTGATGGCGATGTCGGCGGTTTCCAGGTCCCGGATTTCGCCCACCATGATGATGTCGGGATCCTGGCGCAGGAAAGCCTTGAGGGCGGTGGCGAAGGTCAGCCCCGCCTTTTCGTTGACGTTGACCTGGTTCACGCCGGGCAAGTTGATTTCCGACGGGTCTTCTGCCGTGGAGATGTTGACACCGGGCTTGTTCAGCAGGTTCAGGCAGGTGTAGAGCGACACGGTCTTGCCCGAGCCGGTCGGGCCGGTCACCAGAATCATGCCGTAGGGGCGGGCAATGGCCTCCAGCAGGCGCTCTTTTTCAATCGGCTCATAGCCCAGGGCGTCGATGCCCATCTTGGCGCTGCTGGGGTCCAGGATCCGGATGACGATTTTTTCGCCAAACAGCGTGGGCAGGGTGCTCACACGGAAGTCGATCACGCGTTCCGGACCCAGCTTGAGCTTCATGCGCCCGTCTTGAGGAACGCGCTTTTCCGAAATGTCCAGGCGGGAAATCACCTTGATGCGGGACGCCAGCTTTTCTTTGATGCCGGGCGGCAACGAGGTGATTTCGCGCAGTTCGCCGTCGATGCGGAAGCGCACGCGGTAGCTGTGCTCGAATGGCTCGAAATGCAGGTCGGAGGCCCGCATGTTGTAGGCGTCGACCAGCATCTTGTGCAGAAAGCGCACGATGGGCGCGTCTTCCACATCGCTGGTGTCGTCTTTGCCGCTGTCGTCTTCGCCATCGGTGGCGAAAGACGCATCGTCGAAGCCGAAATCGGTGGCGATGAAGTTGCCGACTGCCTCATTGGCCGAGCCGGTGACAGCGGCAATGGCTTCCTGCAGCTTGTCGTATTCAGCGACCACCCATTCCACCCCCAGCTGGGTGGTGAACTTGATCTTCTCAGCCGCTTCCTGAAGGGTGGGGTCGGCGGTGGCCACGACCAGCCGCCCGCGCTTCTTGGCCAGCGGCAACACCGCATACTGCCGAGCCAGTTTGGCGTCGATGAGGTCTTTGGGCAGGCTGTCGTAATCCAGCGAAGCCAGATCCAGCAACGGGGCGGCCAAGGTGTCGGCCAGGGTGTGCGCAACCTCGGAAGCCGTCACCACGCCGCGACTGATGAGTTCGGGCAAAAACGCCGTGGTGTCGCCTTTGACCTGCTCAAAGGCCTTGCCCGCCGTCGCTTCGTCCACCCTGCCTGCTGCAATCAGCGCGCGGCCCAGCCCCGGCAGGGCGGTGGCAAAACTCTTACTGGCCAGGGTGGACTCCATGCTCGCTAGACGTGACAGTTGCAACAAGTTGTGCTCGATCATCCGTCAATTGAAGGGGATCTGCAAATTCCTCGCGCTCTAAAAACTTGAATGCGTAGAAAAGTAGCCGCTTTGTGTCGCACAAATGTGAAAGCTCAGGGCCGGGCTGCAAGTGCCGCCAGAAGCCGCTCGTGGATGCCGCCGAAACTGCCGTTGCTCATGCAGATCACCTGGTCGCCTGCTTGGGCGTCCAGGGCGATGCGGGCCACCAGCTCTTGCAGGTCGGCGGTGCAGAAGGCTTGGCTGCCGAGCGCGGCTTGAACATCCCAGTCCAGCCCATGGGTGTGGCAGTAGACCCGGTCGGCTGGGGACAAGGCTTGGGGCAGCTGAGCCTTCATGCTGCCGAGCTTCATGGTGTTGCTGCGGGGTTCCAGCACGGCGAGGATGCGCGTTGTGGGGCCCACTTTTCGGCGCAGTCCGTCCAGGGTGGTGCGAATCGCGGTGGGGTGGTGTGCGAAGTCATCGTAGACGGTGACGCCCTGAGCGGTGCCTTTGAGCTCCATGCGCCGCTTGACGTTGTCGAAGTTGCTCAAGGCCGCGGCGGCCACCTCGGGATCGACGCCCACGTGCCCTGCAGCGGCCAAGGCGGCCAGGGCGTTGAGCTGGTTGTGGCGACCATTCAGAGACCAATCCACGCAGGCCACCGTCTCACCGTTTTGGACGATGTCAAACCGCGCGTCGGTGCCGCGTGCCTCATAAGCGCATCCGGCACCCCCAAAGCGCAGCACGTCGCTCCAGTGACCCATGGCCAGAACCCTCCGAAGGTGGGCATCTTCCCCGTTGACGACGATGCGACCACTGGCAGGAATCGTGCGCACCAGGTGATGGAACTGGCGCTCGATGCTCTCCACGTTGTCGAAGATGTCGGCGTGGTCGAACTCCAGGTTGTTCAAGATCGCGGTGCGCGGCCGGTAGTGCACGAACTTGCTGCGCTTGTCGAAAAAGGCGGTGTCGTATTCGTCGGCCTCGATCACGAACAGGGGGCGATCGGCTGTGGTGGACGATGAACCCAGGCGCGCCGAGGTGCCGAAGTTGAGGGGCACGCCGCCAATCAGAAAGCCGGGTGTCAGACCGGCTTGATCGAGGATCCAGCTCAACATGGCGCTGGTGGTGGTTTTGCCGTGGGTGCCGGCCACCGCCATCACATGCCGGCCCTGCAGCACATGCTCGGCGAGCCATTGCGGGCCACTGGTATACGGCGCCCCCGATTCCAGGATGGCCTCCATGAGGGGATACCTGGCTTCACCATTCGGGAGCCGTGCCCGGCTCACCACGTTGCCGACGACGTACACATCGGGGCGCAGGTGCATCTGATCGACGCCATAGCCCTCGATCAGCTCGATGCCCAGCGCGCGCAGCTGGTCGCTCATCGGGGGGTAGACCCCGAGGTCGCATCCCGTCACGGTGTGCCCCGCTTCCCGAGCCAGGGCGGCCAATCCGCCCATGAACGTGCCGCAAATGCCGAGTACATGAATGTGCATGGCGGGATTGTAGAAGCGGGCTGCGGGCCCTCTTGGCCTTGCGTCAGCTGGTGAGGTGGCCAAGCCTCACAATCCCGCCATGGACATCAGTTTGGAAATCGCTCAAGCCGCCGCGCGGCTGATCGTGGACGAGGGACTGGACTATGGCTCGGCCAAGCGTTTGGCGGTCAAGCAACTGGGACTGCCGCCCCGTTCACCCATGCCGGGGAACGACGAAGTGGAAGTCCAGGTGCGAGAGCACATCGCCATCTTCCATGCCGATACCCAGCCCGGTGAACTGGCGGCGCTGCGTGCCCTTGCCCTGCGCTGGATGGAGCGGCTGGCCGAGTTCCGCCCGCACCTGTCCGGCGCTGTCTGGCATGGCACCGCGACACGAATGTCGGACATTCACCTGCAATTGTTTTGCGATGACTCCAAATCGGCGGAGATTGCGCTCATCGATCAGCAGATTCACTATCAGCCGGCCACGGTGACGGGCATGCATGGCCGGCCGGTGGAGGCGTTGACGGTGGTGGTGCGCAGTCGCGAATTGGCGTCGGAGGTGGCTGTTCACCTGATGGTGTACGACCACGACGACTTGCGAGGCGCGCTCAAACCAGATGCACAGGGCCGCGTGCCGCGCGGTGACCTGCAGGCAGTTCGCAACTTGGTGAGTGCGGCGCAGGCACAAGGAGGGACGGCATGAGTGCTTCACGTCGGCGGCTGCTGCAAGGCGCCGGTCTGGGCGCGTTGGCCTTGGGGGTCGGGGCTGACGTCTTGTGGCGTCAAGGTGGGCAAGCTGGGGCCCTGGGTGCCGCCGAATCGGCATTGTGGGCGTTTCCGGCTGAAGGCATGACCGAACAGCCTTTGCACCTGAGCGCGTTTCAGGGCAAACGGGTCGTGGTCAATTTCTGGGCCACCTGGTGCGCGCCTTGCGTGGAAGAATTGCCGCTGCTCAGCCGCTTTCATGCAGACCATGCGCAAGCGGGCTGGCAGGTCGTGGGCCTGGCCCTGGATCAACGCGCAGCAGTGACCCAGTTTCTGCGGCGCGTACCCGTTGAATTTCCTGTTGGCCTGGCGGGAGCGGGTGGCGTGGAACTGATGCGCCAACTGGGCAACGACCGCGGAGGATTGCCGTTCACCGTGGTTCTGGATCGCCAGGGCGTGCTGGTCCAACGTAAAATCGGTCAATTGTCCTCTTCTGATTTGAAAAACTGGTTGCAGATGTTGGCTTGAATGAGAGTCATCGTCTTTGCGATTCAAGGCAATAGATGATGAATGAGGATGTCTTGATGACTGTTCGCGGCGTTTGCTGCAAATCTGGGGCGACGATCGCCATACTTCATGGACCTGCGTAAACTCAAAACACTGATTGATCTCGTGTCGGACTCCAACGTTTCCGAGCTGGAGATCACCGAGGCGGAAGGGCGTGTTCGCATCGTCAAGGGCGGCCCTGTGGTGACGACGGTGGCGCCGCTG
Source organism: Comamonas serinivorans (assembly GCF_002158865.1). Classification (NCBI taxonomy): domain Bacteria; kingdom Pseudomonadati; phylum Pseudomonadota; class Betaproteobacteria; order Burkholderiales; family Comamonadaceae; genus Comamonas; species Comamonas serinivorans. The sequence goes on along the minus strand of NZ_CP021455.1, from coordinate 3,694,803 downwards.
CAGGTGGCTGCGCCCGTGGCGGCTCCTGCGGTCGCCGCTCCTGCCGCTGCACCGGCTGCCGATGCAGCGCCTGCCGCGGCTGCGGGCCATGAAGTCAAATCGCCCATGGTGGGCACCTTCTATTCGGCCCCCAGCCCGGGCGCCAAGGCGTTCGTGCAAGTGGGCTCCCAGGTCAAGGTGGGCGATACCCTCTGCATCATCGAGGCCATGAAGATCCTCAACGAAATCGAGGCGGACAAGGCCGGCGTGGTCAAGCAGGTCCTGGGTGACAACGGCCAGGCCGTGGAATACGGACAGACCCTGTTCGTCATCGAGTGAGCGATCCCGATGTTCAAAAAAATTCTGGTTGCCAACCGGGGTGAGATCGCGCTGCGCGTGCAGCGCGCCTGCCGTGAACTCGGCATCAAGGCCGTGATGGTGTATTCCGAGGCCGATCGCGATGCCAAGTACGTGAAGCTCGCAGACGAAGCAGTCTGCATCGGCCCGGCGCCTTCGGCGCAGAGCTACCTGAGCATGCCGGCCATCATCTCGGCGGCCGAGGTGACGGATGCCGAAGCCATTCACCCCGGCTATGGCTTCCTGAGCGAGAACGCCGACTTCGCCGAGCGCGTGGAGCGCAGCGGTTTTCAGTTCATCGGTCCGACCGCGGAGAGCATTCGCCTGATGGGCGACAAGGTGTCGGCCAAGCAAGCCATGATCAAGGCCGGCGTGCCCTGCGTGCCGGGTTCGGATGGCGAATTGCCCGATGACCCCGTGCAGATCCGCCGCATTGCCAAATCCATCGGCTACCCGGTGATCATCAAGGCAGCGGGCGGCGGTGGTGGCCGCGGCATGCGGGTGGTGCACACCGAGGCCGCCCTGGTCAATGCCGTGCAGATGACCAAGAGCGAGGCGCAGGCAGCCTTCGGCAACGCCGCGGTCTACATGGAGAAGTACCTGCAGGATCCGCGTCACGTGGAAATTCAGGTGCTGTGCGACAAACACAAGAACGGCGTGTACCTGGGTGAGCGCGATTGCTCGATGCAGCGGCGCCACCAGAAGGTCATCGAGGAGGCGCCGGCGCCGGGCATCCCGCGCCGTCTGATCGAGCGCATCGGCGAGCGTTGCGTGGCCGCCTGCAAGAAGATCGGCTACCGTGGAGCCGGCACCTTCGAGTTCCTGTATGAAAACGGCGAGTTCTACTTCATCGAGATGAACACGCGCGTGCAGGTGGAGCATCCGGTCACCGAAATGATCTCGGGCGTGGACATCGTCCGCACGCAGATCCTGGTGGCTGCTGGTGAAAAGCTGCCCTTCACGCAGCGCAACATCGAGTTGCGCGGCCATGCCATCGAATGCCGCATCAATGCGGAAGACCCGTTCAACTTCATGCCCTCACCGGGCCGCATCACGCAGTGGCATGCGCCGGGCGGTCCCGGCATCCGGGTCGACTCGCACGTCTACAGCAACTACTTCGTGCCGCCGAACTACGACTCCATGATCGGCAAGGTGATCGCGTACGGCGACACGCGCGAGCAGGCCATGGCCCGCATGCGCAATGCCCTGGGCGAGACGGTGGTGGAAGGCATCAAGACCAACATCCCGCTGCACCGCGAGCTGTTGCTGGATGGCAAGTTCATCGAAGGCGGCACCAACATCCACTACCTGGAGCAGTGGTTGACGCAACGCAACAAGGACTGAGCAGTGAGCGACACAGCTTCTGGCATGCATGAGCTGCGCCTGCGGTGTGCCCTGGCCAACGTGGACACCGTGTGCGAGGCGCTGGAAGCCTTGGACGCCCTGTCGGTGTCGGTCGAGGATGCCAACGCCCTGACGGCCGACGAGACCCCCTTGTTTGGCGAGCCGGGCATGCCGCCCCCGCAGCCCGGCTGGGAGGCCTCCTTGATCGTGGCCTTGTTTGCCTCGCGCGCCCAGGCGGACGAGGCGGCCCAGCTGATTCAACTTCAGCCCTTCTTCGCCGATGGCGAAGTGGCTGGGGTGGTGCCCCTGGCCGAACAGGATTGGGTGCGGCTGACGCAATCGCAATTCGAGCCGGTGGAGATCACGCCCGAGTTCTGGATCGTGCCGACCTGGCACGAGCCGCCCGCGCAGGCCGTCAAACTGATTCGCCTGGACCCGGGCCTGGCGTTTGGCACGGGCACGCACCCCACCACACGCATGTGCCTGCGGTGGATCGCTCGCCAAGCCCCGCAGCAGCCCGAGGCGTTGGCCCGTGTGCTGGACTACGGTTGCGGATCGGGGATCCTGGCCATCGGGGCCGGCAAGTGGGGGGCGGCCCGGATCGATGCCGTGGACATCGATCCCGATGCCGTGACGCAGACCGAGCGCAACGCCCTGGCCAACGGCGTGCAGTTGCAGGCCGGCCTGCCAGACCAGGCGCAAGGCGAGTACGACACCGTGCTGGCCAACATCCTCGCTCAGCCCCTGAAGGTGCTGGCGCCGTTGCTGGTGTCGCATGTGCGGCCGGGCGGGCACCTGGTGCTGGCCGGCGTGCTCGAGCGCCAGGTGGACGAGCTTCAGCAAGCCTATGCCCCATGGGTCTCCTTGTCCGTGGCGGATCGGGAGGATGGCTGGGTGCTGCTGCATGCGCACAAGCCTGCCTGACGTCCGCTGCATCGCCTGATGCGGGCGGGAGACACCCGGCAACCCGCCTTCGGGACGAGTTCCGAGACGCGGTGCAGGCTGCGTGTGGCTGTGGCCGCCATCCTTCCACGACCCGCCTTGGCATCGCCTTAGAATTCCTGCCCCATGAGCCGCATCACCCGTTGCCCCAGCTGTGAGACCCTGTTCAAGGTGGTGCCCGATCAGCTGCGTTTGTCGCAAGGCTGGGTGCGCTGCGGCAGCTGCGGCACGGTGTTCGATGCCGGCGAGCAGATGCAGCACACCGAACCCAGACCGGGTTCTGATTCGGCCGACGCCGGCCATTCGGGATGGCCGCTGCTGCTCGACGATGCCGCGCGCGAGGGCGAAGGTCTCCGCCCACCATCTGGGGGTGATGCATCACAAGGTATTGAGCAGTATGCTCCCGTTGTCGTTGATGACCAAACGGTGACACCCGCATACCCCCATTTGAATGAGGCGACCGAGGAACCGCTGGCGCGAGACGCCGAGCTGACGACCACGGTGGTGCTGACCAACGCCAGCTTTGCAACGCCCGAGGAGTCCTCGCCGGCGTCGCTGATGGAGGGGGTGCAGCCGCTGGGGCAGCCCGCGGCCGTGGCCGAGCCATCGACCGACGCGCCGGGGCAGGCGCAGCCTCTGCCGACCATGTCGCAGACGCCCGCGGTGGCCTCTGTGGACTTCGTCATCAGTCAGCTTGATGCGGAATTGCCTGCACCGGCGGACGATGCCCAGGCCCGCGATGCCCGCAGCGACCATGCGCGTGACATCGCCTCGCACATCATCCGCAGACGCAATGCCGGCCCGGCCGACAAGGCGGAGATGCCGGCCCTGGTCAAGGCCAGCGCAGAGGTTACAGGGGCCCCGCCGCCTCTGCGCGAAGCCGCCTGGGCGGCGCCGGCCCGCAGCGAGGATGCGGAGCGCACCGAACGTGACCGTGCCAGCCGCGCCAAGGCTCCTGCACGCAAAGCCCGGCCCCGCAAGCCGGCGCCCGCGCCTGTCGTGCAGCCGCCTGAAGACGACGTGCCTTCGTTCGTGCGCGATGCGCAGCGCCGCCAGTTCTGGCGGCAGCCGTGGGTGCGGGTGAGCTTGGTGCTGGCGCTGGTGCTGGTCGGCGCGCTGCTGGCCTTGCGCTGGGTGCACGACCGGCGCGACTGGCTGGCGGCCAGCTACCCCGACGCCAAGCCCGGGCTGGTGACCCTGTGCGGCGTGCTGGGCTGCGAGGTGAAGCCCTACCGCCTGCTCGATGGGGTGGCCATCGAGGGCTCGTCCTTCAACCGCCTGCCCAGCGGCGAATTCCGACTCAACCTCAGCGTGCGCAACATCGAACGGCTGGAGCTGGCGACGCCGGCGTTCGAGCTGTCGTTGACCGATGCCCAAGACCAGGTGCTGCTCAAGCGCGTGCTGCAGCCCGGCGACGTCAAGGCGCCTCAGGTTCTGCTGCCGCGCCGGGACTGGAGCGGGGGCCTGACCCTGTCGCTGGACCCGCAACTCTCCTCGCAAGTGGCCGGCTATCGCGTGCTGGCCTTTTACCCCTGACGACCGGTTCAACCGGCAGCCGTCACTCACTTTTTCGTTGCCATGGCCAGTTTGATTTGCGGCTCCGTCGCCTACGACACCATCATGGGATTCGGTGGTCAATTCGCCGACCAGATCCTGCCCGACCAGTTGCACATCCTCAATGTGTCCTTCCTCGTGCCCAGCATGCGGCGCGACTTCGGCGGCTGTGCCGGCAACATCGCCTACGCCCTCAAGCAGCTGGGTGGCGAGCCCGTGCCCCTGGCGGCCATCGGCGATGACGGCGAGCCTTACCTGGCCCATTTGCGGGCGCAGGGCATCACGACACAAGGCGTGCGGGCCGTGCCGGGCACCTTCACGGCGCAGGCCATGATCATGACCGACCGCGACAACAACCAGATCACCGCGTTTCATCCGGGCGCCATGCAGCATGCCCATGAACAGGTGGTGCCTGAATTGCCAGGTTTGCGCGTGGCCATCTTGGCGCCCGATGGCCGCGAGGCCACGCTGACGCATGCCGAGCAGCTGCAGGCCCACGGCGTACCCTTTGTGTTCGACCCCGGACAGGGCCTGCCGATGTTCGATGGCCCCACCCTCGACGGCCTGGTGGCCAAGGCCGACTGGATCACCGTCAACGACTACGAGGCCAGGATGCTGTGCGATCGGCTGCAGACCAACGAGGCGGAGCTGTCGCGCCGGGTTCGGGGCCTCGTGGTCACCTTGGGGGCACAAGGCTGCACGGTGTGGGAAGCGGGGCAGGCGACCTCGGTGCCCGGTGTGGTCGCCGACGCGGTGGTGGACCCCACGGGTTGCGGCGATGCCTGGCGCGGGGCCTTCCTGCATGGGCTGGAGCAAGGCTGGTCGCTGGTGCGCTGTGCCGAGCTCGGCAACCGCATCGGCGCGCTGAAAGTGGCCGTGCAGGGCCCGCAGAACTACACGGTGGATGCCCAGATGCTGGCGACCTGGCTGGCTTGAGGGCAGGCCAGTATCCAGCCATTGCCGTTGATTTCATGACGGAAACCATGGCATACCCATGAAAAAAGCCTGGCGCATGGCCAGGCTTTTTTCATGGGGAAGCGCAGCTCAGGGCTTGCTGCTGGTCGGGAACGGCCAGGTCGCCTTGGGGCTGAGTTTCGACGTCGGCAAGGCCTTCTTGGCGGCGCTTTTCTTGGTGGCAGCCTTGGCAGGTGCAGCGGCCTTGGGCGCCGCCACAGCCTTCTTGGCCGGTGCAGCTGCGGCCTTTTTGGCCGGCGCCTTGGCAGCAGCCGACTTGGCGGGAGCAGCCGCCTTCTTGGCCGGCGCCTTGGCAGCAGCCGACTTGGCGGGAGCGGCCGCCTTCTTGGCCGGTGCCTTGGCAGCAGCGGACTTGGCCGGAGCGGCAGCCTTCTTGGCGGGCGCCTTGGCAGCAGCGGACTTGGCTGGAGCGGCAGCCTTCTTGGCCGGTGCCTTGGCGGCGGCCGACTTGGCGGGAGCCGCCTTCTTGGCCGGTGCTTTGGCTGCAACCTTGGCGGGCGCAGCGGCAGCCTTCTTGGCGGGAGCAGCCGCCTTCTTGGCCGGTGCCTTGGCAGCAACCGTCTTGGCCACGGTGGCCTTCTTGGCCGGCTCAGCCTTCTTGGCTTCAGGCTTGGCGGCCTTCACCTTCTTCTCGTCGGATTTGCTTGCGGGCTTTTTGCTAGCCATGTCGAATCTCCTATGTGGCAACAAGTATCAACAGTGGAGTGGCTTCGCCCGCGCCTGCTGATCCGCACGGAACGATGATGGCGCTGCCCTCAAGCACGGCACCATGACTGGGTGTCTGGATTGCGGGGGTACTGGTACACCGCCAATCGGCACTGACCTGCACACAGCGGCGTTCGGCCCTTCGAGCCCGAAACACGCGATGCGTGCACGTCGGCGACCCTCGCGAATTTGCGACGTGCTCAGATTATGGTAGCAAGCCGACGAAATTCATAGCGCCCATGCCATGAATGTCAACTGGACGTTCGCAACTTGTTGTGTGCCCACATCGTCTGGGCACGCCCTGCGCGGTCAAAAGGTCGGTGAGATCGTGCATACCCCCACCGAATGGCCCGCAGGCATGGGTATGGCGCGCAAAGCCCGATGGCTTGGTTTTTTCGGGCGATTTCTGAGTTTGCGTCGCTGGTTTGGCGGATCAAACGGCCAGCGTCAGGGGCGTGCCATGCAGCAGTTCAGCCAGGCGAGGCCAGTCGAAACCGGGGCCTGGATCGGCTTTGCGCCCGGGGGCTATGTGCTCGTGACCTGCCACGCATTTCAGGGGGTAGTGGGCTGCAATGCTTTCAATCAAATCGGACAAGGCATGATACTGCGGTGTCTCAAAGCGAGAGCCTTCCAGGCCTTCAAGCTCGATGCCGATGGAAAAATCGTTGCAGTTGGGCCGACCTTGAAAGCTGGATTGACCCGCGTGCCAGGCCCGCGCGTCGCAGCTGACGAATTGCACGACCTCGCCGGTCCGCCGGATGAAGAAGTGCGACGACACCTCCAGCCCGCGGAGGGCGGTGAAGTAGGGGTGGGCGTCCCAATCGAGCTGGTTGGTGAACAGCTGCTCGACCTGCGGGCCCCCGTACTCACCCGGCGGCAGGCTGATGGAGTGCACGACCACGAGGTCGATGCTGGCCTGCGCAGGCCGGGGGCCGAAATTGGGTGAAGGCCGATGGACGATGCCGCTGAGCCAGCCGTCACGCCACAGGGTGGGGTCAGGCATCGTCGTCATGGCCGGGGGCGTTGATGTTCAGCCGTGCCATGCGGTAGCGGATCTGACGCAGGTTCAGGCCCAGCTTGGCCGCCGCCGCGGTGCGGTTGAAGTTCGTCTCTTCCAGGGCCTTGACCAACACCTGGCGCTCTTGTTCGTCCAGCCATTTGGACAGGTCGGCGGGCAAGGTGGTGTCGCTGGCCGGAACCTGCGACGTGCGGACCGGTGCAGGGGGCACGATCGGGAACTCGGGCGTCGTGGAGGGCGTCAGCGGGATGTCGATGGCGAGGACTTCGGGGTCGTCGGCCAGCGACGTGTCCAGCTGCAGCTTCGATTCATCGCCCAGCGCGATGGCGCGTTGCAGCAGGTTTTCCAGCTCGCGCACGTTGCCTTCCAGCGGCAATGAGGCGAGGGTGCGGAGCTGCCGCGGCGTCAGGTGGGGTATGGGGTAGCCGCTTTCGGTGGCCAGCTTGTCCAACAGCGCGTCGCACAGGGCAGGCAGGTCTTCCAGGCGGTCGCGCAAGGCGGGCAACAGGATTTCGATGACGTTCAGCCGGTAGTACAAGTCCTGGCGGAAGGTGCCCTGCTGCACGGCAGCCGCCAGATCCCGGTGAGTGGCGCTGACGATGCGCACGTCCACGGCTTCTTCCTGTGTGGTGCCCAAGGCGCGCACTTTGCGTTCCTGCAGGGCGCGCAGCAGCTTGGCCTGCATGGACAGCGGGAGTTCGCCGATTTCATCGAGGAACAAGGTGCCGCCTTGCGCGGCTTGAAAGAAGCCCGGGCGGTCCTGGGTGGCGCCGGTGAACGAGCCTTTGCGGGCGCCGAAAAATTCGGCCTCGAGCAGGGCTTCGGGAATGGCGCCGCAGTTCACGGCGACAAACGGTCCCTCGCTGCGGTGGCTGCAGGCATGGACGCCCTTGGCCACCAGCTCTTTGCCGGTGCCGGATTCGCCGCGCACCAGCACGGGCGCCATGGAGCGGGCTGCCTTCACGATGCGTGCCCGCACGTTCTGCATCAGCGCGGAGTTGCCCACCAGGCGATGGAGCGCCGCTTCGCCGGCGGGATGGGTCATGCTGCCGGGATCGCGTTCAGCGGCCAGGGGAGCCGGCGCGGTACTGCGCTCTTGCGCCGCGACGGCGGGGGGCGCCTGCGCCGCCAAGGCCGTGCTCACGACGGCGCGGAACTGTTTGAGATCGACCGGCTTGGTGAGGTAGTCGAAGGCACCGGCCTTCAGGGATTCGACGGCGCTTTCGGCCGAGCCATAGGCGGTGATGACCACGGCCTTCTCGCGCCGCTGTGTTTGCGTGACGTGCTGCAGGATGTCCAGACCCAGGCCATCCGGCAGTCGCATGTCGGTGATGATGAGGTCGAAGCCATGGCCTTTGAGCAAGGACATGGCCTCGCTCACCGTGCCGGCCGCCTCCACCTTGTGGCCTTCGCGCAAAAGGGTGAGCTCATACAGGGTGCGCAAATCCGGTTCGTCGTCCACGATGAGAATGCGAGCGGGGGTAGCGGGCATGGGTGTCAGCGGCTGGTGTCAGCGTCAGGGTCCAAGGGGGCGTTGGCCGTGTGTTGCCAGCGCTTCATGCTGATGAAGAATTCGTTGCCTTGTTGGGTGCTGCCGTTGATCTGGCGTGGCGTGCGCTCGTAGGCGATGGCCCCGCCATGTCGGTGGCACAGTTCCTGGCAAATGTAGAGGCCCAGCCCGCTGGAGCGGCTTTCGGATGAGAAAAAGGGCTCGAACAAGTGCTTTTGCACGCCTTGGTCCAGCGCCTTGCCGTCGCTCCAGACCATGAGCAGCACGGGGCCGGTGGCCCGGTCCGCATGGGTGCTGACTTGGATGGCGCCTTGGGCGTGCGTGGCGTAGCGGGCGGCATTGTCCAGCAGGTTCACGAGGATCCGGCGCAGGTGGTCGGGGCGAAACGCCGCCAGCACCTCGTCGGCGCTGAGTTTGACCTGCAGGCGCGTGCCCACCTGGTGCTGATCGGCCCACTCCTGGCACAGGGTGCGGACGTGGGCATCCAGCGCGAGGGCGTCGGACTCGTCGCGCTCGCCGACTTCCTTCACGCGGGCAACGTCCAGGATGTCGTCGACGATGCGCCCCAGGCGCTGCGCGTTTTGCTCGACCATGCCCGTCAGCCGGCGTGCCATGGGGTCGTTCAACTCCTCCTGCAGCAAGGCGTTGGCCTGGGAGATCGCCGCCAGGGGGTTGCGGATCTCGTGGGCCACGGCGGCCGACATGCGGCCCATGGAGGCCAGTTTTTCGGTGCGCAGCTTGGCCTCCGATTCGCGCAGGTCCTGCATGAACATCAGGCACATGGGGCGCTGGGCGGCTTCTGGCGACGAGGTGGTTTGCGTGTTCACCGTCAGGTGCACCTGCGTGCGGGAGCGCTGGGTGACGTTGATCTCCGCATGGTCGATGGCGCCACGGGCAAAGGTCAGCTTGGCCACGTCCACCAGCTCGATCCAGCCGGCCTGGTCGGTCAGCCTGAGCGAAGCCAGCAGGTGTGTTTCAGGCAGCCCCAGCATGGTCAGCGCGGCCGGGTTGGCCGAGCGCACCTGCAGTTTTTCGTTCAGCACCAGGATGCCCTGAGGCATGGCATCGATCACGCGTTCGTTGATCAGCCGCATGATCTGCGCCTCGGCGCGGCTGCGCTGCGCATCGGCCTGGGTACGCCGGGCGTGGGCTTGGGCCTGCTGCAGCCGGTGGGTGAGCTGGTTGGTCAGCAGCGCCACCAGCAACAAGCCCGTGGAGGCCAGCGCGCCCTGCATCAGGCCGGAGGTCACCTGAGCGTCCAGGTGCTGGCCGGTCAACCAGGGCTCGCCCAGCAAGATCAGCGTGCACAGCGCCGCCGTGCCCAGTGCCAGCTTGCGGGTGGCCAGCACCCCCGAGGTGAGGACGGGGTACACGAACAAGGGCAGGTAGGTGAGGGTGCCGCTGCGGGTGAACTGCAACATGCCGAACATCACCACATCGACCAGCGCCGTGGCCACCCATTGCCGTGCAAAGGCGTTGCCCGGCCTCACCGGGTTGAACACCACGCGGACCAAGACGGTTTGCGCCAGGTAGGCGACGCACAGCGCAAAGGTCCACAGGCCCTGGTTGGAGTACTTGATGTTGTTGATGGTCAACACCATCTGCAGCAACAACAGGGCGAAGGCGATCAGCACACGCCCCGTCATGAAACCCTGCCACAGCCGCGCCAACCCGTCGCGAGGGGCAGGCGTGCGGGACGATGTGGCGGCCATCATGAGCGCGAGGGTTCGCTCGCCTGCTGGTGCGCGCGGCTGCAATATGCCCCGAGGCGGCCCTGAACCGCCTCGTGCTGGGGGACGTGCACGCCGCAGTGGCGGCAGGCCAGCATGGGGGTGGCGTGCGTCACCTGCGGCCGGCGGCGGCGGGACTGAGCCGCATGCAGCTTGCGCGCCTGCTGGCGCTTGACCAGCCAGACGCCGGCCAGGACGGCCAGGAGCAGCACCATGTATTTCAAGCCGGTGTCCTCAACACCACTTCCAGGACGAAGCGGGACCCCACATAGGCCAGCAGCAGCAGTGCCGAGCCGGCATACAGCATGCGCAGGGCGCGCTTGCCGCGCCAGCCAAACCGCCAGCGCCCGAACAGCAGCACCGCAAACACCAGCCAGGACAGCAGCGCGAACACGCGCTTGTGGTCCCAGCGCCAGCCCAGATGCGCCTTGCCGTACAGCGCTTCGCCAAACAAGGTGCCCACGAGCAAGGTGGCGGTCAGCAGCACGAAGCCCGCCGCCACGAAGCGGAAGGTCAGGCGCTCCAGCTTCAGCAAGGGCACGCCGGCATCGGCCTCTTGCCCTTGGCGGATGCGGGATTCCGAACGCGCCATGACCCAGCCGTGCACCACGGCCACGGCAAACAGGCCATAGGCCGCGATGCCCAGTGCCCAGTGCAGGGGCAGCAGCACGGAGTGGGTCGGGGGCAGGGGGTGGCCCGGAAACGCCAGCGTGAGCAGCAGCACCGCCGTGCCAAATCCGGCCAGGGCGAGGCGCGCCTTCATCTGCGGCATGACCTGGCTCTCCACCAGGTACACCGTCATCATCAGCCACACGGTGATGGAACAGGTCTGGGCGAAACCGAAATGCGGCGGGGTGCTGAACAGATCCTGTCCAATGGCACATCCGTGCAGCAGCCAGGCCAGCATCAGGGACACGCGCGCTGCCCTCGCACTCAGGCGCTTGCCGGCCAGGGCGACCAAGCCGTAGACCAGTGCGGCCAACCCGGGCAAGGCCCAGTGGCCCAAAGACGCACTCGCTAAAATCATGCAATCAGTTTAGTGGTTGGCTTCAAACCAGAGGGTTTGGGCACCGAGCTCGATTCCCGGCGCTTTCGCGCGCCACGCCGTCCTCGTTCAGGTTTTCACGCATGGCAACCGCACTCACCGACAAATTATCGCTGCTGGTCAAGAAGATCAGCGGCCAGGCCCGCATCACCGAAGAGAACGTGGCGGACATGCTGCGCGAGGTGCGCATGGCCTTGCTGGAGGCCGACGTGGCCTTGCCCGTGGTGCGCGATTTCGTCGCCCGCGTGAAAGAGAAGGCTTTGGGCCAGGAGGTCCTGGGCTCGCTCAAACCGGGCCAGGCCCTGGTGGGCATCGTCAACAAAGAGTTGGCCGCCACCATGGGCGAAGGCGTGGCCGATCTCGATCTGGCGGCGCAGCCTCCAGCCGTGATCCTGATGGCCGGCCTGCAGGGCGCGGGCAAAACCACCACCACGGCCAAGCTCGCGCGGCACCTGATTCAAAAGCGCAAGAAGAAGGTGTTGACCGTGTCCGGGGACGTGTACCGACCCGCGGCCATCGAGCAGTTGAAGACCGTCACCGCGCAGGCCGGCGCCGACTGGTTCCCCAGCGACCCGTCGCAAAAGCCGGTCGACATTGCCAAGGCGGCGCTCGACCACGCGCGCCGCCAGTTCTACGACGTGTTGCTGGTCGACACGGCGGGCCGCTTGTCCATCGACGAAGCCTTGATGGCCGAAATCAAGGCCTTGCATGCCGAGCTGAACCCGGTCGAAACCCTGTTCGTGGTGGACGCCATGCAGGGCCAGGACGCCGTCAACACCGCCAAGGCGTTCAAGGAGGCCTTGCCGCTCACGGGCATCGTGCTGACCAAGATGGACGGCGATTCGCGCGGCGGTGCAGCGCTGTCGGTGCGGCAGATCACCGGGGCGCCGATCAAGTTCGCGGGGGTGTCCGAAAAGATCGATGGTCTCGAGGCGTTCGATGCCGAGCGCCACGCCGGCCGCATCCTGGGCATGGGCGACATCGTCGCCCTGGTCGAGCAAGTGGCCACGGGCGTGGACATGGAGGCTGCGCGCAAGCTGGCTGACAAGGTCAAGACCGGCAGTGGTTTCGACCTGGAGGATTTCCGCAACCAACTGCAGCAGATGAAGCAAATGGGGGGCTTGTCCAACCTGATGGACAAGCTGCCGACGCAGATTGCCGCCAAGGCCAGCGAGGCGGACCTGACCCGCGCCGAGAAGGACATCCGCCGCAAGGAAGGCATCATCAACTCGATGACGCCAAAGGAGCGGCGCAAGCCCGAGCTCATCAAGGCCACGCGCAAACGCCGCATCGCCGCCGGTGCCGGCGTGCATGTGCAAGAGGTGAACCGGCTGCTCAAGGAGTTCGAGCAGATGCAGGGCATGATGAAGCAGATGAAGGGTGGCGGCCTCATGAAGATGATGAAGCGCCTGGGGGGCATGAAAGGCTTGATGGGCGGCGGAGGCATGCCCCCGGGCCTGGGTGGTCCGGGCGGAAAGCTGCCGTTTTGAGCGTGCGTGGAATCTTTGAGAGGTATGGGGGTATCTGCGGGCTGCCGATGAAATTCAAACGGCAAATGGCGCATACTCCCTGGAGTTTGCTCGAAGCCACATCCGGCATGCGAGGCGCGCAGTGACGCAATCCGTCCATGCCGAATTGGTGGCAGTGCTGGTCGCCGTCACCCAGGGTCAACCCCGCGTGCTGACCATTCAGGGCGGCAGTCTGTTGCCCGCCGGGCCGTTTGAGGCCGAACACCGCTCCTTGCAGATGGGCTTGCGCGCCTGGGTCGAGGCGCAGACCCATCACCCGCTGGGCTATGTGGAGCAGCTCTACACCTTTGCCGATCGCGATCGTGCGTACGCCGATGGCGCCCGCATCGTGTCCATCAGCTACCTGGCGTTGACGCGGGAGCCGGAGGGGGATGACCCGAGCGGCTCGGCCGATTCGCAGGCGGGCTGGCAGGACTGGTACCGTTACTTCCCCTGGGAAGACTGGCGGGAGGGCGCGCCCGCCGTCATCGAGGCGCATGTGGTGCCGGCCCTGCAAGGGTGGGCGCACCAGGTCGAAGGTGAGCGCGCGCAGCGACGCTGGCAGCGTGCGGCCGCAGCCTTTGGGCTGGATGGCAGCGACTGGAACGAAGACCTGGTTCTGCAGCGCTATGAACTCATGTTCGAAGCGGGTTTGGTCCCTGAAGCCGTGCGCAGGCATGGGCCTGCGCTGCATGCCCCCCTTGCCGGCTTGGGCGCGCCCATGGCGCACGACCACCGGCGCATCCTGGCCACGGGCATCGCGAGGTTGCGGGCCAAGATCAAGTATCGGCCCGTGGTGTTTGAGCTGATGCCGCCGGCGTTCACCCTGCTGCAGCTGCAGCAGACCGTGCAGGCCTTGGCCGGTCGCGTGCTGCACAAGCAAAACTTCCGGCGCCTGATCGAGCAACAAGACCTCGTCGAGGAAACCGGTGCACTGACGCAGGCGGGCGCCGGTCGACCCGCCAAGCTGTTTCGGTTTCGCCGCGACGTGATGCTGGAGCGCGCCCTGGCGGGCAGCAAGCTGCCCCTGGCGCGTGGGGGCTGAGGTTCTGACCATTGGTTGGCCTGGCGGTGATGCCTTGCTGGCGGGCTGGCCGAATGGGGTATGGCGTGGAATGCTCATCCACAGCCCTGACATGTCCCATGGCCAGCTTCCCAGCGCGCAAGCCACCTGCGCAGGCCGCCATTGCAGCGACAGGTGAGGGACACACGGTGCAGGAGTATGCGGCTTTTGTCGATTCAGAGTGAACGGCAATCGGCCAATACTCCTTTGATTCGACATCGGCTCGCGTGGGCCTGCACACTGCGGCGAGACCCAACAATCGGCATTACACCCCTTCATGGAGTGTGCGAGGGACTGGCAATGAAAAGGGCCAAATCAGTCACCTGATTTGGCCCTTGTATCCTGGTCGGGGTGAGAGGATTCGAACCTCCGGCCTCTACGTCCCGAACGTAGCGCTCTACCAGGCTAAGCTACACCCCGATACTGTTGCGGCGGCTTGTGCGGGTCAAGCGCGCCGCGAAAGCAGCTGAGTCCCCAATTGTATCAGGGCTTCGCGGTATTCCGACGGCGGCAGCACAGAAATTGCATCGATGGCGCGTTGCGCCTCGGATTGCGCGGCCTGGCGAGCCACATCCAACGCACCCGATCGCGCCACGATGGCGATCACCTGCTCGAGTGCCTCGGTCGAGCCTTCTTCGATGGCATGGCGGATCACGGCGGCATCGCTCTCGGCGCTGCGCTGCATGGCGGCAATCAGCGGCAGCGTGGCTTTGCCCTCGCGCAGGTCATCGCCGATGTTTTTGCCCATTTCGGCCGAGGCGCCGTCGTAGTCCAGCACGTCGTCGATGAGCTGGAACGCCGTACCGATGGCTTGCCCGTAGGTCGCACAGGCCTCTTCGATGGCGGGGGGCTGCTCGGCGAGCAGGGCGCCAATGCGCGCGCTGGCCTCGAACAGCTTGGCGGTCTTGGAGCGAATCACGCGCAGGTACTCGGCTTCGCTGAGCGAGGCGTCGTGCATGTTCATGAGCTGCAGGACTTCGCCCTCGGCGATGACGTTGGTCGCTTCGGCCAGCACCTCCATCACGCGCATGTTGTGCGACTCGACCATCATTTGGAACGCGCGCGAATAGAGGAAGTCGCCTACCAGCACGCTGGCGGGATTGCCGAATACCTCGTTCGCGGTGTCCCGGCCGCGGCGCAGCGTGGAGGCGTCGACCACGTCGTCGTGCAGCAGGGTGGCCGTGTGGATGAACTCGACGACGGCGGCCAGCGTGTGACGGGTGGGTTCGCGGTAGTTCAGTGCGCCGCAGACCAGCAGCAGCATGGCGGGACGCAGGCGTTTGCCGCCGGCTGAAATGATGTAGCGCGCGACCTGGCCCACCAGGGGCACGCCCGAGTCCAGCCGGTTGCGGATCACGTGGTCGACCGCATCCATGTCGGGTGCGATGAGCGACAAAGGGGAAGGGGGGGCAGAGGACAAAACGGACGGCTCGACTGGCTTGGAATGGCCAAAATTATAGGGAGGGGCGGAGCCGGGTCCGTTGCGGTTCACCGGGGGGCTCCTGAGTGGCGCGTGCTTCACGACCCGCCTGGTCCGAGGGGTGCTCGCTGACCTCGTGCGCAGGCCTTGTGCAAGCAGCTGCCAAAAGTGCTAGAATCTTGGGCTCTTTGCAAAAAGAGTGGCGTGGTTTGCGCAATGACCGCTTCGGGTGACCGAGTGCGGCGGATTGCGAGACACGCCAAGGCAATTATCTCGAAGGATTCCTATGTACGCGGTCGTAAAAACCGGTGGCAAGCAGTATCGCGTTGCTGCCGGCGACAAGATTAAAGTAGAACAGATTGCTGCGGACGTTGGCCAAGAGGTGGTGCTCGGCGAGGTGCTGGCAGTGGGTACTGGCAGCGACCTGAAGATCGGCACGCCCCTGGTGTCTGGCGCAACCGTGACGGCCAAGGTCGTCTCCCAAGGCAAGCACGACAAGGTGCGCATTTTCAAGATGCGTCGTCGCAAGCACTATCAAAAGCGTCAAGGCCATCGCCAACTCTTCACCGAGCTGGAAATCGGCACCATCAACGCTTAAGGAGTAAGACCTCATGGCACAGAAAAAAGGCGGCGGCTCAACGCGAAACGGGCGTGATTCCAAGCCCAAAATGCTCGGTGTGAAGGCCTTCGGTGGTCAGACCATCTCGGCTGGCTCCATCATCGTGCGCCAGCGCGGCACCAAGTTCCACGCCGGTGTGAACGTGGGCCAGGGCAAGGACCACACGCTGTATGCGCTGGTGGACGGTCGGGTCAGTTTTGCCACGCGCGGTGCGCTGGGCAAGCAAGTGGTGGACATCACCCCCGCTGCCTGATCGATGGAGGCCGACACTTCGGTGTCTGTTCCAGCTGGACCAAGCCCCGCTCGCGGGGCTTTGTTTTTGGTCGACGCAGAACAGGTGCCCCGGGGGTCGGTCTTCAGGTTGAAGGTCTGGCATTTAAACATTCGACGGCGCGGCATCGCGCATCGCCGTTGTGAGGCATGGCCATGAAATTTGTTGACGAAGCCTACATTGACATTGCCGCAGGCGACGGGGGCAACGGCTGTGTCTCGTTCCGCCACGAAAAGTACAAGGAATTTGGCGGCCCCAACGGCGGGGATGGTGGCCGTGGCGGCCACGTCTGGGCGTTGGCCGATGTGGGTTTGAACACCCTGGTCGATTACCGCTACTCGCGCCGCCACGAGGCCAAGCGTGGCGAGCACGGCATGGGGTCGGACATGTTCGGCGCGGCCGGCGACGACATCACGCTCAAGATGCCCGTGGGCACCATCATCTCCGACGCCGAGACGGGCGAGGTGCTGTACGAGTTGCTCACGCCGGGCGAGAAGCTCATGATTGCCAAGGGTGGCGACGGCGGGTTCGGCAACCTGCGTTTCAAGAGTGCCATCAACCGCGCACCGCGGCAAAAGACGCCGGGGTGGCCCGGCGAGCGCAAGAACCTCAAACTCGAGCTGAAGGTGCTGGCGGATGTGGGCTTGCTGGGCATGCCCAATGCGGGCAAATCCACGCTGATTGCGGCGGTGTCGAATGCGCGGCCCAAGATCGCCGACTACCCCTTCACGACCTTGCACCCCAACCTGGGGGTGGTGCGTGTGGGGCCTGAGCAGAGCTTTGTGATTGCCGATGTGCCGGGGTTGATCGAAGGCGCGTCGGAAGGTGCGGGCCTGGGCCATCAGTTTCTGCGCCACCTGCAGCGCACGCGCCTGCTGCTGCACATCGTCGATGCGGCCCCGTTTGACGAGGCGGTGGACCCCGTGGCGCAAGCCAAGGCCATCGTGGCCGAGTTGAAGAAGTTCGACCCTGAGCTCCATGCCAAGCCGCGCTGGCTGGTGCTGAACAAGATGGACATGGTGCCCGAGGATGAGCGCGCCGCGCGCGTCAAGGACATCGTCAAGCGCCTGCGCTTCAAGGGGCCGGTGTATGAGCTGTCGGCTCTGACGCGCCAGGGCTGTGAGCAGCTGATGCGGGACATCTTCCAGCAGGTCGCTGCCGAGCAGCCGTCGCTGGACGATCTGGAGGTGGACCCGCGCTTCCGGCCTGTGGATGGCGAGGTGGGCTGAGGCCAGTCAGCCAGTCCGCTTGAGGCGGTTGTTCAATTGAAACCATCAAAAGGAGTATGGGTCAATTACCATTATGAAAATAACGGAAATGCCTGCATACTCCTGTTGATCTCGACGCGAAAGCGTGCATTGCCTTTCTGATTGCTCGGTCATGGTCCATCCTCTCAATGCCCCCATCCTCCAGCATGCCTCGCGCATCGTGATCAAAGTGGGCTCCAGCCTCGTCACCAACGAAGGCAAGGGCCTGGATGAGGTGGCGGTGGGCGAGTGGTGTCGCCAGCTGGCAGAGCTGGGCCGGCAAGGCCGCGAAATCATCATGGTGTCCAGCGGCGCCGTGGCCGAGGGCATGAAGCGGCTGGGCTGGGCCACCCGGCCCAAAGAGGTGCGCGAGCTGCAGGCCGCCGCCGCCGTGGGGCAAATGGGCCTGGCGCAAATCTACGAAACCAAACTGCGCGACAACGGCTTTTGCAGCGCCCAGGTGTTGCTCACGCACGCCGATCTGGCGGACCGCGAGCGCTACCTGAACGCTCGCGCCACCTTGCTGACCTTGCTGGACCACAAGGTGATCCCGGTCATCAACGAGAACGACACGGTGGTCAACGACGAGATCAAGTTCGGTGACAACGACACCCTGGGTGCCTTGGTGGCCAACCTGGTCGACGCCGACGCGCTGGTCATCCTGACCGACCAGAAGGGCTTGTACACGGCGGACCCGCGCAAGGATCCGACGGCCGAATTCGTGCATGTGGCCAAGGCCGGCGACGTTGCCCTCGAGGCCATGGCGGGTGGCGCCGGCACGGGCATCGGCAAAGGCGGCATGTTGACCAAGATCCTGGCGGCCAAGCGCGCCGCGGGCTCGGGCGCCAGCACCGTCATCGCCTGGGGGCGCGAGCCCGATGTGCTGTTGCGCCTGGCGCGGGGCGAGGCCATTGGCACCGCGTTGGTGGCCGGCACGCACAAGCAGCAGGCGCGCAAGCAGTGGATTGCCGACCACCTGCAACTGGCGGGCGCCGTGGTGGTGGATGCCGGGGCTGTGCAGCGGCTGCGCGAACAGGGCACCAGCTTGCTGCCGGTGGGCGTCACGCAGGTGAACGGCGAGTTTTCACGGGGCGATGTGATTGCCATCCTCGGTCCTGAGGGCATTGAGGTGGCCCGCGGGCTGGCCAACTACGCCAGCCACGAGGCCCGCAAGCTGTGCCGTCACCCCTCGCGCGACATCGAGCAACTGCTTGGCTATGTGGCCGAGCCCGAGCTGGTGCACCGCGACAACCTGGTGGTCAATCGCTGATCAGTGCCATCACTTCTGGCTGCCTGATGGCGGCGAACGTTGGCGGGGTCCACGAGGGTGTGACCGGGGTCAAGCCATTTTTGCTCGGGTTCTGTTGAGGGCTGTCGCTTTCGACCGGCACGCGTGACGCCCCAGTACCAGAACGGATTCAGACCCCGACGGAGCTGCGGATGGGCCGAGGGTGCTGACGCACCTCAGCGGTACATGTTCATGACGCCGCGGTTGGATTGCAGGTCGCGCACGATGTCTCGCACGGAGTTGTTCGTGGCCACGCCGATGCAGACGCCGTCGCGCGCCATGTTCCAGGCGTACTTGGTGGCCGACGAGCTGTTGAGCGGCATCCAATCCTCTTTCACCGTTTCCCACTCGGAGGTGCCGTTGCGCCGCGCGTAGACCCGTTTGGCGCCCGTATTGCAGCGGATGCCTTCGTACACCGCCGTGACGGCGGCAGGGCCTTGCAGGACGATGACGTAGCGCACGACGTAGTCGGGCCCGATGCTGATGGTGGCCGGATCGACGCCAAAGGTGAGCGAGGACGCCACGGGGCCCTCGACCTTGATCAGTTTGTTGACGTTGTAGGCGGGCGGGGGCGGAATCTCGGCTTCCGTCCAGGTTTCATCGGGATCCACAAGCCGGAACTGGGCGGCTGCCGGGGTGGCCATGAGCAGGGCCAAGCTGGCCGCGGCCAGCCCGTGAACGACGCGCGGCGCCATGGCCGGCTTGCAAGACTTGAACAACACAACAGACCTCTGGAGTCTCAAAGGGGGCAGGGTGCGCTTGCACCTGGGTGCACAGCGCGCACCCCAGATCAACGCACGCCATCGAGCCGGCGCAGCACCTCGGCGGGTGAGAAAGACATGCCGGCGGCCGGTGCATTCAGGCTGGCATCCTGGCTGGCCGCGCGTTGAGGTGCCAGGCGTGTCCCTTCTTGCGCAGGTGTGTTCAGGCGGTGCCCCGCGGAGCTGGCCGCGGACATGGGTTCCAAGGGGCTGAAATCCGAGTTGGCGGCACCCCCACCATTGCGATCACGTGACCGGTTGCGCAGGTAGCGGTTGCGTGACGTCGGGCGTGGCAGGAAGCGCGACAGCTCGGTCAACGCCAGTTCGTACACGCCCCGCTTGAACTCGATCACCACGTCCAGGGGCACCCAATAGTCGTGCCAGCGCCAAGCGTCGAATTCGGGATGGTCCGTGGCACGCAGGTTCAGGCAACAATCCTGCACCGTCAGTTGCAGCAGAAACCAGATCTGTTTCTGACCGCGGTAGAAGCCGCGCGATTCGCGGCGTATGTATCGGTCTGGCACCTCATAGCGCAACCAGTCGCGGGTACGGGCCACGATGCGCACGTGTTCCGGATGCAGGCCCACTTCTTCATGGAGCTCGCGGTACATGGCCTGTTCAGGCGATTCACCGCGATCGATGCCCCCTTGTGGAAACTGCCAGCTGTGGCTGCGGATCCGCTTGCCCCAGAACACCTGATTTTTCTGGTTGAGCAAGATGATGCCGACATTAGGGCGAAAGCCTTCTCTGTCGAGCATAATCACACCCCAAATTCTTGAAATTGGACCCATTATGCACAGCCCCATGGCGGCATCAACCGGGCCCACCCCGCACACGCCAGCCGCGTGTGGTCATTCCCCATGAAAGCCTCTCAATTCTTCATCTCGACGCTGAAAGAAGCGCCTGCGGACGCCGAGATCGTCAGCCACCAACTCATGACGCGTGCCGGCATGATCAAAAAGCTGGGCGCCGGGGTGTACACCTACATGCCCATGGGATTGCGCGTCATCCGCAAGGTCGAGGCCATCGTGCGCGAGGAAATGAACCGGGCGGGCGCCGTGGAGGTGACCATGCCCGTGGTGCAGCCGGCCGAGCTCTGGCAGGAGACGGGCCGCTTCGACAAGATGGGCCCCGAGCTGCTGCGCATCAAGGATCGCCACGACCGCGATTTCATCATCCAGCCCACCAGCGAAGAGGTGGTGACCGACATCGCGCGTCAGGAGCTGCGCAGCTATAAGCAGCTGCCCAAGAACTTCTACCAGGTCCAGACCAAGTTCCGCGACGAGCGCCGGCCGCGTTTTGGCCTGATGCGCGGTCGCGAGTTCATCATGAAGGATGCGTACAGCTTTGACCGCAGCCCGGAAGCAGCCAAGGCCAGCTACCAGGGCATGGCGCAGGCCTACCGCCGCATCTTTGACCGTTTTGGCCTGCGGTACCGGGCCGTGGCGGCCGACAGCGGCGCCATCGGCGGCGACCTGAGCGAGGAGTTCCAGGTGATTGCCGCCACGGGTGAGGACGCCATCGTCTACAACCCGAGCAGCGACTACGCGGCGAACATCGAAAAGGCCGAGGCAGCGGCACCGACGCAGCCCCGTCCCGCCGCCAGCCAGGCGCTGACGCGCACGCCCACGCCGGGCAAGTCCACCTGCGAAGATGTGGCGGCCTTGCTGAACATTCCGCTGGCCACGACGGTGAAGTCGCTGGTGCTGGCCACCGACACCCAGGACGAGCAGGGCGAAGTCGTCAAGACCCAGGTCTGGCTGCTGCTGCTGCGCGGCGACCACGACATGAACGAGGTCAAGGTCGGCAAGTTGCCGGGCCTGGCCGGCTTCCGCTTTGCCACCCCGGCCGAGATCGAGGCGGCTTTTGGTGCCAAGCCGGGCTACCTGGGTCCGGTGGGCCTGCAGGCGCCGGTCAAGGTCGTGGCCGACCGCGACGTGGCCGTGATGGCCGACTGGGTCTGCGGCGCCAACGAAGTCGACGTCCACCTCACGGGGGTGAACTGGGGCCGCGACTTGCCCGAGCCCGATCTGATCGCCGACCTGCGCAACGTGGTCGCCGGCGACCGGGCACCGGATGGCCCGGGCGAGCTGGCCATCGAGCGCGGCATCGAAATCGGCCACGTCTTCTACCTGGGCACCAAGTACAGCTTGCCCATGAACGCCACCTTCCTCGATGAGGATGGCAAGCCCAAGCCGTTCGAGATGGGGTGCTACGGCATTGGCATCACGCGCCTGCCGGCGGCGGCCATCGAACAGAACCACGACGAGCGCGGCATGATCTGGCCGGACGCCATTGCCCCGTTCACGGTGGTGATCTGCCCCATCGGCATGGACCGCAGCGATGCCGTCAAGCAGGCCGCTGAAGCCTTGCACGACGAATTGGCCGGCGCCGGCGTGGACGTGCTGCTGGACGACCGCGGCGAGCGGCCCGGCGCCATGTTTGCCGATTGGGAGCTGATCGGCGTGCCGCATCGCGTGGTGATTTCGGACCGCGGCCTGAAGGAAGGCCAGCTCGAGTACCAGCACCGGCGCGACGCCGAGGCGCAGAAGGTGCCTGCGCAGGGCATCGGCGACTGGCTCAAGGCCAAGCTGGGGGTGTGAGTGAGCGCGGGCGGGGCAGGCCAGCTCGAGCCGTGGCATCCACGGCAGGGGATGCGGTTTGAGGCGTGAGGCGAACGCGTTGCCCATGCCGCAGTCGCCCCAGCGAGCGGGCCACACGCGGCCAGCGGGTGCTGGGTCTGTCCATGCGTGTCAGGGAGTATGGCCTGCATGCCGTTTGGATGGCAACGGAGGTGTGGGTATACTCCAATCCAGTGTTCAAACTGCGACGCTTGAACCGTGCGGCGATGCGTGCCGTTCTTTGCCGCCTGCTGCCTTGAGCGGCCCATGCCCACCGGTTCGCCAACCGGATCGTCGTGCCAGCCTGCGCCTGTTGGGCGCGGCTGGGCTGGGCATGGCGACGGGAGGTCTGGCCGCGCTGGCGCCATCGGCCGCCTGGGCGGGCGGTCAGCTGGAGGAGCCGCTGGCCGACTCGGTGCGCTCCGCCCTGTCGTCCGCAATTGCCAACAGCGCCCCTCCGGTGCCGGTGTTTGCCAGCACCGAAGCGCGCATGGACTACCTGCGGTGGCTGATCGCCATGAGCGACCGCCTGCAACGGCGCAAAACCAACCAGACCGAGCGCGTCGAGTTTCTGCAGACCCTGTGGTACGAGGCCAAGCGCGCGGCGCTGGACATCTCGCTCGTCATGGGTTTGGTGCAGGTCGAGAGCGGTTTCCGCAAGTACGCCGTCTCGCCCGTGGGTGCGCGCGGCTACATGCAGGTGATGCCGTTCTGGACGCGCGTGATCGGCGACGGCGACGCCGACAAGCTGTTCCACATGCAGACCAACCTGCGCTTTGGCTGCGTGATCCTGCGTCATTACCTGGACCGTGAACGCGGCGACACCTTCATGGCCCTGGGGCGCTACAACGGCTCGCGCGGCAAGGACACCTACCCCAACCTGGTGTACGGCGCCCAGCGCCAATGGCTGATGCCTGCTTGAGGTGAAGCGGTGAGGAGGCCTCCTCGTCGTGTCTGCATCGCGCCTGACCTGCGGGCCCACGTGCTGCCCCCTCGGGTTTGACCCCGGCTCCGACCCGTTTGATCTTGCGGCGCCATCGGGCAGGCTGAGGGGCGGGCGCCTCAACCTGGCCTGACCAGCCAGTCCCGCTTGACACAGGGCCCGTGGCCGTCAGACATCCTGGGCGGGTCGCCCGCCAGCGAGCCACACCGACCCTGCATGCGAAACGTGTCCATGGGGCACCAGTTCGGCTGCAGCGGTGGCACGCGGCCCGTTCCACACGGATGCGTTGTTCGCCACCGAACGAGCGGGTGAGCTGGGCGCTGTCACTGGGTGTGCAGGTGGGGTGGCGAAGCGGGACTTGCTTTGCGTGAACCGCGGGCCATCTTCCGAGTTGCGCGCCTTGCGTCCGCGGACCGCGGTGTCGCCGGGCTGTTCTGGCTCAGCCTCTGCATGGGTTTGGTGACCTTGACCTCTGCGAGCGTGTTGAGCGCATCGCGGGATGCTGTTGTCCCCGCTGCCGGGGCATCGGTCAGCCGTTGCATTCGTCGTGATGCGGGCATGAAAAAAGCCCAGCGGGTTAGGCTGGGCTTGTTTCGTGTTGTGGTGGCGCTTCACGGACTCGAACCGCGGACCTGTGGATTATGATTCCATCGCTCTAACCAACTGAGCTAAAGCGCCGAAGACATAGATTCTAGCCGAGTTTTTGGGCGGGTTGCAAGTGATGCCTCGATAATTTTTCAAACTAGCTTCAAATCAAGGAGTATGACCAATTCATCGATTCATCATCAACGAGAAAGGCTGGATACTGCCAAAGGATGGGCGGCGTCAATCATGAAGTCGGGCCAACAGGCTCCAGCGCGGCGTAGTCCTGGGCGTAGCGCGCCAGGCTGCCAGCGCCTTCCAGGTGCAGCTTTCTGCGCAGGCGCAGGCGGTGCGATTCCACGGTTCGCACCGAAAGCCCCAGGTGTTCGGACACCGCCTTGCTGCTGGCGCCGTCGGCCAGCATGCGCAGCACGTCGAGCTCGCGTGGACTCAGGTGGGGCCGGTCACGGAACAGGTTCAGGTCGCCCGGGGCCAGCGACGGGCTGAGGAACACCCCGCCTGCCGCGATGGTGGCGATGGCCTGCAGCAGCGTGGCGCCGGCATCGTCCTTGAGCACATAGCCCAGGGCGCCCGCGCTCATCACGCGCTGCACGAACGCGGGCTCGCTCAGCATGGTGAGCACAAGCACCGGCAAGTCGGACCGTTCGCGCGCGAGCTCGGTCAGCACGTCCATGCCGCTGCCGCTGGCCAGCCGCATGTCGGTGATGAGCAGGTCCACTGGCACGCGGCGCAGCTGCAGCAGGGCATCCTGGGGCGAAGCGGCTTCCCCGCAGACCCGGTGGCCCGACAGTTCGAGGTGGGCGCGTATGCCATCGCGCACCAGGGGGTGGTCGTCGACGAGGAACAGGCGAAGGGCGTCAGGCATGGGCTGGGACGAGCGGGTCAGACAGAGGGGGTAGACGGCGAGGCGATGGGCAACTGAACCCGGACATGGGTGCCTTGAGGGGCATCCAGCCACTGCACCTGGCCGTCATGCTGAGCGGCGCGCTCGACCATGTTGCGCAGGCCCATGCCTCGCTCACCGCCCTGTGGGGCGCCCGCGTCGTGCATGCCGCGGCCATCGTCGATGACGTCCAGCTGGACCTGGCGGGGGCCTACCCGCAGGTGAAGGTCGAGGCGCTTGCCGCCCGAGTGGGCTTGTGCGTTGGCGACGGCTTCTTGGGCGATGCGGTGCAGGTCAAGCTGCATGGCCTGGCTCAAGGTGTCTGCGGTGCCGTCGACATGCAGGCGAGCTTTGAAGCCCAGCGCGCGGGCGGTATCCAGCAACTGGGACAGCGCAGGCACCAGCCCGTGCTGCAACGGGTTGTGGTGCAGGCCGTGGGCCAGGTGGCGGACATCCACCAGCGCCATGCCGAGCTGCCTCAGGGCGCGGTCCATCAGCGCCTGCTGCTTCGAGGGCGGGTGGCTGGGCGGTGCACACAGCTGGGCCGACTCCAGCAGGTATTTGGCCGAACTCATGACCTGCAACACCCCGTCGTGCAGTTCGCGTGCCACGTGATGCTGGTGTTTTTGCTCGTTCTGAATCAAGTGCGCGATTTTCTGATTGAAAGTCGAGAATATATGGCGGTGAAAGCCATAGGAAAACGCCACCACCAAGAAAATCGTGATCAAGCCCACGATCAAGGTGATTTCAAATGTCCTCATCAAGCCCTTTCGGGCTTGCTGGCCGATGGCTTCAAAATGCTGGATGGCGTCGTTTTCGTAAATGCCGGTGCCAATGGTCCAGCCCCAACGGCCCACGGGTGCCACGTAAGACATTTTCTTGGCCTGGGTTTGCGAGGCCGGATGTCGCCAGTCGTAGCGCACCATCCCACCGCCTTGCTGGGCAGTTAAAAGCAATTGCCGTGCCTGTTGGGAGCCATTGGCCTCGGGGTCGCAGAAATCCACGCCTTGCAGCCGCATCTGGGCGGGGTCCAGCATCAACTCGCCTTGCGCGTCGTAAACGAAGAAGTAGCCGTTGTGGCCCAGGTCCAGCTCGGCCAGGATGGCCAGGGCGTGGCGCTGCAGCGCTTGGACATCGCCGGGCTGATCGGCCATGCGGTGGATCACGGTTTTGGCCACCTCGACCAGCTGCCGCAGCTCCCGCTCTTGGCTCATGCGGGTGGTCGAAAGCATGAGCTCACGCTGGGCGTGTGCAGCGCGGCCAGCTTGCTGATGCACGGCCCAGGTCTGCAGCAGCAGGGTGGAGAGCACCACGATCAGGGCTAGCAGCAGGCCGCGCACGCCCATCTGTCCGGTCACGGCACTTGCACCAGATTGGATGGAGCTGCACCAAATTGGAGGTTTGAACCACGAAGCTTTCGCCATGCTTGTGCTCACCGGTTTGAATATCGGCTGGGATGCTGAGCGATGCAGTTTCCATGCCATGTTGGCATGTGAATTGCGTAGTGCTGCGTAAGGGAATTTAAATCGATGCGGTGATATTGGTTGTGCCTAGAATTTGTGGGCAGATTCGGCGCAAGTCGCATCATTTTCAATGTGAACCGACAGGAGTGTTTATGTCAGGCATGGTGGATTGCAATGGCGAGAAAATGGGCATCGAGAAATGGACGGCCAAGCGGCGGGATTTTCTGCGCATGCTGGGTTATGGCGCGGGCGCTGCGGCACTCACCCCCATGATGGCGGCTTGCGGCGGGGCAGACGCCTCGACCGGGCTGGACCAGATGCGGGCCGAGCTGGTGCGCGACGCGGCGTTCTGGACCGACGTGGAAAACATGTTCGTGCTCAGCCGCGACAAGGTGCACATGAACGTCGGCACCGGGGGCTCCATGCCGCAGGTGTCGCTGGACACCTTTGCCGCCAAGAACCTGGCCAAGGCGCAGGAGTCGGGCAGTGGCTACGGCAACCTGCTCGAATTGCGGCAACGCGTGGCCCCGAGCTTCGGCGTCGATGCCGACGAACTGGCCTTTTCCGCCAACACCTCGTCGGGCATGTGCCATGCCATCCTGGGCCTGGACTGGCGAGCCGGCGATGTGATCGTGACCACCAACCACGAGCACGGCGGCGGCAACACGCCCATGAACATCGCCCGTGACCGCTATGGCGTCGAGATCTCGCGGGTGAGCCTGCCGGTGGGCAACAACCAGACGGCCGCCACCTACACCAACCTGTTCGACGAGCACATCCGCGGCCTCAAGGCGCAGGGCAAGCGCGTGCGGGCGATGGTCTGGTCCTGTCCCACCTACCTGACCGGCACCTTGCTGCCGATCGCCGAGCTGATGGAGGTGGTCAAGTCCCACGAGCTGATCAGCATCGTGGACGGTGCGCACCTGCCGGGCATGATGCATTTCGACTACGGCGCCCTGGGCGTCGACTTCATGTCGGGGGCCGGCCACAAATGGCAGTGCGGCCCGGGCTCCACCGGCATCCTGATCATCCGCAACAAGATCCGGGCGTCCAACCCGCTGCCCCTGCCGACCTGGTTTCCGGTGCACACCAGCACCTACAGCGCCGCTGCGCGCACCACGACCGGTACCGCGTCGTACGACATCGCGGCCAGCGTCACCTCGTGCGGCAGTCTGCACACGCCGATGTTCGAGGCGCTGGTGGCGTCGTGCGAGCTGTGGGACAGCATCGGCCGCAAGAAGATCGAGACCTATGACCTGGCCCTGTCGTCGTACCTGAAGGAAAAGATCGCCGAGCGCTGGGGCGTCGAGGCGCTGTACGCCCCCAAGGACGACCCCAAACTGCTGTCGGCCCTGACCAGCTTCAACCCGTTCAAGAACAAGGATGACGTCATGGTCAGTGCCAAAGCCTCGGAATTCGTCAGCCGCATCCGCAGCGACTATGCGCCGGGCTTCGAGATCCGCAACGCCAGCATCCCGGTCATCGGGGCGGCCGCCAACCACAACGGCCTGCGCATTTCCACCCACCTCTGGCACGACGCGGACGACATCGACCGCCTGGTCGACAGCATGTGGGACCTGGCCCAGAAGATGGCCTGAATCCGTTCAACCCCCGTTCACCCTCAGGAGCACTCCATGTCCATGTTCTTCAAACCTGCCCTGGCTGTCGCGATGGCCGCTGCATGCTGGGCGGCCGGCGCCCACGCGCAGGCCATCCAGGCCATCGCCACGCCCGATGCCCCCAAGGCCATCGGTCCGTACTCGCAAGCCATCAAGGCGGGCAACGTGATCTACGTGTCGGGCACCTTGCCCATCGACCCCAAGACCAACGTCCTCGACAAGGACGCCCCCATCGAGGCCCAGACCACACTGATCCTCAACAACATCAAGGCCGTGCTTGCCGCCGAAGGCCTGACGCTGGCCCATGTGGTGTCCACCACGGTCTACATGCAGGACCTCAACGAGTTCGCCAAGATGAACGAAACCTATGCCAGCTTCTTCACGGGCGTGACCCCGGCGCGGGCCACCGTGCAGGTTGCCCGGCTGCCGCGTGATGTGAAGATCGAAATCGGGGCCATCGCCGTCAAACCCTGAGCGCAGGCAATCTGCCTGTTTTCGATGTTGGTACAGAGTATGCAGGTGCTGTCGTTTGATGTGAAACGGCAGTGCCTGTATACCCATGAAGACATGCGCGCATGTCAGGCGCTGGTTGGCGTGGCAAGCGGATGGTCGCACCCCGGGACGCACTTCCGGGGCCGGTCCCCAAGCGGAATCACCTGAGCGACAACTGGCCTTTCATTTAATCAAGCGCTTGCTTGATTAAATGATGAACTGGCCTAGACTGAAGGGCATGAGCACGGCCCAGTCCCTGTCCCCTTCTGAAGCGCCCGAGATCCCCAAGCGCGGGCGCGGGCGTCCCCGCAAGGCGGGCGACGGCGCCAGCCGCCAGGCCTTGATCGTGGCGGCGGCCAAGCACTTTCGGCGCAAGGGTTTCGACGCCACCACCACGCGCGACATCGCCCAGGCCACGGGCATGCAAAGCGGCTCGCCCTTCTACCATTTCAAGAGCAAGAACGCCTTGCTGGTGGCGATCATGGAGGAGGGCATGCGCTCTGCCCAGCGCAGCCAGGACGCGGTGCTGGCGGCCCTGCCGGGCGACATCACGGCACGCGATCGGCTGGCGGCGCTGGTGCTCAACCACCTCTACGTGCTCTGGCTGCCGGGCAACGATTTCGTGCCCGTGATGCACCACGAATGGCGCTCGGTGCCGCCCGCACAGCGCAAAACCATCCAGGTCCTCAAGGACGCCTACGAAGTGCCTTGGCGTGATGCACTGGCCCAGCTCGAGGACCAAGGCCTGCTGGGCACCAACGCCTCGCTGGCGCGCTCCATGCTGTTTGGCGTGCTGCACGGCAGCATGACCTGGTTCAAGCCCAAGGGTGCGCTGCGGCTGGAGCAGCTGGCGCGCGAATGCCTGAATGCGCTGGTCAGCGAACAGCCGCGCACCCCGGGCCCGGCCGGTTTGCCGCCGGCGGCCTTCGACCCCGAAACCGTGGTGCGCGAGGCCTGGCGACGCGGTGGGCGCCGCAACACCGACACGCCGTCACCCGCCACCTCACCGCTGGTGTTGTCCAAGCAACGGGCTGCATGAAGGCCCTTTCTCCTGCATCCATGAGCCCCATGAACACGCCTTTTCCCCGGTTCGAATCGCGCTGGAACCCGAGCAGCGCCGAAGCCTTGCGCCGCCGCGACGCCATGCTGACGCGCCTGGACCAATGGCACGCGCTGGAGCAGCGGGCCGCCGACGCCTCGGCACGCGCGCTGCCATTGTTCGACAAGCGCGGCCAGCTGCTGCCCCGCCAGCGGATCGCCTTGCTGCTGGATCCGGGCCGGCCCTGGCTGCCCATCTGCCCGCTGGCAGGTTACGGTGTGGACCAGCCTGACCTGGCCAAGTCGGTGCCCGGGGGCGGCGTGATCGCGGGCATCGGCTGGATCAGCGGCACGCGCTGCGTGATCGTGGCCAACGATTCCGGCATCGACGCCGGGGCCATGCAGCGCATGGGCGGCGAGAAGACCTGGCGCGCGCAGGAGATCGCGCTGCAGAACAAGCTGCCCTTCGTCTACCTGGTGGAGAGCGCCGGCGCCAACCTGATGAAGTACCGCGTCGAAGGCTTTGTGCGCGGTGGCGCCCTGTTTCGGAACCTGGCGCGCCTGTCGGCGGCAGGCATTCCCATCGTGACCATCCAGCATGGCTCGGGCACGGCCGGCGGCGCCTACATGCCGGGTCTGTCGGACGTGGTCATCATGGTGCGCGGCCGCTCGCGCGCCTTCCTCGCGGGCCCGCCTTGCTCAAGGCGGCCACGGGCGAGATCGCCACCGAAGAGGAGCTGGGCGGCGCCGAGATGCACACCAGCGTTTCGGGCCTGGGGGAGTACCTGGCCGAGGACGACCGCCATGCCATCGGCATCGCCCGCAGCGTGGTGGCCGGCCTGGGTTGGCAGCCCCGGGTGGACGAGCCGCCGGCAGCCGAGCCGGCGCTGCCCGCGGACGACCTGCTGTCCATCATGTCCACCGACGGCCGCACCCCCGTGGACATGCGCGAGGTCATGGCGCGCCTGGTCGACGACTCGGCCCTGCTCGAGTTCAAGCCCCTGTATGGGGCTGCCACGCTGTGCGTGCAAGGCTGCATTGCCGGTCACCCCGTGGGCTTCATCAGCAACAACGGCCCGATTGACTTCGCCGGGGCCAACAAGGCCACGCACTTCATCGAGTGGCTGTGCAAGCTGGGCCAGCCCATCGTCTACCTGCAGAACACCACGGGCTACATCGTGGGCAAGGACAGCGAGCAGGCCGGCATGATCAAGCATGGCGCCAAGATGATCCAGGCCGTGACCAACGCCGGTCACTTCGTGCCCCAGATCACCGTGCAGTGCGGGGCCAGCTTTGGCGCCGGCAACTACGGCATGTGCGGCCGGGCGTTCGAACCGCGGTTCCTGTTCAGCTGGCCCAACGCCCGCACCGCGGTGATGGGCGGCGAGCAGGCCGCCGGCACCATGCGCATGGTGGCCGAAGGCACGGCCGCCCGCAAAGGCCTGACGATCGACCCGGCCGTGCTGCAGGCGCAAAGCGACAAGATCGTGGAGAACTTCGAGAGCCAGGCCGATGCCTTCTACACCAGCGGCCAGATGCTGGACGACGGCGTGATCGACCCGCGCGACACCCGCGCCGTGCTGGCGAATTGCCTGGCCATTTGCGCCGATGCACGGCAGCGCGACCTGGTGCCCTTGCAGTTTGGCGTGCAGCGCATGTGATTGATTTGGCAGTACCCCGTGTTGTCGTTTGTGTTTGAAACGGCAATGGATGCATACCCCCATAAAACATTCGCACGACCCGCGAACAGGAGACACCATGCAGTGGACGCACGAACACCAGGAAATCCAGCGCAGCCTCAAGCGCTACATCGAAGCCGAGATCAACCCGCACGTGGACGAGTGGGAAGAGGCCGGCATCTTTCCCGCGCACCAGGTCTTCAAGGGCCTGGGCAACCTGGGCCTGCTGGGCCTGACCAAGCCCGTTGAGTTCGGCGGCGCCGGCCTCGATTACTCGTACGCCGTGGCCATGGCCGAAACCCTGCACAACATCCCGTGCGGCGGCATCCCCATGGCGATTGGCGTGCAGACCGACATGTGCACGCCGGCGCTGGCGCGCTTCGGCTCGGACGAGCTGCGCCGCGAGTTCCTGGCGCCGGCTGTTCGCGGCGACATGGTGGGCTGCATCGGGGTGAGCGAACCCGGTGCCGGCTCGGACGTGTCGTCGGTGCGCACCTTCGCGCGCAAGGACGGCGACGACTACGTCATCAACGGCGAGAAGATGTGGATCACCAACAGCCTGCAGGCCGACTGGATGTGCATGCTGGCCAACACGGGCGAGCCCGTGAACGGCAACAAGCACCACAACAAGAGCCTGATCATGGTGCGCCTGCGCGAGAACGGCAAGCTCGTGCCCGGCATCACGGTGAACAAGATCCGCAAGATCGGCATGAACTCCAGCGACACCGGCCACCTGTTTTTCGACAACGTGCGCGTGCCGCAGCGCAACCGCATCGGCGACGAAGGCAAGGGCTTCATCTACCAGATGCAGCAGTTCCAGGAAGAGCGCCTGTTCGCCGCCGCCAGCAACTCGGGCGGCCTGCGCAAGCTCATCGACCTCACCATCGAGTACGCCCAGCAGCGCGAGATGTTCGGCCAGCGCCTGGCCGACATGCAGTGGTTCCAGTTCAAGATGGGCGAGCTGGCGACCGAGGTGGAGTGCCTGCGCGCGCTGCTGTACCGGGCGACCGAGATGTACGTGAGCGGCCAGGACGTGCACGAGCTGGCCACCATGTGCAAGCTGAAATCGGGCCGCATGAGCCGCCAAGTGTCCGACACCTGCCTGCAGTTCTGGGGTGGCATGGGCTTCACCTGGGACAACCGCGTCTCGCGCTTTTACCGCGACGGCCGCCTGGGCTCGATCGGGGGCGGCGCCGACGAGGTCATGCTGGGCATCCTGGCCAAGCTGATGGGCATGGCGAAAACCAAGCGCGACTGAAGGCCGGCCGATGAAACGCATCCTGATCGCCAACCGCGGCGAAATCGCGCGCCGCGTGATCCGCACCGCGCACGCCATGGGGCTGGACACCGTGGCGGTGTTTTCCGACCCCGACGCGGGTGCGCTGCACGTGCGCGAAGCCCGTGCCGCGCATGCGCTGGGCGGAGCCACGTCGGCCGAGAGCTACCTGCGCGTCGACAAGCTGCTGGCGGCGGCGCGGGCCACGGGGGCGGATGCCATCCACCCCGGCTATGGCTTCCTGAGCGAGAACGCCGACTTCGCCCAGGCCGTGCTGGATGCCGGGCTGACCTGGATCGGCCCGCCGCCCGCGGCGATTCGCGCCCTGGGCAGCAAGGCCGGCGCCAAGGCCCTGGCGCGCCAGAGCCAGGTGCCCTGCCTGCCGGGGTATGACGGCGACGACCAGGACGACGACCTGCTGGCGCGCGAGGCCGAGCGCATTGGCTGGCCCGTGATGATCAAGGCCGTGGCCGGCGGCGGCGGGCGCGGCATGCGCCTGGTCACCCAGGCGGGCGAATTCGCGGCGGCCTTGCGCAGCGCCCGGTCCGAAGCCCTGGCGGGCTTTGGCGACGACCGCGTGCTGATCGAGCGCGCTGTGCTCAACCCGCGCCACGTCGAGGTGCAGGTGTTCGCGGATGCGCAGGGTCATGCCATCCACCTGGGCGAACGCGACTGCTCGGTGCAGCGCCGGCACCAGAAGATCATCGAGGAGGCCCCCAGCCCGGCCGTGCAGGCCGAGCTGCGCGCCCGCATGGGCGAGTGCGCCGTGGCGCTGGCGCAGGCGGCCGGTTATGTGGGCGCCGGCACGGTGGAGTTCCTGCTGGAAGGGGAGGGCGACGCGGCCTGCTTTTACCTGATGGAGATGAACACGCGCCTGCAGGTCGAGCACCCCGTGACCGAGGCCTTGCTGGGCCAGGACCTGGTGGCCTGGCAGATTCGCGTTGCGCGTGGCGAGCCGCTGCCCTGGACCCAGGCCGAGGTGCCGGACCTCCGCACGCGCGGCCACGCCATCGAGGTGCGGCTGTGCGCCGAAGACGAGCAGTTTGCGCCGCGCACCGGCACCGTGCGGGCGTTGCACTGGCCCGCCGCCGCGTCGTTTGCGCTGCCGCCCGACGCGCCCGGCCTGCCGGTCGGCAGCGGCTGTGCGCTGCGCATCGACTCGGGCCTGGAACAGGGCACCGAGGTGACCCCGCACTACGACGCCATGCTGGCCAAGCTCAT
The DNA here is from genome assembly GCF_002158865.1 of Comamonas serinivorans. NCBI lineage: Bacteria > Pseudomonadati > Pseudomonadota > Betaproteobacteria > Burkholderiales > Comamonadaceae > Comamonas > Comamonas serinivorans. The sequence continues at coordinate 3,661,629 of NZ_CP021455.1, read as the reverse complement.
CGTGCACGCGCCCACGCGCGCCCAGGCCATCGACGCGCTGTGCGCCGCCCTGCGCGAGACCCGCGTGCTGGGCCTGCACACCAACCGGGCCTTCCTGGCTGCCTGCCTGGACCACCCCACGTTTCGCGCCGGCGAGGCCCTGGTGCCGTTTTTGCAGACGGCGGCGGCGGGTCTGCGCGAGCAGCTGCAGGCCCATGAGCAGGCGGCCTTGCCAGTCGCCGCGGCTGCGCTGGTGGGGCAGGGCGGCGTCACCCGCTTGCCGTGCGCCTACCCCCGGCCGCTGCGCCTGCGCCACCGCGATGCCACGCATGCGCTGAGCGGGCGCGTCGACCGGGACGGCGCCATCTGCCTCGAACGGCCAGCCCCGGCCGACGAAGCCACGGCCGACGCCACACGCTGGCGGTTCATGCCGTTGTCAGCGGGTATGCAGCCGCTGTCGATGAAACACAAAATGCCAGAGGCTGATACCCATGGCTGGTCGTGCCAGGCGAGCGACGGCATGCGGCATGTGTGGGCACAGCGTGTGGCCACCGACCGGTGGCAGCTGCAGACCGACACCGGCGCCGAGCTGTGGCTGGACGACCTCAGCCTGCAGCCGGCCCGGCAAGGCGGCGCGGGCAATGCCGGCACCGAATTGCGTGCGCCGTTCAACGGCCGTGTGATCCGCGTCGATGCAGTGCCCGGCGCCACGCTGGTGGCGGGCGCGGTGGCCGTGGTCATCGAATCCATGAAGCTCGAACATGCGCTGACCCTGCCGGCCGAGGCGATGGTGGCCGAGGTGCTGGTCGAGGTTGGCCAGCAGGTCAGCCCGGGTCAGATGCTGCTGCGCTTTGGCGTCGAGGCGCCGCAACCCGCGGCCTGAGCGCGCGGTGCCTGCGCGCCGGCGCGGCATCCAGGGGGTGACGACGCTGTCGCGCAAGGCCGGCGATGACGCGAGGTACTCGTCGCCGGCAGGCTTTCATTCGCAAGATGGTGTATCGGGTCATGATCGATGGCAATGCAATGCCAAATGGCCAATACCTGTGCCATCGGGGCAGCAAGGCGTGCCGAGTCCGGTGCGGGGCTGCCCAGCCCGAGAAACGGCCGCATGCTGTGGCCACCGAACCCCCGCGCGCTGCGCGTGGCCCCGTGAACGGGGCACGAGCCGACGCGAGCTGACGTAAAGGAGATCCCCATGAGTGACGAGTTGCTGACCGAGCTGCGTGGCGCCGTGCTGCACCTGACCATCAACCGGCCCGAGCGCCGCAACGCCATGAGCCCCGCCGTGCTGCAGGGGCTGCGCGATGGCATCGCGCGCGCCAGCGCCGACGCCGCGATCCGGGCCGTGGTGATCACCGGTGTGGGCGAGCAGGCGTTCTGCGCTGGCGCCGACCTCGCCACGGGCAAGTCGTTCGCGTTCGACTATGCCCAACCCTACCAGGGGCTGGCCGAGCTGCTGCGCACGGCGCGCCATGCCACCGTGCCGCTGATCGCGCGCGTGAACGGCGCCTGCATGGCCGGGGGCATGGGGCTGATGGCCATGTGCGACATGGCGGTGGCCAGCGACAAGGCCATCTTCGGCCTGCCCGAGGTGAAGGTGGGCGTGTTCCCGGCCCAGGTGCTGGCGGTGCTGCAGAACCTGGTGCCGCGCCGCGTGCTGAACGAGCTGTGCCTGTGCGGCGAGCCCATCAGCGCGCAGGACGCGCTGCAGGTCGGCCTGATCAACCACGTGGCCGACGACCTGGACGCCAAGCTCGATTGGCTGCTGGCGCGGCTGCTGAACAAATCGCCCGCGGCCGTGCGCCGGGGCCTGTACACGCTCAAGACCGTCGAGGCCATGCCGTTCGAGCAGGCCATGGCCTTCACCGAGAGCCAGATCGGCCTGTTCGCGCTGACGAACGACGCCCGGGAGGGCCAGCTGGCATTCCGCGAAAAGCGCGCCCCGAACTGGACCGGCAGCTGACGCGCGGCAATTCATTGAATGCAGTATGGGTTGTTTGCCGATTCAACAGTCATCGGTAGCGATTGATACTGCTGTGCATGGCAGGAGACCACATGAACAAGCAATCCATCCGCATCGGCGGTGCCTCGGGCTTCTGGGGCGATTCCAGCGTGGGCGCGCCGCAGCTGGTGCGCCACGGCGACATCGACTTCCTGGTGTTCGACTACCTGGCCGAGTTGACCATGTCCATCCTGGCCTCGGCGCGCATGAAAAAGCCCGAGCTGGGCTACGCGACCGACTTCGTGACCGTGACCATGAAGTCGCTGATGCAGGAGATCGCCGCCAAGGGCATCCGCGTGGTCAGCAACGCGGGCGGCATGAACCCGCATGGCTGCGCGGCTGCGATTGCGGCCCTGGCGCAGGAGCAGGGCCTGACGCTGCGCATCGCCGTGGTCGAAGGCGATGACGTGATGCCGCTGGTGCCGCAGCTGCGCGAGGCCGGTGTGCGCGACATGCAAAAAGGCCAGCCGCTGCCGGCCCGGGTGGTGAGCGCGAACGCCTACCTGGGGGCCCTGCCGGTCAAGCAGGCGCTGGATGCGGGCGCCGACATCGTGGTCACGGGCCGCTGTGTCGATTCGGCCGTGACGCTGGGGGTGCTGATGCACGCCTTCGGCTGGTCGGCCGACGACCACGACCGGCTGGCGCAGGGCAGCCTGGCCGGCCACATCATCGAGTGCGGGGCCCAGACCACCGGTGGCCTGCACACCGATTGGGAGCAGGTGCCCGACTGGGCCAACATCGGCTACCCGGTGGTGGACTGCCAGGCCGATGGCCGCTTCACCGTGGGCAAGCCGCCGGGCACGGGCGGCCTGGTGAGCACGGCCACCGTGGGCGAGCAGATCCTCTACGAGATCGGCGACCCGGCGGCCTACATCCTGCCCGACGTGGTGTGCGATTTCACCCAGGTGCGGCTCACGCAGCTGGGGCCGGACCAGGTGGAGGTGCAGGGCGCCCGCGGCCGGCCGCCCACCGACACCTACAAGGTCAGCGCCACCTACGTCGACGGCTTTCGCTGCAACGCGCAGCTCACCATCGTGGGCGTGGACGCCGTGAAGAAGGCCGAGCGCACGGCCGAGGCCATCCTCACGCGCACGCGGCGGCTGTTTGCCGAACGTGGCTTGGGCGACTACACGCGCACGCACGTCGACATCGTGGGTGCCGAATCGCTGTTCGGCCCGCACGCCCAGGCGCGTGGCACCCGCGAGGCCGTCATGCGCCTGGCGGTGATGCACCCCGAGAAGGCGGCGCTGGAGCTGTTCGCGCGCGAGGTGGCGCCCGCCGGCACCAGCTGGTCGCCCGGCACCACGGGCTCGGGCAGCGGGCGCGCCACGCCGTCGCCCTCCATCCGGCAGTACGCCTTCCTGCTGGACAAGGGCGCGCTGCACCCGGCCGTGGTGCTGGACGGCGTGCGCACCGAAGTGGCGGTGCCCGCCGGCGTGCCGCTGGCCCCGTCGGCCGAGACGCCAGCCACCGAGCCGGTGCCGGTGCAGATGCCCGGCGAAACCGAGGCCGTGCCGCTCATCACGCTGGCCTGGGGCCGCAGTGGCGACAAGGGCGACACCTCGAACATCGGCCTCATCGCACGCCGGCCCGAGTACCTGCCGCTGATCCGCGCCCAGGTCACGCCCGACACCGTGCGCCAGTGGCTGGCGCATTTGGTCAAAGGGCGCGTCACCCGCCACGACCTGCCGGGCTTCGACGCCGTCAACTTCGTTTGCGAAGAGGCCCTGGATGGCGGCGGCATGGCGTCGCTGCGCAACGATCCGCTCGGCAAAGGCATGGCGCAGATCCTGTTGACCATGCCGGTGAAGGTGCCCAAGGCCTGGCTGACCTGAGCATCTGGTAAACGGCAGTATGGCTGCGTTGCCGTTTGTTTGGAAACGGCAGTGAGTCGATACTGTCGATGGGTTGAAGTCAATGGCGCGGTCGATGCCGTGGCGCCATGCCCGCGCATGGTGGGACGTGGCTTGGCCTGGCGCTTCAGGCGTACGAAGCGCCCGGGACTCGCGTGTGTCGGGCGCGGTGAATGGCGCCTAAGTCGTGCGCCGACGCTGCGGCGGGCGTGCACGACGTGCGTGCGCTGCGCCTGCTCAAAAGGCCTGCAACGCGGTTGGCGCACGGGTCCAGGCCATCCCGCTCGACGAGGCGTGGGCGCGCTACCCGCGCCCACCGCTGCTCACGCCCGCGGTGCCCAACACGGGGCCGGGCCGCCGTGGGCCATTGCCACCGTGCCCGCGGCTGAGCGCCGCGTCAGACGATGGCCAGGTGCTCGGTGCCGGCGGCCAGGTCCAGCGACTTGGCGCGCTGGCTGTGCAGCTTGATCTGCAGGCGCAGGTCGTTCATCGAGTCGGCATTGCGCAGCGCGTCTTCGAAGGTGATCTGGTTGGCCTCGAACAGGTCGAACAGCGACTGGTCGAAGGTCTGCATGCCCAGCTCGCGGCTTTTCTTCATGATCTCTTTGATCTCGCCGACTTCGCCCTTGAAGATCAAGTCGGCGATGAGCGGCGAGTTCAGCATGATTTCGACTGCGGCAGTGCGCCCCTTGCTGTCCTGCTTGGGCAGCAGGCGTTGCGACACCAGGGCGCGCAGGTTCAGCGACAGGTCCATCAGCAGCTGAGCGCGCCGCTCTTCGGGGAAGAAGTTGATGATGCGGTCCAGCGCCTGGTTGGCGCTGTTGGCGTGCAGCGTGGCCAGGCACAGGTGACCGGTTTCGGCAAAGGCCACCGCGTGCTCCATGGTTTCGCGGTCGCGGATTTCGCCCATCAGGATGACATCGGGCGCTTGCCGCAGGCTGTTCTTGAGGGCGGCTTCCCACGAATCGGTGTCCAGGCCCACTTCGCGCTGGGTCACGATGCAGTTCTTGTGCGGGTGCACGAACTCCACCGGGTCTTCCACGGTGACGATGTGGCCGTAGGAGTTGAGGTTGCGCCAGTCCACCATGGCTGCCAGCGTGGTCGATTTGCCTGAGCCCGTGGCGCCGACCAGGATGGTCAGCCCGCGCTTGGACATGGCCACGTCCTTGAGCACCTGCGGCATGCCCAGGCCATCGATGGTGGGCAGTTCCTGCGGGATCAACCGCAGCACCATGCCCACCTTGCCCTGCTGCAGGAAGGCGTTGACGCGGAAACGCCCGATGCCGGCCGGCGAGATGGCGAAGTTGCACTCCTTGGTGCGCTCGAACTCGGCGCCTTGTTTGTCGTTCATCACCGAGCGCACCAGCGCCAGGGTGTGCGCCGCGGTCAGCGGCTGGGCCGACACCTTGTTGATCCGTCCGTCGACCTTGATGGCCGGCGGAAAGTCGGCCGTGATGAACAGGTCGCTGCCCTTGCGGCTGATCATCAGCTTGAGCAGGTCGTTGATGAACTTTGAAGCCTGATCGCGTTCCATGCGAATCCTCCATCAGCTCGGTGCCGCGCTGGGCACCGAATGAACCCAAGGGGGCGGCTGGGCCGCCCGCGTGTCGTCAACCGGGGAAGTTCTCCGGAATCTTGGCCTTGCCACGGGCCTCAGCCTTGCTGATCGCGTTGCGCCGCACCAGGTCGGACAGGCATTGGTCCAGCGTCTGCATGCCGTAGGCATGGCCGGTCTGGATGGATGAGTACATCTGAGCCACCTTGTCCTCGCGGATCAGGTTGCGGATGGCCGGGGTGCCGATCATGATCTCGTGCGCGGCCACGCGGCCCTGGCCGTCCTTGGTCTTGCACAGGGTCTGGGCAATCACGGCGTTCAGCGACTCGGACAGCATGGAGCGCACCATTTCCTTTTCCTCGGCTGGGAACACGTCGATGATCCGGTCGATGGTCTTGGCGGCCGACGAGGTGTGCAGCGTGCCGAACACCAGGTGGCCGGTTTCGGCGGCGGTCATGGCCAGGCGAATCGTCTCCAGGTCGCGCAATTCGCCCACGAGGATGGCGTCGGGGTCTTCGCGCAGGGCCGACCGCAGGGCGTTGGTGAAGCTCAGCGTGTGCGGCCCGACCTCGCGCTGGTTGATCAGGCACTTCTTGGACTCGTGCACGAACTCGATGGGGTCTTCCACCGTCAGCACGTGGGCGTACTCGCTTTCGTTGAGGTGGTTGATCATGGCCGCCAGCGTGGTGGACTTGCCCGAGCCCGTGGGGCCGGTCACCAGCACCAGGCCCCGCGGCTGCAGCGACAGCTCGCCGAAGATCTTGGGCGCGTTGAGCTGCTCCAGCGACAGGATCTTGCTCGGGATGGTCCGCAGCACGGCGCCGGCGCCCCGGTTCTGGTTGAAGGCGTTGACGCGAAAGCGCGCCAGGCCGTCGATTTCGAACGAGAAGTCCACCTCCAGGAATTCTTCGTACGCCTTGCGCTGGGCGTCGTTCATGATGTCGTACACCATGGCGAACACCTGTTTGTGGTCCAACGGTTCCACGTTCAGGCGACGCACGTCGCCGTGCACGCGAATCATGGGGGGCAACCCGGCTGACAGGTGCAGGTCAGACGCCTTGTTCTTGACGCTGAACGCCAGCAGTTGGGTGATGTCCACGGGGTTCCTCCGGTGTGAGACTTACAGTTTGCTACGCTTGAGACGATTATGACGAGGTTCCGTGGCTTTGCACGGGGCGGCGCCTGCTGGCGCCTGCCAATCGCCGCGCAGATTGCACACATCTGTCACGGTGCCACAACGCTCACCCCCAGGGTATGGCGCCTGTGCTCACATGCGGACCTGCAGCGTCAGCACCCCGCGCAGCAGCTCGCTCGTGCCGTCCCACATGATCTGGATGCCCAGGCACAGCAGGATGAAGGCCGACAGCCGCGTGAACACCAACATGCCGGCCTCGCCCAGCGGACGCAGGATCTGCTGCGCGTAGCGGTAAGCCAGGTAGATGAGGGCCGCCAGCGACGCCAGGGCCGCGGCGCCGCCCAGGGCGTTGGCCATGCCGAACGACGTGCGGCCATCGTGCAGGGTCACGCCGACGGTGATGATGGCGGAGATCGACCCAGGGCCGCAGGTGATGGGAAAAGTCAGCGGAAAAAAGCCCTGGCGTTGCGCCTGCTCGGGCGTGAAGGCCTGGGCCAGGGCTTCGCGGTGGTCGCTGGTGTCTTGGCTGGCGGTGAGCAGGCGCCAGGCCGAGGCCGCGACGATGAGGCCGCCCCCCAGGCGCACGATGGGCAGCGAGATGCCGAAGAAGTCGAGCACGTACGAGCCCACCAGCAACACGCCCAGCATCAGCATGAACGAGTTGGTGGCAATTCGCTTGGCCAGGCTGACCCGGGTGCCGACGTCGGCGCCCTCGGTCAGCGTGAGAAAAATCGGTGCGACGGCTGCCGGGTTGATGATGGGCAGCACCGCCGCGATGACGAACAGGTAGCTGCGACCAAAGCTTCCGAACAGCGCCCCCACGTCCATGTCCATCGTCCATCCTTCCCGCGGCAAGAATCAGCCAGTGTAGCGAGGGCTGCCGTGAGGCTTCGTCAGCCAATGCCCTCAAGCGCTACGCCTTCAGCACCGGCACTCCAACAAAAAGCCCGGCGCGGGCCGGGCTGGGTCGGGCGTCTTGCTGGCGCTGCCCGGCTGTGCGGCCGAGGGCGCCAGGGCGCTGGTCAGCGAGCCTGTTGCAGGGCCGCGATGCGTTGCTCGATCGGCGGGTGGGTCGAGAACAGCTTGCCGATGCCGCCGGCGATGCCCATGGTGGCCAGGCTCTTGTTGGGCAGGTCCTGGTTGTTCATCTGACCCAGGCGGGCCAGGGCATTGACCATGGACTGCGACTGGCCCATGAGGTGAGCGGCGCCCGCGTCGGCGCGGAACTCGCGGTGGCGCGAGAACCAGGCCACGATGATGTGGGCCAGGAAACCGAACACCAGGTCGAGCACGAACACGGTGATCATGTAGCCGATGCCCGTGCCTTGCGGCGCGTCATCGCTGCGGTTGCCGCGCAGGAAGCCGTCGATCACGTAACCCAGCGCGCGCGAGGCGAACACCACGAAGGTGTTCATCACGCCCTGGATCAGCGTCATGGTGACCATGTCGCCATTGGCCACGTGGGCCACTTCGTGGGCCAGCACGGCCTCGATCTCGTCGCGCGTCATGCCGCGCAGCAGCCCGGTGGAAACCGCCACCAGCGAGGAGTTCTTGAACGCGCCCGTGGCAAAGGCGTTGGCCTCGCCCTCGTAGATGCCGACCTCGGGCATGCCGATACCGGCTTTTTGCGACAGCCGCGCCACCACGTCCACCAGCCAGGCCTCGTCGGCATTGCTGGGCTGGTTGATGATCTTCACGCCCATGCTCATCTTGGCCATGGACTTGCTCATCAGCAGCGAGATGATGGCGCCGGTGAACCCCACGATGATGGAGAACACGAGCAGCGAGCTGAAGTTGATGCCGTTGGCGGTGATGTACTGCCTTACCCCCAACAGGTTGGCGACCAAGCCGATGACGGCCACAACGGCCAGGTTGGTCAAGACGAACAGGGCAATGCGTTTCATGGGGGAGCTCGATTCCTTTTGGCAGGGATGTCAGGTTTCGAATGGTAGGGACAAGCCTGCCAACTTCAACCGCACTGAACGCAAATCCGTCACCGCAAAAGGCTTTCAAAGATGCGGTAACTGCGCCGCTTGGCCGGCTGGCCGTGGCAGGACGGCATGCTGAAGATGGTGGGGTTGATGAAGGCAGTATTCCGGCCTTGCCGATGAAAAATGATCGACAAAGCCTGCATACTCCGTTGAAGGCGCATTCGCCCGACGATCGGGGCGATGCCCTGGCCCAATGCAGCTGGCTGCGGGGCTGCGGGGCTGCGGGGCTGGCGGGGGCCGGTCGTGGGCCTCAGCGCTTGGGCTTCACGCGCACGGCGACCTTGGGCGTGCCTTCGTCGCGCAGCTCAAAGGCTTCGGTGGCCGCCAGCAGCTTGCTGAGGCTGCCGTAGCCGTAGTTGCGCGCGTCAAACGATTCCTTGTTGGCGATCTGGTGGCCCAGCGTGCCCACGCGCACCCAGCCTTGCTCATCGGCATTGGCCTGCACGGCACTGCGCAGCCCGTTCATCAGCCGGGCGTTCTGCCGCAGTTGCGAGGTGGGCACGCGCAGGCTGGCGCAGGGCGGCAGCGGGTTGCTGCCCTCGGGCGCGGGGGGCGCATCGTTGGGCCTGGCGTCCGACGCCGTTACCGCTGGCGGCTGCGTGCCGTGCGCTTGGGGCGCCACCGCCTCCGTCAACGGGGTATTGGCAGGCTCTTCGCTGGCTTCGCGCAGCGCCTCGAGGTACAGGAAGCGCGAACAGGCGTTGACGAAGGGCTTGGGCGTCTGGGCGGCGCCGAAGCCGTACACGGCCGCGCCCTTGGCGCGCAGATGCATGACCAGCGGCGTGAAATCGGCGTCGGACGACGCAATCGCGAAGGCATCGGGCCGCTCGGTGTAGAGCAGCTCCATGGCGTCCACCGTCATCGCCATGTCCGAGGCGTTCTTGCGCCGCGAGTAGTCGAACTGCTGCATGGGCCGGATGGCGAACTCGAGCAGCCGGTCCTGCCAGCCGCCCAGTGCCGACTTGGTCCAGTTGCCGTAGGCACGCCGGATGTTGATCACGCCCAGGGTGGACAGCTCGGTGAGGATTTCGTCGATCAGGTCGGCCGGCGAGTTGTCGGCGTCGATCAGCAAGGCGATGCGCGGCACGGGTTCCATGGGCGTCCTGTTCCGTTGAAGAGGCCTGTCTGCCAGCGGCCCCAGGGTTGCGGGCCGAACGAGGTGTGATGGAGGCGGGGTATGCATCGATCTCCGTTGTCTTGAAAACGGAGATTCAGGCATACCCCATCATCTGCATCAGGCTTGCAGCTTCCATTGCAGGGTTTCGCCTGCGCCCAGGGGCTTGACCTGGGTTTCGCCAAACGGGTAGGCCTCGGGCACGGTCCAGGGTTCGCGCTGCAGCGTGATGGTGTCGGTGTTGGGCGTCAGGCCATAGAAGGCCGGGCCGTTCAGGCTGGCAAAGGCTTCCAGCTTGTCCAGGGCGTTGGCGCGGTCGAAGGCCTCGGCGTACAGCTCGATGGCGGCGTAGGCGGTGTAGCAGCCGGCGCAGCCCAGCGCGGCTTCCTTGAGCAGCGCGGCGTGCGGGGCACTGTCGGTGCCCAGGAAGAACTTGGGGCTGCCGCTGGTGGCCGCCGTCACCAGCGCCTGGCGGTGTTGCTCGCGCTTGAGCACGGGCAGGCAGTAGAAGTGGGGCCGGATGCCGCCCGTGAAGATGGCGTTGCGGTTGTAGAGCAGGTGGTGCGCCGTGATGGTGGCGGCGGTGAAGGTGTCGGCGCCGGCCACGTACTGAGCGGCCTCGCGCGTGGTGATGTGCTCGAACACCACCTTCAGCTCGGGAAAGTCGCGGCGCAGCGGTTGCAGCACGCGGTCGATGAAGACGGCCTCGCGGTCGAACAGGTCAACCTCGGGATCGGTGACCTCGCCGTGCATCAGCAGCAGCACGCCTTCGCGCTGCATGGCTTCCAGCGTGGCGTAGGTGTTGCGGATGTCGGTGACGCCGGCGTCGCTGTTGGTGGTGGCGCCAGCCGGGTAGAGCTTGCACGCCACCACGCCAGCGGCTTTGGCGGCGCGAATTTCGTCCGGGGCCAGCGTGTCGGTCAGGTACAGCGACATCAGCGGCGTGAAGCGGTGGCCCGCCGGAACGGCGGCGCGGATGCGCTCGGCATAGGCCTGGGCTTGCACCGCCGTGGTCACCGGCGGCTTGAGGTTGGGCATGATGAGCGCGCGGCCCATTTGCGCGCTGGAGTGGGGCACCACACTGTGCAGGGCGGCACCATCGCGCACGTGCAGGTGCCAGTCGTCGGGTCGGGTCAGGGTCAGGGTGTTCACGGCGGACATTCGATGCGGGTCTAGACAGGACGGCGGGGTCAGGCCCCGAACCCGCCGATTCTCGCAGGCCGGATTGCGCGGCCGGAACCTGCAGGTCGAGAGCGGCGACGGGCCCCAGCTGCGGGGCGGCGTTTCAAGCAGGCATCCGCCCGTCGCAGGATGCCGGCGCGCGGCGAGCTCAAGGGTGGCGATGCGGCCGAGCGAGGCGGCGATGGCATCGACCCTCTGAGCAAGCACCGCATGCGCTGCGTGGGTGAGCTGGCCGTTCCGTGGCGGCCGGGCGCGCACCGTTCATCCGGCATCGGCCGATGAAAAAGCCGCCACAGGGGCCTGTGGCGGCTCAGGGGGCGGGCGCCCACGCGGTGGATTGGTGATGAGGCCTCAGTGCATCAGCACCGGGTTTTGAGCCAGCACCGCGAAGCCTTCCAGCGTGTCCTCGACCTCTTCCTGGGTCGGGGTCTTGGCCTGCCAGGCTTGGATGTGGACCTGGAACAGCTCGGCCCAGGAACCGTCCAGATACACCTCTTTGCCCGTGCGTTTGTCCACGATTTCGAACCCGTGGCGTTCAAGCGTTGGCCCGTCTTGCGGCCCCACGGCTTCGGCGAACAGGTGCACGACCGAGAAGGTGTCGGAGTCGTAAAGCATGTTCATCTGGGGGTTCCCTTTCATGGTGTGTCCGAGTGGACTTGGGGTCGGGGTGCACGATTTCAAGCAAAGTCAATGCCAGAAGCCGTTGAACCCATTCTGAGCGCAATCCTTCAACGCACGATGGATTCCCGCTGTTGACGGGGCCTGGATGTCGGCAAGCGTGGTTTTTTGGCAATTCGGTGCCGCGGCGGGCCCCAGAAGGGCCCGATGACGCCGCTCCCTGTGGGCAGGGTGCGGGCGCCGCCGCCCCATCCCACGAAGCGATGCCTTGTTGAATGGATCAAGGGGTATCAGGTCACTGTCGTTCAACCACCAACGGCAGTGGTTTCATACTCAGGAAAGGATTCTGCGCACGCCCTGCAACCCGACCCAGGTCAGCAGCAGTGAGCCCGCCAGGTGCAGGCTGGTGGTGGCCAGGGCCCGCGCCAGGCGGCCGTCCTGCAGCATGGCGATGACTTCGGCGCTGAAGCTGGAGAAGGTGGTCAAGGCGCCCAGCAGGCCCGTGATCCAGAACATGCGCCAGGCCGGGTCGAGGTCCGTACGCAGCTCGAAGATGCCGATGCACACGCCAATCACGAGCGCGCCGACCCAGTTCGCCGTCAAGGTGCCCCAGGGCATCCAGGCCCCGGGCTGGTTGAGCCACACCCCCAGGCGCCAACGCAGGAGCGCACCCACGCAGGCGCCCACGCAGATGGCCAAGGCGAAACGCAGGTCCTGGGGAAGGGCGGTCATGGTGCGAGGCGATTCAAGGGGTATCCGTGCACCTGCGATGATCATTCATCGAGGGTGTTCTGGTACTCCTGTTGAGTGTCAGAACGGTGGGCCTTCGGCCCATGCCTCTGCGGCCTGGCCCGTGGCCTCAGTCGCTCCCGCCGAAAGCGCGGCTGCAGGCGTGGGCGCAGCGCCAGGTAGGGCGCCCGGGGCCTGTTCGCCGCCCAGGGCTTGCAGCAGGCTGGCGATCAGCGCCTGCAGCTCGGCGGTCTTGATGGTGATGTCGGTGTCGAAGCGGTCGTCGTCGTCGCCGGCATCGGCGAACACGCTGTCGTCAAAGCCGATTTTCTTCAGCACCAGCGCTTCGGTCAGCGTGAAGCGGACGCGGTCTTCCCAGTTCACGGCCAGGGCGATGGGCAGCTTGCCATCGGCCAGGTGCTGGCGCACTTCGTCGGTGGACAGGTCGTGGCGTTTGAACTTGACCATGGCGGGCTCTTCGCCACCGCCTTTGAGCTCGCACTCACGCCCCAGCGCAAAGTCGCTGGGCATGGCATCGGCTTCTTCGCTGCCCAGCCAGTGGGCCATCACCGACTGCGGTGTGCTGTGGGTCTGGATCAGGCGCAGACCAAATCCACGGCCCGCCACGCGCGTGAGGCTGCTGGTGATTTCGTCGGCCCTGCCAGGGCTGGCCGCGTCCAGCGCGAGGATGCGGGATTCGGGATCCAGCCAGACCCAGTTGCTCGATTGCTTGGGGAAGGCATGGGGCAGCAGCTCTTGCAGCGCGTCGTCACGCAGGTCTTTCTTCTCGCGCTTGCCAGGCACGCGGCCTGTGGTGGCTTCGATCTGCTGCGCCAGCTCGTCCACGCGTCGACGCAGTGCGTCGGCCGGAACGGCCTTGGTCTCGATGGTGAATTTGGCAATCCACTGGCCGGCCACGGATTCCGCGAATTCGCCGTGGTTCTGGCCACGTACGGGCACCCAGCCCGTGGCCTTTTGCTGGGTGGCGCTGCAGGGCGAAAAGGCCTCCTGCATCAGCGCGTCTTGAAGTTCGGTGAGGGATTGCGGCCAGCCGGCTTCAATCCGGAACAGCATGAGGTTTGAAAACACTGCGAATCCTGTAGGTGGTCCAAGCCGGGCTTGGGGAAACCCACCATCTTAGAGGATTCGCAGCGGGCGCCCGGGCTGGCTGCAGCAGACCCGGGGCCGGGCGGGCCAGGTCATTTGGCGCCGCTGGCGGGCTTCTTGGCCGGCGCGGCAGCCGTGGCAGGTGCCGCGGCTTTGGCGGTTGCCGGGGTTGCGGCCGGCTTGGCCGCTGCGGCCTTGGGCGCCGCGCCAGACAGCGCTTTGCCGCCGACGGTCAGGCCTGCGTCAGAGAATTTGACCGAGTTCTTCTCGCCCACGCCCTTCACGCGCGCGGCGAAGTCGGCCCAGTCCTTGAAGTTGCCGTTCTTCTTGCGCTCATCCAGGATGGAGGCCGACATCTTGGGGCCAATGCCCTTGATGGTGTCCAGGTCGGCGGCCGTGGCCGTGTTGACCTCCACGGCGGCCATGGCCAGCGAAGCGTACAAGGCGGCGAACACGGCAAGGATGATTTTGAACATGGTGCATCTCCTCCAAAACTGTTGGTCGGAGCTTGATTGAACCGGCTTTCCCGGGGCTCAACCATCAGGGGCACTCCCGAAGACGAATGGCGTAGAGATTGACCATTTGGGCAAGAAAAAAGCCCGGCTGTCGAACAGTCGGGCTTCTTGCGCATTTTCTGGTAACGCCAGAAACGCGTGTGCTTACTTCAGCTTGATTTCCTTGTACTCGACATGCTTGCGAGCCTTGGGGTCAAACTTCGTGATGGACATCTTCTCGGGCATGGTCTTCTTGTTCTTCGTGGTCGTGTAGAAGTGACCCGTGCCAGCCGTCGATTCCAGCTTGATTTTTTCGCGTCCGCCTTTGGTTGCCATGATGTGTTAACTCCTTGCGTTGGCGATCAGGCTTGACCACGTGCGCGCATGTCTGCGAGCACGGCGTCGATGCCGTTCTTGTCGATCAGGCGCAGTGCAGCGCTCGAAACGCGCAGACGCACCCAGCGGTTTTCGCTTTCCACCCAGAAGCGGCGGTACTGCAGGTTGGGCAGGAAACGACGCTTGGTCTTGTTGTTGGCGTGGGAAACGTTGTTCCCCACCATGGGCTTCTTGCCCGTGACTTCACACACGCGTGCCATGAGGACACTCCATCTGTTTTAACGGCAGCTTGCATCCCCGTGGGGAATGCACCTGGCCGACATGCATCGGCCGCTGCCTCACCTCGCCAATTTCAGGGTGGCGGTTGCCCCGGAGATGCCTGGCACCCGGCACTGCCCCAAAGGGAAGGCCTGGGCGCCGTGGTGGCACCATCGCTGATCCGCACCCGACTGAGCGCGGAAAACCCGGCATTATAGCGAGATTTCGGCAGGGCGCTCAAGCGTCTCCACCTCTTGCTCAAGGTAACGCTGGGCGTCCAGGGCCGCCATGCAGCCCGTGCCGGCGCTGGTGATGGCCTGGCGGTAGACGTGGTCCTGCACATCGCCGGCGGCAAACACGCCGGGGACGCTGGTCATGGTCGCGAAACCGTTGGTGCCGGCCTGGGTGACGATGTAGCCGTTCTGCAGCTTGAGTTGCTCGGTGAAGAGCTCGGAATTGGGCGAGTGACCGATGGCGATGAAGCAGCCCATGAGCTGGAGGTCTTCCGTGGCGTCGGTCTGGGTGTTGCGGATGCGGATGCCGGTGACGCCGCTGGCATCGCCCAGGACCTCGTCGAGGGTGTGGAAGGTCTTCAGCTCGATCTTGCCGGCCTGCACCTTGGCCATCAGCTTGTCCACCAGGATGGGTTCGGCTCGGAACTTGTCCCTGCGGTGGATGAGGTAGACCTTGCGGGCGATGTTGGACAGGTAGAGGGCTTCCTCGACGGCGGTGTTGCCGCCGCCGACCACGCACACGTCCTGTTCGCGGTAGAAGAAGCCGTCGCAGGTGGCGCAGGCCGACACGCCGCGACCCTTGAACGACTCTTCGGAGGGCAGGCCCAGGTACTTGGCCGAGGCACCGGTGGCGATGATCAGGCTGTCACACGTGAACTCATACGAGTCGCCCACCAAGCGGAAGGGGCGCTGGCTGAGGTCGACGTGGTTGATGTGGTCGAAGATGATCTCGGTGTTGAAGCGCTCGGCGTGCTTCTGGAAGCGAGCCATCAGTTCAGGGCCCTGAACGCCATCCACGTCGGCGGGCCAGTTGTCCACGTCGGTGGTGGTCATGAGCTGGCCGCCTTGCGCAATGCCCGTGACCAGGATGGGGTTGAGGTTGGCGCGAGCCGCATAGACCGCCGCCGAATAACCAGCCGGGCCGGAACCAAGAATCAATACCCGCGCGTGCTTGCTGTGCTTCATTTCTGTTGCTGTACTGCTCAAAAGAGAAGCCGCTACGCTAGCATACGCATCCAGCAGATGCGAATTTGGTGAACTATTGCCCTGGACAGGATGTCCAGTTTGACGCAGTCGGTGGTGATTTTGTGTGGGGTGCCACCGCGCTGACTTCTGAAATTGCTTCCAGGAGAGTGTTTTCATGACCATGTTGTCGAGCTTGGACTTGATTCGTCGGGTGCCGCTGTTTTCCGTCCTGACCGATGCGCAGGCGGCATCCGTAGCGGACTCGGTGGTCAAGCGCCGCTTCAAACGTGGCGAGGTCATCGTGGAACAGGACAAGAAGAGCAATGCTTTGTTCATCCTGTTGACCGGTCGGGTGCGCGTCATCAAGGCCGATGAGCGGGGGCGGGAGGTGATCCTCGCCACCATGCACCCGGGCGATTACATCGGCGAAATGAGCCTGATTGACAACCAGCCCCATTCGGCCACGGTGAAGGCCGAGATCCAGACCGATGTGCTGATGCTGGGCCGACTGGAGTTCGCCCGTTGCCTGCCCGAGAACTCGTCCATGGCCTACGCCGTGATGCGAGGCCTGGTGCAACGGCTGCGCCACGCCGACCGCAAGATCGAATCGCTGGCGCTGATGGACGTCTACGGGCGTGTGGCGCGTGCGCTGCTCGAGTTCGCCGTGGAAGGCCCGGACGGTGAATTGCGCATCCGCGACAAGATTTCGCGACAGGACATTGCCAAGATGGTGGGCGCCTCGCGCGAAATGGTCAGCCGCGTGATGAAGGACCTGGAAGAGCGCGCGCTCATCGAAACCCAGCCCGATGGTGGACTATTGGTCAAGGAGCGCTTGCACGCGCTGAGCTGAGGCCGGACACCCCGTCCAGACGCCAAATCGATCGGTTAAGCTCGCAGATCGATTTGCCATGGCTTATTCACTCAATACTTTGGACGCTGAAGGTACCGAGCGGTTTTCGCTGCGCCGATCCGTGGGACGCCTGATTCAGGAGACCGGCCTGGTGCTCGGTCTGGCCCTGATCATTTTCGTGCTCATGGCCCTGTTGTCTCATTCCGCCCTGGACGAGGCCTTCATGACCTCCGGCACCGGGGGGGCCGTGCGCAACTGGGCGGGCCATTCCGGCGCCTACCTGTCCGACCTCGGCTTTGCCCTGTTTGGCTACTCGGTCTGGTGGGCCGTGGCGGCCGGCATCCGCGCCTGGTTGGGCGCACTGGCGCGCTGGATGCGCCTGGAGCCGCAAACGTCGCCGGCTGACCTGGCCGGCGCGGGTGAGCTTGAACGCATGCTGGCCACGCGCGCCGGCTTCTGGCTGGGGCTGGTGTTGCTCATGGTGGCCAGCTGTGCGCTGGAGTGGAGCCGCCTGTACCGCCTGGACGCCGTGGTGCCGGGCGGCCACGCGGGCGGCATCCTCGGGCATTTCTCGGGCCAGCTCATGCAGAACTGGTTCGGGTTCACGGGCTCCGGACTGCTGTGCATCGCCGGCGTGGTGTTCGGCTTGGCGGCCGTGTTCCGGTTTTCCTGGTCATCCCTGGCGGAACGCATCGGCCGCGCGCTGGAAGCGCTGGTGCAGGCGCGCCGCATTCGCCGCGAAGTTGCCGAGGACGAGGCGGTGGGGCGCCGTGCCGTGCGTGAACGGCGCGATGAATCGCCTTCGACGACCCTGGACGACGTGGTCGAGCCTGCTGCGTTCTCGCCCACGCCCCAACCGCGCGTGATCGAGCCACCTGTGGCCGAGCCCGCCAAGAGCGAGCGGGTGGTGAAAGAGCGCCAGAAGCCGCTGTTCAAGGACCTGCCCGACAGCAACCTGCCCCAGGTCGATTTGCTGGACGAAGCCCTGGTCAAGCAGGACACCGTCTCGCCCGAGGTGCTGGAGATGACCAGCCGCCTGATCGAGAAAAAGCTCAAGGACTTCGGCGTCGAGGTGCAGGTCGTGGCGGCGGCGCCCGGCCCGGTCATCACGCGTTACGAGATCGAGCCGGCCACCGGCGTCAAGGGCTCGCAGATCGTGAACCTGGCCAAGGACCTGGCGCGGTCGCTTTCGCTGGTCTCCATCCGCGTGGTCGAGACCATCCCGGGCAAGAACTTCATGGCGCTGGAGCTGCCCAACGCCAAGCGGCAGACCATCCGCCTGTCCGAGATCCTCGGCTCGCAGGTCTACCACGAAGCCAAGTCGCTGCTGACCGTGGGCCTGGGCAAGGACATCGTCGGCAACCCCATCGTCGCCGACCTGGCCAAGATGCCGCACGCCCTGGTGGCAGGCACCACCGGCTCGGGCAAGTCGGTGGGCATCAACGCCATGATCCTCTCGCTGCTCTACAAGGCCGAGCCCAAGGACGTGCGCCTGCTGATGATCGACCCCAAGATGCTGGAAATGTCGGTTTACGAAGGCATTCCTCATCTGCTGTGCCCTGTGGTGACGGACATGAAGCAGGCGGCCAATGGCCTGAACTGGTGCGTGGCCGAGATGGAGCGGCGCTACAAGTTGATGAGCAAGGTCGGCGTGCGCAACCTGGCCGGCTTCAACCAGAAGGTGGACGAAGCCAAGGCGCGGGGCGAGTTCATCTACAACCCGTTCAGCCTGACGCCGGACGACCCCGAGCCGCTGGACCGCCTGCCGCACATCGTGGTCATCATCGACGAGCTGGCCGACCTGATGATGGTGGTCGGCAAGAAGATCGAGGAGCTGATCGCGCGCCTGGCGCAAAAGGCGCGGGCCGCCGGCATCCACCTGCTGCTGGCCACGCAGCGCCCCAGCGTGGACGTCATCACCGGCCTCATCAAGGCCAATATCCCCACGCGCATCGCCTTCCAGGTCAGCAGCAAGATCGACAGCCGCACCATCCTCGACCAGATGGGCGCCGAGGCCTTGCTCGGCATGGGCGACATGCTCTACATGCCCTCGGGCACCTCGCTGCCCACGCGGGTGCACGGCGCCTTCGTCAGTGACGACGAGGTGCACCGCGTCGTTGAATACCTGAAGACCCAGGGCGAGCCCAATTACATCGACGGCGTGCTGGAAGGGGGCACGGTGGACGGCGAGGACACCAGCTATGGCGGTGGCGACGGCGAAGGTGGCGAGAAGGACCCGATGTATGACCAGGCCGTCGAGGTGGTGCTGAAGGACCGCAAGGCCAGCATCTCCTACGTCCAGCGCAAATTGCGCATCGGCTACAACCGCTCGGCCCGCTTGCTCGAAGACATGGAGAACGCCGGCGTCGTCTCGGCGCTGGGCGCCAATGGTCAACGCGACATCCTCGTGCCCGCGCGCAACGGCGAATGATGCAGGAGTGATTGCATCAGGGCAGTATGGTGGGGTCGCCGTTCAATTCACAACGGCAACCCCTGCATACTGCCAAATGATGCGATGCATGGCCGCAGCCGGGCACGAACTCTTTCCCCCAGGTTGGCGATGCAGCGACCACGGAAGCTGAGGACCAAACGGTCTCACGACGTTTTCAACCCGCCTCACGCATGCGAGCCGAATCGGACCCATGAGGTGAGACCCCGCATCGCCGCCATCCCAGCCGCGTGCCGTGACGTCTGCTTGCACGGCTTCACGCCGGCTTGACGTGCGGGCACTTCGCTTGCGCTAGGCTGGTGACCTTGACCGCTACCCTTGATCCATCCCGCATGACACGCCTTCTTCGACCTTCCCTGATGGCCCTCGCTTTGGGGGCTGCGCTGCAGGCGCCGGCCTGGGCCGATGGCCTGGACAGCCTGGCGCAGTTTGCCGCCCAGGTCCGCAGCGGCCAGGCCAGCTTCACCCAGGTGGTCACGCCGCCCGGTAAAGATGGCAAGCCGGGCGCGCCCAAGACCCAGAGCGGCCAGTTCGCCTTTGAGCGTCCGGGCAAGTTCCGCTTCGACTACCAGAAACCCTTTGCCCAGACCATCGTGGCCGATGGCCAGACCCTGTGGCTGTACGACGCCGACCTGAACCAGGTCACGCGCAAGGCCCAGGCGCAGGTGCTGGGCTCGACGCCGGCGGCCATCGTCTCGTCGGCCAACAACCTGGATGCGCTGCGCAAGGATTTCGAGCTGAAGGCCCTGCCCGATGCCGAGGCCCAGCAATGGGTGCTGGCCACGCCCAAGAACCCCGATGGCCAGATCAAGAGCGTGCGCGTCGGCCTCAAGCCCGGCGACAAGGGGCCGCAGTTGCAGACCCTGGACATCACCGACAACTTTGGCCAGCGTTCGGTCATCACCTTTGGCGGCTTCGAGTCCAACGCAGCCCTGCCGGCCGCAACCTTCCAATTCAAGCCGCCCGCGGGCGCCGATGTGCTGAAGGAGTGAGTGATCCGCTCTCACGCGGGATCGAGCGTGTCCGTCCAGAGGGAAAGCGCTTCATGGCTTGCGCACGCGACATCCGCGACAAGCAGCCCCATGGGCCTGTGCTTCCGCCTGAGCCGTCACGCAACAGACGCCTGATCGTGCAGCAGCGCCATGGCCGACGACATTGCCATCGCCGTGCAGGTCGGTGGCCTGCTCCACACCGTCGCCTGGTACGTGCAGATTTGGCCATGGCACTGCGCAGCGTCTTCAGCGCCTTGGGCGCCATCAGGGGGCTCAGGTTCGACGCTGGCAAGTGGCGCCCGGCAACTCGAGCCCAATCAGGCCGCCCTGCGCCAACGGCCTGATTCACATCGGCCATGCCGTGAACAAGATACTCAAGGACATGATCGTCAAGGCGCGCCAGCTCAAGGGACTGGACGCCATGTACGTGCCGGGTTGGGACCACGGCCTGCCGATCGCATGGGTGTGACATCCCCAAAGGGGTATGCGGTCGTCATCGTTCATGTGAGAGCGGTAGACCATACATACTGCGGCAATGCTTCTGCCGCAGCCTGATCATCCGGCATCGCGCGGTGTCGGCTTGGCGGGGTCCGCTTGCGCATCCAGCTCGCGCAACCAGGCGAGTTTCTCGCCGATCTTGCCCTCCAGCCCGCGTGGCACGGGTTGGTACCAGCGCGGCTCGGCCATGCCGTCGGGCAGGTAGCGTTCGCCGGCCGCATAGGCGTTGGGCTCGTCGTGCGCATATCGGTAGGCGTGGCCGTGGCCCAGTTCCTTCATCAGCTGGGTGGGCGCGTTGCGCAGGTGCACGGGCACTTCGCGGCTTTTGTCCTGTTTGACGAAGGCGCGGGCCTGGTTGTAGGCGTTGTAGCCGGCGTTGCTCTTGGCCGCCACGGCCAGGTAGATGACGGCCTGGCCCAGCGCCAGCTCGCCCTCGGGGCTGCCCAGGCGCTCGAAGGTCAGCGCGGCGTCGTTCGCGATCTGCATGGCGCGCGGGTCGGCCAGGCCGATGTCTTCCCAGGCCATGCGCACGATGCGGCGCGCCAGGTAGCGCGGGTCGGCGCCGCCGTCCAGCATGCGCGTGAGCCAGTACAGCGCGGCATCGGGGTGCGAGCCGCGCACCGATTTGTGCAGCGCCGAGATCTGGTCGTAGAAATTGTCGCCACCCTTGTCGAAACGGCGCGCGTTCAGGCTCAGGGCGTTCTCCGCGAATTCGGGGGTGATGTGCGTGATGCCGGCCGTGCGGGCGGCCGTCTGCGTCTGCTCCAGCAGGTTCAGAAAGCGACGGGCATCGCCGTCGGCATAGCCGATCAGCGTGTCGCGCGCCCGGTCGTCGAAGCTCAGCCCGGTCAAGGCCTTGGCTTGCGCCCGCGCCAGCAGCTGCTGCAGCTCCTCGTCCGACAGCGACTGCAGCACGTACACCTGGGCCCGCGAGAGCAGGGCCGAGTTGACTTCGAACGAGGGGTTTTCGGTGGTGGCGCCGATGAAGGTGACCAGGCCGCTTTCGGCATATGGCAGCAGCGCGTCCTGCTGGCTTTTGTTGAAGCGGTGGATCTCGTCGACGAACAGGATGGTGTGCTTGCCCTGGGCCAGGTGCAGCTGGGCTTGCTCCATGGCGGCGCGGATGTCCTTGACGCCGGAGAACACGGCCGACAAGGCGATGAACTCGCAGGCGAACGCGGTGGCGGTCAGGCGCGCCAGCGTGGTCTTGCCCACGCCAGGCGGCCCCCAGAAGATCATGGAATGGGGCTTGCCCGACTGAAAGGCCAGTCGCAGCGGCTTGCCTTCACCCAGCAGGTGCGACTGGCCGATGACCTCATCGAGGCTTTGCGGACGCAGCAGCTCGGCCAGAGGCGGGGTGGGCGCGGTGCTGAACAAATCCATGGTGGTTGCTCCAGGGATTGGATGATTCAATGCAGTATGGGTCGATTCTCGTTGAATGTTCAACGGGAATCGACCCATACTGCGTCATTTTTGAAGAGGCAAAAGCGCTGCAGCCGCAGGCCGATGACGCGCAGGCGCTGGCATCGGGCCGTGGGCTGCATGCTCAGCCTGTGCGCCGGTCCGGGCCCGCCGTGGCGAGCCCGAGGGGGCGACTCACAGGCTGACGTCGTCTTCGACGAGCGGGCTGACCAGCTGACGCTTGGTTTCCACCAGCACCGGCGGCAGCTCGTCCAGCGGCTTGAGCACCGGGCGGGGACGCGGCACGTGCACCGGCTTGGGCTCGGCGGCGATGGCGGCCTGCACGGCGGCCACGCGTTCGGCGTTGGAGTTCACCCACTCCAGTTGCGCGGCGCTGGCCACCTGGGTCAGCTCCTGCACCGGCAGCTCGTACCGGCCGATGCGCGGCATGCGGCCTGTGTCGGCGACCACCTCGGCGGCGGCCACAGCGGCCACCGCCACGGGCGCCGGGCTCACGGGGGCCGGGTTGGCCGGTGCTGCGCTGACCGTGGTGGGCGCGGGGCTGCTGGCAAGCTCGTCCGCCGAGGCGTTCACCACGTCGGCGCGGGCCGGGCTGGCGTCGCCCTGCGCACGCTGGAAGTACGAACGCGGGGCCGATTCGGCGCGTGTCGGCGCGGCATCGGGCTGGGCGTCGTCCTGGGCCGGCATGTCACGGTCCTCGCGGTCGTCGCGCTCGACACGGTCGCCACGTTCACGGCGGTCGCGACCAAAGCGATCGCGGGAGCGGCGCTCACGCGGCTCGCGCGCTTCCTGGCGGTCGTCGGTCGCGCCGGCCTCGTCGCGGCCGGTGTCGTCGCTCAGCGCATCGCGTTCACGGCGGTCGCGGCCGTTGCGCTCGCGTTCACGGTCGTCGCGGCTGGGACGGCCGTCTCGGTTGTCGCGCGGCTCACGGCCCTCACGCGAGTCGCGGTCTTCGCGGGGCTCGCGACCTTCGCGCGTGTCACGGCTCTCGCGCGGTTCGCGGTTCTCACGCAATTCGCGCGGCTCGCGGCTTTCACGCGGTTCGCGGCTGTCGCGTTCGTCGCGGCGGCTGCGGCGCTCGTCGTCACCGGCCTCGTCGTCGCGCTCGCTGCGGTCCTGGCGCGCACGGCGTTCGCCGCCGCGGTCGCTCCGGTCGCGTTCACCGCTGCGCTCGCTGCGGGGGCGCTCACCGCGGGCGCGGTCCTGGCGCTCGCTGCGGTCGTCGTCCTGGCGGTCGGCACAGTCGGTGTCGTCGCGGCGGCGCTCGTCACGCCCTTCGCGGGTGTCCCGGCGACGCTCGTCGCGGCGGCCATCGCGTCCATCCCGGCCTTCCCCGCGGCGGCGTTCGTCACGGCCGTCGCGGCGGCTGCGTTCGTTGCGGCGGTCTTCGGCGCCAGGCGCGGGGGCGTCGTCGATGGGGCCTTGCGGCGCGGGCGCCATGGGCTGGGGCGTGGGCTGCGGTGCCGGCGTGGGCATCGGCATGGTCGGCGCGTCGTTGCCGAAGATGGCGCGCCAGATCTGCAGCAGCTTGGCGATCCAGCCCGGCACCTCGACGGAGGGCTGAACCACGGGCGCAGGGGCCGGTGGCGGTGCCACGGCCGGCGTGGCCGGCGCTGCGGCTGCCGCTTCCGGCTGGGGTTCCAGCTCGGGCGCGGGACCGTCGTGCAGGATGTTCTTGATGCGCGGCGTCTGGCGGTTCTTGGGCGTGCTTGAGCGGCGGGTGATGGCCGTCGGGTCCTCGAACTCGTCGACCTGCTTGTAGCTGGGCTCGATGCGATCCAGACGCGGATCGTCGAATTTCAGGCGTTCGAGCTTGTAGTGCGGCGTCTCGATCGTCTTGTTGGGGATCAGCAGCACGCTGATGCGCTGCATGAGTTCGATCTTGGCGATCTCGGCGCGCTTTTCGTTGAGCAGGAAGCTGGCGACCTCGACCGGCACCTGGACGTACACGGCGGCCGTGCTGTCCTTCATGGCCTCTTCCTGGATGATGCGCAGGATCTGCAGGGCCGAGCTTTCCGTGTCGCGCACATGGCCCGAGCCACCGCAGCGCGGGCAGGGGATGGAGGCGCCTTCGGCGAGCGCCGGCTTCAGGCGCTGGCGGCTCAGCTCCATGAGCCCGAACTTGCTGATCGAGCCGAACTGCACGCGGGCGCGATCGGCGTCCATGGCGTCGGCCAGGCGGCGTTCGACCTCGCGGCGGTTCTTGCTGTCCTCCATGTCGATGAAGTCGATCACGATGAGGCCGCCCAGGTCGCGCAGGCGGGCCTGGCGGGCCACTTCCTCGGCCGCTTCCAGGTTGGTGCGCGTGGCAGTTTCCTCGATGTCGCCGCCCTTGATGGCGCGGGCCGAGTTCACGTCGATGGAGACCAGGGCTTCGGTGTGGTCGATGACGATAGCGCCGCCCGAGGGCAGCTGCACGGTGCGTGCGTAGGCGGTCTCGATCTGGTGTTCGATCTGGAAGCGCGAGAACAGCGGGGCGTTGTCGCGGTAGCGCTTCACGCGCGATGCGTAGTCGGGCATCACGTGCGTGAGGAACTGGTAGGCCGGCTCGTAGATGTCGTCCGTGTCGATCAGGATTTCCTTGATGTCCTCGCTGAAGTAATCGCGGATGGCCCGGATGACGAGGTTGGATTCCTTGTAGATCAGCTCGGCGCCCTTGCCGTCGACCACGGCGTTGTCGATGGCATTCCAGACCTTGAGCAGGAAGTCCAGGTCCCACTGCAGTTCGCGGGCGCTCTTGTTGGTGCCGGCGGTGCGGGCAATCACGCTCATGCCCTTGGGGTAGACCAGCTTGTCCATGGCGGACTTGAGCTCGGCGCGGTTGGCACCATCGATGCGGCGCGACACGCCACCGCCGCGCGGGTTGTTGGGCATCAGCACCATGTAGCGCCCGGCGAGGCTGACGAAGGTGGTCAGCGCAGCGCCCTTGTTGCCGCGCTCTTCCTTCTCGACCTGGACGACCAGTTCCTGGCCCTCGCGGATCACATCCTGGATGCGGGCCTGGCTGACGGAAACGCCTTCGGCGAAGTATTCGCGGGAGATTTCCTTGAACGGCAGAAAGCCGTGGCGCTCTTCGCCGTAGTCGACGAAACAGGCTTCGAGCGAGGGCTCGACGCGTGTCACCACGGCGCGGTAAATGTTGCCCTTGCGCTGTTCGCGCCCTTCAATCTCCACCTCGTAATCGAGCAGCTTCTGCCCGTCCACGATCGCCAGACGGCACTCTTCGGCCTGTGTGGCGTTGATCAGCATCCGCTTCATGATGCAATCCTTTTCGTTTTCTCGCGTGAAGCCCTTGCGGGCATCCAGGCGCCGGAGCCGACACAACGAAACAGGGAAACGGATGCAGCCAGAGCGTCACACGGGGCCGTCAGGGCCTGTGCAACGGGAAATGGGCTGCGTGGATGAGGGCGAGCGTGTCGCGCGTTGGGCTGGCCAGAGGGCAGGGCGCGCGACGGAAGAAACGTGTGGGGCGAGGCCACGCGAGGGTGACCAGCGGGCCCCTCTCTTGCATGTCCATGGTTGCCAGCACACGATGAGTATTCGCTTTGGTCCACCTGTCAGCCCGAAAAAGTGGGCGGGCAGGTCATGTTTCTGAATGTTTGTGTTGTGTCGACCGCCCAGGATTCGCAGGCCCATGGCATCCAGGTGCACTTCGGGCGCTGGTCCGCCTGGCGGCACCGACTTGTGTCCATGTGGCGTGGCTTCTGTGCACTACACTCACTGCGGTGAAGCACATGTCCTCTAAAAAATCAACGAGTTACGCCACGTCTTCGGACCGAGCGATTATAGGGGTCAATCGGGCGCCAGAAAGTGCGGCCACGCGTTTTGTGACCGTGGATGACGAATTTGACCAGCAGCGGCTGGACAACTTTTTGCTGCGTCTGCTCAAGGGGGTGCCCAAGACCCACGTCTACCGCATCATTCGCTCGGGCGAAGTGCGCGTGAACAAGGGCCGTGCCAGCGCCGACACACGCCTGGCCGCCGGCGACGTGGTGCGCGTGCCGCCGCTGCGGCTGCCCGAGGCGCCCGAGCCGGCGTTCGTGCCGGCGCGCAGCTTCCCGGTGCTGCTCGAGGACGAGGCCCTGCTGGTCATCAACAAACCGGCCGGTGTGGCCGTGCACGGCGGCTCGGGGGTGAATTTCGGCGTCATCGAGCAACTGCGTCAGGCCCGACCCGACCTGCCGCACCTGGAGCTGGTGCACCGCCTGGACCGCGACACCAGCGGCGCCCTCATCCTGGCCAAGAAGCGCAGCGCCCTGCGCGCGCTGCAGGCCCAGTTCCGCGACCGCACGACCCAGAAAACCTACCTGGCCCTGGTCCAGGGCGAATGGCCGCAAGCGGTGCGGCGCATCGAAAAGCCCCTGAAGCGCTATGCCTTGCCCGGTGTGGGCGGCCAGGAGGGTGAGCGCCGCGTGAAGGTGACGACGAGCGATGACCCGGATGGGCAGTATGCCCTGAGTCTCGTTCGTGTGAGAACGAGGGTGGCCGCATACTCCTTGCTTGAAGTCACCATCAAAACCGGACGCACCCATCAGATCCGGGTTCACCTCGCTTCGTGCGGCCACCCCATCGTGGGCGACGACAAGTACGGGGACACCGAAGGTCAGGCCAAGGCCAGGCGCATGATGCTGCACGCGTGGCGCATCGGTTTTCACCATCCGAAGAGCGGCGAGCCGGTGTTCGTCGAGGCGACAGCGCCGGCCGAATTCGAGCCGGCGATTTCCCCTCGCTGACATCGTCCAACAATGTATCAAGGGTGTTACAGTAACTCCAAGTGGTCACCCTTGTCGGGCGTGGCCGCGACCTCTGGGGACTTGCCTTGCCCGGTCAGAATTTGCTGATTCGCCGCTGCTTTCAAGAAGCCATTCTGCTGTCGTCTGCCATGATCAAGCACACGGCGCGGTCGGCTGCGGCCGGTATGCGCGCGGCTGCGGGCTCGGCCGTGACGCTTCCGCAGGCCAAGGCCTGGACGACTGCGGCCCGTTCGCTCGAAGAGCAGCGCCGTCGGCTCAGCGCCGAGTACTGCCGCCTGCTCGAGCGTCACCTGCGCGATGCCATCGACGAGCTCGAGGCCGTGGACCTGCGGCGGCTGAATCGCGATGCCCTGAGCGCCCTGGCGCAGCGGCAGTCCAAGGTGACGGCCCAGACCGAACCGGTGTCGCAGCGCCTGCAGCAGCGTGTGCTGCCCTTGACCGAGCAGCGGCTCACGGTGCTGGACTCCCACATCAGCGCCGCCTTGGGGCTGCAGACGGTGCGCCCCGACATCAACCCGTTTCGCCCCGAGATCCTCTGCAACGCGCTGGCCGAGCTGATGGCCTGCCACATGGACAAGCCGGAGGAGCTGGCGCTGTGGCTGGCCTACCTGGCGCCGCCCTATGCCGGCGGGCTCAAGCGGCTCTACATCGATCTGGTGCAGATCATGCAGAGCAGCGGCGTGGCCGATGCGCGCTTCCAGCTCGAGCTGGCGGCCGAGCCCGCTGCGGCACCGGCTCCCGACGCCGAGCAGCCCACGCTGCCGATCTCGCTCATGGGCGCGCTGCAGCGGCGCCGTGTGGCTGCCCAGCACCCGCGCGAGCGGGCC